>JAPLFL010000056.1 GCA_026390695.1 Candidatus Kapaibacterium sp. | reverse complement strand
TATAAGAATCCCCTCTTTGAAAAAGAGGGGTAGGGGAGATTTTCTTTCACTCTGCCTGGCTGGTGCTTGGAAGCAGGATTGAAGATTTTGATTAATTAAAGGAAAACGTTATGGAACGAGTTTTATTGGTTGATGACATGGAACAAGATTTATTTTTGTTCAGATTACTGTTTAAAGATTTGGGTTACGATCTTCGTTATGCAGCCAATGGCGCTGAAGCCCTGATTGATGCTCGTCAAAACCCGCCGGTCTTGATTATTTCGGATATACAGATGCCGGTTATGGATGGTTTCGCTCTTTGTCGCGAGTGGCTCGGTGATGATAAGCTAAAGCGTATCCCATTTGTCTTCTATTCCTCAACGTTTATTGATGAGAAGAGCATTGAATTTGCATTGAGCCTTGGCGCTGCCAGATTTATCTCAAAGGCTACCGATGTTGATTCATTTATGAATACAATTATTGAATTACTTCATGAGTATAAAAACGATGAAGTTCAGGCTGCTGAACCGGAATACCAGCACGACATTGAGTTTTATAAGAATTATACCGATACTTTGATAAATAAACTCGAAGAAAGATTGGCTAAGTTCGAGGAAGTCAATAATGAACTCAATAAAGTTATAAATGATCAGAAACTTGTTGAGATTGAGCTGCGCGAATCACGGGATAGTTTATCGAAAAGAACGATTGAGTTAAATAATTTGAACTATGAGTTGATTAATTCACGAAAAACTACTTTGAATATGATGGAGGATGCGATTGATGCCAAGAATGAAATGTTAGCATCGGAAAATCGCTATCGTCAATTGTTTGAATCGGCTAAGGATGGGATAATTATCCTTGATGCAAAAACGGGACTGATCGTTGATGTAAATTCTTCCTTGATTAAATTATTGGATTATTCAAGGGATTATTTGATTGGCAAGATTATTTGGGAAATAAGTTTCCTGCAGAATATATTTGTTAATGAGAAAATATTGTTTGAAGTAGCTCAAAAGGAATATGTTCGTCTGGATAATATGTATATTGAGACTGTAAGCGGCAAGGGCATTGATATTGAGTTTATCAGCACGGTTCATATAGTAAATGACAAGAAGATAATTCAGTGCAATATCAGAGATATATCGGATCGTATAATTGCGGAAGCAGCACTTAGGGTTAGTGAAGACAAATTCAGGAATATTGTCGAGACAACTAACGATATAATCTGGGAAACAGATGCGGAAGCAATGTTCACGTACATTAATCCACGGATTGAAGAGGTTCTGGGTTATAAACAGGAAGAACTGATTGGGCGATCACCATTTGAATTAATGTCTGAAGATATGGTAGAAGAGATTAAGAAATTATCTTCTGAGATTGTTTTGGTTCAAGAGCCATTTCAGGGTCTAATAAATATAAATTTGCATAAGGATGGCCATAAAGTCATATTTGAAACGAGCGGTGTTCCCATTTTTGATGCGAAGAACAAGTTTCTTGGCTACCGCGGAATTAATCGTGACATAACTGAACGTAAGCGAGCAGAGGAAGCGCTACTTGAAAGCGAAAGGAGCTATCGTCATCTTGTAGATAATGCCTTGGTTGGAATATATAAGGTGAATATAGAAGGACAAATACTCTATGGAAATCCGGCAATGGTGAAGATTATCGAATTTGAAGGAACCGAATTACCAAAAGAAAAGGCTACAGATTTATATAAAAATCCCGCAGATAGAGAAATATTAATCCGAACAATAAAAGAAAGAGGTGAAATACGGAATTTTGAGACTGAATTAATAAGTTTTAAAGGAAATGTTATACATGTCATAATTAGTAGCTGGCTCGACGGGAATGTTCTTTCCGGAATGATGATGGATATAACAGAAGCAAAAAAGGCGCAAAGAGAATTAAAGCAAGCAGAAGAGAAATTCAGAAATATTTTTGAAAATGCACTTGAAGGAATATTCCAATCAACGCCTGAAGGGAAATTTATTGACGCTAATCATGCATTTGCCTCAATGCTTGGCTATACATCCCGCGAAGAACTGTTATCGACAGTTACGGATATTAGAAATCAATTATATGATCACCCGGAAGCAAGGGATGAATGGAAAAGGGTTGTTGATGAAAACGAAAGTGTATATGGTTATTTGCTAAGATTAATGAAAAAAGACGGATCCTCCTTATGGTGTTCCCAGAGTGTGAGGAATGTAAAGGATGCGCAAGGCAATGTTCTCTATTATGAGGGGATTGTAGAAGACATAAGCCCACGTGTGCAATACGAAACGGAATTGAAGGAAGCAAAAGCAAAAGCCGAAGATATGAACAGACTCAAAACTAACTTCCTTGCCAACATGAGTCACGAACTTCGCACACCGATGAGTGGAATAATGGGCTTGTCATCCTTACTTGTAGAACCGACTGATTTGGAAGATGTGAAAGAACTTGGTGGATTTATTCATTCAAGCTCAAAAAGATTAATGGAAACCTTGAATCTTATTCTTGATTTATCAAGCATAGAGGCCGGTGAGCTAAAACTTTACAATGAAGAATTTGATTTACTTGACGAAATTAAGAAATCAATTGATATTATTAAAATGAATGCCGATCAAAAGAAATTATACTTGTCATTAAATTGCAGATTCAAGGAATGTTTGATTGAAAGCGACGTTAAGTATATTTGTTCGATATTGAATAATCTGATTAACAATGCCGTTAAGTTTACAAACAGCGGCGGAGTAACAGTTTCATTGGATATTGAAACAAAAGGCAATGATAATTTTGCAGCAATAGAAATAAAAGATACGGGAATCGGAATTGCTGAAGAAGATTTGGAAATGATCTTCGAGGAGTTCAGGCAAGTAAGCGAAGGAATAGGCAGAAATTTTGAAGGGAACGGATTAGGATTATCGCTGGTAAAAAAATATGTTGAATTATTGAAGGGTACTGTATCGGTCGAAAGCAAGTTAGGAGAAGGATCTTCGTTTATTGTAAGATTGCCTTTAAGCGTTTATCCAAATCGAATAGCAGAAGCAATTGTAATCGATGAAAAAAAGGATACAGAAAAAGTTATAATTGAAGAAAAGCGACGCAAATTTGCTGTTTTATTAGTTGAAGATGATTTTATATCGGTTCAATTAATGAAGAGATATTTAAATGATCTGTTCGATGTTGATGTTGCAACCACTGGATTAGGAGCAATAGAAATGGCCAAGACAAAAGAATATGCCTCAATTCTTATGGACGTAAACTTAGGAAAAGGTATGAATGGAATCGAAGCCAGTCATGAAATAAGAAAGATTCCCGGTTACGAAGATGTTCCCATCATAGCATGTACAGCTTATGCAATGAAGGGAGATGAGGAAGAATTTTTAAATGAGGGATTTAATAATTATATTTCAAAACCATTTGAAAAGAAAGAACTTGTTAATTTATTAGACGAAGTGTGTTAATTGATTACAGGAATGGTCTTTTTTATGTACAATCCTGCTAAAAGAAAGATAGTTTATGCAAAAAATATTGATTGTTGATGACTTAGAACAAAATCTTCTGATTCTGAAAAGAATATTAAAAGATATTGATGTTGAAATTGTTAAAGCAATTAGCGGGTATGAAGCATTGGATATTTTGAATGCGTCACCTGATTTCGATTTGATTCTGTCGGACGTACAAATGCCCGGGTTTACAGGCTTTGAAATGGTACAAAAGATTAATGAAAATGAAATACTTAAACAAATACCCGTAATTTTCATCACTGCCATTTTCGATAAAGCCGAATTTATTCAACAGGGCTTCTCGTTAGGTGCTTATGATTATATTCTTAAACCTTTCGAAAAAGAAGTCCTTATAAATAAAGTCAAACTGTACTTATCCCTCGAAAAAGAAAAGAAAAAAAATAAAAAACACGAGCAAGAATTGTTAGTCATCAATCGTTCCTTGAATGTATTGAATGAATGCAATAACGCAGTAATCTATTCTGAAAACAAAAGCGAACTCTTGCAATTATTTTGCAATATATTAACTGAACAAGCAGGTTATCCCTTTGCATGGATCGGATCTTTTGATAACAAAGATAACTCAGAAATCGAAATTTTAGCCTTTAGCAGCAAAGAAAATATTGTAATTGATAAAAAGAACTCCATAATCAATTGCCCCTTAAAAGCAGCATACGATTATCCCGACAATTTTAATTATTGCTGCACTGTAGAAAATTGTATTATTAAATCAAAATTCCCCGATTTAGACTATTCTTCTATCTGTTCCTTCCAGTTTAAATTCAGTAAAATTAATAATTACCTCTTAGTTATTCATTCTAACAATCGGCTTCTAAGTTCTGAAAATGCTGAAATCCCAACTTGGAACAAAGAAGACAATTCCAATATCAGCCGAAATGAAATTGATTCCGAAAAGGAATTATTAAACTCTTTCGCGAAAAATTTGAAAATGGGATTATCCACAATCTACGAAAAAGAAAATAGAAAAAAATTCCAGCAAGCTTTGAAAAAAGAAAAAGAAGAGCTGAGTATTACTCTAAGCTCTATAACTGATGGCGTTATCTCTGCATCGGCCGAAGGAGAAATTCTATTATTCAACAGTTCCGCTTGTCAAATATTAGATATTGACGAACTTAACATGAAAGAAAAAACAATTTACAACCTTTTCAGGATAATCGACAAAGGAAGCTATCAACCTTTTGATCCAATCGACTTTTTAAACGAAAAGGATGAATCAATTGAACCGCATATCTCTATTATTACCCAAAAAGGAAATTCAAAAATCATCACCTTAGCTGCATCCTTAATCCCGAATACCCTTGAAACTGCCGCTTCCTTAGTATTAGTCTTCCACGACATTACAGAAAAGATCAAAAACCAGAATATGTTAGCACTTTCTCAGAAAATGGAATCCGTTGGACAGTTAGCGGCCGGAATTGCACACGAAATTAATACTCCGATGCAGTTTTTGGGCGATAATACTGAGTTTTTGAAGGATGCAACCGAATCAATATTAAAATATTATGATCAAATAAATGAGAGAATGAATGATCTGGAGCAAAACGGTGATTATAATGATTTCATTAAGTTAATTAAAACAAGCCAGATAGATCTTGATATTGACTTTCTGACCGAAGAAATTAAAAATGCAATTAATAGTAATCTGCACGGAATTGAAAGGGTGACAAAGATTGTTGCAGCTATGAAAAATTTTGCTCATCCATCGAGTAAAAATAAGGTTCTATCAAACATTAATCAAGGAATTGATGTCACCGCAACCATTTCTAAGAACGAATGGAAGTATGTATCAAAACTCGAACTTAATCTTGATCCGAATTTACCCCTAATTTATTGCGTGATAGAAGAAATTAATCAGGTTATTTTAAATATGATTATTAATTCCGCTCATTCAATCGCCGATAAAATTCAATCAAACGACGAGAATTTGGGTTTAATTACAATCGAAACTAATTCAATCGATCAATTTATTAATATTATTATTAGTGATAGCGGAAAAGGTATCCCCGAAGCTAATTTAAATAGAATTTTCGATCCTTTTTTCACGACCAAGGAAGTCGGTAAGGGAACCGGACAAGGTCTGGCGATTGCCCACGATATTATAGTGAACAAGCATAAAGGAGAAATTAGTGTCGAGTCTCAATTGGGAATTGGAACGAAATTTATTATTAAATTGCCAATAGAATAAAGATAAAAAACAGTTCTTTGAAATAGATTTTTTGATGATATTATGCAGCGGGAAAGAAAATCTACCCTGGAGACAGTCTCAAAAGAATAAAATATGCTAAATTTGTCATTCCTGCGAATGCAGGAATCTCCTTCCAGTTGAAATCAGGAGATTCCTGCATGCGCAGGAATGACAAGAACGAGCCTTTTAAGACAGCCTAAATGAAATAAAAATTCCATCACTCGAAAAAAGAGTGGTAGGGGAGATTTAAGTAAGTTCATTATTTGCAAATAATATTTCAATTGCATCAAATCTTAATAAAATATGCTCATATAAGCCGAGAGATGAAGCTATCGGAATGAGAGATGAAGCTATCGGAATGAGAGATGAAGCTATCAGAATGAGAGATGAAGCTATCGGAATGAGAGATGAAGCTATCGGAATGAGAGATGAAGCTATCAGAATGAGAGATGGAGCTAATAAGAGGAGAGATGGAGCTAATAAGAAGAGAGATGGAGCTAATAAGAGGAGAGATTGCCCTGATAAAGTATCTTTCTGAGATAAAAACTGCTCTTTTTGGTATAAACTGAGCTTTTGATGCGATAAACTAATATTTTTCTAAAATAAATTGTATATTTTATATAATAAAACGTTCAAATAATCACATAAACTGCGACTTTTATCATGCAAAAATAATTATTTATAGAGTAAATTATCAATCAGATGGTATAAAATCTCTGATTGATAATTTAAAATTGAATTAAGATTTTCCAAAATTTTATGGTGTTGACATGAATTTAAATATTCTTTTTATTGACGATGAACCCGAAATCCTTTCCGGTTATAAAAGAATGCTTTATTCAATGAAAAAAGAGTGGAATCAGTTCTTTTGTGCAAGCGGATCGGAGGCTTTTGAGGTTTTACAGAAGGAGAAAATAGATGTTGTAATCTCAGATTTAAGAATGCCTCAAATGAATGGAATTGAAGTTCTTACAAAGGTGAAGAGTTTGTATCCAGATGTAATTCGTTTGGTTCTTTCTGGCCAGCAAAATGATATTCAGGCGATACAATCGACGGGTGTTGCTCATCAATTTCTGTCAAAACCCTGTGATGCGGAGTTATTGAAGAGGACAATCGATCACGCTATGAATCTGCGGACATTAGTTGGCAATGAAAGTGTGAGGAAAATAATCAATGGCATTGGTGATTTGCCTTTGTTGCCGGATTTATATATTGAAATTGAGTCAGAACTGAGTAAACGTGAGGTTTCTATTGATAGAGTTCTGAAATTAATATCTAATGATATTCCTCTTGTGGCTAAGATGATGCAGATTGTAAATTCAAGTTTCTTTGGTTTGAAAAATACGATTAATAATCTGGATCAAGCGTTGAATTTTCTTGGTATCAACATGATAAAATCAATTATTGTTCATTATTATGTCTTTTCCAATCGGAAATCCAGTCTTGCTTATACAAAATATTGCGAGAAAATTGGTAGTCATAGCATAAAAGTGGCGTCAATTGCCAAGGAGATAGCGTTCAAGGAAACGGGCGACAAGTTAATTGTGAATTTTTCATTTATGGCTGGTATTCTGCACGATCTTGGTAAGATAATATTATATAATATTGGAGATTACGAGACGAAGGTGAATTATTTGTGTCAGTCAGAAAGGATTCCCAATCACATAGCTGAGTATGAACTTTATGGTTTTACACATGCTGAGGTTGGAGCTTATTTATTAGGGATCTGGGGTTTGTCTGATCGGATAGTAGAGGCGGTTGCGTGTCATCATAATCCTTCAAAATTGAATGAAAATCGTTTTACTGCCGTGTCTGCCGTTCATATAGCAAACATTATTGAGAAGAAAACAAGTGAATTAACGGATGATATTGGTATAGATAAAATGAAATATCTGTTAAAAGAGATAGATTATGAATATTTTGACGGACTTGGAACAAAATATAAAATAATAGATTATATAAAACGTTAAAAAGCGGATTAAAATATTGTCTTTAAGATGTTTGATGATAAGAAAATTTTAAAAAAATAAATTAAGGATTAAATTATGAATGATTTTGTATTACTTGTCGATGATGATTTAGACGTTCTTTCAGCATTCCAGAGGAATTTGAGGAAATCATTTAAGATAAAAGCAGCAACGAGTGCCATAGAGGCACTTGAAATTATACGTGAATCTCAGGAATTTGCGGTAATTGTATCTGATTACAATATGCCTCACATGAACGGGATAGAATTTTTAACGTTAGTTCGGAAATTTCACCCTGATACTGTCCGAATTATGTTGACCGGATTTGCAAATCTTGAAACTTCGATCAAATCTGTAAATGAGGGAAATGTTTTCAGGTTTTTAACAAAGCCAGTAAATATTGAAGTATTATCACAAACAATTGAAGATGCTTTGGCTCAATATCATCTCATTACATTTGAGAAAGAATTGCTTGATAAAACCTTGCGCGGTAGTATAAAAGTATTAATTGATATATTGTCTGCAGTTAATCCAACGGCATTTAGCATCGGAGCATCAGTAAGAAACACAGCCAAAATGATAGCCGAGAAACTGGATATGAAAAATCTATGGGAAGTAGATTTAGCTTGTTTGCTTTCGCAGATAGGTTGTGTTGCGGTTCCGGCGGAGATACTCCAAAAGAAAATAAATAACGAATCATTGGGTCATGAGGAATTAAAAATCTTCAATTCTCATCCGTCTTTAGGGCGAGATCTGTTGAAGAACATTCCAAAACTTGAATCTATTGCAGAGGCTATCTTTTACCAGTTTAGAAATTATGATGGCAGTGATAATCATGAAATAGAAGTAAAGCATGATGCAATTCCATTGATAGCAAGAATATTAAAAGTCGCAACCGATTATGAGGATTATATAAAAAACGGATTTTCAGAAGGCGATGCCCTTGCAAAGTTGCAGCAATTTAGCGATCATTATGATCCGAAAATATTAGAAACCCTTAAAAAGGATAATGGGGAATTAAAGCATAAATATATAATTCGTTTTGTAGAGCTTAAGCAATTAAGAATGAATATGATCTTGGCAGATGATATAAGGGATATAAAAGATAATATATTGATTGTTAAGGGTAAAGAGCTGACCGATATTCATTTGCTGCAGCTAATCAATCAATCTAAAGTAAGAACGATTCGTGAACCAATCAAAGTGATTGAGAGAGTGCAGATGTAGATTGAGATTATAAAGTTTATAAGTTTGAAAAAGTTAAAATCGTAAATAATAAATGATTATTTTGCACTTGTTCTCACTTTCTGTGCGGGAACTAATAGTTTATTTCACTCTGTAATTTTCAATATGCACGGTAAATTCACTATGTATTTTCCCGTTGGTTGCAAGCAGATTATTATCATAAACAGAATACGGACAATTGTCATATTGGGTTACGCTTCCACCTGCTTCTTGGACTAATAAAACTCCAGCTGCTACGTCCCAGGGATGAAGTTCGACTTCCCAAAAGCCATCGAACCGTCCCATAGCTACATAAGCCAGATCCAATGCCGCAGATCCGAGCCTGCGTACGGGCACTCCTTTTTTGATTATTGAAGTAAATAATTCTCCGTTGTGATAATCACTTTCATACACATTATATGGGAAGCCGGTAACAAGAAAAGCATGATCAAACTCGTGATTATCGGAAACTTTAATTTTTTTTCCGTTCAGAAAAGCACCTTCGCCTTTAATGGCTGTGAACATTTCATTTAATATCGGATGATAAACGACACCGCAAATAATTTCTCCCTTA
Organism: Candidatus Kapaibacterium sp.; assembly: GCA_026390695.1. Lineage (GTDB taxonomy): Bacteria > Bacteroidota > Ignavibacteria > Kapaibacteriales > UBA2268 > JAPLFL01. The sequence goes on along the minus strand of JAPLFL010000056.1, from coordinate 2,017 downwards.
TATTCAGCGGCAATGCTAACGCTAAAAATCGGCATTGCATGTGCGAAATTTACCGTTCCGTCCAGAGGATCAATTATCCAACGAACTGAGTCTTCCGATTCATTACCGGAATAACCGCTTTCCTCTGCTAAAAATTTATGATCCGGGAATTTCTGGCTGATCATGTTTATAATGGCAAGTTCGCTTTTTTTATCGTATTCGGTAACGAGATTATTAATTCCTTCTTTAGATTCAATTAAAAAAGTAGTTCCAAAGCCTTCACGTAAAATTTCCCCTGCTTTCAGAGCAGCTTCGGAGGCACATTTTAATAAGTTGTTTTTCATAATATATATTTATAAATTTGCAATCTGAACATTTACAAATATAAGGTTCATTTACATGAAAATTATCAGATGACAAATAATATTTATCGCGGATATATCATTAATCCCTCTGCCGGCGGTATGGAATATATACCGGATGGTGCATTAGTCGTGGGTCCCAAGGGAAATATTTTATTTTGCGGAAGATTTTCGGATGCCACGGAATTTTACCCGTCAAATAGTGAAATTGCAAGAACAAAAGATATTATTGTTCCCGGATTCATCGATATGCACACACATATTTTCCAATATCCTGCTATCGGACGTTATGGAGGCCCGCTATTAGACTGGCTGAACAATATTATTTACCCCTTAGAAGCAAAAGCAATTGAAGAGGATTATTCCTATAACCTTGCTTCAAAATTCTTTCAAGATGCGCTTTCATTCGGCACTACAACAATAGTTGCATTCAGTACAGTCCATAAACAATCTGCTTGTCAGGCTTTCAAAGCCGCAAGAGATAGCGGAATCAGGGCATTTATCGGAAATTCTATGATGGATACTAATGTTCCGACGAATAATTGTTATTCAACTGAAAAAAATATAGGTGACAGCTTCGAGCTTCTTGTCTGTTGGGACAATAGTGAACATGGACGATTAAAATATATAGTAAGTCCTCGCTTTGCCGGAGCCTGTACGAATGATCTTATGAAGCGAACCGCCAATTTAGCCCGATCCAAGGAACTATTTATTCAGACCCATCTGGCTGAAAACCTAAATGAGTTAAAACTTATCGCAAAAATGTTTCCTGAATTCGAGCATTACACATCTGTTTATGACCGAGCAGGGCTTCTGACTGACAAAACATTACTGGCACATTGTATTTATTTATCGGAGAAAGAGATTGATCTAATCAGGTCACGGAAATCTATAATTGTTCACTGCCCAAGCTCAAACCGCTTTCTGCAGAGCGGAGTGATGCCCTTGCGCAAATATCTGGATAATGATTTAAAGGTTGGACTTGGTACTGATGTAGCTGCCGGAATTAGTTTATCAATGCTAAATGAAATGCGTGAGGCAATCGAATCATCGAAAACATGGAATATTCTGAATCAGAATCATGTACTAAAACCATTAAGCTCCGAAGAAGTCCTTAGACTTGCAACAATAAAAGCTGCCGAATATCTTAACATTGATAAAGAGACAGGAAATTTGGAGAAAGGTAAAAGTGCCGATTTCCTTATTTTTGACGGAAAAGAAATCTACAATGAAGTTATGCAGGAATCGGGAAATAACATTGATGTTTTGGATAAATTAGTTTACGGAATACTTGGATTGAAAGCAAAAAAAGTATTTATTCAAGGTAAGGATTATTTAAATAAAGATTAATGATAAGTTCTAAAAATATAAACTCTCATCTATAATTTACCTTTTAGCGAGGTTTAAAAACACAAAATTGACATCCCTGTAGTTGAGCTTGTGTCAAAACGGAAAAATTTGTGTTATATCGTTTCCTACTTGAAGGCTGAGGCTGTCTCAAAAGCCACACATTTAACAAAATGGCATTCCTACGAATGCAGGAATCTCCTTCCAGTGCCACTTTAGGGGATTCCTGCATTCGCAGGAATGACAGAAATGAGGCTTTTGAGTTTGTATGTTTGAAAAGCAGGCTTAACCAAAAATTGATTAATTTAGTTTTTGGTAAAAATAAAATT
>JAPLFL010000028.1 GCA_026390695.1 Candidatus Kapaibacterium sp. | reverse complement strand
AAAGATTGGCTTAAAAAGATCAGTTGAGAAGCTAAAAAAATGGAGCTTTTAAAAATTCCGAACCCTGAATTTTTAAAAGCTAAAAAAAAACTGTCTCAGGTGAAAAAAAGCTTGGAATTCAACATAAAAGACAGCCTCTTTGTTTAATTTTTTAATTTACTTAATTAATTATCTAAATTCGGTTTGAATAATTACATACATTATGATTTCTTGAGAATTTCATTTCAGAGAACTATTCTACCTTCGCATATTTCCTTCAATATTTTCGAATATAGAATATGCTCCTGCACTAATACTCGAGCTGATAAACTATCGACATCATCAACGGGAAACACAGGAACTCTGCTCTGACCTAAAATTCTGCCGTTATCATATATTTCATCCACAAGATGAACAGTGCAACCAGATTCCTTTTCCCCAGCCTTCAGCACTGCTTCATGTACTTTTAAACCAAACATCCCTTCACCTCCGAAATCTGGCAGCAATGCCGGATGTATATTTAAAACTCTACCTTTAAATTCATCAAGAATAATTTTAGATACAATTTTCATATAACCAGCTAAAATTACGGTGTCAACATTATTATTTTTGAAAATATCTACTATTGCACGATCTACCGCACCATCTCCGAGATGTGTTTTGCCACTGACATGAAAAGTAGCAATTCCCTGATTCTTTGCTTTTTCCAAAGCAAGAGATTTCGAATTATTTGAGATCACAGCACGTGGAATTGCAGTAAGCATTCCTTGTTTACATGATTCAATGATTGCTTGCATATTTGAACCGCCGTGAGAAGCTAAGAAGCCAAGATTTAAAGTCATTTCAGTTTATGTAATTTTAAAAAACAAAATTAACAAAAATTACCGATTGAATTATTAATTCCCGAACCTTGTTATTAAGAAATTTAATAGAATTAAAATTTAATGTAAAACTTATTCGTCATTTAATTAATATGTATTTTTGCAAATATCATTAAAAAAAAATGAAAAACATTATTAAAGCCATTATTGCAGTTTTCACCTTTTTAAATTTGTTTAATATACCAGTTTTCTCTCAAGATAAAGATCTTCAGCATCAGGCTGAATACTTCATTTCGCAGAAAAAATATAATGAAGCAGTAGGAGCCTATACTAAAGCAATCACTATTGATTCATCTAATTCACGTCTTTGGTATTATAGGGGGATTATTTATCTCGAATTTTTGGATCAACCACAGAATGCTCTTTATGATTTTGATATGTCAATCAATAAAGATTCTACATATCCTGATGCATACAATTTCCGTGGGCTTGCACACGAATTTATGGATGACAACAATGCTGCAATGGATGATTATAACAAAGCAATCAACTTAGACCCGAAATTTGCACAGGCTTACTTAAATCGAGGCAGTTCACATATTCAGTTTCGGGATTATGAATTAGCAATTGATGACCTGAACTTATGTCTGAAATATGACAAAAAAAATGCCGGTGCTTTCTACCAAAGGGGAGTAGCACATTATAAATTAAAAGAATATCAAAAATCTTTGGATGACTTTAATAATGCCGTCAAACATGGCCTCAAGACTGCAAAGGTTTATTATAATCGCGCAAATTCACATTTCAAACTCGAACATTATGAAAAATCTATCGACGATTACACCAAAGCTTATCAGTTAGATACAAATGATCGTGAAGCCCTGAATAATCGAGCCGTAGCTTATGATAAAACCGGTAAACCGGAACTGGCAGCGCAAGATCGGGAAAAATTAAGAGCTTATAATGATCAGGCCTTTCCACCTATCGAATCGATTAAATTTGCTACATATACCGATTCAACAAAAGCTGTCAGTATTGATTTACCTGCAGGATGGAAATTAAATGAATCTCACGATACCGACTTGGTTGAACTTATTATATATCCACCACAATTTCCTCTGGTAAGTGTTAAAGTATCGCTGAATCCTAACATGTTAAAGCGATATAATCTGCATAGTGAAAATGAAATTCTTGATTTCTGGAAAGGTAGTACCGGTAAGAATATTTTGGAATATGCGGACTATAATATCTTTTTTCAGAAATTACTCAAAATAGGCGATTTTAACGGTTTTTTTGACAGAATATATATTCGTTTACATAAAGATTCTCCAAAATTAGGGCTTTATGAACTTGTTCTTGCTCACGATGACATTTTGGTTTATGTCTATTATCAGTGTCCTGAAGCACAGTTCCACTATTACGGGGCACTATTTGAGAGTACTATGAGAACTCTTAAAGTTCTTAAAAGATAAATTTATTTGCAATTTTTATAAAAAAATTATTATCATCAAACAGAAAACTAAATGGAAAATACAACAATATTAAAATCAATGGCTGATTCAAAGTGGATTCGCTGGACTGTATTGCTGCTTGTAAGTATTACAATAGCAACAAATTATTATGTATATGATGCATTATCGTCCATCAAATCATTAATGCAGTCTCAGCTTGGATTTTCATCCACCGATTATGGTCTGATTGTTGCTTTTTATTCTTTCCCAAATACATTTTTAGCAATGTCGGTTGTCGGAGGTGTAATTCTTGATAAATGGGGAATACGCAAGACTGGATTTCTGTTCGTGCTATTCTGTGTTTTAGGAGCCTTATTAACAGCTTACGGAGCCAGTCCCTATTTCAGAAATCATGGATTTGGATATAATTTTTTTGCTGGAATTACAACAAAAATTTCCCCAGAATTATTGATAATGATTTTAGGTCGTTTACTTTTTGGTCTTGGTGCTGAAACAAGCATAGTTGTTATAAATAAAATCATGGTAAAATGGTTTAAAGGAAAAGAACTTGCACTTGCTTTTGCATCAAATATAGCACTTGCAAGAATGGGAACTGCTGCTGCTTTAATAATTTCACCAGCATTGACTGATCAAGTAACTAATTGGAATAATTCATTATGGTTAGCTACAATTTTAATGACAATCGGATTTGGAACATATTTGATATATCTTCTTTATGACAGGAAATTGGATAGGCAAGTTCAACAAAGTGGTTCACTTCTGGCTCCTGATGAAGAGTTTCACTTTCAAGATATTCTCGATTTGATAAAAAATAAATCATATCTATATATTTGCACATTATGCGTAATATTTTACTCGGCTGTATTTCCTTTTATTGCATATACACCTGATTTATTAAAAAATAAATATAGTGTCGATTATCAGAATATCGGGATAGTTAAATTTATAATTGATATATTACAAAATACTTACCATTTTTCACAAAGCACAACCCAGTTAATAATCGGAGGAATAATAGCAAGCCTCATACCTATTGGAACAATCGGTTTTACTCCATTATTCGGCTGGATAGTTGACAAATACGGAAAACGAGCTACTTTGATGATTTATGGGTCTATTCTATTGCTTGTTGTACATTTACTCATTGCCTTCACTCATGTTTCTCCGTTTATACCGTTTCTTTGTGCAGGCATAGCTTTTTCATTAGTTCCATCGGCTATGTGGCCATCAGTTGCGCTTATAGTGGAAGAAAACAAGCTTGGCACTGCTTATGGGCTCATGGCATCTATTCAAAATTTAGGATTATTTGCATTCCCAATCTTAGCAGGAAATATTTTAGACTCAACTAATATTGGGATAACAGCCGAAATGGTAGATACTGGGAAAGCTGTATTAAATTATCAGATGACCATTTTAATGTTTGCCGGACTTGGTGTTTTATCAATAATATTTGCAGTTTTATTAAAACGTGAAACCAATAAAGTTGCAAGTTTCAATTTAGATGCTTAACCGAGTGCAGTTAATTAAATTATATTAATTTATTCTTATATAAATCAAGATTTTTCTTTAATTCGATGAAAATATATTAATTTATCTAAAGTACAGCCTTGTTTTATTAATTATTATTCACAATACGATAACTTTGAGCTAAAAATTACCTGCAATTATTATTTTATTTTAATTATCACTTTTTGCGTTGAAAAAAACATAGATCAATTAAGTTCTTGATATTACTTATGTTTTTTTAAATAATCAGATAAAAGCAAATATTTTTTTTTAAATTTGCATTTTTTCCTTGACAGTTAATTGAATTTTTTTTAAATTTGCACTTTATTTTCAACTGCGAATACATATTTTGTTTTTTTTAATTAGCCAAAATTTGGATATTTATTTCGGGATATGTAATTGAGTACTAATACATATTATTAAAAACATTTTAATCTGATAAAATGAAATTTGAAAAAATTTTAACTGATGGTGAGAGAATTCTTAAACAGCTTTCTCTTAAAAAGGCTGCTCATATTGCTTTAGAGCAATATATGGGATTGTCTGATGAAGAAACTCTTTTAGTTATTAGTGACTATAAAACGAGAGATATCGGTCTTGCTCTGTTCGAGGCGGGATTAAATATTGCTGATGAAGCTTATTATATGGAGATGATGCCTCGGTCGGTTAATGGGGAAGAGCCACCGGATGTTATTGCAAGAATGATGAAGGAAGTTGATGTAGTCATTTGTCCGACCATTAAATCCTTAACACATACAAATGCTCGTCGTGAGGCTTCCAGATTAGGTGTACGCATTGGTACCATGCCAGGAATAACCGAAGATACAATGATTCGTTGTTTAAATGCCGACGCATACAGAATTGTTGAACTCTCAAACAAAGTTAATCGTGCACTCGCTGATGCAACCGAAATAAGAGTTGAAACATTGCTCGGAACCAATTTGACAATTCCTGTAAAAGGAAGAAAGATATTTTCTTCAACTGGAGTTATAAGAAACATTGGTGAAAGCGGGAACCTGCCTTCAGGTGAAGTTTATCTGTCACCTTGGGAAGGTAAAACCTACGGGAAAGTGGTCTTCGATGCTTCTTTCTCTGAAATTGGAATGCTTGATAACCCGATTACAATTGAAATTGACAAAGGTTATGCTGAAAAAATTTCCGGCAAAACAGAAGCTCGTGAGCTTTCCAGGATATTAAATAAAGTTGGCAATGAAGCTCGTCAGGTGGCTGAATTTGGTATCGGTACAAATTATCAGGCACGGATTTGCGGCGACATTCTGGAAGATGAAAAAGTTTTAGGAACCATACATGTTGCATTCGGAAACAATGTTTCAATGGGTGGAATAATAAGCGTCCCATTGCATCTGGACGGAATTGTCCTTAACCCGACTGTTTATGTTGACGGAGAGATGATTATTGATAATGGGAATTTACTCATTAAATAATTTTTTCGACTGTCATGTAAACATTTTTATGTAATGTCTTTGACTAATTTCAAATTTATTACAATTTATTTCCTCAATTAAAAAAAAAATGTTAAATATCGGATTATTTAATTCCGTTTTTAATATTTATTGTTATCAGATGCTTAATTTTATTAACAAACTTATATTCCTTGTTCCATTTTCATTAATTCTAATCAGCTTACAATGCTCTAAAAACCAAGATGCATCGAATCAAAAATCTGATACGCAAATGTCGGTTAACGAGAGCCCAGAGCCTAAATTAATCAATTGCGATACCTTTCCTTCTATCCATTATTCTAAAATTAGAATAAATTCACAAAAACATCTTAATCAAATATTTTCTGATTTTAAGAAAAATAATGAATTAAAGAAAGATAAATTCGATTATTTAAAAATCTTACGTACTTTGAATAGAAAAGAGTTACGATTCTTCAGAGTAGGAGATTCTATAGTAATCCCTGATAAATATTATCCTAATATTCTTGCATATTCACTTTTACCTCATTGCTATCAGGGAGCCATACATCTAAAAAAGATAATAATAGTTTCAAATAAACTCCAATGTTATGGTTGCTATGAAAAAGGAAGATTAATCAGATTTGCTGCTGTTAATTCAGGGAAAGAGCGCACCCAGACTTATCCTGGGAGGTATGCTCTGAACTGGCGCGAAAGAGTTCACCGTTCTTCAATTGATAGCTCATGGGTAATGCCGTTTACTTGGAATTTTCATGCCGAAGCGGGCAATGCCTTTCATCAATTTGAAATGCCCGGACGTCCGGTATCTCATTCCTGTTGCAGGCAATTTTTGGATGACGCAGAATGGCTGTGGCATTGGGGTGAAGGCACGAAGCGTGATTCTAATAAAAAATTTATCCCAATGTCGGGCACTCCAGTCATCATAATTGACCATTTTGATTTCAATCGTAAACGTGGTGGCCCTTGGCTGGAGATAAAATCCAATAAAGATACATCAATCGTCCTTCCCAATACCCCAATGATGGTAGAAGAAGCCTTGATCCCATACTGCCAGATACCACTGGAATCCCGTGGCAGTTTGAGAAACCGGAAGAGATTTGTTCACGCTGAAGATACTCTCAGAGCTCATGGTATAATTCGAGAAGGTGTAAAGCTTATTGAGACAAAAAACTTTAACAAACTTCGTCAGGAAAAACTTCGCAAAGAGGAAAAAGAAAAACTTAAAAAGGAAAAAATTGATCATTAATATAATTTTTTCATTATGAAGCCCTTAAAAGCTGAATTTTATCTCCTTTTAGTTACACTAATCTGGGGTGGTACTTTTACACTGACAAAAGGAGCATTATCCGATTGCCCTCCCCTACTGCTGACTGCACTTAGATTTTCTATTGCTCTTATCGTTTCGTTAATATTTTTTTCAAAATATCTGAAAGGAATTGATAGAGATATTCTTAGAAATGGTATAATACTTGGGCTACTCTTTACTTTCGGATTTTTACTTCAATCTGTCGGGCTGAAATTCACATCTGTCTCCAAATCTGCCTTCATAACCGGAATAACAGTGGCATTCACTCCTTTTGCCTATTATATTATTGAACGAAAAACGATAACTAATATTCAGAAATTTGGAATTTTCATTGTTTCGATAGGACTGTGGCTATTTACAAATCCTCATATAGATAACATTAACATAGGTGATGCTTTAACATTAGGCTCCACTTTATTCTGGGCTTTTTATATTACTTATATAGATGTATTCACTCGTGAAACTGATTCATTTGCAATCACAATCAGACTTGTTATCATTCCTTTTATGGTCGCTGTTCCGATTTCATTTCTGCTTTTTTTCATATTTGAATTCCAAAATCTCAATTTCCACATCAGTCCTCACTTAATAGGTGCTTTAGCGTATAACGGATTGATTGTTTCAATAGTCGTGACTTTAATTCATACAAGTGTTCAGAAATATACAACACCTGTGAAGGCATCTTTAATCTTTACTTTAGAACCGGTGTTTGCAAGCATTATTGCATTTCTATTTATAAATGACCAGCTCAGTGGCCGCGAAATAGCTGGAGCAATCGTAATTTTTATTGGAATAATATCATCAGAATTAGGTACTAATGCTTTAGAACTCATTCAAAACATATTCTCAAAAAAACGTTCTTATTAGGAGCAACAAAATTGTAATAATTACGTTTATATTTTCTTATTTAAACAAATTCAGGAAAAATATAAATGAATAATATTAATTGCGATCTGGTTGTAATCGGATCAGGCCCTGGTGGTTATGTAGCCGCTATAAGAGCAGCTCAACTCGGATTATCTGTTATTTGTGTTGAAAAGGCAAATCTTGGAGGTATTTGTCTGAACTGGGGCTGTATTCCAACAAAAGCACTGCTTAAAAATGCCGAATATGCTAATTTTTTAAAACATTCAGAAGAATTCGGATTTATAATAGAGAATGTCAGTGTAAATTTTGAAAAAGTAATAAAAAGAAGTCGTGATGTTGCAAATAAAATGTCACAGGGCATAGGATTTCTCTTTAAAAAAAATAAAGTACAAACCGTTGTAGGAACTGCATCCATAGATGCTCCGGGATCAATCAGCGTTAAGGATGAAAATGGGAATGTCAGTGATAAAATATCCACAAAGAATATAATAATCGCAACCGGAGCCAGAGCCAGAATGTTTCCGGATATTGAAGTCGATCATAAGATAATAATAACTGCAAAAGAAGCGATGATCCAACCAGTAATCCCAAAATCAATCATCATAATGGGAGCTGGAGCTATTGGGATAGAATTCGCATACTTCTTTCGTGCTTATGGTGCAGAAGTCACAATAGTAGAAATGTTAGATAGGATTTTACCTGTTGAAGATTCCGACGTCTCGAAAGAATTGGAGCGCCACTATAAAAAGGATGGAATTAAATTACTTACATCCACAAGGGTACTTAGTGCAACAAGTTCAAATGATGAGGCCATAATAAAAATTGAGAAAAAGGACGGTACCAGCGCTGAGATACGAGCTTCACTCGCATTAAATGCCATAGGTATTCAAGCTAATATTGAAAATATTGGTCTCGAAAAATTAGGAATACATCTTGAAAAAGGATTTATTAAAGTTGATAAAAATCTTAAAACTAATATTGAAGGAATATTTGCAATCGGTGATGTAGCAGGGCCACCATGGCTTGCTCATAAAGCATCAGCTGAAGGTATAGCAGCCGTTGAATATATTGCCGGTCATAGCTTGGAAGGGATAGACTACAATAATATCCCCGGATGTACTTACTGCCAGCCACAAGTTGCGTCAATCGGATTAACAGAGGCGAAGGCAAAGGAAGCCGGTTATGAATTAAAAATAGGGAAATTCCCATTTACTGCCAGTGGTAAAGCCCATGGAATCGGTGAAGCCAAGGGATTCATTAAATTAATTTTTGATGCAAAATACGGGGAATTATTGGGAGCGCATTTAATCGGGCCTGATGTAACTGAAATGATAGGAGAACTGGCTCTTGCACGTACTTTGGAAGCAACCGGCAAATCAATATTTAAAACAATTCATGCGCATCCTACACTTTCCGAAGGTATCATGGAAGCAGCAGCAGCAGCATATAACGAAGCTGTAAATATTTAATTTAAGACTATAATATGTTTGAATTTCAAGACTGGGGCTTAATAAGTTACAGTGAAGCATTAGATCGGCAGAAAGATCTATATAACGATGCACTAAAAAGCAAGAATAAAAATTTTCTTGTATTTTGTGAGCATCCTTCGGTAATTACTATCGGAAGAAACGGTAATGATTCAAATATTATTGCTTCACAGGATTTTCTGAAAAATTTCGGTATAGATATTTTCGAAATCAACCGTGGAGGCGATGTAACGCTTCATAATCCCGGACAGCTTGTTGGGTACCCTATTTTCAATTTAAGTCTGTTTAAAGAGGATTTACATTGGTTTTTGCGTGAACTTGAAGCATGTATCATAGATTTAATATCCGGCTATGGAATTATTGGTGAACGTGTGGATGGATTGACAGGAGTATGGGTGGAATCCAACAGAAAGATTTGTGCTATGGGACTTCATTGCTCAAGATGGATAACCAGCCATGGCTTTGCCTTAAACGTGAATAATAATCTAAATGAATTTGAATATATTGTTCCATGTGGTATAAGTGATAAAAAAGTCACATCAATTTCTAAAGAAACTGGCACAGATATTGATATGATTAATCTGAAACACAATTTAAAAATGTTCTTTGAAAAAAGTTTCTGAAGTAAAAAATTGGCACAGTAGTTGCTAATATAAACTCAGATCTTTGAAACATGGTTTTTCTTGGCAAGAGCGAAAAAAACAGATTTGAATAACTAAAAAATAATTCTTGTTTGTTTTAATAAAAATTCTTATTTTTGTATTCGTTCTTTATAAAAAAGCGGGAGTAGCTCAGTTGGTAGAGCATAACCTTGCCAAGGTTAGGGTCGCGAGTTCGAGTCTCGTCTCCCGCTCGACGATGAAAATCGTCTTCCTCTTTATGCTGCATGCCTTGCTGTCACCCCCCCGATAGTAAGGCATTTTTTTTTATTCTTCTGTTATTAATTATCCTTATAGCCTCGTCAATAGCTTCTGCTGTACTTTTCGGATCAGCTATATTTTTTCCTGCTATTGATAATGCAGAACCGTGATCAGGTGAGGTTCTTACAATTGGTAATCCGGCAGTAAAATTAACACCCGCTCCCTTGGCTAACAATTTAAGTGGAATCAACCCCTGATCGTGATACATTGCTAATATTCCATCATATTTTTTATAATCTGAAAATCCAAAAAAACCATCTGCGGGAAACGGCCCTGAAACATCAATTCCGCCATTCTTCAATTCAAGGATAGACGGTATGATTATTTCTATTTCTTCTTTACCCATTGATCCGCTCTCACCGGCATGTGGATTTAATCCAAGCACTGCTATTTTTGGAGATTTTATTCCAAAATCATTTTGAAGTGATTCATGGAATAGAACAGCAGCAGTCATTAATATATTCCTATTAAAAAATGATTTGATATCGCTAATTGCAATATGTATTGTTACAAGTGCGATGCGAAGATTTTTTGAAAATAAAATCATTAAATGACTGCCTGAACCGCATTTTGCTGATATTGCTTCTGTATGTCCGGGAAAATTAAATCCTGCCAAATAGGTCGATTTCTTTGTAATGGGCAAAGTTAAAAGAGCATCATAATTTCTATTGATAACGGCTTCGAGAGCGAGATTAAATGATTCAACTGAATGACGCCCACTGGATTCCGATATTTCGCCAAATTGAATGTTTGAATAATTTTTACAAGGAATAAGATGAATTATTTTATTATCAATTTTAAGATTATTCCCTTCGATCCATGCACCTGTTGAGGTTTTTGCTAAATATTCCGATAAAGTTGAAATATTTGTACATAATGTGAATGATATATTTGAATATTTTTGCGATTGGCTTTGAATTGATTTAATGAATATTTCTAATCCTATTCCATTAGTATCACCTACAGAGCTTATTAATTTTATTTCTTTCATATTAATACAGTTTTCTCAGCTTTTTTCTTCGATAGAAATTAAGTAAAAGTCCACCCATGATACAATTGACCATCAAAGAAGTTCCTCCTGAGCTCATAAAGGGTAAAGGGATTCCCATTACTGGCAGTAGTCCTATGTCCATACCTATATTTATTATCGAATGATAAGCGATAACGGTAGCAATACCAATTGCAATAATAGAATGAAATCTGTTCTCCGTAATATATGCAATTCTAAGCGATCTCAATATAAAAGAAGACAGCAAAAGCAACACTATTGCCGATCCTAAGAAACCAAACTCTTCTGAAGGGACTGAATAAATAAAATCCGTCCACTGCTTGGGAATATATTTAAGTTGAGTCTGTGTCCCTTTTAAGAATCCTTTACCAAAGAATCCGCCGCTTCCAATCGCCATTTTGGATTGAATTGCATTATATGCTTTTCCAAGCGGGTCTTTTTCGGGATTTAAAAAAGATTCAAAGCGCTTTTTTTGATATTCATGCAAATTATTTATTACTACCGGAGTTATAAATGCAATTGAAACGAAGCTCCCAATGGCAAGAATCGAAATAAACATCCTTTTTCTGAATGTCAGTACAATAATTGACATCACTAAGGTAATCAATATCGAATAAACAGGCCCAATCAGAGCGAATAACAACAAAACCGGATAACTTACTACAAGAAAAATAATAAATGAGTTGAATCCCACCCAAAACAAAATACCGAGTAACATTGCCAAATATACTGTGGCAGTACCCTGATCGGGTTGTTTGATAATTAAAAAGACTGGAATTGCAACAATAAATACAACAATTATAAAATCCCGAATATTTCTTATATCGGTACCTTTTCTGGATATATAGTAGGCCAAACCCATCATTACGCCTATTTTCCCAAGTTCAGACGGTTGAATCGACATCCCTAAAATATTGAGCCAGCCTTGGGTTCCATAGGTTGTTTTCCCTATAAATAAAACAAGAACCAATAGTACAACACTAACAATATATGCTACTATAGCGCTTATTTTCAATATTTGGTCAGGAATAAAAACTAAAACCATCATTAGAATAAAACCAATCCCACACGCCAGAGCCTGTCTTTCAAAAATCTGACTCATACCGGATTCATAAGTTGAACTATAAATATAAGTCGCACTATAAACAGAAACCAATCCTATAGTCAGTAATCCGATAATATTAAAAAAAGTTCCCCAGTCGAATACCTCATTTACCTTACGTGTAAGCTGAATCTGCCTGTCTCTGTCGAATGCCATTATTTAATTATCCTTTGTAATGCTTCCATATATTTATCTGAAGTAATTTTGATTATACTCTCAGGAAGTGGCGGCGGCGGTGGAAGCTTATTCCAGCCCGATGTTTCAAGATAGTCTCTCAATGCTTGTTTATCAAAATTCATCTGGAATTTACCAGGCTGATAGGTTTCCTTCAACCAAAAACGTGACGAATCAGGTGTTAGAACTTCATCAATTAATATTGGTTTTCCATCTTCATTAATTCCAAATTCAAATTTTGTATCAGCAAGGATTAATTCGCGTTTTTCTAAATATTCTGCGGCAAAAGAGTAAATTTTTATTGCAATGTCTTTCAAATAATTTGCAAGTTCAATTCCGATAATATTGGATGTTTCTTCAAAATTTATAGCTTCATCATGTCCTTCTGAGGCTTTGGTTGAAGGTGTAAAAATTGGCTCTGATAACTTTTGAAATTCTATTAAATTTTCGGGTAATTCAATATCGCTAATTCCACCGGTTTTTTTGTAGTCCTTCCATCCGGAACCAGTAATATATCCTCTGACAACAAATTCCACAGCCAGTGGCTGACATTTGTGAACAAGCATTGATCTGCCATTCAGTAAATCTTCATATTCACTGCATTCGGTCGGATACTCATCTACATTGGTACTTATCACGTGATTTGGAATTATATGAGCAGTTTTTTCAAACCAGAATTCAGAAATTTCAGTTAGAATTTTCCCTTTGTTTGGTATTAATTCGTTCATAATTACATCAAAAGCTGAAATTCTGTCGGAAGCAACAATGAGTAAACAATTCCCGGTTTCATAAACTTCACGAACTTTTCCTTTTCGTACTAATTTTAAATTCGGCAAAGCAGAGTCCATAATATTTTTCATTTAATTCTTTCCTAATATTTTAAATAAACAAAATTAACACATTATGCAATATTAAAATAATTCTCAGACGGTTTATATCTTTTAAGATATTCATCTCTAATAATTGCGTTTTCAGGCTTCCTTAGCTGATTATCGCTTCCTATAATATCGAAAGCATCATTTCTTGCTCTGCTTACAATGTCGATATCGCTTACAAGATCAATATATTTAAACGAGGGTAATCCTGCTTGGCGTGTTCCAAGCAGATCGCCAGGGCCGCGGAGTTTGAGATCTATTTCTGCAATTTCAAACCCATCACTTGTATCTTCCATTGTTTTTAATCTGATGATGGCTGCTTTTCGTTCCATTAATTCCTTTGATTTATCTTTAAGCAAGAATTGAAAATGGTCTTTTGTAACCAATATGCAATATGACTGATCCGAGCCTCTGCCCACTCTTCCGCGTAACTGATGAAGCTGAGATAAACCGAATCTTTCAGAATTTTCAATTAACATAATAGTTGCATTTGGCACGTCAATACCAACTTCGATCACAGTAGTGGCTACAAGTATATCATACTCTTTGCTTAAAAAAGCATTCATAGCATCATCTTTTTCGTACCACAGCATTTGCCCATGCAATAGCCCACAACGTAAGTCAGGGAAAATTTCAGTATCAAGTATCTCAAAAAACTCTGTAGCAGCCTTTAGCTCCAATTTCTCGGATTTTTCAACAAGCGGATAAACTATGTAAGCCTGATTTCCTTTTTTTATTTGAGTTCGAATAAACTGATAAATCTCAGGGAGCTTGCTATTGAAGCTGATTTTAGTAATTATTGATTTCCTGTTCTTTGGCATTTCACGAATGACTGAAACATCAAGATCACCATAAACAGTCATTGAAAGAGTTCTCGGAATAGGAGTGGCAGACATAACTAAAATATGAGGAGATTGCGATTCAGACTGCGATTTTTTTGCCAAACTTACTAATTCACTTCGTTGAGCCACACCAAATCTATGCTGTTCGTCAATAATAATAAATCCTAATTTATTATACTCGATATGTGCCTGAAAAAGAGCATGAGTGCCGATGATTATCTGAGATTTGCCGCTACTGATGTCTTCAAGTATATTTCGTCTCAGTTTTGTTTTCTGCCCTCCGACTAAAAGTGTTATCTTGATATTAAAATCTTTTAAAAAATTATTTAAAGTTCTGAAATGTTGTTCGGCAAGTAACTCAGTAGGAGCCATAAATGCGATTTGCAATCCAAAGTCTATTGCCATTAGCATTGCCAGTAGCGCCACAATTGTTTTACCTGACCCAACATCACCCTGGAGCAATCTGTTCATTGGCGATCCTGATTCAAAATCCTGTGCAATTTCACGTAACACTTTTTTTTGATCATTTGTAAGTTGATAAGGTAGATTATCATATAGCCGCCGTGCAAGCGCACTTTTGGGGTTAATCCGTATTCCTTGTTCTTGAATTTGCACTTTCTTATGTCTTAAAGCAAGAAAAATCTGGAAATAAAATATTTCTTCATATTTTACTTTCTCACGCGCTTTAGCAAGATCAGCAGCAGTTTCAGGGAAATGCAAAGTTTCAATTGTCTTTTTGCTATCAGGGAAATTGTATTTCTTGTTTAAAAAGTCCGGGAATGATTCCTCTGGTTGCTGGTCAATCGAAGAAAGCTGCGACAGAATTACTTGTCTAAGCAAACGCATGCTAATGCCTGTATTCTTCATTGATTCTGTAATCCTGTACTTTGGCAAGATAATTCCGCCACGATACAAGTCCTGATCTTCCTGATCAATCTTTTCTATTTCAGGATGATTAAACAAGACGGTATTTCTATCAAGTTCAGGTCTTCCGCTTACGGTAATGAAATCATCAACAGATAAATATTTATTAAAATATTCGGTTCTGTTCCAAAAAACAATCTTGGCTCTCATTCCAGTTCCATCCTCAAGATAAACAGCTAACATCTTTCTTCCACCCTTTAGCTGATGTTCTTTTTTTTCACATACAGTAGCTAAAATTGTAATCTCTGTGTAGAAGCTAATTTCCGTTACTTTTGAAAAATCTGTAAATATTGTTTGCTTTTGTAACTGAGTGTAGAGCTCGCTAATTGATTGAACTGTACTACGATCAATATATGAGTGCGGGAAATAATGAATTAGATCAGAAGGGGTTAAAATTCCCTCGGAAGCAAGGGCTTTCGATCTATTCGGGCCAATTCCCTTAGTATATTGTAGTGGATAGTCAATTGATTCTTTTTTCATAATTAAAATTAACAAGAATTTTTGAAATCACTAATATGGAATATATTTTCTTTTAATTTTCAAGTTAATCTCTTAAATTTGATTTTAGATTTTTTTAATATAAACAAACTATGACTATGAGAATTATTTTTTTAGGAGCACCCGGTGCTGGCAAAGGAACTCAGGCTGAATCTATATGTTCCGATTATTCAATTTGTCAATTATCAACCGGCGATATCTTGAGATCAAACTTGAAAAGTGGGACTGAACTTGGCTTAATGGCAAAAACTTTTATGGATAAAGGTGAGCTTGTGAGTGATTCGATTATTATAAACATGATACAAGCAGAAATTCAAAAACCTGAGCTTAAGAATGGATATTTGTTAGATGGATTTCCGAGAACTGTGCCTCAGGCAGAGGCTCTTGATGAATTTCTTCAAAGAAACGGGAACAGTCTTGATGCTGTTTTAGTCTTGGATGTTGATTATCATGAATTACTTGAAAGGCTCACTGCACGCAGGACTTGCAGGAATTGCGGAAAATCTTATCATTTGATTTTTAATCCTCCTCAATCCCAGGATGGACGCTGCGACAGTTGTGGAGGGGAACTATATCAAAGAACCGATGACAGCGAAGAAACCGTGCTTAACCGATTGAAAGTTTATAACGAGCAAACAAAGCCATTGATTGATTATTATCAAAAGAAAAATCTTGCGAAAATTATTCAGGGTTCTGGGGCAATCAGCGATGTTTATTCAAGAATAAGAGCAGTACTCGATAAATAAATATATTAATAGAAAATTTTCTTGTGTGTCATTGCTAATATCTGACTGGAGGAGAAAATACTATACTATTTTCAGCTGATTAATTTCAGAGTCATGGCTCATTCTAATAATTTTGCTTCGTCCCAGAATACATCCATTTCTGCCAAAGTCATGTCTTTGAGTGATTTCCCTGACTCCATTGCTCTTTTCTCAATGTATTGAAACCGCTTGGTGAATTTATTATTTGTCTTCTGGAGCGCCATTTCAGGAACAATATTCTCAAATCGTGCAGCATTTACCAAGGAAAATAAAAAATCGCCAAATTCATCAAATTTTCGCTGATCAGTGCCGTTTTTTAATTCATTCTTGAACTCGGAAAATTCTTCTTCAACCTTTACCCACATATCTTCGGGACGTTCCCAGTCAAAGCCAACTCTCGATGCTTTATGCTGAATTCTTTCGGCTCTGATTAAAGCCGGAAGTGCGATCGGTACTCCTTGTAATGCTGATTCCTGGCCCTCATTCATTTTTATTTCTTCCCAATTCCTCAATACCTCTTCCTGACCATCGACTTGTACATCTGAAAAAACATGAGGATGCCTTTTAATCATTTTATCCTGAATTTTCTTTAAAACATCCATCATGCTGAATGATTGCGTTTCTTCGGCTATTATTGAGTGCATTACAATGTGCAGTAATAAATCGCCAAGTTCTTTGGATAAATCATCATTATCATTTTTTTCTATAGCATCGACGGCTTCGTAAACTTCCTCAATCATAAGATGAGCAATTGATTCTTTGGTTTGAGCTTTGTCCCAAGGGCATTGAGAGCGCAATATTTTAACAACTTCAACAAAATTTATAAATTGATCAGCCAGACTGTTCGGGTTTTGGGGCTTTGGTATAGGAATCATTTGAAATTCTTTAATATAAAAAAGCAAAAATATGTAGATTTTTCTTTATTATTAGGGTGTGAATTTGTAATTTAAAAATGAGTGGTGTTAAATATTTAAAATAATTTCTATTTTAGGATTTCTAAAATATGAGAAATTTAGAAGAAATAAGAGACTATTGTCTCTCCAAAACCGGAGTAACTGAGGATTTTCCGTTTGATGAATTTACCTTAGTCTTTAGAGTTGCTAACAAAATATTCTTTCTTGCCGATACAAATAAATACCCACTATCAATCAGTTTAAAATGCGATCCATTGCGTGCTATTGAGCTTCGGGAACAATATGAAGCTATTATCGGAGGATACCATTTGAATAAGAAACATTGGAACTCAGTTTTTGTAGATGGATCTGTCCCTGATTTGCTTATTAATGAGATGATTGATCATTCGTATAATTTAATCATTGGAAGTTTACCAAAGAGCCTGAGAGCTCAGATAGCAGAGAGTACTTGATTTATCTTTGAAAGTGACTTTATTGCTGATAATTTAATTAACAATAATTATAATAAATTAATATTAACGATATATAGCATAAATTTTGTAACTTTTTTAATTTTAACGTGTCTTTACTTTTTCATAATAGAAATAATTAATTACTAATATAGGAGTTTTACCATGATTTACATTGACAGATTTTTCCACAGATCATTAATTATAGCAATTGCTTTCTTAATTGCTTTGCCAATAATAGTGAATGCAAGCTCTCCGCGTAATGCGCTTATTGAAGAGGGCACTAACTCGAGCTGTGGCCCTTGTGCCGCTCGGAATCCAATTTTTAACGCTTACCTTAATGGTATTGACGAAACTAAAATAATTCCGGTAACCTTACATTCTTCCTGGCCCGGACCAAACGATCCAATGTACTTATTCGATAAAACTATCTCAGCGAATAGAATAGTAGCATATTATGGTATAAATGGAGTTCCAACTGCAGCTGCAAATGGCGTTATATATACTAAAACTGCTGCTGGCGGATGGAATGGCGATCCCGGCGATACAGTTGCAATGAAAACAGAAATTGCAAAAACCTACGGCAAAAGTTCACCATATACGATCTCAATTGTACAAACAAACAATGGCACTAAGGTAAGTGCTGATGTAACTGTTCAGTCCGATGTAGATGTTTCGACAAAAAAATTAAGAATTTATGTATGTGAATACGATTATTACAATCCAAATGCCGGATCTAACGGTGAGACTCATTTTGAGCATGTAGCACGGCACATGATACCAAGTACAGCAGGAACTTCGCTAAATATCGTTGCTGGTGGAAACCAGACAGTTAGCGGATCCTGTGATATTGGGACATACAATATCGGACAAATGTATATTGTTGCATTTATACAGGATGATGGTACGAAAGAAGTATTACAAGCAGCTACCAATCTTAATCTTGGTGCAAAAGCAACTTGTGCATTAGCATCAGCAAGGATTGATCCTTCAACCAAAAAAGTAATTAATACAACTGTTCAAAATACCGGTGACTGCACAATTGATGTCAATCTGTCAATTGATCCTAATAGTACTTCAAAAATTACCGGTTGGTCTGCTAAAGTTACTCCTGATGTCGTAACTGGTTTGGCTCCCGGTGATACAAAAGACATTCAGGTTGAAGTTACATCTGGTACAGGTAATGCTTTGTATATTGTCGGTCTTCAGGCAAATCCTGTCCCACAGACTGGAATTGCTCTGGGTACTGTTTCCAATGTTCTTGCATTAAGTTCTGGAACAAAATACGTATTTTATACTTCAACAAGCAATGCAGATGCGCCTTTGTATAATTCAATAAATGCTCTTTCTCAGTTCTCAAATCAATTTGTAATTATGCCAACGGCTGATGTGATTTTTACATCTTTTCCACCTAAAGATTTTGATATTGTAACTATGACTGTTGATTACTGGCATCGTGGTGCTTTTATTAGTGCTGCAGTAGCTCAAGGTTTGAACGATGCTTATATGGCAGGCAAAAAAGTGCTTATTTCAAGCGATATTGATTTAAATATACAGAGTCAGTCAAAATATCAGAATACTGGCAATACTGCTTTATTTGGAAATATGGGCATTAGTCTGAATAAATCAGTTATGAGAGTTTCGGTTGATCAATCAACCGGTGCTATTACCGGAACACTGCCATATACAAGTACAGGTGTTCAGTCAGATCCGATCGGAGACGGACTTACTCTATCTTATAATGATAATTTAACAACGCCATATACAATTTATACTGACTTGATTAAACTTAATTCCGGCACAACCGCAGTTCCATTCTTATATTATGACGGGAATGGTACTGATATTGCCGCAATTCATAATACAAGTAAAGCCGGTGGTAAAGTTGTATATTTATCTTCTGGCTTTGAATCAATTGATGATCAATCTTTGAGGGATGATCTCGTAAAGAAAATTTTTAATTGGTTGAATACTGCAGCCACAACTTCAAATATTCAGCTCAACAAGACTGCACTTGCTTATGGAAATGTAATGTATGGTCAATCAAAAGATATTACATTTGAAATTTCCAATACTGGAACAAAATTGATGACAATCATGAATATTAGTTTTGTATCCGGCAATGACGGCGCATTCAGTATAACCGAGAAGCCCACATTTCCAGTATCTCTTGATGCAGGTGCAAAGAAAACATATACGGTCAATTTCAAACCTGTCGCAAATCAGTCAAAAGCTTATAATATAAAGCTCAGAGTGAACTCAGATGCGGATAATTCAAAAGTGAACGAGCTAACAGTTACCGCAAATGCAACAACAAGCTCAGTCGAAGATCCAACATCTATTGCAGGTTTCGGAATACAAGCAGGTCCAAATCCATTTAATTCCAAGACCACTGTGACTTATAGAATGGATAATGAAAATTATTTGAATCTATCTGTTATTGACGCTACAGGTCAAAAGGTTGCTCAACTGATCAATGGATTTATGAATACCGGTATTCATGAAGTTAGTTTCAGTGCTGATAATTTAGCAAGCGGAACTTATTTCATAGTTGCAACATCTAATGGTAAAACAACGCAGTTACCAGTTGTTGTTGCAAAATAATTTGTTAAAAAGGGCATTTTTCAAAAAAATGCCCTTTTATTTGATTTTTTTTTGTAATTTAATGTCAACTAAATTTTAATATTTAGTTGAATTTCAATTTGTTAATTTTTGTTTTTTTTAATTATATAAGGATTATTTTATGAAAAAGATTAGTGTACTCATGTTCTGCATGATTTTTGCATTTTATTTTGCAAATGCACAGAAATGGGTTAGTACAACTCCACAACCACGGAATGTTATTCTTGAAGAATTTACTGGAATACATTGCGGATACTGCCCGGATGGCCATAAAAGAGCAAATGACCTTGTTGCTCAATATCCCGGCAAAGTTTTTTTAATTAACATCCACTCCGGTGGTTATGCCGCCCCTGCAAATGGTAGCGAACCTGATTTGCGTACTACCGTCGGTTCTGCAATTGATGTAGCTGCTAAGGTGTCAGGTTATCCGGCAGGTTCTGTAAATCGTGGAACTACTCCATGGGCTATTGACAGAGGTCAATGGGCAACAAAAGCAACTGCTATTATGAATACAACTTCAACTGTAAATGTTGCAGTCAAATCTTTTGTTGACTATAAAACAAGAGTAATGACAACCGAAGTTGAAATCTACTATACAAGTGCCAGTGCACAAGCTAAGAATTATCTTACGATTGCATTGACTCAAGACGACATTTTAGGTTATCAGTCAGATTATGGAAATTACAATCCAACTAATTGGACATCAGACGGATTATATAGACATAATCACGTATTTCGTCAATTAATTTCTTCAGGTGGAACCTGGGGTGAAAGCATTGATACAACTACTGCAGGTCATTATGAATACAGAAAATATACAACAACATTACCGGACGCTATTACAAGTATTCCAATGGTATTCTACAAGCTCAACGTTGTCGCTTTTGTTACAGAAGCAGCCACAGGGTCAAATATTCTTTCAGGAGCTGGAACCCCAGTTGATTTTGATCAAAGTGTAAAATGTGATCTCGGATTAAAGAATTTAACTCAAATTCCATCAGGAATGTGCTTTACAAGTATTAGTCCAAAAGTCGAAGTTACCAATAACTCAGGAAATGCAGTCACAAGTTTTGACGTTTCATTATTCTTAAATGGTGTTGAAAATAAAAAATCCTATACAGGAAGCCTTGCAAAAGGAGATAAAACTACACTTGACTGGGGAGTAATTCCATTTCAAGGTAAAGGAAGCTATAGTGTATCTATACAAGGTTTTAAAAATGTAAACAACAATACATTATCTGATATGGATGCCTCAAATGATGGTTTTTCAGCATCTGGTATGGCTTTTACATCAAAAGCATTCACTACAATTAGTGCAGGCTTTAATTCAACAACAGCAATGCCTGTCAATACAGCATTTGATAAATCCCAAAATAATGCTTTTAGCATTGTAACCGGTTCAATGATTGGTGCAAAAAACTCAGCAGGGGCTATAAGATTTGCTTTAGATGCTTCTTGGAATGTTGCTGATACTCCTGGAGATATTCTTATGGGTGAAGCTGATTTAACAGCAGCTACAAGTCCGAACTTCAGTTATTACTATGCTTACTCTGACGGTCAAGCCGGTGGATCAGCTCCGACAATTACTGTCAACATATCAAAAGATTGCGGTATTACATGGGAAGAAATTAAAAATGTTACCTGTACAGAAACAGGACAACCAGCCGTTAAAGGTAACTGGTATGTACCTAAAACAGCAGAATACAAATTAGTTAATGTTTCCTTATCAGCTTATAAGGGCCAAGCAGTTCTGATTAAATTATCAGGTATCCCTGGTTCAACCGGAAATGCACTTTATATTGATGAATTAGCTCTTGATGCAACATCTGATGTAAATGACAATTCAAATGCCTCTGATGTATTTTATCCGAATCCTGCATCAAGCAAGATTCAGATTAATGACGTCAGCCTCTTAGGATTTAATTATAGTATATATTCCAATTCTGGTGATTTAGTCACAAATGGAATAAACTCAAATAATATTTTTGATGTTAGTAATTTATCTAATGGAACTTATTTAGTGAAGTTCAATATTGATAACAGAATTATTAGCAAATCATTTATTATTGCCAGATAATTTCCTTAAAATTATCAAGCCGGGAGCGGATTTTGAGCTTCCGGCTTTTTTTTTATATGTTGTTTAAATTTAAGTTTTTTTTATTAAATTGTAACTTTAGATTGCTTTAGTTGTTAATTAAATATAAATTATATTACATAGGTGCAATAATGGATTCATTTACAGTTTTTTCAAGATTCAGCTTGCTGCTCAGTATGATGGCTCTTTGCATTAGTACTGCTTTTGCGGACGATTTGAATAATTCATCTACTGATTTCGATTTACTTGCAAAATCTTTAAAAGTAGTTCCCAATCAAAATTATATCCCAAAGCTGGGTACAATTCCGCAAACAACAAAATCAAAAAACAAACTTGCTGCAGATTACAAATTTGCTTTTGTTAATGATCTGAACCCTTCGTGGAGCAGTATTTATTTCGATGCTCTCGACGTTAATTTTTTTAAAGATAAAATTCTCAATACCGATTATTCAACTTTTGTTGGTGGCGATGTTACTGCTTATGATGTTGTAATTTTAGTTGTTGGCGATGGTGGCCATCTTTCAGATGGTAGTCCTGCAATAATTGAAACTATAGATAAAATAATTAAGGCAGGGAAAAATTTAATATTATGTACAGATGATGCATTGTCTTATGAGTTTTATCCGGGTTATGGCACACCAGATGAGCGAGTCCGTACTTTCTTTTCGGATACAATGGGAATTAAGTATAAGGGAATCGCTTCTACAGGTATAATATACCCTTATCTCGGATGGTATATTCATGGTGCTTCCGGAGATATTGTCGGTATGAGTACAAGAAAAGCATATAATCTCGGATTCGGCACAAAAGGAGATGTTATTCATTACCCTTTGGGCTATGTTAGTGCTATCGAATACTTTAGAACAAAAGATGCAGGACTTTTCCCTGTTGTGGATAGAATGGCAATCATGAATAATGATTTCGTTCCGATTGACAGAGATTCTTGTGTAGGTATCAGAACAACTTCTCAAAGCGGTTCCAGAATAGTTTTTTGGTGCATGCCCTTTGCCCCATTTGCAGAAGACGGTTCAAGGCAAATTATGATGCAAAATGCTATGTATTGGTTAGCAGACAAATCTCAAAAGCAAGGACCAACAATTGAATTTGATAATAATTCTGTAAGGTTCCGATCTGTGGCAATTGATTCGAGTAAAACGGTTGCATTTCAGGTGATCAATAGAGGTGTAGGTACTCTTCATGTATCTAAAATTGAAATTGATAATTCATGGACATCTGATAACAATACTTACACTCTTGATCCTGATGTTCCACCATTTGATCTGCCTGAAAATGAAGCTTTCCCAATGTATATTAAGTTTAAACCTAAAACAGAAGGTGAACAGTTGGGATTTTTAATTATGGAATCCGATGCTACGAATGCAACTACCGTATCAGTTGATCTTTTAGGTTATGGCGGCTTTGGTAGCGGTTCGGGCCCTGTTTGTATTTTAGATGTGAAAAGTATGGATTTCGGACAGGTTAAAGAATCATATTCTAAAACATTGCCTTTAAAAATTACTAATAAGGGACAATCAGAACTGATAATTGATATTCTAAGACTAAAAGATACTACTAATTGCTTCACATTTGCAAAATCTGTTGCAACTCCTTTTTCGGTTGATACTGGAAAAAACTTTTTATGCAATATCAAGTTTGTACCACTCAAAAATAATACAACATATTATGCAACTTTAATACTTGAAACAAATGCTGACAGTGCCGAACACCTCGAAATACCTTTAGTCGGTAAAGGA
Organism: Candidatus Kapaibacterium sp.; assembly: GCA_026390695.1. Lineage (GTDB taxonomy): Bacteria > Bacteroidota > Ignavibacteria > Kapaibacteriales > UBA2268 > JAPLFL01. Next base: position 4,396 of record JAPLFL010000028.1, on the reverse strand, counting down.
TTAATCACCGCCGTGGAGGAAGCTCAAAGTGATGACGGATTGCTGCGTTTCAAGGTTTCACCGGCTCCAGTCGGAGATATTTTAGGATTGGATTATAATTGGTTTGGCAGTGAAACTTTAGATTTGGAACTGAGCGTTGTTGATATTAACGGAGAGAAGGTGCTTAATTGGTCAAATCAAACGATTAGCTCCAGAAGCGGTAGATTTGAACTACCTTGTTCAAACTTAACAAGCGGAGCATATTTTATTACGATTAAATCGAAAAATCAGAATATTAGAATTCCGGTTTTGATTTCTAATTAGAGAATAAAGAAGAAAACAAAAAAGCCTCGTTTCTGAGGCTTTTTTTTTATTTCTTAATAAAAATATATATTGGCGCACCGAGAGCCACTATTAAGACTCCTGGCCAAGTATAATCAGGTTTATTGATCAGAAGTACAATAATCATCATAGCTGCCAAAATAATATAAATAAAAGGCAATACAGGGAACCCGAAAGCTCTGTATGGACGCTCATATTCAGGCTTTGTACGCCTTAAAATAAATATACCGATCAATGTTAATATATAGAATATCAGGACAGCAATCACAATGTAATCAAGTAAGTTCCCGTAGGTACCGGAAAGGCACAAAATACAAGCCCAGAGGCACTGCATTTGCAAAGAGTTGGCTGGCACACCATTTTGATTGAGGGTAGCAGCACCTTTAAAAAACAACTTATCATTTGCCATGGCATAATACACTCTGGCACCCGAAATTACCAGACCATTATTACAGCCGAAGGTTGAAACTATAATTAATAGTGCCATTACAATTTCAGATGAACTAAATATCCTACTCATAACGGCTGTACCCACTCTGTCGCTTGTTGCAAATTGCAAGCCTCTCTCAAATGCTGTGGCGGCAGCACTTTCGCCATGGACAGGTAAAACATTAATATAAACCAGATTGGCTAACATATATAAAATCATAACTAATAAAGTACCAAAAAAGAGTGAAAGTGGAATATTCCTTTTTGGATTTTTAACTTCTCCGGCAGTAAAAGTAATATTATTCCAGGCATCAGCAGAAAAAACCGACCCGGTCATAGCCATACCTAAAGCCGCAATGACAGCGAGTCCACTTATTGGTGTCAGAATATTATTTTGAAGGGTACTGGCTTCCCAAAAGGTTTTACTATTCAAATTATTTACAATCGGATCATTAAAGAAAAACCAACCGACAATGATTAGAACCAGAAGAGCAGCCACTTTTGTCAAAGTAAAAATATTTTGTATAAGTTTTCCTAAGGAAATACCTCTCAAATTGATTAGAGTGAGAGCTATTATCATTGCAATTGCAAGTAATTGAACTGTATTAAATTTAATGAACCCTATATCTAATAAAATATTTGTTTGAGAAAACCATGGAAAAATAACTCCCATATATGACCCGAAAGCTACTGCAACAGCAGCTATAGTCCCAGTTTGAATGACAGCAAAAAAGGTCCAGCCATATAAAAATCCGACAAAAGGATTATATGATTCTCTCAGATACACATACTGTCCTCCTGCCTTTGGGAACATTGCTGCAAGCTCGCCGTAACTCAGTGCGGCAGATACTGTCATAATTGCAGTTATACCCCAGGCTATTAGAAGCCAGCCACCTGAGCCGAGATGGCGTGACATATCGGCACTAACAATAAATATTCCCGAACCTATCATTGATCCAACTACCATAGCTGTTGAATCAATCAGATTCATTCCTTTTTTAAATTCCGGCTTGCTTTCCATATTAATTTATTTTTTATGAAAATATTTTGTGAATGAAATGTGATAAAACAGCAGGTTCCACAATAATTGTAAGGATAACTCCACCCAATGCGCCCCAGAGATGTGCATCGTGATTAATATTATCCTGACTGTTTCTGGCTGCATAATAGCAGTAGGCCAAGTATAAGACTGCAAATATTGGTGCAGGGATGCCAAAAGGTATAAAGAAAACACCAACTCTCATTTCAGGTAAAAAGAGAATAATCGAAAATAACACACCTGATATTGCTCCTGAAGCGCCAACTGAGCGATAAGAAGGTGTATCCTTAAATTTAATAATTGTTGTCAGATCGGCTAAAATCATACTCCCAAGATAAATTATAAGAAATTTGAATGAACCTACTTGCTGTTCAAGCTTAAAAGCAAAGAAATAGAATGTCATCATATTAAATATCAAGTGTGCTATATCAGCGTGAAGAAAGCCGCTACTAATCATAAGATAGAATTTTTTCTCGTGGGCAATGCGCCACGGGGACAGAACATATTTATCATAAAAAGTTTGATTATATGTCATTGCATATAAACTTAAAATAATAGTCGTAAAGAAAACCAGAATAGAAGCAATTGAGTGGCTCAGAACTTCAAATAGCAAATGATATTTCATTTTATTTAATAATTATAATGAACAAAAAACCTAATTTTGAGATCTTGATTAATCAACAAAATAATAAAATAAAGCAATATATAAGTCATTAAATATATTTAACAAAATGAATCAAAGAATTATTGGAGGTAAACTGTCAAGGCTTTTAGGAGATGAATATGAGATTATTATCCATAATAAAATGAACGGCAATTTCAATATGGATTTCGATCTTGAAAGAACCATGCAATTAGCCTCTGGAGCTGCATGTCCAATGTTCAGGCTCTATGGTTGGAACCCATGGACAATTTCTTTAGGAGCAAATCAGAAAGCTACTGATATAAATTCCCAAAAAGCTAAAGAATCAGGAATTGGCATTGTTAGACGTCCGACCGGTGGCAGAGCTGTTTATCATGCAGATGAAGTGACCTATTCAATCGTTTGTACTTTAAGAAAAGAAATGACAATAAAAGATATTTATCGAGATACTCACAGAATTCTTATTTCTGCTTTGGGAAATTTAGGGTGTAGTCTTGATTATGAAAGAGTAGGAGCTGATTTCAGGTCATGGTATAAACAAGACGGATTCAATGTATCATGTTTTGCAAGTTCAGCAAGATATGAAGTGGAATGGAATGGGAAAAAGATAGTTGGATCTGCTCAAAGAGTTTTCGGCAATATACTCCTGCAGCACGGCTCAATCTTATTAGGAGACGAGCATGAAAAACTTGCATTTTTCTCAAATAATATGGATGAGAGCGAACAACTGAAATTATTTGAATTCATTGGCCTTCATTCAGCAACAGTTTCGCAAGCCTGCGGTCGAAAAATATCATACAAAGAAGCTGTAGATGCAATCATTAATACTATAAACTGATGGGACTACAAGAAGAAATAATTCAATTGGCAAAAAATCTGTATTTCTTTAAAATAGGATTTGCGCATGCCGAACCACTTGGGCAAGAGTTTAAAGTATTTCAAACATGGCTCCAATCAAGGCGAAATGCCTCCATGAAGTGGATAGAGCGAAAAATAGAGAAGCGAGAGGATGTTCGAAATATAATACCAGCAGCCAAATCGGTTATTGTATTTGCTTATAATTATAAATTAGACTTTCAGCACAGATCAGATGCAAGTTTCGGGAAAATTTCCCGCTACAAATGGGGGACTGATTATCATCAGTTGATAAGCAATAAATTAGAAAAGATTATTTCGTTTATTAAAGAGTTAGAGCCAAATTCCGAAAATATTGCTTATGTTGATTCCGGCCCGGTATTAGAAAAAGCCTGGGCTGTACGGGCTGGGATAGGTTGGCAAGGAAAAAATAGTCTTATACTTACAGAAGATTATGGCTCATTTTTTTTCTTAGGGCTAATAATAAGTTCCTTAGAATTTAAATACAATAATCCAATGCCAAATCTGTGCGGGAAATGCAGCATCTGCACTAATTTATGCCCGACCCAAGCCTTAAATACTCCTAAAATTCTTGATGCAAATAAATGTATTTCTTATTGGACTATCGAAACGAAAGCCAGAACAAATATTCCCGATGAAATAGCGGCTAACCAGCGAAATTGGATATTTGGCTGCGATATTTGTCAGGAAGTTTGCCCATATAATCAAAGAGCTAAACATTTTTGTAGCGACCCTGATTTTATTGATCACGAGCCTATTATAGAACTTGATATTAACGAAATTCAGAATTTGAATGAAGACCAGTACAGTACAAAATTTTCCGATTTACCTAATAAACGATTTAAACTTGAAATATTAAAAAGAAACGCATCGGCAATAAACCGGATTACACAATAGGAAATTTGAATTTTAAGTTTTAATCCAAAGCTCCGGCTTGGATACAAAAAATGAGGCTGTCTTTTATGTTGAATTCCAAGCTTTTTTTCACCTGAGACAGTTTTTTTTTAGCTTTTAAAAATTCAGGGTTCGGAATTTTTAAAAGCTCCATTTTTTTAGCTTCTCAACTGATCTTTTTAAGCCAATCTTTT
>JAPLFL010000100.1 GCA_026390695.1 Candidatus Kapaibacterium sp. | reverse complement strand
TACGAATTTGATATTATTGCAGAAAATGGGAATGAAATTGTTGTTGTAGAGGTGAAAACAACACTTCGACCAAGAGATATTAAAGAATTTTTAGATGAATTAAAAATATTTAAGCAAATACTTCCAAAATATAAAGATAATATAGTTTATGGAGCATTAGCATACTTACAGGAAGATTCAAATTGCAGTACCTTAGCTGAAAAGAAAGGGCTATTCACAATTAGAGCTAAAGGGAAAAGCGCATGGATAAGTAATCAGGAAGATTTCAAGCCTAAGGCTTGGTAATTTTTTTTGCGGTTATTCCATTTTTTTTTCTTAATTTTGTATTACCGTTGGAGGCGCTTTGTTTCAAAGCTGATGAAACATTGCTGAGAGAGACTCTTCGAACCTGATCCGGGTAATACCGGCGTAGGAAAACGGAATTGAAAATAGAACTCTTGAACCACTCCCACGGCATTTTTCTTATTATTTATTTAGGAGGAAATATGCCTTTCAAAAACACCCTACTCGCCGCAGCTCTGCTGCTTATTATATTCTCTTTGCCGTCTGCAATGAAAGCAGAAAGCCAAGAAAGCGCAACTATTACTAAAACTTACACATTACCTTCAATCACCGTACAAACTACACGCGCACAAGAACGTAAATCCCCGGTTGCTTTCTCCGAAATCAACAGCAGCAGTATAAAAAGCACTTATACCTACGAAGATTTGCCTCAGTTCTTATCTACTATGCCATCGGTCTCGGTTTATTCACAAAGTGGAAACGGAGTGGGCTATACCAACCTCACCATGCGCGGATTCGACCAGCGCAGAATCGCCGTACTCGTAAATGGAGTGCCACAGAACGATCCCGAAGATCACAATGTTTACTGGATTGATATGCCCGACCTTGCCGAAAGTGCAGATAATATCCAAATGCAGCGCGGGGCCGGACTCATGAATTACGGTGCTGCTGCCATTGGAGGAAGCATAAGCCTCACTACTTCAAATTATCTGAACAAACGCTTCGTCCGTATCGGAACGGGGATTTCTTATCAGCAAATGTCAGGCGTATTTAGCAATATTTTGTCACCAAGTATCAACAAAGAGCTGATTGAATTCTCCTCCGGCTTGTTAGACACAAAATATGCTTTCTATGGACGCCTCTCACGAATAAATTCCGAAGGTTATCGAGATCATTCCTGGGCGAATCTTAATTCCTACTTCTTTTCTATTGCTCGATTCGATGAAAATCTTTCTACACAGATAAATATTTTTGGCGGGCCCTTGACGGATGGATTAGTTTATAACGGATTACCCAAACAATGGATCACCGATCCGAAACTTAGGCGCTCAAATCTCAGCAGCTTTGCTTATGATTCAAATGGTACTTCTATCAATCTCACTACTATAGGCAAACGCCGCGATCAAGAGAACGAAGAATTCTCCCAACCGCATTATGAACTCCTAAATGAGTATAAAATTGCTGATAATATCTCGTTTAAATCCACTCTGTTCTATTATACCGGAACCGGGTACTTCGATTATGACGGTTCTTGGGCTAATGATACTACTTTACGATTAACATCTCAGTATGGATTCCATCCAAATGGTGCTCCGACGAATACACTTCTCCGTGGATTAGTGAATAATCATCAAGGAGGCTTCCTGCCGAAGATTATTATCAATCTGACGAACTCCGATCTTATTATCGGCGGCGAAATACGTTATCACCGCTCCGAACATTGGGGAAAAGTCCAAAGCGCAGGCAATCTTCCCGCCGACTATGATCCTGCATACAAGATTTATTATTACGAAGGCGACCGCGATATTTATTCCGCCTTCGTCCGAATGAATTATGAACTCAACAAGGACATAACTTTATTCGGGGATGTCCAGCTTGTTTCCAGCAAATACAGAATAAAACACGAAAGAGCCGGAAATATCAACGTCGAATACAAAAATATGGAAAACAAAAGCGTCGGAATCAATTCCCAGCTCTTCGATTTGAATTACTTATTTCCAAACGAACGCATCGGACTGAACTGGATTCTTGATAAACATTTAAACGCTTTCGCTATGCTTGCAAACACATGGCGCGAACCACGTATGGGCAATCTCTATGCTGCCGACGGAGCCTTCTCAGGAACAACTCCGCAGTTTGAAAACAGAATAATGAATGATACCACGATGTATGACTTCAGCAAACCGCTGATTAAGCCCGAAAATATGATCGATATCGAAGCCGGAACTAAATATATTGACGAAAAACTCGCATTTTCCGCTAATATTTATTATATGATCTTCAGCAATGAGTTAGTTAAAAGCGGCAGACTTGATTATTTCGGTAACCCAATCGAAGTAAATGCCGAAAAGACTGTTCACACCGGCATTGAATTAGAAGGAAAGTTCACCCTCCTTCAGGATAAGAACAGCACACTGAATCTAATGGCTAACATTACTTATTCTTCCAACAAAATAAAGAAATTTGACAATAAATTTGATGACGGGAGTATTATCTCATTCGCCGAAAATCCCGTACCGGGCTTCCCCGACATTCTCGCAAACCTTATAATCAATTACAATTACAATGATGCGTCCATCTCGCTAATCGGAAAGTATTCCGGAGAGTTCCGCACTGATAACTTTGGTGATCTGCTCACAAGTAATGCCGCGCTAAAGTCCTTCCTGCAATCAGGATGGAGCAACCGATATTACACCGACAACAAAGTTGATCCATATTTCATACTTAATGCGAATCTATCCTATACCTTGCGTCACTTGATTAATGATGAGAACATCCGGTTCAACATCGTAGTCAATAATATTCTCAATAAACTATACGCCGCCGGTGCCGAAGGCAAAGAATTTTTCCCCGGAGCCGAAAGAAACGTATATTTTGGTGTGAATTTTGAGTTTTAAAAATAGAAAAAGGATATCTTCCTATTCAGGAAAATAATCCAGGAAGCCCAAAAGAAAATCTCCCCTACCCCTCTTTTTCAAAGAGGGGATAATATTTCATTCCCCCTTTGGAAAAAGGGGGGCAGGGGGGATTTTTTTTATTTTTGATCTAAAATTTAACAATGTGTAATCATATTACATAATCGAACATATTTATTTACACTTTTTATTAAGTGTGTAAATATTGTTACACTTTTTACTACAATATAAGCACAGTGTTATTTTAAAAATATATAAATGTAATTAAACTATTTATTGAATAAACTCACTTCTAAAGCCAGGATTGGTTAATTCAAGGTTTATATTCGATTAAAATTGATCTTGATTCTTTTATTTAATTAATTTCCGGCACGACTATTGTATTACATTGCCAAATAAGTCATTTTTTTAGCAGTATTCACAATTTAAAAAAAATGGCAAGTCGGAATAAAATTTGTTTCCTGTAAAAGCAGGAATAAAGCCAGAATCGCATTATCAGTAATGCGAAATGGGTGATCTATATATAATTTTTAAAGTTAAAATTTGTGAACCGGAATTTTGATTATTATTATTTATTGTTAAAATTTCTTATTTGAATTTAGATAAAACTTAAAAGGTGCAAAATGAAATCACAAAAACATTTACTAATAATTACAACTGCTTGCTTCTTTTTTGGAATTGCATGTTCCACACTTAAGGAAATCAAGGGCGGACGGACTCATCGTTATATTTATAAAGGAACTACATTATATAGATACATTAGCGATTCCGAGAGGGGTGATAGTGTGGGGTGCACAGATAAAACGCAGTTATCGGCTTTGAAAAATTACCTTGATGAATATAGTTCTGCAAGGAAATTCTGGAAGTTCGATTATTCTGGGGGTTTATATTATGTTGACATGGAGAATAGTGGCTGGTCAAATTATGAACTTGAGGATAGCTCGGCAAAATTCGGGCGTATGATTGTAAAAACATTAATCCTCGAGGGTGAAAAAGCGGGTCAGGAAAAGGTTTCGATGCGTATGTTGATCCTTGATACTAATATTAATCATAAGGGGCTTGACTATGCTCCTGCAATAAGTGCAGACGGCAAGACGCTTTATTATGTTTCTAACAGAAAAGGCAGCAAAGCGGATCGTTCGGGAAATCCATCGCATGATTTTTGGTCGATAAAAAAGGAACTGAAATATGATTCTGTATTTTCAAAGCCAATAAATATTGATACAAGTGAATATTCAAATATTAATACCTATTTAAACGAAGGAGTTGCAACAATCGCAGCCGACGGACGAACTCTGTTCTTCACCGGATGCAGTCGCCCCGATGGATATGGAGATTGCGATATATATTCTGCTAAGATTTTTGAAGGAAAATGGAGTAAGACTCAGAATTTAGGCAGAAATCTTAACTCCGAATTTTGGGATTCCCAGCCATCGGTCTCACCGGACGGACATATTCTGTATTTCGTTTCTAACCGTCCGGGACCGAATGGCGAAAATAATGAGGATATTTGGTATTCTATCTATGATGATGATTGGGAGGCATGGGGGCCGGCACTAAATTTAAGCTCAATCAATACTAAGGGCAAAGAAGCCGCTCCTTTTATTGCTGCTGATGGTATTACGATGTTCTTTTCGTCTGATGGATACGGTGATTCTTTTGGCGGTCTTGATTTTTATTGTACAAAATACGATGCCGAGACTCATTCTTGGTCAAAACCTGCACATTTGGATAAACCACTTAATTCGGAGGGCGATGACCAATTTATTTCTATGCCTGCATCCGGTGATATGTTGTATATTTCTTCCCGGCGGCAGGATATTCCGGGCTGTCAAGGGGATTTGGATTTGTTTATGGCTTATGTGGAATCATATTTTCGGGCAATTGTATTAAAAATTTATGTTGCCGATGATAGTCATTATAATACCAACACATTTGTAACAGTCGATAATCCTGTTTCAAAACGAAGAATTAAAGATAAAACAAGTGAGAAGGATAATATACTTAGCATGGTTCTTACAAATGCCGATTATGGGAGAATCAGTGATTCGATTCCTTACATTGATTTGAAAATCCAGGCTGAAAATGATCTGTTCGGCAAGAAACAAAAGATAATGCGCGTTAAAAATCCTCTGTTGGATTCAAATAAAGGTGGCTGGGCTTTTAATAATGAATTAGATGAGACTTTTGAAATGTCGGTATCTCCGGAATTAGATAAATATCTGAGAAGGTTGAACAGAACGGTTCTTGATGCTTCGGTTTCTGCTTATTCAATTAATAAGGATAGTGCCTTTGTGAGCAATGATTCTATCATTATTGAGGAATTTCAATCGACAAATACTACTCCACTTCTGCCCTATTTCTTTTTTAATGAAAATTCAGAGCAAATTTCTGATAAATATATTCAAATCTACAATGAACAAACTTCAAATTTTTCTGACGAAGGCTTCGGAAATCTCGGTACACTTCAGATTTATTATCAGTTGCTCAATATTATCGGCATAAGATTAAAAAATTATCCAAGCAGTAGTATTAATCTTACTGGCTGCAATGCCAATATTTATGATGAAAAGGGAAATCTTGAATTATCAAGGCAAAGAGCTGAAAAAGTTAAAGAATATCTTGTTAATATATGGGGAATTGATGCTTCAAGAATTAATTGCAATGTAAGAAATTTACCAGAGAATCCTTCTAATAATTCAAATTATGAAGGTGTTGAAGAAAATCGCCGCGTAGAATGTTCATCGACCGATGAAAGAATATTAGCGCCCGTTACAACTAAGGAAATTCTTAAATTAGCAAAGCCTGAATCTGTTATCTTTAAAAGTTTTGTTTCTGTTAAAGGCGGAGAAGCTACATGGCAATTAAATATTATGCAGGATAAAAAGTTATTGAAGTATTTTAATGGCGAAGGATCGATGAAAAAGGATCTGATTTGGGAAATTAACAAAGAAAATTCAAGTATGCCCACAAATGAAAACCCGATAAATATTGAATTATTAGTGAAAGACAAAAAAAGAGATAAGATAATTGTTGCAAAAGGTGAATTACCTGTTAAACAAATCAGTTCCAAACAGAAAAAAGCCGAATTTACAGCCGACAAACGGATTGATAAATACTCACTTATCCTGTTTGACTTCGGGAAAAGCGCGTTGAACAAAGGAAATGTCGGAACAATTGCCTCAATAAAAGAAAATATAAAAGAAGATTCGCAAATAATGTTGATGGGATATTCGGACAGAATCGGAAATGATTTATATAACCTAAAACTTTCTGAAAAAAGAGCAATTGAAACCGCAAAAGCATTAGCCGCACGCGATATGGAAATCCGTGCAATCGGAGAGGGACGACTTTTATATAATAATGATCTTCCCGAAGGCCGATTTTATTGTCGGACAGTAGAAATTGTGGTTGAAACACCGATAAAACCAAACGATTTTGGCAATTTAAAAACAAAATAGGAATAATAATGTAGAATGTAGAATGCAAAATGTAGAATTATTTTAGTATTATTTTTCTTAAAGTCAAAATACAATTCTGACTTTTCTTTACCTATCAGATAATTTATCTTAGGGAAAAGGAAAAAATAAACAGAACTAAGAAAAAAAACTGTAATAATCAATTTCGTTACCATTTCCACGAGGGTTCTTATCTGATATATATACCTTAATAGAAGAAGAATCCCTTGAAAAAACGATCTTATAAGCTTATTCAACAAATTAATAAGCTTATAATATTAAAAGAGTTATTATATCAATTATTTGATGTTCAATTCTATTTGAAGATTGGATATATTCAGCTTATCCATGAATTTTTTCAAATATATACTTTACTTGATTGCGAATAATAAAATACTTTAATATTATACAGAAATAAAGTCACAGTTAAAATTCTATAAGAATGAACCATCAACTTCATTAACTATATGAACTTTTAACTTAAACCCCTACACGGCCATGAATCTCAACTTCTGTTTCTGCCGGAAGTTCTGTGTAACTTATTACGTTAACCATCGGGAATGCAGTATGAATCATCCTATAGAAATACGGACGAACTTGTGCGCTGCAAATAACAGTAGGAAGGAATCCTGCTAAGGTAATTTCATCTATAGCATCGGATAAACTCTTTTGTACAGAAGAAACTATATCAGGAGCTAAACCCAAGGAAGCACTTAAACCGGATTGATTTCCTGATTGAAGCGCAGTGGTCATTGTGTGTTCAATTCCGGGATCGAGGGCAATAGCATGGATTGTGCCGTTCTGATCTTCAAATAATTTCTTTATAGCTTCACTCATATTATGACGTACATATTCTGTCAGCACGTCAACATTCTTAGTGACTTTATAATATTCGAGTAATGCTTCAATAACCAATGGTAAATCTCGGATAGGAATACCTTCGCGAAGTAGATTTTGCAGTACTTTCTGAAGTGTGACTATTGGTAATGCGTCCGGCGTCATTTCTTCTATCAGAGCAGGGAAATCGGACTTAAGATTTTCTACAAGATGCTTTACGTCCTGTCTTGTTAGGAGTTTATCGGAATTGCGGCGCAATAGTTCGGTTAAATGAGTTGTGAGAACGGTTGCTGCTTCCACAACGGTATAACCCATGATTTCTGCATTTTCTCGTTCGGTCATAGGAATCCAAGTTGCAGGCAAACCAAATACCGGTTCGGTTACTTTAAGACCGGTTAATTCACCTTCTGCTGTTCCCGGGTTCATTGCCAGAAGACGAACTGGATAAAGAAGATTACGCGCAATTTCATTCCCTCTTATTCTTACAACATATTCCTCTGGTTCGAGTTGCAGATTATCGCGAACACGAACGGGCGGAAGAATAATTCCTAATTCAGTCGCAAGTTGTCGTCGGACATTTGTGATACGTTTGAATACGTCGCCACCCTGAGTTTCATCCACCAAGGCTATTAGACTATAGCCCAGTTCAATTTCTATCGGATCAACTTTTAAAAGCTCTTCGACAGGTTGGTCAGTTGGCCGAGCTGCAATTTCAGCCTCTTGAAGTTCTTTCTTTAGTTGATCATCCGAAACTTTTTTAATTTTCTGGGAATTTACATAAGCGAAGCCTCCAGTAAGAGAAGCAAGCAATAGAAACGGAAACATAGGAAATCCCGGAATAAATGAAATTGCAATCATTGCTGCTGATGTTATCGCCATGGCACGTGGCTTGGAGCCGAATTGCTTCCCTAATACCGATTCTAATTTTTCGGACGACCCTGATCTGGTAACGACCAAGCCACCTGCAACCGAAACAAGGAGAGAAGGAATTTGTGTAACTAAGCCATCTCCTATTGTTAGAATTGTATAACTTGCAAGAGCATCTGTCAGCGACATATTTCGTTGGAACATACCAATTGCAAAGCCACCGAAAATATTAATTCCGGTGATAATTATTCCCGCAATCGCATCTCCTCGGATAAACTTGGCAGCACCGTCCATAGCTCCATAAAAATCGGATTCTTGAGTTAAATTTTCTCTTCTCGAGCGGGCGGTATGTTCATCAATAAATCCGGCATTCAAATCCGCATCTATACTCATTTGCTTGCCCGGTAAGGCGTCCAATGTGAAACGTGCCGCTACTTCCGCTATACGGGACGATCCTTTGATAACAACAACGAAATTAATTACTAATAGGATAATGAAAATGATTATTCCAACTACATAATTTCCTTTAATTACAAACGAACCAAAAGCATGTATTATATGTCCGGCATTACCTTCACTCAATATCAGACGGGTTGTGGCTACATTTAGCCCAAGTCTGTAAAGAGTGGTTATAAGTAGGATCATCGGAAAAGCAGAAAATTCAAGTGGTGTGGTTATATAAACCGAAACCATAAGTATAACAACGGCAAGCGTTAAACTTATGGCCAAAAGAAAATCAAGGAGGAAGGCAGGTAGTGGGAGAATTAAAAGAGCTAAAACTGATAAAACGGCAACGGCAAGCGCAATATCTTGATTTTTCGTGATATAAGGAGAAAAACGATCTTTTGCTCTTGCAACAGGACCGGATTCCAAAAAAGCCATTGGTTGAAATTTAGCCATTATTTATCAGAAACTCCCATATAATCCAACACAATCTTGATTAATCAATTTGAATGCCAAAAATTTATTGCTGATTATTCGGAAATATTAATTAATTTTGTAAGAGTGTATTGATAAAAAATAAAAATTGTTTTTATATATTGGAATAATAAAAAGAATGAAGACCAGCAGCATGAATCATGATAAAAAAGATTCAATTGTATAATCCAATTTAATCTCAAGTTTGAAGTTTCTTAAGATCGGAGAATATTTCTTAGATTAAATTTAAAATAAATATATAACAAAAGAGTCTTTAACAATAAATATGAATATGGTAACGGTAGAGTTTGAAAAAGCGTTATTAACAGAAGAGAAAGTGCTGGCAACGGATGTAAAATTGCCGGCAACGGAAGAAAGAATACGGGTAAAAACAGCAAGAGTACGAGTAAAAACAGCAAGAGTACGGGTAAAAACAGCAAGAGTACGAGTAAAAACAGCAAGAGTACGGGTAAAAACAGCAAGAGTACGGGTAAAAACAGCAAGAGTACGGGTAAAAACAGCAAGAGTACGGGTAAAAATTGCAAGAGTATCGGTAAAAATTGAAAGAGTATGTATTTAAAGTCGAAAGTTTCTTCAGAATGAAGTTCAAAGTATCGAAATATGAATTATCCAATTAATTATATGAGAGAGATTATGAAAAAATTAACTTTATTATTCAGCATCATGGCAATTCTGACTACCTACTTATGGAGTCAGGATAGCCTTACTATTGTTGCTTCCACTTTGTTGGGGAAATCGGGAGATGATAATTCAACCTTAATATCTTGGATTACATTTGATAGTTTAAAAAATCCTATTATTTCATGTACGACCAATTCCATAGATTATCCTATTAGTTCCGGAGCTTATACATCTACTTACAAAGGATTAGACGATTTTGGCATAACTAATTTTACATCAGATTTGAAAACAATAAAGTTTTCTACACTAATTGGTGGTAGAAAAAAAGATTATAACCCTGGTATTATTTATAAAAATAATGTGATGTATATAATAGGAATAACAGAATCGTTTGATTACCCTGTGACCAAGAATGCATATCAAACAAATAATCCAGCTTTGAGTGGTTCCTATTCTAATTGCATATCTGTTTTATCAACAAATGGCGATTCTCTATTATTTTCTACTTATATTGGTGGAAGATGGCAAGCTGCTCCATTAGATATTTCTTTCGATAAGGAATATCCAATAATTACCGGCTGGACTAAAGCTGCTGATTATCCTACGACAATAGGTGCATATCAAAAAATTATTAAGAGTACGAATGGTTCGGATAATGATGGATTTATATCAAAATTAACTCCGGATCTATCCAATGTGTTAATTTCTACATTTATAGGTGGAATTAATAATGACTACCTGGCAAAAACCAAAAAACAAAATGATGGAACGTTCATCAGTCTTGGATTATCAAATACAAATGATTTTCCTGTAACGCCTGATGCTTATTCAAAAACAAATAATGGTAATTTGGATATAACTATATCGAAATTCGATTCTACTTTTTCAAAGTTATTATATTCATCATATACCGGAGGAATAGGGAATGATTATTCTTTTAACTTTTTTCTACAAAGATCTGGAAATTTAGCATATTCAGGATTTTCTAATTCAATAAATTATCCTTGTAGAGCTGGTGCATACAGTTCCATAAATTCGGGGAGTAATGATATTATTTCTTCTATATTTAAATCCGATTTGAAAACATTGTTATATTCTTCTTTTATTGGTGGAAAAGATGATGAATTAGCTTATAGCTTGACTTTGGATGATCAGGATAATATTTTAATTACAGCATCGTCTAAATCAAATGATTTCCCGACAACTCAGAAAGCTATTAAAAGAACAAATAGTGGAGCTTATGATAATGTGTTTGTTAAAATGTCGCCCGATTTATCAAAATTGCTTTATTCTACATATATTGGCGGCAGTTCAGATGATATCAGTAATAAAATAATTACTGATAAAAGTAATATTTACATAGGTGGCTATACAAAATCTTCTGATTATCCTACAACTAATGGTGTTTATCAGAGAATGAATAATGGAAGTAATGACATATTTATAACTAAGCTGGGACCGGCTAATGCCTGCGATGCAACGGCAATATCCTTTCCTGATTTTAAGAATACAAATGGTATAAATATATGCGGCGATGCAAAAACACTTAGCGACGGCTCTATTGAGCTCACAAACAGCAAAGAATATTCTGTCGGAGCTGTTTGGTCGAAATATAAAATAGCAGTTAAGGCTGGCTTTACATGTGATTTTTCCTTTAAAGCATCTGAAGGATACAATAGACTTGATGATGGCAGCGAAGCCGGAGCAGATGGAATTGCTTTTATCCTACAAAATATGAAAAATAATACTTATGGATCAACCGGCGGCTATATTGGATATGGTGGAATGGAGAATTGCTTTGTAATAGAGTATGATTTGTTTAATAACTTGGAAATATTGAATGATCCTGACGGTAATCATATCGGAGTATTTGCTAAGAAGGGTGAACAGATGACATGTAATCATAAATCAACCCAATGTTTGGCAACCAGTTCAGCTATTCCAATCATTCATTCCAATAATACAACGTATTATTCTCGTATTGAGTATCACCATGATACTTTGAAGATATATGTGGATACAACTTTAAATTACAAATCACCGGCAATGGTATTAATTAATATAAAAATGGATAATTACATAAGTTTGGACGGCAATGAAGCGGCTTGGGCAGGATTTACAGGAGCTACCGGCAGCAGTTACCAGAAGGAGCAGATATTATCGTGGAGTATTTGCCCAGAAAATTCTCCATGGCTGACAGAAGTAGAAGAGGAAACGGAAGATAAATCCTATATCAGCCCAAATCCAGCATCTGAATTTATAAATATATCTGTAGGGGAACAGCAATTTAGGACACAGCAAGTTGTGCCCCTACAGGAGCAGATTCGTATTTACAATATGATGGGTGAAGAACTGAAGAGCCTTACCCCGGCCTTCTCCACAGGAGAGGGAGTAAGAATAGATGTTTCCGGGCTGCAAGAAGGAGTATATTATGTTCGCGCCGGAGTTGGCCGCGGAACAACTTTTGTGGTGGGACGGTAAAATAAAGAGAAAATATATTCGTTTAATGGGATTTATATTCTTAATCAATAGGTAAAAAATATGACTGGCCCGAAGATATATATACTTATTTTATACTTTCTCTTATTTTTTCTTCCATGTTCAGTTTTTTCCAATATTTCTGATGATCTTTCGGATAGTTTGAGAAATACCAGCGACCCGAAAAATAAAGTTGTTTTATATGAGCAATTATTTGATTATTATCTGAATGTAAGTCCTAAACTTGCTCCTGCTTATATCGACTCTATTTTTTTGATTAATGATAATGATTTTGACAATATCGCCTTAGCCAATAAACTTAAAGGTGATTATTATTTCTCTCTCTCAGATTTTTCTCAATCGCTCGAATTTTATTTAAAATCATTGGATATTTACGAAAAACATAAAAATTTGAAATTTATTGCTACCTTGTACAATTGCATTGGTCAGGTTTACCATTATCAGGGAAAGGATTTGTTCGCTAAAGCTGTGGACTACTATAATAAGGCGCTAAGTATTTTTGAAATGAGCAAATATTCTACCGGTAAAGCCGAATCTTATCGTTTGTTAAGTGAAATTTATGCTGATGAGATCGGTGTGGAATTCAGAAATATTGATAAAGCCAATGAATTTGGTCTTTATGCAATGGATCTGATTTATAATATTGACAATGACATTGAAGTGGCTGATATTTATACAACTTATTCATGGGTATTGTTCTTAAAAAATGATCTGAACAAGGCTCTTTCTCTTCAATTGAAGGCTCTCCGAATTTATGAATCTTATGAACATTTAACCGGTGTTGCCAATGCTTATATAAATATCGGTGCATATTTCTCTCATCAAAATAAAAGTAGCGAAGCCATTAAATACTATCAGGCTGCGATTGAAAAAGCAACAAAATTAGAAAATATTGACCTGCTGAATAATATTTATGAAAGTTTATCCGAAATATTTTATCAAATTAATGATTATAAATCCGCTTATGATAACTACAAATTGTCTGTCAACGCCAAGTTTCAGATTTATAACAAGTCAAGACTCAATAAAATCACCGAAATTGAAAAAAAGTACGAAGCACAGAAAAAAGATTTAGAAAATCAAAAGCTCAGAAAAGAAAAGGAAACCGAAGGATTTATTATCATTTTTATATCCGTTCTTACCTTAATATCAATAGGGTTCGTAATTTCTTTCTATATTCGCCATAATACAATCAAACAAAAAAATGCTTTGATCGAAAAGCAACATAATGAAATCAAAAATCTTTATAATAATCTTATTTCAAGCGAAACTAAATACGAAACCATTTTCAATAACTCCTACCTCGGAATTTACCGAACCACCCCCGACGGGCAGATTTTAATCGCTAATCCGGCAATGATAAAAATCCTAAATTATCCCTCTTTTGAGCATTTATCAGAGCTAAACCTTGAAGTTGATAAACCCTTCAGAAATTATTCCAGAAAGCTCTTTAAAGATCAATTAGAAAAAAATGGACGAATCATCGGGCTGGAAGGCGAATGGGTGGCTTATGACGGAAGTTCAATTTATGTCAGGGAAAGCGTTATGCTGGTGCAGGCTAACAACGGTGAACCCCTCTATTATGATGGATTTGTCGAAGATATTTCGGAAAAAAGAAAAGTCGAATTGGAGCTGTTAGACTCACAGAAGCAATTGAAAGACCTCAACGATACCAAAGATAAATTCTTTTCCATCATTTCCCACGATCTAAAAAATCCTTTAGCTGCTTTGATTACCGGTTCCAATTTTATTACACGCTTTTATGATCAATTGGACGATAATGAACTTCTTGAAAATATCAAAACTTTTTCCGATAGCGCAAAGTATTTGTTTAAATTATTGGAAAATCTGCTCGAATGGTCACGTTCACAGACCGGAGCAATCGAATTTAAGCCCAAACAATACGATCTGGTTCAGCTCATTAATGCCAATATTTATTTACTCCGATTAAATGCAAAAGAAAAAAATATCACTCTTAAAGCCAATACTCCCGATTCGATTTATTGCACTTTTGATGAAAATATGATTACAACTGTAATCAGAAATCTCACTTCCAATGCAATTAAGTTCACTCCAAACGGCGGGCAGGTAACGATTCAGACAGAAATGACAGAGCTTAATCTCATTGTAAAAATAACAGATACCGGCATTGGAATAAGTTCTGAAAATATTTCAAAACTATTCAGGCTCGACCAATCATTCAAAACATTAGGCTCAAATAACGAGAGTGGAACAGGATTAGGGCTTATTATTAGCAATGAATTCGTAGAAAAACATAATGGAAAAATATGGGCAGAAAGCCAATTGGGAGTAGGTAGCACATTTTGTTTCTCATTACCGATAAAAGTTTAAGTATTTTTAAACATGAATAAAATAAATAAAAAAGCAATTTGTTTTAAGGATGTCTGTAAATTTTCTGGAGTGATTATGATTGAATTTGCTCAAATATCTGCTCTTTTACTCGTTGCAAAAAAACAGGAACTACTGCATGATTCACAACTGAATTATTTATTTTTATAAAATTATTAAAGGTTTAAAATGGAGCTTGCACTATCACTGGCTGTCGATCGAAAAGTATCAAATGCAGCCTTATCTCTTGGATTTAAAAAGCAGGAGCTAATTGAAAGAGCTTTATTAGTATATTTAGATTTGATGAAAAATCAAATTGACTTGAATAAAGAATTTACTTCTTTGGATTTATTAAGCGATGAAGCGTTAATCAATTTCGAGGAGCAGCTTTGAAAAAAGGCGAAATTTGGACAATTGATTTCCACAAACCGAAGGTAAGCGGTGGGATGATGAGAGATGAAAAAAATAAATATTTAGCAATAACGTCATAAACAGTATTAAATTATTTCAAAAGGAAATATATAATGATTCAAGACAAAAGGAAAATGCTCATTCTCAAGTGGTTAATTCAGCTTCAGAGTGAAACATATCTAAATAAAGTTGAGGAACTTTATAAGGAATTTCAGAAATCCGAGTATGAAGCAAAAATTAAACCAATGAGTTTAGATGAGCTTTATGAGATAATAAATCAAGCTGAAGCTGATATTTTAAATAATCGTTTGATCCCACATGAGGACATTGTGAATTATTTCGAGAAAATATAAGTGATTAAGCATAAAATTGTTTGGACAGAGATTGCAAGGGAAAATGTGAATGAGATTTAATCATACATTGCTTTAGATTCTGTAACTCGAGCTAAATCAGTCATTCAACAAATTCTAAGCGCTGTAAAGAATTTAGAGGTTTTCCCAATAATAGGAAGTATAGAAAGCAAACTTGCTTTAATCAAAAAGGATTATCGTTTCATTGTGTCCGGCAATTATAAAATAATCTACAAATTATCCGATAATTCAATTATGATTTTAACTGTTTTTGATTCAAGAAGAGACCCTCAATTAATTCATATCGTATAATGCAAAATGATTCGTTAATGCAAAATGATTCGTTAATGCAGAATGAAAAATGCAAAATGGAAGAAATTTGGATGACGGCGGATTTCCTCTCGTTACCAAGCTCCTGCTTGGTAACGGATTTCTCACAACGAAGAGGATGTTCCCAAGCAGGAGCTTGGGAACAAGTAAAAGAATTTGGAATTATCAATTCTTTTCCTCAATTTTGCATTTTGCATAAAATAAGTTCTTTGGTTATTTTAAGAAAATCCCCCCTGCCTCCCCTTTTCAAAGGGGGGTACAATAGAATTCCCCTCTTTGCAAAAGAGGGGTTAGGGGAGATTTTTCCTCTCGTTCCTAAGCAGGAGCTTGGGAACAAGTAAAAGAATTTGGAATTATCAATTCTTTTCCTCAATTTTGCATTTTGCATAAAATAAGTTCTATGATTATTTTAAGAAAATCCTCCCTGCCCCCCCTTTTCAAAGGGGGGTACAATAGAATTCCCCTCTTTGAAAAAGAGGGGTTAGGGGAGATTTTTCCTCTTGTTCCCAAGCAGGAGCTTGGGAACAAGAATGAACCAGTCAGAAAAAATTTCTGACTGGAGGAATACGCAGATTTTAATTCATTTTTGTTCAATATGTTGCTTTTGAGTTTGTATGTTTGAAAAGCAGGCTTAACCAAAAATTGATTAATTTAGTTTTTGGTAAAAATAAAATTTATAAACAATTAATGGAGAAGCCATGCTTAGAATGCAAAATAC
>JAPLFL010000078.1 GCA_026390695.1 Candidatus Kapaibacterium sp. | reverse complement strand
GGCCCTGTTCACTGTTTTCATTATAGCTACTACTGTCTTGATTGGGATTAGTAATAATATTAATGGCGATAAGATTTACAATTTCTATTTTGCCATGGTTAGCATCTTCTTTCTGATAATATTCTATTTGCCCTTTGTCTTCATAGCCGAAGCACTGGAGACTTTCTTGTCCGTGGTTGGCGAAAATAATACCTATCAAAAACTAAAATCCAGAGCCAATGGCTTTATCCTGAATCTTATAGCTTTTTACAATACATATTTTGTTGTTTTGGGAATAATTCAATTTCCGAATAAAGGCTTAATATTGATGTCCATAGCCATTGTTTCAGGCTTATGGATATTTTCACTGATTATTAGCTTTAATTCTAATTCATTAAAGTATCTACTGTTTTTTGTTTACCTGCTTGGCTTGGTCTATTGCACCTATGCGGTGATTCCCGAATTTGTCAGATTGCCATATTACATAGATAGACGTATCTGCCCTTGGCGTTATGAAAACCAAGAAGGCGTGGCAAAGCAGTATGAGAGCGACGTTAATGAGATTGCCACTGAGGATGACAGATTATATTACAAGAAAGCTATTGATAGCGCTAAGAATATCCATGAAAGACAGCAACTGGACTTGTATTCGGTAACTGTCAAAGAAGCTAAATTTGCAACCTTTGTCAGCGAATTCAGCAAAGATCCATTAAGGATTATTGAGTTAATGAAAAGCAGAGAAGATGTTGAGGGATTTCTGAATGGACACAGAGCATATAGCAGATGAGGGAATTAATATTATTTTTGGAATTGAGCAATCATAGCCACTGGACTGACTTATTAAGACCTTAACAAATTTCGATCTGTGATGAAAGCAAGTTAAAATTCAAGATGATAAAATAATATTTTGTAAAATAATTTTACTTGACTACTTTACAGATAACAGCCACTAATCAGGAATGAGCTGATTATAACAGTTCTATTAATTCATCAATCTTGGCTTTAGCTCTCACTTCTATAAATCCATTCAAAACATATTATGAGTGATCAGCCATATTAGGCTCTGGTAGCGGATTTATTGTACTTCTAAAATTTCTGCACAATAAATGAAAATAATTTAATCATCATAGAACAAAATAAATTCTTATTCCAACAATATGGACAGTCTGAGTATAATTTTCTGTAAATATAATAAATTCAAAGAATAATGAGGTGATTAGCCTATACTAAACTATGAGTTAATAATGATAATAAAATTAATTCTACACTTCTTGAAAATAATTATTTGGATTTGAAAAATATGAGTTTTATGTTTGTAAAGATTTAATAGTAGAAATAGTGGGAAATCTTTTTGTTAGACAAATTATTTTTCCTGAAATGAAAGATAACACAATATTTATAAATTAATGGTGCTTTTATGATAACTTTTCAAACAAAATTCTATGAGATACCTAAATCTCATAGAATAAGATCTTTAATGAATCGGGTACGCTATTTTTCATATTTGTCTTCAACATTTATATTGCTTCTGTTTTTATTCACTTTGAATGTTCCGTTATATTCTCAAAATCAAAATTGTCCCTTATGCAGTAATATTGTTGCTTCACATATACAACAATTAAATATTATGAGTAATTGCACTCTTCAAGTTGGTTATGATATTGCACAATGTCCATTAAATTCAAGTTATTATTATGAAATTAGAATAACAACAATAAATAACTTTTCTGGATGTAATAATTTGAGTGTTAACGAATTATTTAACATGATATTAGTCAATTTTATAATCTCTGACCCTTGTGGTTTAAAGACAAGTGTAATAAATAACGGAAAAATTAGAATTCAATTCCCTACTTGTTGGAATTTTAATAGTCAAAAGACTTCATTATTAAGTTGTACAACTGATTGTTGTATATTGGCTTTAGATTTTACTCAAGGCACTGGTTGTCCTTTAAAATATTCACTTGAGCCCTTAGATAAGCCTTGTATATCTTGTGATAATTCCTGCTTTAATGTCTGCAATTCTAATTTTTTTGAAAAGTTCAATGAATATTTCAAAACAACTACAACTCCGGACAATGATTGTACAGATTTTAAAGTTGATGCTGGCAAAGATATTAGTATTTGTGCTTATCCAAATGTTGTAAATACTGTCCAATTATCAGCATCAGGTGGAGATACATACAGCTGGTCACCTTCGAGCAATTTGGATGCAACAAATATACCGAATCCTACATTTACACTTCCTAATGGGGTAAATAGTGGTGACTATACCTATACAGTAACAGCACACAGAGGTAATTGTACCGTATCAGATGAAGTAAGAATTCATGTTAAAAGCAGTATGGATTTTACTTTGAACTCTGATGTAACTATCTGTGAAGGACAAAGTGTACAACTTAACGCAGCTCCAATAACAGATTATGGAACTATTTATTATCACTGGTCAGGTACTGGATTAAATAAAACCAATATATCAAATCCTGTTGCAAAACCTAATGTTACCACAATTTATACGGTTTATATAACCGGAGGGAATTGTATGTCTGTTACTAAACAAGTTACAGTTAATGTAACTCCAAAACCAGCCCTGATTCATTTGCAAAGTGTTTCAATCTGCCCTGGGAAATGTGTAACTCTTAATCCACTTCAAACAGGAACTAATCCTTCAGACTACGAATATAGTTGGTCTCCAAGCACTGGACTTGATCATTTAGATATTTTTAACCCGAAAGCTTGTCCCAAAGCACCGACTTGTTATACAGTTACTGTCAAAAATATAAACACTCAATGCCAAGATACATGTAAAATATGTGTTTCCATAATAGGGTATAATTCCAAAAAAGCTTTCTTCTCATCAATACCAACTCAATCATTCTCAGGAGGAGATACTGTCCCAGTACAATTCACCGTTGTTTCTGATACATCATTTCTTCCAATTAATCAATTCCAAATTTCTTTTAAGATTGATACGAGTAAAATAAAAATAATTAAAGATAGTACTGAATTAACAGCGGGATCACGCGGAATAAACAAGATTAATGGATTTGATAATTGGAATTTTATTCTACAAGATAGCTTAAATGGAAATATTTCTGTATTTGGAATTGGTTCTCCTATTACAAGTCAATGTACATTTTCTTTAAAATTTAAAATTATTGATTTGATAAATTGGGCTAATGAACCAAATCCAAATATAGGTATTTCATATTTACCGAACATGCTATGGTGTGATCCTTATGGAAGTGCTGCTGCACTGCCATTTGATGTAATTTATATTCCATTAAGAACAGAATAATTTAAAAGGAGAATAAAATGAATAAACAAATTATTTTTAAAACTGTAATATTAGCTACTTTTTATTTGATAGCTAACTCAAAAATGTTCTTATTAGCTGAGTATCCAAATGATACCACAACATTCAATCAACTCATAGAACATACAACTATCATTGCTGATTTCAATGGAGATCAGATAAAAGACACACTAAAAAGCTATATAAGACTGAGTGATCATTCTTTTCCAACATCCATTCATTGGGGAAAATCACCATACGATACAACAACAAAAATTAGTATTTTCAAATATCCAACATGGTCAAATATTAAAGCAAGTCTTTGTGTTGACCGATACGATCAAGATTCTCTTTCAGATATGATGTTCTTTTTATGGGGTAAAATTCAAATTGATAGCGTTAACCAATTGGATACAGGTCGAATCTTATTAATTTGGGGTCAACCCGGATTGGATTCTTTGAATTTTATTAATATTGATAGTCTTTTGTTTGTTTCTTCAAATCCAATCTCTCCAAGTATAAATCAAAATGGTAGTGACATGAATACTTACTATATTTCAAATCAACCTAAGATGGCTTCAAATGAACTAATTCGAGGAAGAGAGATAATTAATCCGGTTCCAACTGCCAATAAAAAAAGTTCGAATTTTGAATTGAAAATACCTGAACGCAAACTGAAAAAAAATCAGATTGAATCAAATGTAGCAATAATTAAGGATAAATGGGGAGTTCGGTTATTTCCTAATCCTACGAATGGTTCAATAACTCTAATAGTTGAAACATTACCGGTTGGTCAATATAAAATAACTGTGTTTGATAATTCAGGTGTAAAAGTTATAAAGAGTGATTTAACAATTAACTCAATGGGACCTTATTCCAAGCAATTCGACATGTCTGAATTACCGAGCGGAGACTATATGCTTGTTATACATTTGGGCAATCAAATATTTGGTAGTTATAAATTTGTAATTGTGAAATAATATGAAAAATAGAAATATGAAAACAATAAAATTTTATTTAATAAGTGCAATTATAGCCTTGGTAGCTGTTTTTGTTAATAATTATGCTCTATGCCAAGAAGATGATGCACCTACTCCTTTGCAGGAATCAGATAAGCTATTTTTATATAATAGTAGTATTGGGTCAATAATTAAAAATACTAGCCCAAGTCATAGTCAAGAACCAAGTTTTGAAATTTCTCCTTTTAATGGGAATTTAACTTATAAAATTCCAATTTCTTCTCATACGATTGATGGTGCTACAATTAATTTTTCTTTATATTACAATAGTAACGTTACATTAACCTCTTTTATCGAAGTAAATAATTATGAACAATTTGATGCAGTTCAATCACCAAATCTTTTTGAATATAAAGCTGTAAGACATATTGAGGCTCATAAACAATCAGTACCAATATGGTTATTCGGCGTTAATGGTATTGCTATACAAGCACTATTTACACATGATGGGGGCTCCTACTCAGGTGTTAATAATAAATTTCCTCCAAGAGACGCTCATGATAATAACCCCACCAATTATTATTCGCTCCCAGCTCGAGCTTTTACGTGGTTGATTGATGGTTACGATTTTGATAAAAGAATTAATATTATACATGTTCCAGACAGAAGCAAAGACACTAAAGATTATAAATGGGGTTACCAACAAGATGCAATAAAAATATTACGTGTTGATGGCTCAATAATTGAACTTAGAAACGGTGTTTATGCCTATGCTTCAAAAACAAGTCCCGAACCAAGTAATAATTCTTGGGCAGTCGGTTATTATTATGAAGAAGGTATAAATAAAAATGGTTATGCTTATGTAGAGTACGATGATACATATTGGAGTTCAAATTATCAAGGACTCGATTATTATCCATTTGGAATTCCCGTAGGTAAAGTGGGTAATTTTCCACAACTATTCAAACCAAGAATTGTTCATTATTTTCCTGGTGACGGACTTGAATATATGTTTAGGGAAGTCCCCCTTTTATATGATATTTATTGTTCGACTTTATATTTAGAAGAGATTAGAAATTGCCATGGAACTTTAACAAAGTTGACAAGAACGGCAAATCAAAGTTCAGGTAGAGGATTTATTACAGAATTTTCAGGGCACAAATTAACTTATAGTAATGATTATGTAATCGTTGAAGCCTTAGGAAAGACTTATAAATATCTTCTTGATAGATATAAAATTAGTAGTTATTGTCCTGATGAATTACCTTATAATTCAAAAAGTCTTTTAAGCGATTTATCTAATATTAAATACACAACTTTAAATTATTGGAAAGATTCCCCGATTTCTGGATTGGGTTCTCATGGATATGGTTGTGGAACTTCTAACAGACACAATAATATCAATAATAGTATGGTCTATTTAATAAAAGAAATAATTGGTCCTGATAAAAAAAAGGAAATGGAATTTGATTATACAAGATGTTTTTGGTTAATAATAAATAGTGATGCAAACATGCTTTTACCTGACCAATTTTGTGATAATTATAAAAGTGTCCAATATAGGATGAATTCAATTAAAGATTATAATAGAAATATTAATCATGTATTTGCATATAATAATGGAGTTGATAATACTGGTTCTTATATAGGTGGTATTGATTTAGCTGAATGGTATCAACCATGGAGGGAAATAGATGCTGGTCAAACAAACATGGTTAATAAATATTTTAAATTAGATTTATCTGGCAATACTCTATTATCGAAAGAATATTCTTTTATTCATAACGACGTTCAATTCGATAATAGTTTAGGCTATTATCCAAATACACATCACACAATTTGCACAACAAAAGTTTTTAGCAATAATGTAAATATTTCTAAAAAGATTGAAACATTTGGTTTCGGTTATACACCTATTCAAAGAGTTAAGCCAAATGCAGATGAAAGACGAGATAATTTTGATATACCAACTACACCATATTGGGATGATCAAGATGATCGTATAGGTAAAAAAATTCTCGAATTAAGGAATGATTCTTATATTGATGAAGAATATAATATGATCAATAATGGCATTCGGGAATTATATACCGAGACACATACATACTATCCTCCAACTCAATACGCAGATTATCATTATCTACCAACAAGTACAAAAGAAAAATCAATTATAGGCATTGGTGGTTCTGGTATTGAAACGATTAAAGAGTTCGCTTACGAATATGGCCAAGTTTATTCTGGCGGTTTGAATCTGTCCTTAATAACAAAAAAAACTACTACTTTAAAGGATAATTTAGGTAATTGCATATTAAAAACAGTCGATGAATTTGATCATATTCCACTAAGTCAAGTTACATCATCTGGACAAATAACTAAAAATAATTATTTTTGGGACAGAGAAAAATCTCAAGAAGAAACTTGGACTGCTCGATTAACAGGATTAGAGCTCACAAATAATTCATACAATAATATGACTTTGGCTTCAGATCATACTGTCTATTCTCCACCAATATACTATTTAAAGACAAAATCTACCATAACGGATAGTTACGGTAATATTTTAAAGGGGGAAAGAAATGTTTTTGATGAAAGTACAAATATTAGCCCTAATCAAACTTATTCATTTAATCCGGGGCAATTAAAGGCAAAATACTTTATAGGCGCCAACGGTATTCAAAATTTAATAGCAACACTTAATTATAATGGTTCTGCCGGAACAAATCAATCAACTCATTTACTTTCAGAAATTGATAATAAAATTGGTTCTTCCAAATTATTTTATTACAATTATCAAATCCCTGCATTACAAGCGGGGACATCAAGTTTTTATAACTCACCTTATGGTATTATGACTTTTGCTGATGGTTCCCACCCATTTGGTAAACAGAAGAAATTATTTGATGAATTCCCAATTTTTGAACAAGCTCTTGCTGCTGAAAAAACTGTAAGAAAATATAAAGGATTAGGCTCTTCTTTGTCACTTAAAACTGATAGAATTACTACACTATTGGAACGAAATTATTGGGGAACCCTATTTGGTACAGTTAAAGGAATTGTTGACCCAAATGGATATTACTATCATTCGGATTATGATTTCACTGGAAGATTAGTTAAAGCATGGCTTCCATTAGACTTTTCAGATGATGGAGGTAGCATTTATTACGGTAATAAAAGTATAAAACTTTACGGATATTCTGAAAAATGGTCTGAAACAATTACAAAGTTTTGCCCACCCGGACAACCCGATAATGTCGTTTTGAACCCAAAACAAAATGTACCACATGAAATGATAATTAATAAAATGCGGAACTATTTTGATGACCCTCAATGTGACCCACAGAATCCGAATAATATAACTTTTAATAGAGATAATTCAGCAGCGGTACTCATTTACAATCCTCAAAATAACGATGCTTTTCATACATGTGGTAATATTGATGAGGCTTGGTTAAATTTTGTTGTTTCATCAAATCTTTCAGAATGTATAATGGTCAAAATTACATTTGAACAATTAAATACATCTAACGTTCAAGGCCCATTTTATTATGTTTTTAATTGTCCAACCATGAAAAATATTCCTACCCCCTGGCAAGGGATAGATATTAATGCAATTCCTTGTCAAGTTGATTTGTTGAATTCCAATGTGAATGTAATGAACATGTTTAAAGGTAATCAACCAGTTAAAATATCATTCAAAACTGAATTCGTTGAAAATGGTGCCAATACCTATGTTTTTGGTATGCTAAAGTTTTGTAATGATGCTGATGGTACACGTCCTGAATTAGTAGTTAAAAGTGTATTCCCTAATGCTCCGGAATTTGATCCATCTTACCCAACTAATGATAATAATGGATATAGTATTGCTTATAAATATGATCAAAACAATAATACCGAATTCGATTATAAAGCTAAATTAGATGATCCACTTCATTCATTTGATGATTTATCTGGCTCTGCTTTGAGATCAATAGAATACAATAATATCTATTCTAATGATTATCTTATTACTAAAAGTTTTAGAAATAACGATAATTCAATTTATAAGCAAATAGATTACGATGGTCGTGGAAATGTAATTGATTCTTATGATGAAGCAGGTGCACGTACAGCTTATAATATTTACAATGGATATGGACAAATTGCTCAGACGTATCTTGCTGACTTAACCTTTATCTCGAATGTAAGCAAATCAACCGTAATTCCATCAAACAACCTAATTGACTTTAACTCTTTATTCTCAACAGAAGGTTTTCAATTTACTAATAGTTTGCAAATATATCAAACATTTTTCAATAATATCTGCAATATTGAATTAACTTCTGTCGGAAACATTATGACTTCTGCCGGTAATGACATAAAAACTATGAAAATTTCAGATTATTTTGGAAGATTACGGATAGAGGGTAAACTTTCTCACAATAACTCAGGAATTTGGAGTTTTACCACCCAAACAAAATATGACTATGATTTAATTGGAAATATAACTTCAGTAACTAACCCAAATGGCCAAGTAATTCAATATTTTTACGATGATTTTCAGCGTAAAGTTGCAGTTGATCATCCTGATTTTGGTGCTGTCCAGTATCAATATGATGATTTAGGAAATGTCAGATTTATTCAGAATAGTCAGCAAAATAATGAAGATAATGTTAAATTTATTGAATATGACGATTTGAATAGAATAGTATCTGTTGGTGAGGCAAATTTCCAAACTTCAAATAACCCAAATGCACCCTCTACTAATGGACTTACTTTCTTTGGGAATATTTCAACTTCTCATGCCTATGCAAATAAACTAAATAACGGTTTTTATGACCCCTTATCAGCTAATAGTACGCTTTGGTTAACGCCAATATCTGCTGTTCCGAATTGTTGGTCTCAATTATACGGTGTTTCTCTTTCAGCATATTGTAATAATGATTACTCTGACTTTTTTGATGAATGTTTGCCAAGCGAATTGTGGAGACATGATGCTCAAGAATATAACAAATCTTCACAAGGAGTATCTCAGATTGATGATTTTGAAAATTTCCAACTTCATCCGGATAATTTGCTTATGACTAATAGCTATGATGAGCTACCACAGCGCACTGGGACAGCATGGGCAAATTTTCCTGTTACCTTTTTATTTGATAGGTTGACCCCAACTGGAAGAGTTAGAAATCTGAAAGGTAATGTAGCTGCCGTGGCTAACCGCGAACATGGTAACCAGCCCTTTAATTATACAATATTTTCTTATGACGAGCGCGGGCGTGTTGAGACAATAATTCACTATACTGATAATCTCGGCTTTGATGCTGTTTACTATTCATATAACTCTATGGACAAATTAACTTCAGTAAGAACAGCAGACCCCAAAAGGCAACATTCTACTTGGTATGGTTATGACGATTTAGGTAGATTAAATAAAGTTTGGACTAAACTATCAGATGAAGGATTCGGATTATATGGAACAAATACATTTTATCATTCCTATCTCCAATATCCGCCTCCACAGGAGAAACCCAGCTTACCTGATATTACTTATACCTATACAAAAAGAGACCAGATAGAAACATGCAAATATCCTAATCTTGATGATTTAGAAACCAATTATTCATATAATTCACGTCAGTTTTTAACATCAATTGAAAGTTATAGATTTGGTAAAAGTTTATTTAATCAGGTAAATCATTATGCTTCGGATAATCCATTTGGCATGATTACAAGTTATGATATAAGCCGTAATGGCCAGCCAGACATTATTCATCAGGCTTTTCAATATAGTTTTGACAATATGCTAATGGATTGGACTCACACCGTTGGGAATAATCAAACACGCCATGACAGCTATTCTTTTGATAAAGTAGGTAACCGTAATTCCGTTTCGGGTGATAAAGATTTTAATTATCATTACGAAAATTATGACCAGACCACTAATATTGCGTCTAATCAATTAACTTCCGTTACACAAAATAATTCAAATTATCTTTCGTCTTTTGATTATGACTTGAACGGCGCCTTGAAAATAAGATTTATTAGAGCCAAATCCGGGGATTTGTGGAATATGAGATTAGAGGAATTTGAATATAATGTGAACGGTCAATTGGAGACCTATAAATTGAAAAACGCCTTTTCTGATGCTTCTTCTGATGAACCATGTTTGGATGAGACTGCTCAAACAACGTGGAAATATAGATATTCCGCTGCCGGAGAAAGGGAGCAGAAGCGTCAATACAGTAATTCATCAAGTCCGCAGAATGCTTATCCGTGGGAATATTATTTATTGGGTGCTGAGAATAAACAATTAGCTGTTTATCATGGAATATCGAGCTATTGCAGCGGCCCGGGAAGCGATGTTTTCATGTATCCTTCAGAATATCTAAGCTATGGAGCGCAGGGTTTTTCAGATATTATTAGCAGACCCGACGGAACTAAGGAATATTCAATTTTCGATCATCTTGGATCTGTTAGGGAAAGGTTTAGTCAATCAGGTGAGCTTATCGCTAGTTATGACTACGAGCCTTATGGCGAGGTTATTGGAAAAGTGGAAAAGCCGCGCCTAACCTATATTGATAAAGAAAAGGACAAAGAAAGCAAGTTGCATGATTTCGGCGCAAGGAAATATGAGAATTCTTTAGGGCGCTTCTTCTGTCCTGATAAGATGTGGGAGAAAATGTATTCTGTCAGTCCTTATGTGTATTCTTTGAATAATCCAATTCGATTATTTGATAAAAATGGATATTTGCCGGGAGATGCATTCTCTTCACCAGAACAAGCTGCACATGATTTTGGTAAGAATTATAGTCCTCTATCGATGTATTACGGCGGAGAATTTTATACATTGATATACCTATTAACTGATGGAAATTATTCTTATACTATTCCAGAATTTGGTTGTGCCGATGGAGGGGGCTCAAAGAATTATATTGACAAAAATAAGACTAATAATACAGAAACAGATGCACACACACATGAAAGATCGAGTTCAACTTCTGCATATCCAAGTTCGAAAGATATATATACTAGCAAGGAATATGGATACGGATTTGTTATTACTCCTGAAGGAAATTTATTATTGTTTGATGAAAAAGGGAAAGTAGATAAAATTACTTCGGATATGCCAAAAGATCCAAAGACTGGTATTGATAAGGATTATGAAAAGAATGTTAAGAATATTAAAGAAACAAGACCAATTCCTTTAATACCATCTCCATGTGTTGATGGACTTGAACCGGGTCAAATATATAATTTTGATAAAAATACTTTAAATTTACAAAAAAAACAGGACTAAGTAAATGGAAGTTCTTAAACATCATAAGATATTTGTTTTATTGATGATTATACATTTGTTATTATTGTATGAATGCACTGATAATTCTAAGCGCTATCAAAACAAAGATGGAAGTAAAGATACAAATAAATTAGTAAAATTAATACCAAAAAAAATTGATACATCAACTGATTATGTGCCTGATGATACTACTGCACTGAAAATAGCGGAAGCAGTTTTTTTAGTAAAATATGGAAAAGAAATTTACTATGAAAAACCATTTACAATAAAATTAATCGATAGCAATATTTGGGAAATTGAAGGGACTCTTAACTTTGCAAAAGGTGGTGTAGCTTATATATTAATTAGGAAGAAAGATGGTATGATTTTAAAATTAGAACATGGGAAATGACCTCTAGTTCTCTGTGTAATTCATTTGAATATTGAGATTCTTGGAATATTTCTCAGGAAAATTGGCAAAAGGTACTTACCTTTTCGCTTCTGTAATCGGAAAAACACGAAAAGGTAGCTACCTTTTTGCTTTTGTAATAGGAAAATTGTAAAAAGGTAGAGGAAAATCAGTAAAAGGTAGCTACCTTTTTGTTTGTTTCCTAAGAAATTTTGCAGCTTTCTACTACCTTTTTGAATTTTTCTTCATATTTCTTTTGTTCTTTTAAAGATTTTTCATAATTTGCCTACTAT
>JAPLFL010000075.1 GCA_026390695.1 Candidatus Kapaibacterium sp. | reverse complement strand
GCATTAGGACTGATTGCCGGTGATTTAACGCCGATTTCCACGCTTCAACCCAGCTATTCTACCGAACTTCTCGATGTTGAAGCGAAAAAGGCTGCTGCCGCTGCCGCAGTCCAAACAAAAGACGCTACAAAAGATTCGATTATCGAAAAAGTGCGGCTTGTTGTCAATAAAATTCAGGTGAATCCCGCAGTAACTCCCGCGCTCAAGTCGCAATTAGGAATTTCCACACATCAGGGAGGCAGCTATCCTGCGCATCCGGTGCCGCCTTCCGAGCTTATTGCCCAATTGCTTGCCGATGGCTCTATTGAGCTTGATTGGAGCCGCAATGGCAATGCTCCGCAGACCCAGTTTGTAATTGAATACAACGTAATGGGCACTGGGCCTTGGGTTTTGTTAGATGTAATCACCAAAACCAGTTACGTACATACCGCGCATCCCGTTGGTCATCCCATCCAGTATTGGGTAAAAGCGCGCAAAGGCACCGAAACCAGCGGCCCCAGCAATATTGCCGTTGTCGATGGCGGTGTTGGGGTGGTGTAGATTAATGTATAATGTAAAATTAAGCATGTAAAATGGAAGAAAGAAGAATGAAAGCCATGAATGAAGAGTCCAGACATTCTGAATTTTGCATTATAAATTCTGCATTGAATAATAGCCTGCTGAAGAGCTGGACTAATCCTACTGTAAGTACGGGTAGCCGCACGAAATTTCTGGAGAAGGAAAAAGATGCGGAATCAGGAGATTGCAATTTGGGTGTGCGCCAATACGGCGATAACATAGGGCGCTTCTTCTGTCCTGATAAGATGTGGGAGAAGTATTACAGCTTGTCTCCGTACGCTTATTGTGGGAATAATCCGGTTATGGGGAGCGATCCGAGTGGGTATTACGCCACCGTGGTTAATGGTGTTGTCAACTCTCAATTTAATGGATCGTCATTACCAGTTTATAGCGACATTAATTCAATTGCATTAGCAACTCAATTAAATTCATATATTAGAGTGTGGTCAGATCCAAATAATCGGCAATTCGCACCAAATGTTGCTCAATTTTTAATTGAAAATGCTATACCAGTTTATTATGAAGACAGGAGAAATCCAGCAACTGATGGTGGTATTATAGCAATACCCATAGCAGATATTAAAGGCAGTAAAGGTTATTGGATGGAAGCAGATTTCTTCCATGAATTAATACATAATATGAAAGGAGCAAACGGTACATATAATGGAGAATTTCAGGCTTATGGTGCCGAATTTGCTGCTGGCTATTTAACAAAAGATAAAGTATTAGAATATTTTAGAACTAATTGGGGTAATATTAGGGATAATATGGATTCAAAATTTAATAAATATTTTGATAAAAATGGTAATTTAATTAATGGGATGGAAACTAAGTTTTTAAACGATTACTATAAAGTTGGAAAAGAAATAATTGGTAATGTCAAATGATAAAAATTAAGATCACGAATTCTTTAGAATATAAACAAAATAGATTGATTCGAGTAGGAAAATATTTTTTATTAAATCATCTATTAATTTTATTCATATTCATGAGTTGCAGTAATAGAAAGTCAGATAATAGCTCGGCAATAATAATTTCACAAATTAAAGCAAAATTCTCAGATATTTTCCCAGAGTTTTATAATTCATCAAAAAGGTTTGAATTTGAATATAAATTAAACTATATATTACCTGATCCTAATAAACTTCATTCAATCATAATATCAGATTCATCGAACCTCTCGATGTTAAAAAATCGTGATAAAATTGGATTTGCCGATTCGCTATTAACTGAAACTTCTATAAAAATGAGTCAATTACATTGGGAGGGTAACAGAGAAATCTTTTTTTCATTTTACAAAAATATTGATTTAATTTTAGACAATAGACATTCCTTATGTCTTATTGAATATCCTCTCGAAAAATATGCTAGAGTTAAAGTTCAAATAATTTCTTTTCAACTCGATTTATTCTCCTCAAATTACGTATCAGCTATTATCCAGTGGAGCAATGAACCAATGAATTATCAACAAGATATTAAATTTGCTCCTATTTATATCTGGGGTATAAATCAAACTACTGATACAATTAGAAGTAATTTACAATTAAATACAATTAAGTCATTGTTTCCTGAATTCAAAGGAACCTATATATTTAAAAAGTTTAAAGAGGTTATAATTGATGATAACTATCTAAATAAAGGAGATGACTTTTTCAATCATATTCAAATAATTGAGAGTCATTGATATCATTTATTATGTATATAGAAAACAACTTCGGCGTGCGCCAGTACGGCGATAACATAGGGTGCTTCTTCTGTCCGGATAAGATGTGGGAGAAGTATTATAGCTTGTCTCCGTACGCCTATTGCGGGAATAATCCGGTGAGTGCGAGCGATCCCAGTGGGCTGGCTGAATTTTTGCAAAATGGTAAAATTTTTGCAAATGATGGTATCGAAGATGGATTGAAATTTACTTTGATTGATGATTGTTCACCTAATGATTATTCAAATGATGGCAAATTTGATTTTGGGGCAATAAAGAATAGTAGTTTTGAACTACCACCGGATCATATAATTGCAGATTTTATGAATAAAGGATATAATAACGCTGTAATTCCAGGCCCAATTAATGAATTTGCTGAAGCAGGGGGAGTTGTAGGTTATCAATGGAATAACGATGTTAAAACCGAAAAATTCTTTTTTGGTGGTGTTAATAAAAATCGGCCAGAAAATGCAAATGCTTCTGGAGAAGCGTCCCAGCAAGTTCAGACAGCTAAGAATGAAGCTTCTGATGCAAATTTTGGATTAATGTACTATTTCCATACTCATCCATTTAATCAAAGACCAACACCTTCAAATACTGATAGAGCAACAGCTTCTCCCGGAATTGTTGGAAATAACAATGGATTTTATTTTTACAATAAAGATATGATGTCGTTTGTTCCTTTACAATTGTTCCAAGATTTTCAAAAATCATACAAGGGAAAATAGGATGAGAAACCTTTCTGTAATTATATTGTTTTTCATTCTAAATTTTAATGGAATAAGATTATTTTCTTTTGAACCGAATTTAGAAAAATTCATTCATAAGCATGGATATAATGATTACCGCAATGAATTAAAAGTTATTAATGATTCTAATTATTTATTTGTTTTTGATTCTATATTAATTAATTCAAAAATATCATTAATTATCATAGGAAATAGCCATTTTACTGAATTGCCTGACAATTATTCTAAATGTACCAACATAACTGAAATTGCTATTATTAATCATGATGTAAGCAAACTCTCGAATCTATTAAAATCTCTATCAAAATTGAAATCAATTACTTATTTAACAATTCTTGACACTAAAGAGCTCACCTTTCCTAAAGAGATAATTGATCTTGAAAAATTATCATCAATAGACTTAGAAAATATCGGGTTTGTAAGTTTTAAGTTCAAATTGCCAAAAAGCCTGATGGGGATTAGAATTTTCGAAAGTAATTTTATTTCCTTTGATGACAATGTAGAATATCACAAATTAAAATACTTGTCACTTGATATTGAAAAAATGGAAAAAATACCTGATAACATTGATAAATTTGAAAGTATTGAAGAGATTGGCATTGGTTGTGAGCCTATGAATAAGCTACTTGAACTTAATAACTTCAATTTTAAATCTATTTTAGAATTAAAAAAAGTAAAAGGATTAAAGAAATTTAGTTTAGGAGGAGTTAATCTAAACAATTTTGGAATACCCAAAGAAATTTTTGAATTATCAACTATTGAAGAATTAGATTTATCAAGTGATAGTTTAAATGCTTTAGTTCCAGAGATGACACAATTAACTAATTTAAAAAAATTAAATTTACCTTGGAATCAATTCAAAGAAGTTCCAAAAATACTATGCGAAATGAAGAAATTGGAAAAAGTTGATTTAAATTATAACGAAATTCGAAACAAAAATGTTAAAATAGATGTTGGAAGATGCAAAGAAATTGATATTTCAATTGAGTTTAATAAATAATTTTTAATCTCTAAATAAAAAGCTAATTTGAGCTGAAACCTCCTCCCCAGTTTTCAGCTCATCCCTTCTTACGTTCTTTGTAAAACAAAGCTGAACATTAAGATTCTTAGCATTTTCCTTGAGATTCTTGGAATATTTCTTAGGAAAATTGGCAAAAGGTACTTACCTTTTCGCTTCTGTAATCGGAAAAACACGAAAAGGTAGCTACCTTTTTTCTTTTGTAATCGGAAAATTGCAAAAAGGTAGAGGAAAATCAGTAAAAGGTAGCTACCTTTTTGTTTGTTTCCTAAGAAATTTTGCAGCTTTCTACTACCTTTTTGAATTTTTCTTCATATTTCTTTTGTTCTTTTAAAGATTTTTCATAATTTGCCTACTAT
>JAPLFL010000081.1 GCA_026390695.1 Candidatus Kapaibacterium sp. | reverse complement strand
TTCCTGAGTCTTGGCTGATCCTTAGGAATGGTTATTGCCATTTTAACAATAAAAGGCTTGCAGACACACTTGCAAGCCTTTTGTTTATAGTTTAAAATAGTGAACAAATAGTTCTTTGAAATAAATAGAAAGGTTCAAAAATGAGTGAGTATATTGATTTCAGGCAGATTTCCAGCCAAATCAGCTTTAAACAGCTCTTGGACAATCTCAACATCCCTTATGCCGAGAAAGGTAAGGAGCTACGAGGTGAATACAAGGATTTGAAGTTTATTATTGATACGAACAAAAACCTGTTCTTCTGTCCCGCCGATGACAAAGAAAAAGGTTCAGTGATTAACTTCCTTGCAATGGTCACTGGTAGCGATGTTAGGACTGCTGCTTTAGATTTACACAAAAGATTTATCTTTAAGGGCTACGAGCCTCAAAGAGAGCTACCAGAGCTGAAATTGCACTATTGCGAGTTTTTAGAGAATTGGAGAATTTCCAAAGAGATTGCCGAAACCTATGGAGTGGGACTGGTTAAGCAAAGAAGTATAGTATCTGGTAAAATTGCCTTTAAAATGCTTGACCCAGAGGGCAATTTGACAGGTTACTTCTCTTTTAATCACAAAGAAAAGGAAGCGGGAAAGAATAAATGGTTTTTCCCAAGAAATTTTAAACGCACTCTCTGGAATGCAGCCGCAGTTAAGGATTTTAAGAGTCTGGTTGTGGTTTGTAATCCGTTTGAAGCTTTGTGTTTAATTCAAAAAGGATTATTGAATACCGTTTGTCTAATTGGCAAATCAATGACTGAGAGCCAAGAAGAGAGTCTTAAGCAATTTAAGTCTATTCTTCTGCTCCATGCAGAGCCAGATAATGTATTGCTCAGGTTGAAGAGTAAGTGCTTTGTCAAGGCTCCTACTCTAATACAACCGGTAAAAGATTATAGTGTGGATTTGGTGAATGATCTTTTAGAATTTAATTAAGAGTAATTTCATCAGAGCTTGATCCCGTGCGTAATTGTACGGGATTTTTTATAAATATTTGACTATTATTAGCTTTCTTTTGAAAAAGGAAAAAACAAGAATCAACTTGATTAATAACGCATGTTATGCTACAATAGTTTTTAACTATTGTTCATTAATAATTTCTTAAGAAAGAGAGCGTTGTTCCATGTTTGCAACTGATTTTTTTTTGGATTCAAAACGCATACAAGATGAAAAAATTGAAGTCTTGAAATGCCAAAAGCAAAAAGCACCAAAGGATTTGGCTGTAGATGTTGAAGTAGTTAATGTATTCAACAATAACGACCATGAGACTTTTTTTAATAATCATTATTTATTAAAAAAGGCTCTTGTAGATTATGAAACGGAAGTCTTTACTGTAAGAGGGCTTCTTGACAATCTCAGGATTAGTTGTATTATACTTAATAAGTCTTTTTTTAGCTATCTGATGATGAATCTCGGATTTTTTAGAAATTACGAAGTGAATAGCGATAAATTAATTGCTTTATATCCCAAAAGGATAGTCGAGTTAAAGGATGAATTATTAGAGCTTCAAGCTGATATTGATGAAAGAAATAAATTTCGATCCTCTACTAAAGAAGCGATTAGAAAAGCAATTAAATCAAAAGAAGATGAGATTAGTCGCTATTTTATTGATACGGAAAAAATAACTCTATTCAAGGAAATTTTTCCAGATTTATCCTCATTTTCAATAAGTAAGGATTACGTTAAGAATGAAATTTGGGATGATGTAATGTGGATATATTTGATGCATTTCGAAAAATATTCTAATGAAAACGAAGCAAACGAAGTCCATATGGCTTTGAGATTTATTTGTGAGAGAGATCGCACCTCACTGAATTCAGCATTGGCATTGAATTTATTTGATTTATCTGAAATAAAGAGTTTTTATGAAAATTTAATCTACAACGGTTATAGTAAAAAATTTTTCTCTTTAAATTTAACTTTTTTTGACTTAAAAAGAAACGAAGCATCAATTCTTAATGAATTAGAGCTTGGTCGCTTTAATAAAGATCTAATGGAAAAATCAAGGCTTTGTTTTGTTGTTAACCCTGAGACTATCAGTATTGAACCACATGGATATAGTTTTAAATATGTAGAACCTCTAGCTAAGTGTCCAGGCATCGCTATTGAGTTTGGGCACTGCGTAGCTATACTACCGGAAACATTTTCATCCTTACTTGAAGATGAAGAGCAAATATCCAACGCTGCCAATAAAGTGTTAGAGAATTGGTGTCCATCATCAATTTTTACTAAAATTTGCTAACTAAGCTTAACGCATTAAAAAGGAGAAGAGTTAAAATAACTCTTCTTTTTATTTAGAAATTATTCTCAAAATTCAAAACCTAATTTTTTTCCTAAATTATTATTCCGAAAAATCAAGAACCATAAGAATCAATGATAATATTTCTTTATTCCCAAGAAATATGTTGTTTGTTTGAATAATTTTATATATTTTTGTAATTTATATATTGAAACCTCTGAAAAATGTTGAAAACTTTTTTATAATAATTGCCATAAATAAACGTCTATACTCGCAATGGAAGCGATGTTTAACAACTTTGTAAGTAAATATTCAATGAGAAACAACAAAATAAATAATACCGATATTTTTACTCATCAAGCAAATGAGAATTTTAAGAAGCATATTAAAACTCAAAGTAAGCAAGCTCTTGAAATGATTAAGAATACGATTGATTGGAAATCATTACTTAAGCCTATCGAAAAAATAGTAAAAGAAAAACGTTCAATTGAACCAGCCGGACGTCCGCCATTTGATTTACTTGTAATAGTTCGTTGTTTCCTATTGCAAAATATTTATGGTTTGTCAGATCCACGGCTTGAAGAAGAAATAGCTGATCGTCGCAGTTTCCAAATCTTTTTAGAACTTAACACGGGGGATTCCATTCCTGATGAAACAACAATCTGCCGCTATCGTGATTTATTTGCAAAACATAATCTTGATAAAGTTTTATTTCAATCATTCAATGATCAATTAAGCCGCAATAATATGATTTTAGAACGTGTTACGCTTGTAGAAGCTACTGTAAAACAAGCTCAGGCAAAGCAAGGTACAAGCAGAGAGAAAGATGCAACATTTACAAAAAAGAGAGGTAAAATCTATTATGGCTTCAAGGGACACATCGGAGTTGACCATGCCACTGGAGTCATTCACAGCACAGAATTTACAGGAGCCAATATTCACGATTCCGATATGTTTGATCGGCTGATAACCGGTAAAGAGCAATCAATCTATGCCGATAAAGGATATGCCGGTAAAAAGCGCAAGGAATCAATAGAGAAGAAAGGCATATTTTGCGGAATCCTTGAAAAGGGCTATAGGAATCAAAATTTGAATAAGCATCAAATAGCTAAGAACAAACAACTTTCAAGAGTACGCAGTAATGTTGAGCGACCTTTTTCCTTTATGACTCGAGTTTTGGGATACGACAGGTGCAGTTATTACGGCATGGAACGAAATCGATTCGAGTTTAACTTAAAGGCAACAGTTTACAATATCAGGAGATATTTAACATTAAAATTGTTGCTGACATAGGATAACTATGTCCAGATGACTACTTCCTCAAGTTTTGGGGATGCTTGATGAGAAAAAATATGTCAAAGAACGCGTTTTTTGATGATTTAGACCAAAATATTTTCAAATTACCCTTTTAAAAAATGATCTTTGTAAAAGGTGCTGAAAAATAGGGTATTTTTCAGATGTTTCATATTGATAATTTGAAATAAATTTAGTAATGGAACTTAATAACCAAAATTCATGAAAGAGAACCAGAGAATATTCTTGAATCAATTTGATCAACCTCTTCGTAGGCATATTATTAACTTCTGCAACAATATAAGTTCAAAGAAATATGATGTATTTATTCTTATGGCCAGAAAAGCCGCCTGTTTTATTGACACTTTAATTGAGCTTGACTTTAT
The DNA here is from genome assembly GCA_026390695.1 of Candidatus Kapaibacterium sp. Taxonomy (GTDB): domain Bacteria; phylum Bacteroidota; class Ignavibacteria; order Kapaibacteriales; family UBA2268; genus JAPLFL01. Next base: position 3,920 of record JAPLFL010000081.1, on the reverse strand, counting down.
TGAATTAAATGGACTGATTGTATCAGATAGAATATTAGAATATAATACTGACTGGATTTACGAAAAGACCGTAGCAATCATTGACGATACAATATTTTCAGGAACTACAATTTTTAAACTTATTAATAAGCTAGAAAACTTAAGTATTAAAAAAATTGATGTTTACGCATTTTGTATTAATGAGTATTGGTATGTCGAAGATATGCTTTTAAAAAATGACGGAACTAATTATTTGAATAAACCTTACTTAAAATTAGATCATACTTCAAGTTTAAGATTTTGTAAACAAATTGTAAATGCTTTATCAATTACGCCAAGACCATACAACATCGACTTCCCGATATATGAAAAAATAAAATTAACAAATTCTAAAATAGATAAATTATTCGATTCTTCATATTGGATAATTGAAAATACAACAAGCAGACTTCAATATGAAAACAATATATTCTGTTATTCATTCAATACTACCACAAAACTTATTGATAAATACAACTTAAAGGCCGGCTGGAAAATTAGTGATGCAGCACATGTTAAATTGAGGTTATATTCACAAAAAATGATTGGCCCACAAAATAATATTACTTACCTTTCGAAGGTTGTTCCATTTATTATTTTTAATCCTATTAGCACTGAGAATGCTAATAAAATAATAAACACTATATGTTTCACCGAAGAAGTGTCTTTTGAAGAAGTGCTTTTTCAATTAAAAACTGACAGCTCAAGACTTATATTCATTCAGTTTTATTATGCAGAGGAGTTGTTTCAGACATGGCTTGAATGTGCAGTCGAAGCGATAGGTAACGATTTACACTTTGTTAAGAATCATCGTAGCCTAAACTTACTCTTTAGCCCTAAAATATTAGACATTATTAGCAAGTTTAATAAAAAAGAATTTTCATTAATCCAAAATAACAAATATTTAATTTTTGATGATAATATTGTTTTAGAAAAAGATACAGAAGAATTTAACACCACTCAGAATCTTTTTAATCTAATCGATCCATTCTTAGATTTGTATTATAAAAAGGAGTTACCTGCAAGAAGAATAGTAAAGAAGATTGGTAAAAAAGCATTTAATGACGGTAATTATATTGATATTATTAATAGGCTTGAAGATGGAATAAGCATTAAAACTTTAGAAGAAGTTATTTCAAAAGTTGTTGAGGATTCATCTGATAGGGATCAGATTCTTTCTTTCTTTCTTGATGTTTATGTTGATAATGGCGTCATTGTTCCCATTACTGTTAACAAAAATGGGGTTTTATATAGAGGGTATCGGCACGGAGAAGAGGTTATATGGGGAAATTATAATAATAGACTAATGGGCAAGTATTTTGAAAAGTACTTATCAAATATTAACTCAAAAGAGCTTCCACAAACATATTTCCAAAAATTACTAGTATTGTTTTTAAAGATCGGTTTAAAAGAAAGCGTTCTTGAAGAGTATAGCACCTTAACTCCAACAAATTTAAAAATAAAACTATTATGTATTAAAGCTCATATTTTTGGTTTAATTTCTGATTATACCGAGATAAGCCCTTTTGAGACAAAAACAATCTTACCAATTATTGACCCTAACACAACGTCTTATTTAACTACAAATTTTCTTCAAGACCATGGTTTCATTGCCTTAAATAAAAAGAATAATTTTGAATTTGATTTTGAGATGTTTGAAATCCCATACACTCGTGATATGGAAAAAGACGAGCCTTCCGATATCGACCAATCTCATATAGATAAAATATATAATATAGCTGATCTATTCGGCTTCCTACGAAAAAATGATAAAATTAATATAGAAGATTTAGTTTTACTCACTTCATGTGTAAATTTGCATGATAATACTTCCTCATTAGCTGCGGAGCTGCAAATTTACCTTAACGACATAAAGTCGTACGGTTATAAAATAACTTCAAATCTTAATTCAGGTTTTACAATACAGAAGTTAAAAGCATTAAGAGATTTAAAACAAAATCAGTTATGGACAGCAATTAATAGTGGTTACTTCAAATTTAAAAATTACACAGAGGACAAAGGCCTTGATTTAATAAATGATATAACGTTATATTTTGAAGAAAACAATAAAACTTTTGAAGCTAGGACATGGAAAAGTTACTGGAAGATAGACATCGAATTAGCTAAAAACGAAGAAAGTGAATTAAATTTGATTAACAAGCAAATGGGTCTTTTTTTGTTGGAGGCAAATATTTCATTTGCAATAATTCACTTGATGGTTTATGAGCTATTAGTTAGAGGAAAACATCTCGAAGTTTGTTTAGACGAGCTCAATAAGAATATTGAGTTAAACAAAAAAAAGATTGATTCATATAATCTTAGTTTGGAAGAAATAAGATCAAACAATAAAAAAAATGGTAAAGTTGATAACTTTCTCCTTGACAATGCTAAAAAAGAAAGAGATGTTTTATATAAGTATATTAAGAATGATCAAGCCGAGATTAAATATTGGGAAAATTATTCGGAGGTTAACAAACAATTCATTGAAAATATTGTTCAATTTATTTTCAAGCATAGTACCACCTTCAGTAATTCAATGATTTATAACAAAATAATTAACAACTATTATAAAGAACTTAAAAATGCAGATATTTTAAAATTAATTTCTGAAACAATAAAAGTTGTTGATTCGCTTACGGAGGGCATTAAGAAATTAATGGACGATTATAAATTAACAGTTCCAAGATGGGGGAAAGTGCAGCAAAAAGTTAAGTACAATTCATTTATTCATATTAATTCAAATGAACATGAAGACATTAAAAGAGAAGAAATATCTAGAATTATAAAGCATTGTTTAAATGTGTTTGATATAGAAGAATTTTACACTCAATCAAACTTTAAAACAATAAATTTATTGCGTATTTCAAATGCAAAAACTGGTAATGGTCAAATTATCGGCTTAAGAGGCCAATTTACATCGGAACGGCTGATAAAATTATCTTGCAAGTTATTCAGCATATTTGTCGAAAAAAAAATTGAAGTTAATATTTCTGTATTTCCTTGTCTTACTGACAATGGAATTGAGGCGTATTTCAATAATCAGACAAAAAACTTTGATTTAGTTAAAGAAGATTTATTTCCGCTTATAGCAAAAAATGAATTAACGAAGGATATTGTAGTATTCGATAAGTATAATAATTACCAATTTAAGGAGATTGATAATTATTTGTCTAAGAATTTTAAAAATTTGTATTATGTAAAAGAAGAAAAAAGTGATTTATTTTCAAATAAAAAATATATAATTGGACTAAACATGAATACTTTAATTTACAATACCACTATCGGTGTAATAACTGCATTACCTAAAGAGTTTGCCGCAATGAAGCTTTTGCTGGATAATGAAGACGAATTTTTTTTTAATCCAGAGGGAGATCCAAATGATTATGCTGTTGGATATATTAAAAACAATAAAAATCTAAATATTAAGGTTATCATTGCTATTACTAAGGAGACCGGAACTAATAATGCAGATTCTACTGCAACTAATCTATTAAGATCTTTTAAGGAGGTTAATGACATCATAGTTTGTGGTATCGCGGGTGGAGTTCCTGATATATCAAGGCCAGGACATCATGTTAGATTAGGAGATATTGTGGTGTCTGATAAACGTGGAATATTGCAATATGATAATATTAGTGAATCTGAAGAAAAAATTACGATTAAAAACTATCCCTCTAAGCCCTCAGCAAGATTATTAGGAAAAGTTAACCTGCTAATTGCTGATTATGAAAGCAATCATAAGCCTTGGATAAAGCATATTAATAAGGCTATGATATAACATATTGTGTAGATAAATTGTTTGCTGAAACAAATGATGAATTTGATGTCAGCGCTAACTTTAAGTAATTATTTATATTTCCATTCATTGTCTTTTGTATTCTAAACCAATTCATATAGTTCTG
>JAPLFL010000060.1 GCA_026390695.1 Candidatus Kapaibacterium sp. | reverse complement strand
TATAAGACATAAAACAATTATTTTATATAATTAACTATTGTATTTCTAAACATAAACATCTTTATTAACCTTAATCCTTTTCTTATTGAACTAAATCCGTTCTTTATTGAATCAAATCCGCCTCTTATTGAGACAAATCCGCTCTTTAAAGCAGTAAATCCGATTCTTATTGAGACAAATCCGATGTTTAAAGTAGTAAATCCGCCTCTTATTGAGACAAATCCGATGTTTAAAGCAGTAAATCCGCTCTTTATTGAGATAAATCCGCTCTTTAAAGCAGTAAATCCGGTCTTTATTGAATATTAATTTTGTTTCAAAGAACGGGTTTTGGTTTCAAAACTCCGAAGGAGTTGTATATTAATAACTCTTCAATCCCTTAATGACCCAAAGCTACGTAGTAGCGACATCTTTCTAATGATGAAAGTGGAGAAATATGTCACTCCTTCGGAGTTATTTTCGTTAAATGGATTCCGTGGTTATTAAGATTTCGCTACTTCGTAGCTGAAGAAGCTTCCATTGCTACCAATATTTATTCACTACGTGAAATTTGGAAGAAGATTTGTTTTCAAAGAACGTTTTTCAATGTAAAATGCAGAATTAAAAATGCAAAATTATGGAAAAAATCATATTAATCAAAATCATTTTTGGTTTAAATATCACGGTGTGATTAAATATTGGTAGAAAATTCGTCCCGCCACCGTCTTTTTATCTCGTAGAGATTATATATTTGTTCCAAAACCACGTAGTGGTGAAATATTTATAGAACAATATTTCCCAGATATGCTTCAACTCCATAGGAGTGACATATTTCCAAAGATTGAAGCGATAATATATGTCACCACTACGTGGTTTTGGTGGTCAGACCTGTTCCGTTTCTATAAATATTTCACCTCTACGAGGTTGAAGAAATATCCATTTCTACCATTATGTATTCACTACGTGAAATTTGGAAGAAGATTTTATTTCAAAGAACGTTTTTCAATGTAAAATACAAAATTAAGAATGCAAAATTAAAGAAAATATTTGTAATAATTGAGATGTTCTTTTCTCCTTTTATTTAGCTGTATATTCAATCTTTGGTTCAAAGAATTGGAATTGACGGTTATAATCTGGTTTGTTGATAATTTTATTATTATTGACTGGAAAATAATTTAAAATGAGGGCTTCTGTCATTGCGTTACGATTATCTTCGCTTGCGCCGAGATGATAAAAGTGTTCTTTTGTTAAAATCTGATTTAGGTTATACTTCTCTAATTCATTATTACTTCTGTATTTATTACTGTGCCAAGTGGATAATATATATTTGCCATTCATATTCGATAATAAATCGAATAAATCCTTTTCATCTTTTTCATTCCACGAATCAAAATAATCAACATTACGTCCGAAGTAAGGCGGATCGCAATAAATAAAATCAGAATTGTCTATATTTGAAAGAGTTGTACGAAAATCACTGCAAATAAATTCCCAGTTGAGAACTTTCACAGCTTTGTGAATATAATCTATTTGATTAATAATTTTAGTTATATATGCTTTAGCAAATCTTTCCGGTTTGTGGCCATAAGGCACATTAAATTTCCCGGAACCATTGAATCTGATCATTCCATTAAAGCATGAGCGATTGAGAAATAGGAAATCGAACGGATCAAAATTCTGATTAAAACGGGTACGCACCTCATTATAATAGCCTTGACCGCCTTCGGAGAGTTTTTTCCCTTCTGTTTCAAGAAAAAATTTTGCTTTGGCGGGAGTAATTTTATCTTGTTTGATTGCATTATAGAAATTAATCAAATGCGGATTAATATCAGCGAAGACAGCGTGTTGCGGACGAACATTAAATCCAACAACACCAGAACCCATGAAAGGTTCAACCCAACGAGAATACTTTAAATCGGAGAGATTTTCCTTAATCCAAGCAACAAGTTTGGTTTTAATCCCCTGACATTTGATTGGAGGAACGAATATTTTCATTATTTCTTTACCTTTTTTGTTCTGACATTGATTTTTTCCGTATCAATGCCTTTAAAAATTAGAAAATCCTTTAAATTTCTGATTTTCTTTTCTTTATTATCTTCATCGGTAATAGTAATTTTGCCATAATTCATCCAATAATCATCAAAAATCTTTTCTCCAAGATGTTTGAACATACCATTCCCATTTATAATATCGTCAATTTTGCTTATGCTGCCGATGTTGGCGGTATTGCCGGAACCGCTTCTCTCGCTGGCGATTTCCCATTTCTCACAGACGAAGAATTCAAAATCTTTGATGACAGAAACAATTGATTTGAGCTTTTCGATTGGATGAATTTTGGTCTCATCAATATCTTCGGAAGCATTTCTTGAATAAATAATGCCAAGACAAAAATGTCCAAGATACTCATTATAAGGAAATTGGATATTCTTTTTGCTTGTTCTGTTGGTAAAATATTCTCCGTGCGAGCCAAGCGTGAACCCGTTGCAATATTCTGGATTGTTGTTTAAGCGATATGTTGTTTTAAAATCAACGGCGAACTTGATATTTTCATCATCTTTCTTTACGAAGGAAATGTCGGGGTAATAATTTTGATGATCAGCCAATACAATGTTAAAATTATTGTCTGAGGCAAATTGAAGAATCTTTGGAAAGATATGAATTTCCAATATTTTAGAAACAATTTTGGTATCGGCGGAAATTGTATAGATATTTTTAAAAACATCAATAAATCCTTTGATAGTCCAATCGTTTGAATCAGTAGAAACATGGGATTTTAAACTCTTGACGAACTCTGATAATTTGTTTCTGAATTCTTTTTTTTCCTTTTGAACATCAATTATTAGACTTTTTTTCATAATTTCTCAATTTATTTAATTTTGTTTTAAAACGATTATCTTTCATATAGATTGTAAATTTCTATTTAGTAATCGTTCCATCGGTATTTTTTCAATCTATTTTTTTTAAATCAGCTTGATAAACACTTTAAATAAACTGATTATTACAAAATTAATAAAATATTTTCGATTGGATTATACAATCTTAACCTTTCTTATTCCACTGATAAGGTTTTTTTGATTTTATTTAAACCTCTTATCAGTGTTGTTTTGGAAGAACCGGAATTTATTTTTGCTTTTAGGTCTTCCAATTGATATTCTAAGTCTAATTTTATTTTTTCCTGAAAGAAACTCTCCTTGAATTCAGAATCTTTCATTTGTTCCATGAAATATTTTTCTGCTGTTGTCATTTTTTGACTCCTAAATATAGTTCTTTAATTTTAATTGCTTTATTAATTTCATTCTGAGGCAGTTTTGTTGTTTTTTTAATGAAACCATGAGTGAAAATAAGAATCCCATTTGATTCATAAAAGTAAAACGAACGAGAAATTTTATTTTTTAGCGAAACTTTTAATTCAAAAATTCCATCTTGAACGTATTTTGACAAGGATTCTTTAGGGCGAATTCCCAAATTTAAAATCTCAAGTAACTTGTAAATGTTTGCAAATACTTTTGCAGACTCTCTTTTATCAAGTGATTTAAGAAATATCAGCATTTCATTCTTGCCATTTATTTCTGCAAATTCATAAGTAAATTCTTTTTTCATAAAAATTTCATCTTTCATCTTCTCTCCTCCAGCTCCCGTAGCGCCGTTCCATCGGTTTAAAATCAATTTATTTTGTTTAAATCAGCATGAAATACTCTTCTAATAAACTGATTATTACAAAATTACGGAATTATTTTTATTTAATAAGCACTATTGTCCGGTAAAAAAAATTTAAGGACAGGAGCCTAAAAACTGCTGAACCTTTGAAATTAAAGTAAGGTTCAATAGTGGTTTTTGATAAGGGATATAATGATTACAAGCAGTACCTACAGTGGAATCTTGAAGGAGTATTTTTTGTTACCAGACAAAAAGGGAATGCAGCCTGGACAAACATTGAAGAATTTGAATTGGATGATAAAACAGATGACAAAGTTCTCAATTTTATGAACTTTCAACTCAACCAAGTCGTCTTGATTTACCATACCATCTTTTGGGACTCTTATTGCCGGTCGGTTTGGGACGAGGATGAACTATTTCGGAATTTCCATGATGTGGTGTTGTTACTGGCTCTGCACTCTTGATTACAGCTGGCTTTGGGCGTGAGTGCATAGATTCGGATCTGCCATGTTGCTTAACCGGCTCTTTAACAGGATTGTTGTTTTTAAGTGGAAAAGGATGCTGTTCAACAACATTTATTTTTTTGGAAATCAATTTCTCAATATCGCGCATAAGTGGTTTTTCTTCGGCATCGCAGAATGAATATGCAGTTCCTTTTGCTCCGGCTCTGCCCGTTCTTCCGATTCTATGGACATAAGTTTCGGCAATATTAGGGATTTCAAAATTCATCACGTATTCAAGATCATCTACGTCAATGCCACGGGCAGCTATATCGGTTGCAACAAGTACGCGGGTAGTTTGTGCCTTGAAATTCGTTAAAGCTAACTGTCTGGCATTTTGAGATTTATTCCCGTGAATCGCTTCAGCAACAATATTGTGATTTGTTAATATTTTCACAACTTTATTAGCACCATGCTTTGTACGAGTGAAAACCAAAGCGTTTTTGATTTTCTGATCTTTCAAAATATCAATCAACAAAGAATTTTTATTTTCTTTATCAACATAATATACATATTGCTGAATAATATCAACCGTAGATGATACAGGCGTAACCGAAACAGTTATAGGCTTATATAATATAGTACTTGCAAGTTTTACAATATCCGTTGGCATTGTTGCAGAAAAGAAAAGCGATTGTCTTTGTTTGGGCAAAACAGCTAATAATTTTTTAATATCATGAATAAAACCCATATCAAGCATACGATCAGCTTCATCAAGAACAAACATTTCAACGTCACGAAGAGTTAAATGCTCTTGATTCATCAAATCCAAAAGCCTGCCGGGAGTTGCGATTAATATATCGACACCTTTACGCAAAGCAACTGTTTGTGATAATTGGTTTACCCCACCAAATATAACAGTATTTACGAGTCCGGTATGACGACCATAAGCAGAAAAACTTTCTGCAATTTGTATAGCTAACTCACGGGTTGGAGTCACAATCAAACTGCGAATTTTTCTTTTTTGATTGTATGATTTATTTTGCGAGAGTAATTGCAGAATTGGAATGGCGAAAGCTGCGGTTTTTCCGGTTCCCGTCTGAGCACAACCAAGCAAATCCTTGCCTTCTAAAATAATCGGAATAGCTTCTGCCTGAATGGCTGTTGGAGTGGTGTAACCTTCTTCTTTTATTGCTTTTAATATTGGGTCAATGATATTTAAAGATTGGAATGGGATATTAGAAATGTTTTGTGAGATGTTGCTCTCTACTTGATTCGTCAAAATTGTAGCCTTAGTTTTTAAAAAAATTACTGAAATAAAGAAATATAGACGAAGCAGAATAAAAATTATTGTAAGATGGAATAAAATGATCAAATCAACCCATCCGAAGCTCTGTAACTTTCGTAAGGAATGATTTGACAGTTCTTTGGAATAAACTATTGCTTTTTGATTTTTCATAAAATAAGAAGAATAAATGTTCATCATTACATATTTATAGAACTATCGAGTTTTACAATGCAGGAAATAATTCAAACAAATGAACCGCTCAACTTCGATAAAGTGTGGCTGGCTCTTATGGAAACAAGAAATTTACTTGTTTCAAAATTTCAAGAGACTCGTCAGATGAAAGAAACCGACCGTCAGATGAAGAAATCGGACAAGAAGCTAAATAAACTTGAAGATCTGTTTACAAGTCAATGGGGGCGATTAATGGAATCTCTTGTTAGAGGTGATCTTGTTCCAATTTTGAATAACCGAGGTATTCCGGTA
>JAPLFL010000063.1 GCA_026390695.1 Candidatus Kapaibacterium sp. | reverse complement strand
TTCGTTTCAGATGGACTCCACCTCGGAGGTGGAGTCCATCTTTTTACGAGGACTTCGTTCTTTCTTTGGCTTACGAAAGTTTGGGAACTTAAATCTTTGTTTCATTTGCTTAGATCAGTATTTCATAGAACGAAAAATTAATTCCTTCCGAAGTTTAAAAGGCTTCGGAAGGAAATTAATTAATATTTACAGACAGTTTTGCCATCTCTTTTCAAACCCAAGCCGAACTATTTTATTCCGGCTTGGGTTCTGTGTTTTCTTTTGTTTTCTTTTTCTTATGGTATAGTAATTTCAATAACCTGTGATGGTTGATCACTAAGACCTACCCACAGTATATCAGAATTTCTACTATCTTCAATAACACCGACTTGCTGGTCTCTTGACCCCCAATAGGCTATGGCATATATCTTCTGACCGGATTTAAAACCAGAATTAATCAAATACTTCTTGCTAATATTTCCTGTCATCGAAGCTGATTTATTAAAAGAAGTATAATACCAATTATTGAAATAGTATTTATTTACAGCATTAAGGGCACTGAAAAAAAAGAATACATCTATTTCACTGTTTGTACAAATGGTTTCCATACTGAATTTGTAATTCAATACCGAATCACTATTTAATAATTTAAAATTGCTATCAATAGCGAAACTATTAAATTTGCCATGTTTAGTTTTGCATAAATCAAATAAATGAACTCCTAATCCACTTTCAAATTTTACAGTTGTTGGTGTTTCAGAAGGTTGATTCATACCTAAATATAGATAATCTCCAGAATAAGACATGCCAAAAATAGCTGTTGTATCATATCCATCCAAAGATACAAATAGATCATAAACTCCTTCAGGAATATTTTTTAGTAAAAAATTGTAATTAGAATCAGTGATTGCATTAAAAGTTGTATTTTTTAATAAAACTTTTGCATTAACTCCATATCCCAATTGGCCATATATATCTCCAAATTTAATTTGGTTCTGCTCTTTACAAGATATGATTATTATCAAAGTAAAGATTATAATTAATTTTGATTTCATTTTAAATTCTCCTTATAATTTAATTTTTACTTAATAATCATCATTTTCTTTGTTTTCAGAAGTTTTCCATTAATTTCTATTCCATATATGTAAATGCCTGTTATTAAATTTTTTGCTGAAAAGCTAATCTGACAGGGCTTACCGAAACAAATTACGGCTTCATTTATTATATGAGAACCATTTTCATCGGTTATGAATAACCTTGAGCTTCCATTGTATTTTGAAGGGATATAGTAATTGATTTCAGTAGTCTCAGAAAACGGATTAGGGTTATTTTGATCAAGGATTATATCTTCAAAAGCAGAAATACCCATCAGATTATTAGACTCATCTTTGTCAATTACATTTCCACCATTTTTCTTTGTTATCATAAATTATTCCAAAATTATTTTATAAAATCAGTTCAAAAAGTTAAAATATTCCTCAAAAAACTCTAAATTCCGTAAAAACACTAAATGAAACGCCGTAAAGATCAAATGAAATGGCGTAAGAACCAAAAGAAACGCCGTAGAAACCTTTGGAGACGCCGTAAAAGTCTTTGGAAATGACGTCGAAGCCGTTGGAGATCGTGTCGGAATCAAAAGAGAAGCTGTCGAAGTCTTTGGAAATGACGTAGGAATCAAAAGAGACGTTCTTTTTCAGCGTTCCGGCGTTTCATTTCGTTTCAGATGGACTCCACCTCGGAGGTGGAGTCCATCTTTTTACGAGGACTTCGTTCTTTCTTTGGCTTACGAAAGTTTGGGAACTTAAATCTTTGTTTCATTTG
>JAPLFL010000031.1 GCA_026390695.1 Candidatus Kapaibacterium sp. | reverse complement strand
GAGCCTATTCTTATCGGTACTCCATTGTTTGGGATTAATTGAGATACCGGTGCTCATCAATAATCTTTGCTTTGAGAACGAGGCAGAGACCATGACAACGCTTGAAGGATTCTGTGGTTTGTCGCTGTAGAAGGAAATAGATATTTTCATAATCAAAACCTGCAAGTAAATAAAGTACAAATATACGAACTTGCAATTACACTTGCAAATATTACTTAATTTCAGTTAATCTCAGTAAACCTATATAAAGAAATATTGCCTTAAAAACCAGCCTAATCCTATATAAAATATTCAATAACGTTCATTGAGATTAACCAAGATTAACTTAATAACCCTCCTGACTGGAGGGAAAATTAAAAATGGTCATAATGAATTAAATCTTAAAATTCAAGATTTAGTTAATGGACAATATTTTGTTCGTATTACTGCAAATAATAATATAATTTCCTTACCATTTATTATTAATCGTTAGGAAATGATCATGAAAAAACAACTAATATATATTTTCATTACACTAGTTTCATTATCTATAAACTATGCATTTTCTTATCAATGGCGAACAATAAATCTTTATGATATTTTTCCAGCCGCCGGGAATATTTGTATAACAAAAAATAATAATATCTTTATTGCAGGGCAGTTAGCAAGTTATGTTTATAATATGAAAAGAGAAGCAGGTTCTTTTATAAGATCAGGGGATCTGGATTTAAAAGATGATTCTATTGTATTATTTTCATATAATTATACAGAATTTGGTACTGAATACTATGCAAGTTCTGGGTATGTGATAGATAGTTTAAATAAAATTATTATACCACCAAATTCGTTAATAAAAAAGGATACAAATAGCATTAAAATTAGCAGAATTTTACGTATAAAACATGCATTAAAAGATACAATCTGGTTAGCCTCTGTTGACAGTGGAATAATCAAATACGATATGAAGAAGACTTGGACGTATTATGATAAATCAAATTCTCCATTGTTTTCAAATATTGTTCCTTATATGGATATAAATAGGAAAACAAATGAAAAGTGGTTTGTTTGTGCAAGTAGCTTTCAAAGAGGTTATGGAGCTTATTATTTAGGACTTGTAAAGTTAAGTGATACCGGATGGACAGTATGGGATACCATCCAATCACCATTTTATACACCTAAATTCTTCAAAACATGTGCTGTGTCGGCAATAAGTGTTGATAGTTCTGGCAATCTTTGGATAGGTCTGTTTTATGAATTACCAAATGGTGGTTATACTACTTCAATTTATACTTATAATAATGGATGGACAAAATTCGATAGCTCAAATTCTCCAATAACAAATAAGTTTTATGATTTTTCCAATCCAACTTGTATTTACACTGATAAAAAAGGCATTGTTTGGGTAGCTATGGGAGAGGCTTTATGTAAATATCAAAATGGTACATGGACAAGGTATGAATATCCATTTAATCAAAAAGGTCATTGGGTCAAATCTATGGCAAAAGATACCAATAATAATCTTTGGTTATCAGATAATATACTTTTAGATATATTTAATGAAGATTCAATAAAAGGAGAAATTTTGGTTATTGATTTTCAAGGGAAGTCGGTGGAAGAACATACTAATATTCTAAGCACCTTCTCCGTCTCCCCCAACCCCTTCACAGCCCAGCTTGCCATAAGCTACACATTGCCCCAGCCAGCACAGACTTCTCTTTCGCTTTGCGATATTCAGGGCAATGCAGTTGCCATCATTGCGCCGGAGCAGCAGTCAGAGGGCACAGTTAATTTGTATTACGACGCCTCAGCCCTACCGGCAGGCACATATTTATTAACCCTGCGGGTAGGTGGGCAGGCTTTCTCCAAGAAGATTATTAAAATGAATTAAAAATTAAGAATTAAAAATGAGAAGAAATGAGAATCTCCGGTCAGATGGAAGTAGAAATTAACTTCGTTAACTAAAAAGTCAATGACACAAGAAATAAAATCCCACCTGCCCCCCTTTTACAAAGGGGGGGGGGAATACAATAAAAATCCCCTCTTTGTAAAAGAGGGGTAGGGGAGATTTTTTAAGAGTGTCATTGGTAATATCTGACCTTAGGATTTAAAAATGATTAATTTTTAGCTCACTTGGTTTTCCATGCCGGCATTCTGCCCGGAGTCCATGGCGCATTTGCTTTGTCAAGTTCTTTTTCTAATGGAACGATTTCGTTATTAATAATTTTATTCAGCTTATCCAAAACTTCTTCCAACTGACGTCCGGAGATTTTATATCCTTCACGTGCAATCTGAGTCGGTGCCGAACATGATTCCCACATCGCTTCCAAAAGATAATTAGTTCTTTCGGTGATGGAAGGAGTTTGAGCGGCATTCCGGCGACCAAGCGATGAATTGCCATTTAATATAATATCAAGATCATTTAATTCTGTTTCTACCTGCCTGATTTTAGCAAGTAAATCAGCTTTGCCTTCACTTATCACAAGAGCAGCCTTCATTGGTTTAATTTTAGCACGAACTTCAGAGAAAACTCTGTTTGTAGCCTGCATTGCTCCCTGCATGACAAGCATATCTTTCTGGAATGTGGCTAATTCTTTCTTGTCTGCTGCCGGTAAAGTAAGGTTATTCAAAAGCTTGGTATTAAATGAAACCGGTCCGGCTAATTGTTTGGTTTCGCCATTTTTATATAATGTCATACTAACATTATATTTTCCAGGGAGAATAAGCATGCCAGAATGTTTGTTCACATCGGTTTTATCATCAACAGGAGATGTATCAGGATATCTCATGTCCCAGTTAATTCTGTTAATTCCGGCTTTGCAGGCTGTTTTCAGACGGCGCACTTCATTGCCGGTTTCATCTGTTATCGTAAAAATTAGGAAAGAGCCTTCTTCTTCATCTTCTTTACGTAAATCGCTATATTGCGGAAAACTAATATCTTCTTTTTTATCAATTGCTTCCTTTTCCTTGTCTTTGCGAATATCTTTCAGGCTTTTCGGAGCTTCTTTCAGATAATATGTGAATACAGCACCAAAGTCAGGATTAGGAGTACGCCAGAAGTTTTCGCCCATTGAGCGCCGTCCCCATGAATTGTTCTGATTAAACATCCAAGCGTCTTTTACGGGGAATAAATAAGCCTCTTTTTCAAGCATTTGCTCGCTTATTTCGCGGAGTGGACTATAATCATCAAGTATATAAAAACCTCGCCCGAATGAGGCTAAAGCAAGGTCATTTTCACGCTTTTGAATGTCAATGTCACGAACAGACATGGCAGGCATCCCGTTATTAAGTGCAAACCATTTTTCTCCGCCATTCGGACTGAAGTATAAGCCGAATTCGGTTCCGATAAACAACAGATTTTTATTTACAAAGTCTTCGGCAAAAGTAAAAACAGGCAGATTTTCAGGTAAATTGCCAGAGATTGAACTCCATGTTTTACCTTTGTCGTTACTTTTCAAAATATATGGCTTGAAGTCATTATTTTTATGATTGTCAAAAGTGGCATATACTAAATTTTCATCGAACTGAGAAGCGAAAATATCACTTACATAAGTTGTTTCGGGAACCTGAGCAAAAGTTTCATATTTTGTCCAGTTTTCTCCACCATTTTCAGTTACCTGAATCAATCCATCATCGGTTCCGACATAAATCAGATTTTCTTTAACAGGTGATTCGCAGAGCGAAACGATATTACCATAAAGCGAAGTTGAAGCATTTTTGGCAACGGCTTCGGGACTCCAGATTTTTCCCATAACTTTCAATTGATTGCGATCAATCTGACGAGTAAGATCGGGGCTCACTGCCTTCCATGAGTTGCCACGGTCGTCTGTTTTGAATAATCGGTTTGAAGCAAAATACAAACGAGTATTAGAAAATGGGCTTATAATAACCGGAGAATCCCAGTTCCAGCGTAACTCTTCTCCAAGTGCAGGTTGCGGCTGAATACCTGTTAATTCGCCGCTTTTGCGGTCATAACGGGCAAGATAACCGTACTGAGGCTGTGAATAAAGAATATTAGGATCTTTGGGATCAATCACCGTTTTGAAGCCATCACCTCCAATGGTATAGAACCAATCCTGATTCATAATTCCACCGGAATTTGTTGTGCGCGATGGGCCTCCAAGAGTATTGTTATCCTGAGTGCCACCATAAACGAAATAAAATGGTTCGGAATTATCGCAAGTAACGCGATAGAATTGAGTAATTGATAAATTCTCAAAGAAGCGCCAAGTTTGTCCACGATCGTAAGATTCATAAAGTCCGCCATCGCAGCCAACCATGATATGTTCGGATTTATCGGGATCAATCCAGACTACGTGATCATCGACATGTTTTTCTTTTAATCCAAGGACTGACAATGTTTTACCACCATCATCGGAAACACGGGTATAAGTATCAACGAGATAAATTCTATCCATTACTTTAGGATCACAGAAAATTTCCTGATAGTACTGTGCAGCACCCGAATACCATTCGTTTACTTTATTCCAGCTTGCTCCACGGTCTGCTGTTCTGTAAATTCCGCCTCCTTCAGTTGCCTCAATAACGGCATAAAGCACATCAGGATTAACCGGGGAAATTGCAATTCCGATTCGACCTAATTCGCCACCGGGCAAGCCACCGGCTAATTTTTCCCAAGTTTTGCCGGCATCAACTGATTTGTGAATTGCAGCTTCTGGGCCGCCATTGATTAATGTAAAAACATGCCGGCGTCTTTGATATGACGTAGCGTAAATTATATCGCTATTTCGGGGATCAATTGCAATATCGGATACTCCTGTGTTTTCGCTAATATCCAAAACTTTGTTCCATGTTTTACCGCCGTCCACTGTTTTGTAAAGTCCGCGATCTCCACCTGGCCCCCATAGTGGTCCCTGGCATGCAACATAGACTACATCGGAGTTTTTGGGATCAATGATAATTTTTCCAATATGTTCTGATTTATTAAGCCCCATGTTTTTCCAAGATTTGCCGTCATCACAGGATTTGTAAACTCCATCACCGTAAGATACAGAACGTTGGCTGTTATTTTCACCCGATCCTACCCAAACCACGTGAGGATTATTAGGATCAATGCTAATACAGCCTACAGAAAATGATTTCTGTGAATCAAATATTGGAGTAAACGAGATACCTGAATTTGTTGTTTTCCAAACTCCGCCACAAGCAACAGCAATATAAAAAATATTCTTATTCACAGGATTGACGGCCAGATCTACAATTCTGCCTCCGCACACAGCCGGGCCGATATTCCTTAATTTTAATCCTGAAAACACTGATTCCTTCATCAATTCTTTCTTATCATCTGCTTTGGGCTTGTCTTTGGAGTACATGAAGATCGCCGAAAATAGTATAGCAACGATCAGAGTAAAATTTCTCATTTTAACATCTCCTTAATATATAATTATTTATCATAAAATCAACATTTTTTAAAAATTCATATCTTTAAAATTACGGAAAATATATATAATAGTTACCCTAATTGTTAATTATTTTTTGTTAATTGAGAATAAAAATCTCACTTATGCTAATATCATGTCAACCTTACTATGGCGGTTATAGACGAGGATGCCTGTACTACTACTGTGGTAGAATAGACGTCCTCGTCTGTTCAAGTAGAATAGTCATCCTCGTCTGTTCAAGTAGAAATGACGTCCTCGTCTGTTCAAGTAGAATTGATGTCCTTGTCTGTTCAAGTAGAATTGACATGACTATAGTAATTGCACTAAACAACAATTATATAAATCATCTGCTAAAAGCAGACTATGCGATGGAATACTATTAATCATCTGAGAGATTAATTCCAATTCGCTTTTTTTGTCGCTACTTAATTTAAAATCATAAACAACTCCGCTGCCTTGCTCAATGATGACTTGTAATAATCCACGCGGATATCCTTTGGTTTCGGAAGTTACGAATTCTGCTTTTACAGCTTCTGTGTCTTGCATCTGAAAATATGTAACATCTGTGATGAAAACTCTAAAGCCATACCAAATATTGGGATATTTTATACCTATCATATCCCTTGAAGATTCAAATACAAGATTAATTTATTATTGGGACAATCTCTGTCTGGCTTGACAATAGCCTGAGGTATCTCTTGATATATCCTTTAGTTTGCTTTTAGCTATTCTTGATATTTATTTTCTTGGCCTTCCTCTGTGTCGTTTAGTTGCTGTATCAGCCTGTTTGGCTTTTAACTTATTCAGCTCTTCTTGAATCCTCTCCTTATTTCTATAATGTATATAAGAATAAAGATTTACTGAATTTTGCAGACTTTTATCTTCATAAACCTTTGTTGTGATCATCGTTAATAAGGTATTTTCGGTATTAAACACCCGATCTCGGGCATTTTGATATTTATTGCTTGTCAGTTGTTCAAAAGGGAACTTTTGTGAAAATATCGAAGAGGAAGTCGCTCTGAATGGCAGTTTCCTTAGTTGAATTCACATTACCGGATTGGATGAAGTTAATCCATTGATTGATAATTTCCTGTTTTTGGGTGAAATCAGAAATATCCGACTGGCTAATGCGCTCCAGCAGATGATTAATACTTTTTTTATTGAAGATATTTTTCTTAAGATTTGGCATAAAGGCAACTCAAAATATTCAAATTAAATAAATTATTGCACTGGAACTGTTTTCAAATTACAAAAAATCCGGTCAAACTCATTCGACCGGATTTTACTTCTAACTCTTCCTAAACTCATTTCTAATTATAAGTGTAGATGTATATTCTCTTCAACTTTACAAATTTTATAAACATTACAAACTCATAAAGGTTTAACTGTTCAATCCCAAAAGGAAATCACGGTTGTTTTTAGTGCCCTTTAGTCGTCTCAATAAGAACTCAATACCTTCATTCGGATTCATATCACTTAATACTTTGCGCAAAATCCAAGTACGGGTTAATTCTTCCTGTGTCATCAGAAGTTCCTCACGGCGAGTACCGGATTTATTAACTTCCATTGCCGGGAATGTACGACGATCAGCAATTCTGCGATCAAGAATAAATTCCATATTACCGGTTCCCTTGAATTCCTCGAAAATAACCTCATCCATACGGCTTCCGGTTTCAACCAAAGCAGTAGCGATAATTGTTAAGGATCCGCCTTCTTCAATGTTTCTGGCTGCTCCGAAAAAGCGTTTTGGCTTATGAAGAGCATTCGCATCAACACCACCGGAGAGAATTTTACCGGAGTGGGGAATAACTGTATTATGAGCACGTGCAAGACGAGTAATCGAATCCAGAAGAATCACAACATCCATTTTAGCTTCAACTAATCGTTTTGCTTTTTCGAGTACCATTTCTGCAACCTGAACGTGACGATCGGGTGGTTCATCGAAGGTTGAACTAACAACTTCGGCTTTAACCGAACGCTGCATATCGGTAACTTCTTCGGGACGTTCGTCAATCAAAAGTACAATTAATTTAACTTCCGGATGATTTCTTGCAATTGAATTTGCAATTTGCTGAAGAAGAATAGTTTTTCCACTTTTTGGCGGAGAAACGATTAATCCGCGTTGTCCCTTACCAATTGGACATAAAAGGTCCACAATTCTCATCGAAAGCTCGCTTGGAGTTGTTTCGAGCCTGAATCTTTCGTTTGGATAAAGAGGTGTTAAATTATCAAACAAAGCACGTTCGCGAAGATATTCAGTGTCGTAGAAGTTTACACTTTCAATTTTTAACAAAGCATAAAATCTTTCGCCTTCCTTAGGAGGACGAACCATTCCGCGAATTGTATCACCGGTTCGTAAATTAAACTTTTTTATTTGCGAAGGCGACACATAAATATCATCGGGAGATGGTAAATAGTTATAATCGGATGAACGTAAAAATCCGTAATTATCGGGTAATACTTCGAGAACTCCACCGCTTGCAATCAGTTCATCCACCTGATTTTCGCGTTGAGCGTTATTTTGAGCTTCAACAATTTTGAGGATAAGTTCTTGTTTGCTTAATTCAGCAAAATTAGAAATTCCAGATTGTTTTGCAAGTTTTACAAGTTCGGCAATTTTTTTTGTTTTAAGTGCTGCTAAATCAATAACAGGAACATTGCCATTGTCAATAATGTCTTTTGGCAAGTGATGATCTTCTTTTCCCATGATTCTCCATGAAAGATTTTATATGAAAGTTAATTTTAAATTTACAAGTGATTTCGTTAATTTTACTGCTTCAGGCATGGCTGCATGAACTGATTAACATTTTTAGAAAATGTCAACCTAATTGAAAACAAATTACAAAAGATATTTCAAATATGCAAGTTATTTTTTTCCTGAGACATAAATATTATCTTTTAAAAAATATCGTAATTCCAGCTCGGAAGCTCGATTGATACCTATTCTCCGGCTTTTTACAATTAAATTTTCGGTAACTTTTGCATCTGAATTATTTTGAATAAATAATTGTTCAGTGCATAAAGAGCGATAATTGTAATTTCTATCAAAACCAAGACTGAGTGCTGAATTTCCGGGACCTTTGCAAAGTTGATAGATTTTATCGCTTTTTCGCCTGGATTTCATTATTTCTATTCCCACAATTGGTTCAAGTGCTCGAATAAGTACTGCAGCAGCACGATTTTCAGGTTCAGTAACTATATTAAAGCAATGATGAATTCCATAAATTTTATAAACATATAAAATACCTGCTTCGGCAAACATAGGTTCATTGCGCTTTGTCCGACCTACAGCCGAATGCGAAGCTAAATCTTTTTCAGCAAGGTATGCTTCGGTTTCGACTATTCGTGCTGCTAAAATGCTTCCATCAACTTCAAATTTAACTAAAATTTTCCCTAATAGTTCTCTGGCAACGGTTTCGGTATCCTGAAGATAAAATTTTTTTTGTAAAGATTGAGTGAAATTGGGAATAAATTGCATAAGCACTTTGTTAAAAAATTAATAATGATAATCGTTCAACAACTTCATTTATTGTGAAGTTTGAAAAACTTAATTTTGTTGTCAAAAGTGAAGCGAAGAATCTATCTTACAGTCACTTTCGGAGAGATACTTCACTTCGTTCCAAATGACAACCGCCTCTAAGTGGCTGTTTGATATGTTTCGTTTCTGGCATTTGTGCGAATGCGGGAATCTCCTAAAGTGTGTCTGGTAGGGGATTCCTGTATCCATATCAATGACAATAATTCCTAATTCATTAAGGAAATGATATAATATATCAATTGCGCAAATCTAAATTAAAAATCTGGGTTTATTAAATTTATTGATCTAATGATTATAAAATATCAGCTTTATTTCCCACTCAGCATTTTTATATCTGCTACTTCCAAGACCTTTTTATCGAACCCATATATAACAGAATTAATCATAGCTTGCCCGATTTCATTAAGTGTGATGAAATATTTAGGGAATAATCTCTTTAATAATGGCAGTGTCCAAGAGGTATATTTATATAATTTTTGGGTATTCTTAAGCCCTTTGCCGGGTTCAATCATTGCAGGACGGAACATATAAGCCGCTTTGAATCCAAGTTTTAACAAATCATTTTCGGTTTTGCCTTTTATTCTCATCCACATTAATTTTCCTTTCTCATGACCATCTGTTCCGGCACCTGAAACATAACAAAAAGTCATTAACGGGTTAGAACGATGCAAAGTTTCTGCAAAATGCAAAGTTAAATTATATGTAATATTAAAATAATCCTGTTCACTTATATTCAAAGAAGTAATCCCTAAGCAGTAAAAACATGCGTCATAACCGATTAAAAGTTTATTTATTTCAGAAATATCCGAAAAATCCTGATGAAGGATTTCTTTCAGCTTTGGGTGTTTAGTGCCGCAATGACGACGACCGATAACCAGAACTTCCTCAATATTTTCGTTAAAGAGACATTCATTCATTACCCCTTCACCTACCATTCCGCTTGCACCTGTAATAATTACTTTTATTTTATTAGTCATGATAAATTACTCCTTTCTATTAATCTTTTCAGAATTCTTAATGTTTCCATTCCCTGCAAAATTAAAAAAAAACAGTAACTTATCAAAACATTTCTCTACATCTTCTAACAAATTTATTATATTTGTGTAATTGCTATATGTAAACAATGGAAATGATAATTGAAAAAGAATTTAAGCATATACACTGATAAAGAATTAGTCTCAATGATGCAGGGGGATAGAAGATCATCTGAAGCCGCTTTCACAGAGATTTATGACCGTTATTCCGTTAGATTGAACGCTTATTGCAGAACAATACTAAATAACCGAGCATTGGCAGAAGATGTGTTTCAAGAAACCTTAATGAAGTTTTATCAAAATGTTCGCCATGATTTTTCAGGATCCATTATTGGGTACTTGATCACCATTGCAAGAAATCTCTGCCTGAATCAAAAACGTGATGCCAGACCTACTGTCCCACTCGAAGATTTTGATTTTCCGACCAATGAACACACTCAATATGAAGATAAAGAAATGGCAGATATTGTGATGATGTCGCTCGAATTATTAGACCCAGTGTCCAAAGAAGTAATGGTTCTTCGCACATTTAATGATCTTCCTTATGAAGAAATTGCCGAAATTTTGACTATAACCTCTGCTCGTGCTCGTTATCTTGCTTTTAATGCAAAAAATAAGATTAGACAGATAATTGCTGAATATTCAAAAGAATCAGTAATTCAAAAATCAGAAAATAATTAAATAAATAAAATGGAGTAAACAATGGATTTTTCATACTTAATATCGGAATTTGTTGATGGTTCTCTTGATAAACCGGGAGAAGAAAACCTTTTCAATGAACTTTCGACGAACGAAGAACTCAGATCCGAGCTTCGGCAGCAAATAATGATGGAAAAAGCCTTTAATAAAAAACTAAGTGCCTTTGTTCCTTCGGCTGCTTCGACTATCGGAGTATTCTCGAAGTTAGGCTTTGTTGCACCACTTGCAGGAGCTGCAATTGCAACCGGAACGGCTATTAAATCCGGCTTCTTTTCAACTTATCTGCAAGGCATTATCTCTGCCGTTACGGCTACGGTTCTAACCACAGCAACATTTTTAACCTTAACTTATTCAGGAGTTTTTGAAAAAAAAGCTGATACCGGATTATCTCAGAAACCAAATTCACAATCAGCGCAGCCGGCACAAATCACTCAGCCGGCTGTGTCTCCTGATAATAGTCAGTTTTCAAATAACTTAGCTAATAAACAAGAAATTCAGGTCCCTAAGGTAATAGAGAAAATCAAATATGTATATATTACTAAGGAAACTGATCCTGTTGTTTCGTCTATTGCCGATCAAAAAGTTGAACCTACAATAATTGATAAAAAAATAGATGAAACCAAACAACAAACCAATTCAATTGCCGAATTAAATCCTGAAACCAAACCATTGATTAGTGAAAGCAGAAATATTAATCCTATTCAAACTCCAAAAATTAACAGCCCTTCCTCGGATTTTAGCAATTCAAGAAATATGGACTTTGCTCAGCCAATTAAATTTGAATTACCCTCATCAATGGGTTTATCTTTTGGTGTTAGTGGAATGACCGATTGGCAAATGAATCAAAGTATGATTGAAGAACCAGCTATGCCCAAGGTAGGAAATATTGCCATTTCAGGCGAATATAAAATAAGCGAAAACTTCAGTATTGGCGGGGAATTCAGAAAAGAGCGTTTCTATCAGTCTTTCAGCGGTTATGATAAATTTAAAAATGAGTATAAATATAATGCTTTTGAAGATTATCCAAGTGGAGTAATTACCTTGAAATATGACATGATTAAATCCACATACTTTAGTATTTATTCTCAGGCAGCTATCGGAGGAACTATTACTGGAATTATAGGAAGGCTTTCAAGCGGAGTTGAGCTTTTCCATAACTCTTTGATTTCTCCTTATATCGGTATTGAAGCGAGTAATTTATTTTATACTCACGACAATATTTGGTTTAATTCACCCAAAATAGGGATGAATTACGGTCTCCATATAAAATTTTAATAAAGGAAAGAAAAATGAAAATACATGCAATTATTATGACATTTTCGGTACTTACCGTTTTGTTACTTGCATCGTGTCAGGACATCTTGACTTATGATCCCCATGTTAATTCAAGTATGGTGACAAAAGACACGACTAAAGATACTACAAAAATAGATACTTCGACCGGTGGCGGTGGTGGCGGTTCAACAACAATAACCCAGCCTAAACCTTACAATATCCCATTAAGTGCATGTAAATTTTTAGCAACCGAAAGTTATTATCCAAGTATGGGGCACATGAATATTGATCAAATTTGGATACCAAATATTGATATAAATTCGATAATAACTATTGACACTTCCAAAAGCTCTTTGTTACTTACAATGAAAATAAGTGGAAAAAATGATACCAACCCGAACATTTACCATCAACGAGAGATAGAACAAGTAATGGTCTTTGCATATAATAATAAACCAATACGTTTAAATTCAAGTTCAATGCCGGTCATTCTGGATTTACAAAATAATATAAACGATAATTTTTTATCAATCGGATTACGGCCGGAAGATCAGAAACCACCCAGACCAAATGATCCTAATTCATTTATCCCCTTTATTAGCGGAGGATTATTAACCATCGGGTCTCAATTAGTTATAAGTAATATTGACTCACAATATATTAACGGATTCTTTTATTTAGCAATTGATCAACCTCGGTTTACCGGACTTAAATTCAAGAAATTCCAATGCAATTTCAGGATAAAGTATAAGTAAGTTGTTTTTGAATCAAATTAGTAAAGAATTTAATATTTCTCATTGATCCATCTTATATTGGTAATGACACGAATATTGTGTGATAATTAGAATAATCGTTTATATTCTACTCACCCTCAATGGTTCAATTTTATAGATTTGTTTGCCATTAGCAGCGAGTTTCCAGCATGCCATTGGTTCATCTTTATGAATTTCAATCCATGCTCGTACCAAATTCAGTTTATTATTTGGGAATTCACCTTCAATTATATTAGCATCCGGAATTGAAATTATTGCTTTGTACTCTTGATATTCAATGTGAATATGTGGCAAATTATGTTGTTTTGTATCTTGAAAATACTTATAAACGATAATTCCATGAAACATAGATATTGATAGCATGAATTTATTCCTTATACTCCAAATTTTAATAGACAAATAAGTTTGGGGAATACAGTAAGGATTAATAATGTTTTTTTATTCAGGGGCGTTCGGGCTGCAGTCCAGCGCAAGAGCGTCGAAACGAAAGGAAAATTCTGAAATATTTTTCCAATAATTTTATTTTATTATCGTCTATAATTTACAACTTTATTTGGATGAAATATGATTAAAAAATACTTTTTACTTTTAGCTATATTGTTCTTTTTTACCAATTGCTCGAAACAAAGCGCAAAACCTCTGTTCGTAGCCTCAAGCCATCCGATTTATTCAATTCTAAAGGAAATAATCGGGTCAAAATCCGAACTTGTACGGCTTATTCCGCCTAATTCTTCACCCCATACTTTTAATCCGAATCCTTCGGATATTGCCAAACTTGAAACTTGCAAGGCAATGTTCTTTTCTTCTATTGTTGACGAAGAGTGGGTGAAAGCTATATCGGTAAAAAATAAAATTTCAATGATAAATATGTTGCCAAAGGAAAATATTCGATTTTATCCGGGTAGTGATTCCACTACAGATTCCCATTTCTGGACAGATCCCCTGACCGTTAAAGCCATACTTAAACCACTCGTCGATTCTTTGTGTAAAATTGATCCTGATAACAGTTCAACATATATAAATAACGCATCTATTTTTGAAAAACGATTGGATTTATTAAATAAACAAGTTGAGGATATTGTAAATCCAGTTCGGGGAAAATATGTTTTTTTATTTCATCCATCATTTTTATATTTTATTAATCAGTATGGTCTTAAATACGGTGGCGCAATTGAGGTTTCTCCGGGCAAAGAACCAACTGCAAAATATTTAGCTGATTTAATAGAAAAAATTAAAGCAAGTGGCGTAAAAGCAATCTTTTCAGAACCACAGCTTCCTGATGCTACTGTTAAATCAATTTCACTTGAAGCTAATGTTCTTCCTTATACCCTTGATCCGATCGGTGGAGTTAGCGGACGTGAGCATTATGCAGATTTAATTCTTTTTAACGCCAGAGCGTTTCGCAAAGCACTGAAATAGTTATGAGTTATTAGTTATAAGTTATTAATTATAAATTTTATAGGATTACCTATTTTCTTTAACGATTTATTTATACATGAATGAAAATAAGAATTTGAATTGGAATTGGAATTGGATATATAAATCTTCTTATTACTCATAAATCATAACTCATAACTCATGAAGAATTCTATCATATTAAAGAACATCACCGTTCAACATAATGCAAAAATTGCATTGGACGATATTTCCGTTTCAATTCCCGAAGGTACATTCAATGCTTGCGTTGGCCCTAATGGTTCCGGAAAAACTACATTAATAAAAACTTTTTTAGGATTAATCAAACCAAGTTCGGGGACTATCGAAGTTCTTGGAAATCTCAATAGTATTCCTTCCGAGTTTATCGGATATGTTCCGCAGATAAAATCCCACGATCTAACTTTTCCTGCTCTTGCCATTGAACTTGTTGCAAGCGGATTACGCAGAAATTGGATTGGCAGAATTCATAAAGATGAAAAATCCGAAGCTTTGAAAGCTCTGGACAAAATAAATTCGGCTCATCTTGCAAACAAACAACTTAGCAGCCTTTCCGGTGGAGAATTGCAGAAGATATTCCTTGCCCGCGTGATTATCCGCAAACCAAAAATTCTCCTACTTGATGAACCGGCTACCGGAATTGATATGGTCTGCGAATCAAATATAAATGAAGTTATCCTCAATATGAATAAAAATGAGGGCGTTACGGTTATTATGGTGACTCATGACTGGGAAGTGGCCAAGCATCATACCCAAAGCGTATTGCTTCTCAATAAAAAGATTGTATGTTATGGCCCGCCTGAGATTGCATTAAGCGAGGAAATGCTTAGTCAGGCTTATGCACATTACGGTCATATTCTTCATAAGCACGAAGGAGCTGCCCATGTTTGAAATCTTCGCAATTCCATTCATGCAAAGAGCTTTAATAGCAGGTGTACTTATTGGATTCATCGGTTCATACTACGGCGTGTTCGTAGTCCAGCGCAAAATGAGCTTTTTAGGTGATGGGCTTGCCCATGCAGCATTCGGCGGAATAGCTTTAGGGATTTTATTAGACACAGAACCCCTTTTAATAGCAATACCTTTTACAATTTTAGTATCTGTCGGTATTGTAATATTAAAAAACAGAACAAAATTAGAATCTGACACAGCAATCGGGATCAGTTTTGCCGTATCGGTTGCGCTTGGAATAATTTTCCTTTCTATCAAAAAGGGATATTCATCCGATGCAATGAATTATTTATTCGGTTCTATCCTTTCGGTTTTCCCCAACGATTTATATATTGTCTCAGGTTTAAGTATTTTTACGATTATAACTTTCTTCACACATTGGAATAGCTGGGCTTATGCCACTTTCGACTCGGAATTAGCCCGTTCGGACGGACAAAAGATATTTTCCAGAGATATTTATCAATCAATACTGATTTCATTAACAATAGTTGTTTCAATTAAAGTTGTTGGAATAGTATTAATTGCTTCATTCTTAATAATTCCCGCCGCAGCCGCACGATTAGTATCCTCAACCTTTTACGGAATGACAGTTAAATCCATTATATTTGGAATATTAAGCGCAGTTTCAGGCTTATGGCTCTCCTATTATCTCGATGTACCAAGCGGAGCAACTATAATACTTGTACAAGCATTAATTTTCACAATTTGCGCAGTGGCTGGAAGACAAAGATAAAGAAAGGCTGTCATTCCTGCGCATTCGCAGGAATGACAATTGTAGCATATATTTTATTTATGAGACAATTTTGTCTTAGATTCGTGATTTGAAGGTTTAGATTTGTGATTTGAAGGTTTAGATTTGTGATTTGAAGGCTTAGATTTGTGATTTGAAGGTTTAGATTTGTGATTTGAAGGTTTAGATTTGTGATTTGAAGGCTTAGATTTGTGATTTGAAGGCTTAGATTTGTGATTTGAAGGTTTAGATTTGTGATTTGAAAGCTTGGATTTGTGATTTGAATTTATCAATGAATAATTATTTTTTTGGATTTGTTAATAAATTATATTATATTTGTAAATGTTCTTAATCATATAATTAATATTTTTAAAGGAATTATGAAATGGTCGAATTAAAAAGAAATTATACGATGTCAAATACTTCACTTTATACCTTAGCAGGAAATTTGGTGAGCTTTATGACTCGTGACAATGCGGAATTTACTGCTCGTGGTATTACAACTTTGATGCGTAATGCCTTCCAAACTCTTATTACAGCTTTCGGAGTGTTTCCGAGTGATGAAGAATACAAAGGATTGATTACAATTGAAGTCGATGCAAAGGCAGCTTTACGTGAATCAATAATATTGAAGGTTCAGAAGATCTCCGGTTATATTGAACAGAAGTGGGGACTTAGTTCCGGTCAGTATAAACGATTAGCAATATCGGGCATTCAATCTATGAAGGAAAATGATTTTCTATTTAGAGCAAGAGAAGTTGCTCGAATAGCGACGGAATATCTTACTGATTTAACTCCTTTGGGATTGACTGATCCTCAGATTGATGCTTTGACGGAAGAGGCTGATGATTTTGAGGCGAAAATTCATTCATCAAGCGATGCAAAAGCATTGAGAGATACAAAAGCTCGTGAAAGAACGGAAAAGGGTAATGAGATTTATTCTTATGTTGTAGATTATACGCGGGTAGGTAAATTGATCTGGGAAAATGTGAGTACTGCAAAGTACAATGATTATATTATATATGATACAGTAACTCCGGGGCTTTCCAAGCCAACTAACGTAACGGCAAACTGGACTTTTGGAGATACAGTAGTTCATTTGAACTGGGACGCTGTAACCGGAGCAACATTATATGAAATATTTACATGTGCAGTTAATTTTGGATTGCCCTCAGGAACTTATTCATCATTGGCAGAGTATGCAACTCCGCCTCAAGGGGTAGCTTTTGTTGCTGATAAACGTAATTATTATAAGATTAAAGCAAAAAATACAACTCAAACAAGTGATTATTCGGATGAAGCATGGACTGAAGTAGTAATTTCGAGTTAATAATTTAAATTAGTCATTCCTGCAAATGAGACTGTATAAAAACGTCAATTCATTGTCATTCCTGCCAGTGCAGGAATCCCCTTCCAGTAGCATTCAAGGGATTACTACATGCGCAGGAATGACAGAAAAAGATAGTTTTCACACAGTCTCAAATACGGGAATCACCTTCTTTTTTCATATAGGGAATGATCTCAGCAATGTTTGAAAAATTATTGAAACATTTTATATAATAAATCGTCATTAGCTTCGGAATTTATGTGAAATTATATATAGGAAAAATATGAAAACAACATGCAAAATCTTTACAATTACAACGATTTTATTTTCTCTATACATTCAATCTGCTCTCTGCCAAAGCGATTATTCACAGGAAGGTATAAATAATTCGCGTCAAAGCGCTATTACTCGTGCAATTGCCAGGGCAACAGGTGCTATTGTTGGAATAAACGTTACCGAAACATATAAAGTTGAATATCGTGATCCTTTCAACGACTTTTTCGATAATTCCCCGTTTATGAACGATCCTCAGTTCCGTCAATATTTTCAACAATTTCATAAGCCTCAGGTTCAGGAATATGACGTTAAGAGTCTCGGATCAGGATATATAGTTTCTCCGGATGGATATATTCTTACAAATCATCATGTTGCCGGAAATGCCTCGAAAGTCATCATCACAATGACCAACGGCGAGAAATTTGATGCTGAAATTATCGGTTCCGACATGGTTTCCGATGTTGCTTTGCTTAAAATTAAGGGTGATAATTTCCCTTATCTCCTCCTTGGCAATAGTGATGATATTTTGATTGGTGAATGGGCAATTGCATTGGGCAATCCATTCGGTTTATTTAATATAAATGCAAAACCAACTGTTACGGTTGGAGTAGTATCGAACAGCGGAGTGAATTTCATGCAGGAAAACAGGATTTATCGCGGCATGATTCAGACCGATGCGGCGATAAGTTCGGGTAATTCCGGCGGGCCATTGCTTAATTCCGCCGGTGAAGTAATTGGGATGAATACAGTAATATTTTCAACTGCACAAAGTCAGCAAGGAGCAGGCAGTATTGGAATCGGTTTTGCAATTCCGGTGAATCGTGTGCGTATGATTATGGAAAAACTCAAAGCTCATAAGAAAATTGAGAGAAATCCACAAGTTGGATTGAAGGTAGCAGAAATTGATGACCGGGTCTCTAAGAATTTTAAAATCCCAAAACGCGACGGAGTTATTGTTGTATCTGTTTTGAGAGGATCGCAGGCAGAAAAAGCCGGAATTGAGCCGGGCGATATTATTCTTGAAATTGATGATCTGAAGATTATGCGAAATGATGATTATCTTATTTCAATCGGTGACGCGCTTTTGGGACAGAAAATTAATATGATCATTCTCAGAGATGATAAGAAAATAAAATTACAATTAATGGTTAAGAGTACGAAAGAGAAATAGCTCATGCACAAAACCGCCATTTATCCCGGAACTTTCGATCCCATAACTTTGGGACATGTTGACGTAATTGAACGTTCTGCCGAAATGTTCGATAAAATTATTGTCGTAATGGCAATTAACTCTAAAAAGCAAACTCTTTTTTCGGAAGATGAACGCTATGAAATGGCGGTTGATTCGCTTAAACATTTAGAGAATGTAACCGTCGAACTTTATCATGGTTTGACGGTTGAATTTGCAAAGGAACGCTCGGCGGTTGCAATAATTCGCGGGATACGTGCTATATCCGATTTTGAATATGAGTTCCAGATAGCTCTTATGAACCGCAAGTTAGCTCCTGATATTCATACCCTATTTTTACTCCCAAATGAAAAATATACTTATCTTAATTCCAGTATCATCAGAGAATTAGCCAGATATAAGCAGGACATCAGTGCCTTTGTGCCTGAGATTGTGTCGCGGAAGATCGCAGAACTTAATTGTTAGGGGACGTGGGACAAGGGACGTGGGACAATTTCTATTACAGCGTTCCTGAGATTGAGGTAATTCCTTCATTGGTAGGAATTATATTAATAAAATCGATGAATTTCAAAGGAAAAAAAAGGGCAGATTATCTCTGCCCCTATTTTATGATTAATAAATTTTTCTTTTATTTATTCACTGTGAATCTCAGAACTTGCTTTTTCAATAATGACTTGATCTCGATATAATAAATTCCATTTGAAAGTTGCTTTGTATCAATCTTTAATATATTTTCCTGATCATTTACGGCTTGGTTGTAAACTCTGACACCGAGATTATCGAATATTTCAAGTTCACTATAATTACCGTTTTTTCCGAAATTAATTGTCATCTCATCGCCAACAGGATTCGGATATATTGAAACGTTTGCACTATTGACATCATCTACCGAAGTCATATCAAAATATACTTTATCAGATAATAAACTTTCACAGCCATATTCGGTAACTGTAACCTGATATAGTCCTGTTTTAGTAGGATAAATCGTATTCCTTGTCGAATCTTTCAGTGGTTCACCTCCGACATACCATTGATTTCCGCTTGTTTTGTTTGATGTTAAAAATTTACTTGAAGCATTAATCACAGGTTTGGCCGGAACAACATTAATACTAACATTTGTCCGGGCAGAATCAACAAATCCATTTGATTTATTTGTTTGTTTGAGTGCAATACTCCCTGTTCCTGCAGTTCCCCATTTAACCGAAGCAGAATCAGCATCGGCAGGAGATTGAAGTGCTCCACCGATCACGTTCCACGAATAAGCTATATTTGTTCTGACATTTGTATGGAATATCTCATTTTTATTTTCACAGGAATTATTAGACCCTAAAATTGAGACAGGAACATATTTGACGATTGTTACATCCTGAGTAATGGTATCAGTACACATAGTGATTGTATCTAACAAAATAAGAGTGATCTTGCCACTGCCTTGTGTTCCCCATTGAACATTTAAAGAATTATTGGATGATGCGCCTGAAATTGTTCCACCGTTAGCCTGCCATTTAAAAGTAACGTTCTGGGAGTTGCAATTATAAACTTCAGGTTGATTTTCGAGAACCTCGGTGTTGCCATAAATTTTAGAATTAGCAATTTCATTAACCGTCACCTGAAACTCCGATGAATCCATACATCCGGTACCGTTATTAAGTTCAGTGACATAAATATTATGAGTGCCAGCGCTATCCCAACGTAATGTAATTCTATTGCTGTTATCATTTTGAATAATTGAGCCGCCGTTAATGCGCCATGTAAAGAAATGTCCGGGCTGTTCTAAGCAAGAATAAGTTTTAATACTTTTTGCACATACAATGTTTTCACCGGTTATTTTTGGTGCAGGCAAGGCATCAATAACAACATCATAACCTTCGTCTGCGGAAATAAAGACTGGATTTGTAGAAATAACTCTTACTCTAAATCCAGTTCCATTTTGGAAAGATGGAGGAATAATAGCAGTTATATTTGATTGGATAGTAGTATCTAATTGACCAATATTCGTTGGATTAGTAAAGGATCCTTTTGAATCAGAAATCTGGGCAATAAAGCTATTGCCAGAATAAAAAACACCTTTTTTCTTATATGAAATTGTAAAAGGAACACCTTTGCAATATTCGTGTTTACTTAAAGCAGCCACACTTAATGATCTCTGTTGGGAACCAAAGCCGACAGCAAAAGTAGTACCGGCAGCGACCATAGACCAAGTAGTCATTCCTGAAAATTTTTCTGGTGAACTCTGACTATTTTTAGTGCCATCGGCTAACTGGCCGGATGAATTTTCGCCCCAAGCCCAAAGAGAGGTATCTTTTCTTATACCATAAGAAGTATTAAAGCGAGAACTAATATCAACCCAATCTGAGTCAGTACCGACTTGAGTTGGGAGGAGTTTATCAACATAAGTACCATCGCCGATTTGTCCTGAATTATTTTGTCCCCAGGCCCAAAGAGTGTGGTCGTTTCTAATAGCTAAAACATGATTAAATCCGCAAGCCACTTTAATCCATTTATCGGTGCCGATTTTATTAATAGTATCCATAATTCTTGTTCCGTCACCAAGCTGTCCATTAGAATTGCCACCCCATGTCCAGAGCGAGCTGTCAGCTCTAATAGCCACTGCATGCAAATTACCTGAAGCGATACTAAGCCATTTTAATGTGTCAATAATAACTGCTTTTGTTTGATTGGACATTTTCCTGCCTAAAGAATTACTTGTATTATCGCCCCAGGCCCATAAAGTACCGTTTTTCTTAATGCCGATTATCGCAGTGCTTCCAACTAAGGCAAAATCTGACCATACGGTATCTTTATCATAAAGGAAGGGTTTATTATTGTAAGTTTGGCTATTCAACAAGCTGCCATTACCCCATGCCCATACTTTACCGGTTTTTTTAATTCCTATAACATAATCAGGACCACAAACAATTTTTTTCCAATCGTTATCGTAACTTATTTTTTTCGGAATTGCTCTATATGGGCTACTAAGGCTATCTCCAAGCTGACCATTAGAATTAGAACCCCAACTCCAGAGGGTGCCATCATATTTTATCCCAAGGGCAAATTCATTCCCACAAAAAGCCGTTTTCCAATTATCATTGGTGTCGGATAATTTTGGCAGATATGTTGAATTAATAGACCCATCCCCATGCTGACCATAATCATTAGCACCCCATGAACGAAATTCATCCGCTCTAATATTACAGTTAAAAGACAGAATTAAGAGAGATAAAACCATAAGAAATTTTACCATACAAACACCTAAGAAAAAAAAGTTTTAAGATTAAGTTGAATTTATTATCTATAAAAATACTAATATTATTAATAATGGCAAATTAGTTTTTTTTAATATTATTTCAATTTAAATTTTGGGTTATTTTTTAATTATTACAACTAACTCGTCCTTTTCCTTACTCAATGATTCATAAAAAAAGTAGAAAGGGAAATAAAAGCATTTTTCAAAAAAAGAAAAGCCATGGAAGCAATTCTTTAAGATTTGTTTTAAAGAACTTTTGAGATTTTTAATCTTTTCTTGATCATTATATTTAATTATTTGAACTTGTGTAGGTAGATATTTTCTTCTTAATTTCTCAATAAACGTTGTGTGTGGGAAATGGGTGAAAGCAGGAATGGCACTGTAAATTTGAATATCGCAGGCTTGATGAGCTTCTATAAGTTTTCTCATGGTTTTAGCAGAAAAAAAGGAGATATGCTCTTCAGGTGATAGCCATTCAAATTTATTTCTAAGCTTTTTGAATCTTATGGACTCTGCATTAGGAGTAATTATTAGGAATTGGCCGCCGGTTTTGAGCATTGAATACAATTTCTGAAATAAATCTTTGATGTGAGCAGGTTCAATATGTTCAAGAACATGAAAAGTTACAATAAAATCAAATAATTGTCCCTTAACAGAATCAATATTATCATAAGTTTCAACACCGAGTTTTTGGGAATATTCACTTGCAATTTTTGAAGGTTCAATGTTGATACAATTGCAAAATTTCCGATTATTCAGATATTGACAAAAAAAGCCGAAACTTCCTCCTAACTCAAGTACGGATGCGCCTTCCCTAATTATGCTTGAAAAAAGGGAATAATATTTTTTTGATAAATTTCTTGGTTTACTGATTATTTCTATATTTGTATAATCATTTTGGTAATCAATGTTCAGACTATCTGGAACGCGAGTTAGAAGATTGCAGGCAGAACATTTATAATATTCATACTTTTCATTGAGTTTAAAGTTGAAAATCAACTCACTATCACATATTTTGCAAAGCACGATTTAATCCCCTAAATTAATTTTAAAATTTCTGCTTTCACATTTAATGCACTTTGGCAGGCTCCTTCTATTGTAGCCGGAAGCATAGTCTGAGTCCAGTCTCCGGCTAAAAAGAGATTCGGAATTGAAGTCTTTGTTTCAGGCCTCAATTTATTAATAAAAGGTGTAATTTTAATTGTTGATTTTTTGATTTTCATTACCTGTTTATGTAAGATTTTTGCCTCCTGAAACTTTGGAAACAATGAGAGTATATCATCAAAAACTATTTTAATAATTTCATCATTTGAAATGTGATCCAGATGATTAGCGCCGCTTATTATTATACTGTAATGGTGCGGATACTTGGCTACGGCAGCATCATCAACGAAGCGATATTTCCTCATATTGAATATCCATTGAGATTGAGTACCTAACATAGCAGCAAAGTCGAGTTCACTAATCTCCTCATCCAGCCAGAGATGCACACAAATAATAGTAGAATATTCCAAGGCATTTAAAAATTCTAAATATTCGATTGAGGCGTCTGTCCACAATTTGGGCATTAGTTCAGGATTTGCTGCAAAGACCACAGCATCAAATTCATATTCTTCACCTAAAACAGTTCGAATACCGCTTGCAAAGCCATTTTTAAATATTATTTGTTTAACCTCAGCATTAAGGAGAATACTGCAATTCATCTTTTTAGCATATTCTTTAAAAGGTTCGATCAGTGCCGATAACCCGACACTTGGGAATATAAGTCCAGATTTACCGGATTCATTCAAAGAAAGTTCAAATACTTTAGCAAGCAGAGTTGCTGCAGCTTCAGAAGGATTTAAATTTAAAACTGCATATATGAGAGGTTCCCAGAATTTATATATAATGTCATTAGGTATCTTGAAATTATTCAGCATCTCACTGCATGACATATTCGTTATTTCAATGGCTCCTGAAGCAAGATTACGTATAAGTTGCAATGTTTTTATTTTTGATATTAAAGATATATCTTTTAATGACAAAATCCCGTAAACTAATCCCAATTTCCCTCGAAACCGTGAGCAGTCCAATATATACGAAGATGCACCTGAAATAAAAGGAACTCGTAATGATTTTTGTTTTATTAAATTATTATCCGTACCCAATACTCTGAGTATGCCTAAGAAGAGTGAATATGACTCTGAGAGCAGATGTTCGCCATAGTTAAGTTCTTCATTCGATATTTTATCAATAAAAGAATATGAGCGACCACCTAAAAAGGATTTTTTTTCAAACAATGTTATTTCACAATTAAATTCTGACAGATAAATTGCAGTACTAATACCTGCAATACCCGCTCCTATTATTGCTATGTTCTTCATTATTACTAATTGAAGTTCTTTAATCGGGAGACTGAACGCACACCATTAACAGATTTCAAAACTGTGAACACCCGCCGGAGATGATTAATATTTAAAACTTCGATAGATATATGTCCCTCAAAAATACTATCTTTTGTATCAAAAGATAATCCGCGAATATTTGTATTATCACATGAGAATATAGCAGCAGACAAATCATTCAAAAGTGAAGGCCTATCTATACATACTAATTTAATTTCTATAAAAAATTTATTCGGAACAAGTACAGCCCAATCTATATCATGAAAAATCAAGGATGAATCCTTACTCATTCTAATTAAATCGGGACATTTATCCTGATGAATGATAAGTTCACTATTTTTGGTTCTTTCAGCTTTAATCCTATCACCGGGTATTGGATTGCAACATTCGGCATAGCTGGCTTCTACAGTGCCATTCGGCATACTGATCAATACTTCTTCATACACCGCATCATCATTATGATTGGTGCCATTGTCTTTAAATTTCTTTTTTGATTTTTTCTTCAAAAAGCTTAACATATCTTCGGTGTTAAGCGCTCCATTAGCCAATCCTCTGTAAAATTCTGGTTTTTCAGAAATACTTAAAAATTCCAATAAATTTTCAAATTGCTCATCAGTGTATCTCAGTCCTTGTTTATAACAAAATTCTTCCCATAAATCTCTTCCCTGATTTTCGAGTTTCTTGGCTTCATCTTTAAAATACTTCATCAATGTGGACTTGGCTTTCGGTGTCACCAATAATTTAAAAACATCAGCATTAGGCTTATGTGTATCCGATGTAAGTATTTCAACCTGATCACCGCTCTGGAGCTTCCAGTCCAATGGAACAATCCTACTATTAACTTTGGCTCCTATACATTTGATTCCGATTTCACTATGAATTGCAAAAGCAAAATCAAGCGGAGTAGAATCGCGTGCAATCCGCCTTAGTTCTTTCTTTGGCGTAAAAACATAAATTTCTTCCTGAAATAAATTTATCTTAACGCTTTCGATAAGCTGCTGTGGCGTTGAATCACCGATATTTTCAAATATTTCTCGAACATTATCCATCCACTCCTGAATATTTTTATCTCGGAAAACAGTATCGACCGGCACCAATCCTGGTTTATAGCGGAAATGTGCTGCTATTCCCTGTTCCGAAATGTTGTGCATTTCTCTCGTCCTGATTTGTACTTCTACTCGTTTATTATCAGGCCCGACAACAGCGGAATGAATAGACTTATAGCCATTATTCTTAGATGTTGAAATGTAATTTTTAAAAGTGTTTGGTACAGGTGGAAAGATTTCACAAACTAAACCATAGAAATAAAAACAAATATTCTGATCATTTGAATCGACAATTATTCTAATAGCGAACAAATCATTCAATTCCTCGATTGGCAGGCCACGAATGATAGTTTTATTATAAATTGAATAGATATGCTTCGGGCGGCCGGATATCTCAAATTTTATATTATTTTTTTTTAGGAACTGCTCCTTATCCAATCTTTCGTGGACAATGGCTTCAAAATCACGAACGTATTGTTCTCTGTCAGCCCGCGAAAGCTGAATATATTCACTGATCTCATTATAATGAACTCTGTCAGTATATTTAAAAGCATAATCCTCAATTTCCCATTTAATGTTACCTAAACCGAATCTATTGGCAAATGGTGAATATATTTCCAATGTTTCCGAAGCATAACTTTTTTGGAAATTATCGGGAAAACTTTCGAGATTACGCATATTGTGCAATCTGTCTGCTAATTTGATAAGAATTATTCGGATATCCGTGAACATTGAGAGCAGCAGCCTTTGATAACTCT
Organism: Candidatus Kapaibacterium sp.; assembly: GCA_026390695.1. GTDB lineage: Bacteria > Bacteroidota > Ignavibacteria > Kapaibacteriales > UBA2268 > JAPLFL01. The sequence goes on along the minus strand of JAPLFL010000031.1, from coordinate 85,822 downwards.
CATAACGGACAGTTACATCAGTTTTTCTATTCTCGATATTTCTTATTTTTGAGATCCCGTCAATGATTTCAGCAATTGTATTGCCAAATTCACGCGCTAATTCTTTCTGATCATAATCATAATGAGATCCGATATTATGAAGTAATGCCGCAGCCACTGAAATATCGTCCAAGGGTATTTCCGTTACTACAATATGAGCTACAGCTACGGGATGTAAATAGAATGGTTCGCCGGATGGTCTGACTTTATCTTTATGAATTCGGTAGCACCAATCAAACGCTTTAGAAATTAATCCTATATCGGGATTTTTAAACTGCTTTTTGCATTCGGATAATAACTGTTCCAGTTCAGCCGATCCTTCGCGCTGACGGCTGGTATCGGATAAATTTTTATCAGTTCTTTTTAATAGAGGAAATTTCAAATTAATAATTGACTGTTAAAAATTAACATCTTTAAAATCATCTAAAACTTGAAGTCCATGCTTCGCTTTTTTATCGTCCGGATCAAGGTCCAGAGCCTTTTTATATGCTTGTCTTGCTTCATATCTACGTTCTAAATTCAGGTATGATTCACCTAAAAGAGTATAAGCAGTAGGCCCCTGAGGATTAACTATTGTAATCTCTTCAAAACAATTTGCAGCTTCCTGATAAGCACCAAGGCGGAGATTCGTATTGCCAAGATGAAAATAAGCAATTGTAAAATCCGGTCTTTTTTCGGTAACAATTGAAAACTGTTCCTTAGCACTTATCAGATAGCCATAATGGTAATACATTATTCCAAGCCAATAATGAGCCATGAGGAATCCTTCGTCTAATTTTAAAACGTCGTGCATGCACTCAATAGCTTGTTTAATTTTCACCCTACGGTAGTACGCAAGCCCTAATTCATAGATTCCGGTTGGATAAGTTGGTAAACGCTTAACAGCTTCCTGAAGATAATATTCTGCCTCCTGGAGCAATCCAAGCCTATAATAAACGTTGCCACAGTGTTTATAAACAATTCCCAATTCAGGATTTTTTTCAAGAGCTTTTTTATAATGTTCAATTGCTTTTAAATAATCACCATGTGTTTCGGCTTGATAAGCAGACAAAACGTCTGCATCATCGGAATCAAACTTCTGAATTACGGTTTCAAGCATAAATTAACCTCAAATTTATATATATTTTTTAAACAAATTTAACTGGTACCGGCTGGTCACCTGAATAATCGTAAAATCCTTTGCCGGTTTTTCTTCCGTAACAACCGGCTGCAACAATCTTTTTAAGTAGTGGTGACGGGCGAAAACGAGGATCCCCTATATCTTCGTGCAAAACTTTCATAATGGCAAGAGTTGTATCGAGCCCGATCAGATCAGCCAAAGCCAGAGGTCCCATCGGATGGGCAAGTCCGAGTTTTGCGATATTATCAACAGCATCAACAGTGCCAACATTCTCCATCACAGCAAAGATTGCTTCATTGATAAGTGGCATTAAAATTCTATTGGCAATAAAACCGGCAAAATCATTAGCAAGAACTGGAATTTTGCCTAATTTTTTTGATAGTTCATCAATAAGATTATATGTTTCATCGCTGGTATTTAATCCACGGATAACTTCAATTAATTTCATCATCGGCACAGGATTCATGAAGTGCATTCCAATAACTTTATCTGCTTTCTTAGTGCAGGCGCCAATTTCGGTAATAGAAATTGTCGAAGTATTTGTTGCTAAAATTGAATCCGGTTTAAGTAATGTATCAAGTTGTGCAAACAATTTAAATTTCAATTCCTTATTCTCGGTCGCGGCTTCAATAGCCAGATCACAGTTCGATCCATCTTCAAGATTCAAAGTTGGCTTAATTAATGATAAATAGGAATTCATCTGGTCTTCGCTCAGGGAGCCTTTTTTGACCTGACGTTCCATATTTTTTTTAATTGTTGATAAACCTTTGTTTAAGGCTGATTCAAAAGCATCGAATAAGATAACGCTATATCCGCTTTGTGATAAAACATGGGCAATACCATTTCCCATAGTGCCAGCGCCAATAACGAGAACTTCTTTAATTTCCATTTCACACCCGATTTAATTGTTTTTAATTTAATTTATTAACTCTATCTTTCAAATACAAGATTAGAAGCTGTTTTCCTTTTACCATGCACAACATTCGGTGCAATAAAAGATTTATTTTTACTAATTGCTTGTTCAAATTCATCACGGAATTTTGTTACAAATCCGCGAACTGGCCATGCTGCCGCATCTCCGAGAGCACATACCGTATTACCTTCAATATTATTACAAATTGAAACGAGTAAATCCAAATCTTTCGAACTGCCGTTACCAGAGGCTATTCTTTTAAGAATTTTTTCCATCCAGCCACATCCTTCGCGGCAAGGGGTGCACTGTCCACAAGATTCATGATGATAAAAATGGGCAATACGAAGAGTGATCTTTACAATATCTGTATCTTCGTCCATAACCATGATTCCACCAGTTCCAATGTGAGTTCCGATCTTTTTCAGTGATTCCTCATCCATACGAACATCATCGATTTCATCTCCTCTGAGAGGTGGCATGGATGAACCGCCCGGAATTACTGCTTTAATTTTTTTATTATTTCTTACACCACCGCAAATATCATAAATAATCTCTGTTAAAAGTGTACCAGTCGGTAATTCATAAACACCAGGCTTATTGATATGTCCGCTCACACCGTACAGAAGTGTGCCTGAATGCCCTTGAGCACCGATTTTTGAGTAAGCTTCTCCACCCATTTGAAGTATGGGAACAACCGTAGCAATAGTTTCAACATTATTAACAGTAGTCGGCATACCCCACAAGCCTGCCTGAGCGGGAAAAGGAGGTTTCACCCTCGGATATCCACGACGTCCCTCAATAGAATTCATCTGCGATGTTTCCTCGCCACAGATGTACGCTCCAGCCCCTTTATGGATATGAATATCAATTGAATAATTATTATTAAATTTTTCTCTCATTCCGGCACCAATATAACCTTGGGCATACGCTTCATCTATAGCGGTCTGGAGGATGTTTATCCATCGGTGGTATTCTCCACGAATGTAGATGTAAGCGGCATTTATTCCCATAGCATAGCCGGAGATCAAAATTCCTTCAATAAGCTGATGAGGATTAAACTCAAATATTTGTCTGTCTTTAAATGATCCGGGCTCTGACTCGTCTCCATTGACACATAAATACTTGGTTTTATCATTACCCTTTGGCATGAAAGTCCATTTCAGACCAGTTGGAAAAGCAGCGCCACCACGGCCACGAAGACCTGATTTTTTTACTTCATTGGTCACTTCATCGGGCTTCATTGAAAATGCCTTCCGTGCAGTTTCATAGCCCCCATTATTAATATAAACATCAATTAGATGAAGATTTGGAATATCTCTTAAGATTAATTTCTGACCATCAAACATTTTGTTGTCTTTTCAAAGTTCAAAATAAAATTAACTCTTTATTTAATACGAAATATTAAACTTAACTAAAAATTCCATTTTAGCCAAGAGATGAATTTCCTAATTATTAATTTACTTTTTTATTGAAGAACATGATAAAAGCAAGGGTTTTAAAAAGCAGGAAAAAAATATTTGGCAAGCGGCAGATAGTAAAATCAGGTACAATAGCCATTTGATTTGTTAATTTGAGTAACCAAAATCCCGCTCCCCTCGCTGCAAAACAATGCAATAACATTTATAAAGCTAATTTTCAATTATCCGATCACATTTTTTTGTAATATAATCAATGAAATCGGATGCTGAGAGCGGCTCACCTGAAATACGACGAATAATATCATCAGCCGTCAACATTTTTCCATGCCTGTGAACCTTGTCTGCGAGCCATTCTTTAATTGAAATAAAATTTCCATCTGAAATATCTTTAAAAATATTTTTAAGATCCTTTCTTAAATACTTCCACATTGTGGCAGCGTAAAGTTTTCCTAAAGTATATGATGGGAAATATCCAACATCTCCAAAAGCCCAATGAATGTCCTGCAGGCACCCGTATAGCGGACTTTCAGGAATTAAACCTAAATAATCTCTCATTTTCTCATTCCAAGCCTCTTGTAAATCAGAAACCGAAAGTTTGTTGTTTAGCAGTGCATTTTCGAGTTCATATCTGAGGATAATATGAAGATTATATGTTAATTCATCAGACTGAGAGCGGATTAATGACGGTTGGATTTTATTAATTGCCTTATAAAAATCAAAATGCGAAACATGTTTTAAATTATCTGGGAAAAAGCGCTTCAGGTGCGGCAGGACCCATTCGGAAAACTCAAGAGTCTTGCATATCATATTTTCCCAAATTAATGACTGTGACTCATGAATTCCAATAGAGGCAGCCTCTGCAGCAAATGTACGGTATAATGAACTATCTATACCCTGTTCGTAAATACCATGACCGGTTTCATGAATTGTACTGAATAAGCATAGCCGCAGATCCTTGACATTGATTTTCGTTGTAAGCCTCACATCCTTCGGATCCAGAGCCAGTGTAATCGGGTGAACAGAAAAATCAAAACGACCATTAATATAATTAAAACCTATAGATTCGGCTATGAATCTGGACATTTTGCTTTGTCCATCAGCTGAATAGTATTTATATAAAAAATTATATGTAATATTTTCATGTTGATTCTTTACTGATTTCAATAATTGGATAGTTTCAATCTTGAGTTCGTTAAACAATGGATCAATCATTCGGACAGAGCTGCCAGGCTCATAAAGATTCAAAAAAGCATCATAAGGATTTTCTTTAAAACCTATAAACTCTGCTTCTTGAATTTTCATCTCAATAAGTTTTGCAAAAATATTCTTAAAGATTGAATAGTTAGATTCAGAGCGGGCTTGCTTCCATTTATCAAGTGCTTCGGATTTTACAATAGATAATTCTTTAATAAATTTTGAAGGAATTTTAAAAGCTCTTTCCAATTCCTCCGAAAACAGCTTTAAATGCTGCTGTTCGCTAATACTACAGTTTAATTTACATTTTTCAACAACATCAAACAGATTTTTTGCTTCTTTACTTATTAGTTGGCTATGAATCAGGCTTTCAAGAGTAGTTATCTGATTAGCGCGGCTGGTATGAGCACCTTTTGGGATATATGTTTCCTGATCCCACATAAGCAATGCCAATGCTGAACGTAAATCCTTGATCTTTCCCATAAACTCAAGGATTTCATTAAAATAATTCTTGTTATCAGACATAATTTAGTATCAATTATTCAATAATTGCCTTCGATAATTGAAAAATAATAAATTAGATAAAAATTAGTTAGTTTCAAAGAGAAAAATGCTCATTAATTTATTTTTTTTATTTTAGTCTTAAAAATACTTGCTATTTTTTTAATTTTTCGTATATTGTGAGTTTGGAAGTAGAAAATTGAAATAATTATAATTAAAATAACCCAAACATTCTCAGGAGTTATAGTTTATGGCACAACATAAAATGATTGATCAGCACCACGGCAAGAAATTAAAACTTGGTGTTCAACAGGTGGGACTATTCGTAGTTCTGTTAATTGCTTTTACATTCTTAATTTACAGATATTTAATACCAAACATTATCTCCGGATTTGTTATAATGAACTTTGCACCATCAGGTGAAAAGGCATTAAAAGTCGGGTTTGTCTCCTTTGAGGGTTTGGTTGATGCCTCTGTTCCAAAAGAAAAAGAAGCCGAGTTTAAAGCTAAAAAGCAAAAAGTTGCAAAAGCATTATTAACTAAAGATTATATCTTTGACTTTACATTCGATAAAAGGGAAGAAGGAATTGCCGGATACGAAAAAGAAGGTGGTTTAATGGGGCACTGGTATGCTAAATGCGATGCTCTTGGTGAAAACCCAATTATTCTGCAACCTTTTTTAGGTTTTTCGATTTTAGCCTTTGTTATAGGATTAGTAATTGCGTTAGTACTTACTATTCTTTTACCTAATTCACTTGGGTTTATGGCTGTGCTTTTTGATAGGCAAATTGACAATACAAAAATCAAAATCAGGCTTCAGACCGGTTTTTCCAATGATATTGTTGAATTATTAACCTTACCGGATAGTAAGCTTGCCGAAAGAGAGATCAATGAAGTTAAAAGTCATTTCCATATTATATGGGACAGAACTTATGGCGAGACATCGACTCATAGCCCGACTCAGGCTGCTTTTACCAAGTTCGATGATGTTTTTGATGACTTTGTGGATTTAGTCAAATTCCGTCAGGATTTCTTGTATGAGAGAATTCGTGAATTTTTCTCAGATTTCGTTTTAAAAGAAATTGAAGATACCCGCGATGGCGTGATGTGGCGTGAAAGTCATTGGCTAATTGGTGCAGGACTCAGACTTTATATGGCTCACCACTTTACAGAGAAATATGCTAACAATGTGACTGCTCTCGCTTATGGTGGTGCTGCATTCTTGATTGTTGCAGTTGGTATTCGTGGTTTGAAATTTATTCCTGCACAGAAACCTTCATTCATTCTTCTTGCAATCTTTCTTGAATTTTCAATGCTTGCTCTGATGGCTATTACAATGTTCTATACAGAAGAAGAAGAACGTATGGATAAGATGCTCAAGAAAATGGAAGATGCTAATAGTAAGCAGCTTGATGTTCTACGTCTGCAACAGGCTGATATTCAGCTCCTATCAAGCGTTTTGGTTGGTCAGGCGTCGGAAATCATTAAAGAAAGAATCCAAAAAGCTGTTGTGGAATATTTAACAAAAGAAAATAAATTAAAAGATGTGATTGGTGAAAATATAGGTGAATTCCTTCAGGAAGCCCTTAGAAGTGTCGCTATCACTGAATCTGATAAAGCAAAAAGGACACTTAATCATTAATTCTTTTTAATTTTTGTGATAAAATAGCCGTTTATGTGTTATTACTTAAACGGCTTTTTTTATTTCGAAAAAAGTTATAATGTATTTTATTATTTTTAGTGAATGTTAAGAAATTTTTCAGATATAGAGAATCATTATATTAATACAATCCTTGCTGTGAGTGCGGTTTCAATTGAAATTATTAAGTTTAATCCCAAATATTTCCGAGCTAACTGATAATATAATTAATTAATAATTTCATTGAATCATAAACGTCTTTAAAATTAAATCAGGAATAGATTCATGCTAAATAGATTATTGTTTATTTTTATATTATCAATTAATTTAGTCGTTGCTAAAGCTATTGATGTTAATGTCTGCCAATCAGGACTTTCAATCTTTATTGACAAGCCTGATTATAAATTTTCAGATAGATCATCTCTTGCTGGTAATTCAATTTCTTCGCATGAAAAAATAAATAATTATATATCTATTAGTGACAGATTTTCAGAAACTTGCCCTGACTCTACTCTTTGTTTTGGTGCTGATAAATTTGTATTTATTATTGCAACACCGGATGCAAATTTACCCGAAATAAAAATTTTAAATATCAAATCCAGTAAAATTGCTCCTCTTGACGCTTCTATTGCAAGGTGCGATGGATTTAGCGATTATTCCGTTACTTGCGAATCTGCCGGAAAACTTCGTGGAATTAATTTAGTAAAAGTAATAATTCAACCTGTAAAATTCTCAGTCTCCGATAATTCAATTTTAGCAATTTCAAAAGCTGAAATTGCTGTTATATTTAGCTCTCAAATATCGGTAGATCAAAATCCAATTGCTCCGAATGAATTGGGACTTTTTGCTGCTGTAGCCAATCAGGAGCATTTGCCAACATTATTAAATGATTATAAGAATAAAAAAAGAGAATCGCTTGGAAAGTCACCGAATCGCCTTTTGAGTGCCGGATTTTGGATGAAAGATGGTTTAGACTATTTTCAAATAAATACCAGCAAAGACGGAATTGCAAGTATTTCAATGAGCGATTTAATAAGTGCATCTCCTTCATTAGCCGGAAAACCTGTTTCCAAGCTGATTCTAATAAATAATGCAATAAAATATCCCTATATTATTCCTAACAACAATGGGAAAATATCTAATGGTGATTACCTCTACTTTTTTGGTAAGCATCCTCATGGAGACAGTACTTATAATGACTTCTATGCTAAGTATGAAGTTTTTTATTTATATTATGATTCTTCTGATGTAGCCGTGAATCTAAATTTACGGAGTACGGATATTAATCCTGTAAGCACATTAAACAGTGTGTATGCTGGCCGTCATATTGAAAAAGATAGTGCTTTTATTTTAGGGTTTTCAATCGGCGAGACTTGGAAATCCATTGGTAAGGATTGGTACAGTAAAACATTAGACCAGATGTCAGATTCAGTCTATTCAACACTAATTAATGTCTGGCCTTCAGATGATATTAATGATAATTTGAATTTCTCCTTAAATTTTGTTGCTGGTGAAGATTCAGTGTTTTGGAAACCTTTTAGCCGATATGTATGTCCTGATAAAACAATAGATTTTTCTATAAATGACGATTTTTTAGCAAAAAAATCTTATACAAATTTTATAGTTGATACCGTGAACCTCGCGACTGATCCTTCGGGATTCTTTCTTGGGAAAAATGTAGTCAGAGTAAAATTAGAGAAGAATTTTTTCAATATAAATACCAGTCATGTCGATTATTTTAATTTTTCCGGCAAACAACTACCTATAGCCGATAATGGAAGTTTTATCTTTAAAGTTAGCCCTCAGCCTAATGATTCAAAGACAATTGTAAGCGGTTTTGAAGATAAATCAATTTTCGGTATTGATACTGTCAATTCGGAATTTGTGAATCTTCCGTCTGAATCTGGTTTTTTCGTTGCTTCATCGTCCAGAAATAATCCCAGTTTTACTTCCATAAGATTAAACGGCCAATACTATTCTTCATGGGCTCAGGGTGTACATGTTTTAGCATGTATGGCTCCTGATTATAAGGTTTATATTAACAGATATTTTCAAAACCCAGATAATACATTTATTCAATTTATTGATTCGCTTCCTGATGCTACTGCACTGGTTTTTTGCATTAATACCGGACAACCATTGGCAAATGAATTTGTCAATTATATTAATAAATATGGCAATTCTAAATTAAATCTGTATCCTTCCGATGGTAAAAACTGCTCATATACCGCTGCTATACTAAAAAATCAGAAATTTATTGATATCAGCCCAGTTATTAATGGCATTTCAAAACTTCATTCTTTCATTATTTCTTCAAACGGGAAGAGCTATCAGTGCAGTGTTCCGATTAAATCAGCAAGGAATGAAGAACTATTTTTGAATGACGGAGCCAATATTGAACAATGTGCTCTGATTGCACAGAGCAAGTCTGACCTCCATAATTCCAACAACGAAGCGGATTACCTGATAATTTACCATCCTGATTTTATTGTTCAGGCTAAGAGATTAGCCGAACATCGTAACAAATTCAATTCTATTAAAACAAAAATTGTTGATATTAATGATATTTATAAAGAATTTAGTTTCGGAAAACTTGATCCGCATGCTATAAGGTCGTTTCTTGCATATACCTTAAATTCATGGAAGCTCACTCCTACTCACGTTTTATTGTTTGGTGATGCCTCTTTTGATTTAAAGGGCAATGATAAGAAAAGAAAGTTTTTGAATTATATTCCAGCATTCGGTTTTCCAACATCTGATTCCTGGTACACTTTTATAAACAAGGAGACATTACCTGAGTTTGCAATCGGAAGAGTACCAGCTTTTAATAGTAGCAATGCTGAAAATATGATAAATAAAATTATTGAATATGATACTGTCAAAGCAGCGCCATGGATGAAAAAAGTATTGATGATTACAGGCGGAGACGGGGATTATGAAAAAGATGTTTTTTATAATGACATGCTCGAACTATCTCAATTTTTCATTAAAAAGACTATATGTTGTGACACATTCACAATTCAAAAGCATGACAATTCTGTCGTAGGAATTTCAGATGCTGGCTTAATTATGTCCCAGATAAATGATGGAAGATTTTGGGTAAATTTCAGTGGTCACGGTTCTACTGAGGGTATTGAAGTTGATGGTTGGTTCTCTTATTTACTTGCAAATAAATCTAAATATTTCATATTATCAACTTTATCTTGTAATACCAGTTCTTATGCAGAACCTGAGGTAATATCAAAGAATGAGACTTATCTTTTGGAGAAAGATAAGGGTGCAGTTGCAACTTTAGGTTCAAGTTGTTTCCTTTCAAATGAAGTCAATAGTATGTTTATTGATAAAGCAATAAGCGGAGTTTCAGATTCTTCACTATATTTGCGAGACCTTGGATCAATTGTAAATTATGGTAAAATGAATTTTACAGACAATTACTATTTTACCAAAGCTTTTAAATATGTTTTCAATATTTTGGGAGATCCATTCACAAAAATCAGAATGGCAAACACGCCGGATTACTATTTCGTAGAAAACGATCTGAAATTTACGAATTTATCCGGTAGTTCCATAATTTCCGAAACCGATGATAGTTTGTTAATAAGTGGGACTATAGCAAATTATGGCGTTTCCTCCGAAACCGATTTCATTGTTAATTGTATCCATGAGGCAGGTGATAAATCCGATACATTACGACTTTTTATTAATCAGATGTGTAAGCCACAAAAATTTAGTTTTATTGTGCCGATAAACAAGACTCCAGGATTCCATAAAATTACTTTATTGATTGATCCTACAAAACGAGTCCGAAATGAATATTCACAAAATAATAAATTTGTAAAAATCGTTGATGTTTATGCAAAAAGTTTATTAAAAGTTGATCCTTTGGATAATTGGATAATTAATATAAATGATCCGAAATTCCGATATCTTAATCCTATTGATAATGGCGAAATTCAATTTGATTACCAATTTATAATCAGCGATGTTAAAGATACCAATCAGAGTTTATATATATCACAATCCTCTGATATTATTATTAAAAAGGAATATATTGAATTCCAGCCTCCATTTAAATTTGAAGCCGGAAAACTTTACTGGGTTCGAGCTTGTTATATCAATAAAGATAATAAATCTAACAGTAATTGGATATGGACATCTTTTATTCCTGTAAATAATGCATTAACAGAAAATAATAGCGATTTTACGATCAACAAAGTAGCTCAAATGAGTGACTGGAAACTTAATTCCATTGATAATACAAGTTTGAATGATTCTTTAAGTTCACAAATTAAATTTGATAATCAGGATTTTAGAATTTTCGGTGTTGTTGGTAAAGAAAATTTACTAAGATATGGGTTTATGAGGATTGGATCTGATATTGTTGTAAATAGTGTTCATGCTGTTGGGCTAAATGCTGTAATCTTTAATTCTAAAACAGGAAAATGGAGATATAATGAATATCGGACTTGGGATGAAATAAATTCAAGCAGAAATTTTATTAAATTTATTCGGGACAGTTCTGATGAATGGGATTATGTAGGAATTACAACATGCGAACAATCGTTTAATGTGCCTATGACTTACTTGCCAAAAACTGATCCAGGGTCTATGGATTCTCTGATTGCAACTTTGAAATTGTTTGGTGCGGGTGTGGCTGATTCTTTACAGTTCAACACATCATATTCCCTTCTTGGCTGGCGCGGAGCATCGAAAGATATGGTTTTTGAAGCAATAAATCAAGATAGAGACACTGCTAATATAACCGGTAATTTAATGATGTTTAATGATTCGGCAAATATAGAATCATCATTAATTGGTCCGGCGAAAAAATGGAATAATATATCGTTTATTATTGATAATATTAACTCAACCTATCCATTGAATATTAAAATTTACGCAGTAAATCCTTCAATTAACGAGAATCTTTTGATTTCAGACTTAAATGGGATGAAATTAGTTGATTTGTCAGCCATTGATGCAACGATATACCCTTTTATAAAAGTTAAATTTAATTTTTATAATAATGCAAAAAGTCTTAACGAAATGCTTTCCCGCAAAAAGGCAATTTTAAAATCTATTTTATGTAATTTCGCTCCAGTGCCTGAATATGCTTTTGTTGAATCAGCTTCTGTTTTATCGGATTCGGGTTTAATTAGAGGAGATGATCTGAAATTAAAAATAGGTGTTCAAAATATCTCTCCAAGATCAAGTTCAGACTCTTCTGATTTCAGACTCAAAATTACAGATCCAACTGACGTAGCACTTATTGATTCTCTAACAGAAATAAAAGCGATCAATAAAAATGAACTAATTCAAATTCCTGTTACCTTTGATACAAAAGATTTTGCAGTTTTTAACACACTTAACATCGCAATCAATACTCATCCAAAATATTATGAAATGTATAATTTTAATAATTATGCAAAAGCATATACTTCTATTATCAAGGATACATCTGCTCCACAAATGACTCTCTATATGGACGGAATTAAGATCGATCACGATGGTATTGATGTTTCAATGAATCCATTGGTTGAAGTAAAACTTGACGATGCTGCTCATTTAGTGCTGAACTCAAGTCAATTAGGTATGAGAGCCCAAATTAACGGGGTTTATCAGGATTCATCTAAATCTGCTGTAAATAATTATATATATAAAACTTATGATAAATACTCTTTAATAAAGGCTTCACTTTCTTTTATTTCCCACACACCTGAAACCGGTGAAAACTGGATTAAAGTTTATGGAACAGATGCAAGCAATAATCACGACACGGTATTTTATCATTTTAATGTTCCAAAAGCAGGTATTGCTTCTGATTTAAAAAATTTCCCAAATCCTGCTGACTATAAAACAACTATTAACTTCAGCTATAAATCGCCTACGAACCACGACAAGGGAAATATAAAAATATATAATATATTTGGTGAATTTGTCCGTGAATTAGCAGCAACCGTTAATTTCGGTGAGAATAATATCGAATGGAATTGTTTTGATCATCAGGGTAATTTAGTTCCTCAAGGTGTTTATTTTTACTTTCTCAATATTGACAACGGATATTATGTCCCAACGTTAAAAGGAAAAATGATGATCTGTAGGTGAGGTTAATAAGTTTATAGAGTTTGTATGTAAGATAATGTAATGTACCCAAGAAAACGGAACAAAAAGTTAGAGTGTGAAAAAAGTTAAATTGCATCAACGAAAGGAGTCAAAATGGGTACACATAGAGGAAATGAAATTGAAAATTTGTCTAAGTAATTGATAAATATTGTGATAGTAGAATTTTAATAGAGATCAAAAAACAAAATGCAGAATGATAAAAAAACATTCTGCATTTTTAAATTTTGCATTCCTTCACTCAAATGACAATGCTTTTATTGAAGGGGATTCCTGCATGCGAGACTATGTGAAAACTGCAATTTTTTGTCATTCCTGCGAATGCAGGAATCTCCTTCCAGTGCCACTTTAGGGGATTCCTGCATTCGCAGGAATGACAAAAATGAGGCTTTTGAGACAGCTCATTCCCCATTTCTTCCATTTTGCATTCTGCATTAATAAAATTATTTATTCAAAACCAGCATCTGTGGCTTAGTATTGAGATTATCCAACTTAATAAAATATATTCCGTTTGGCAAAGATCCCGACCCATATATTGTCTGGGTTACACCAGGTGAAACTGGCAATGAGCGTACTTTTTCACCATTTATATTATAAATTGCAATATAATCATTGACTTTCAAACTGATTTTTTCCAAATTAATATTTATCTGATCGCCTGCCATGGATGTTGTAACATGTATGTTGTTTTGCGGAATATCATTGTCTAAAACACCGGTAGTACCAATATAAAAATTCATCGGATATTCCTGGAAGTCTGTCGAATCTTTTAAAAGGTAAAATCTTGCCCTGAATTTTGAAGTCCCAATAGCTTCATTAGGATATAATTTTGCTTCGTACTGAATATCACCGGTTATACCTTTGGCAGCGATTTTCATGCTTGTCGGAGATTCCCATGGGAAAGACGTTGGTGGAGTATAGCAGAGACCGGCAAAACAGACTGAAATCTCATGACCATCGGTGATGGCGTCTGCATATAATCTATAACCCAATTCAATTTCAGCGTTTGTCAAATTCTGGAGATGAGCAAATGATTCTACCTGAAATTCATCGGGTGCTTTGAAAAAATTTACCTGAGGATCAAGTAATTTAAAGCTGCCACTGAACAATGCCGAGGACGTAAGGATTGTTGCAAAAAGCAGTGTCATTGAAATATTTAAGTATTTTTTCATTGGATCACCATATTTAATAAATTTAAAAAATCAAATATAAGGACGCTAATTTCGTTTATATATTTTAGATTTTATAATGTTTTTTGAAATTAATAATTTTTTTATCTAATATATGGGTTTATTCAATGAAAAAAGTACATTTTATTTTTGCGTTAGGATTGATTATATCTTTATTTTTCATTAATTTATATGCACAAAAAACTATTCCATCCATTAAAGTTAAGAATATGAATGGTGGAATGGTCGATACTAAAACTTTTAATAATAATGGTAAACCTTACGTGATTAGTTTTTGGGCAACATGGTGCCATCCTTGCGTTCAGGAACTTAACGCACTGAGTGAGGTTTATGCTAAATGGCAGAAAGAAACAGGGGTAAAAGTTATTGCTATTTCTATTGATGATGCTCGCAATTCAAGACGTGTTCCGGGTTATGTAAAAAGCCGGAAATGGGCATTTGAAGTATATGTTGATGAAAATAGCGATTTTCACCGTGCAATGAATTCAAATCATCCGCCTCATACTTATTTAGTCAATGGCAAAGGCGAGATTGTCTGGCAGCACGTCGGCTATGCTCCCGGTGATGAAAATGAATTGTATAAAGAAATTAAGAAACTAACTAAGTAAATTTTTGTAGAAATTAGCGCTGCTGTGGCTGACCACAAAGTAAGTTGAGCATTGACTTTTAATCAAATATGCAACAGAACCAAACTCAGAAATTATATACAATAAAAGAAATAGCTAAAAGAATCATTCCTATTGTAAAAAAATTCAAAGGACTCTATTCTTTATCAATAGTTTTGAACATTGTTTTTTCGGTGCTGAGTGTGATTTCGATTGCAATTATCAAAATTGTTTTTCAGATTATTTTCCCGGATCCGGTTTCTACAGAAAGAGCTACTAATCAATCAGTTGGTTTTTTAGAAGGTTTGAAAGAGCATTTTTTTGGCTTCATCAGTTCAATAATAATATCCGGGCCTGATAGAAATGCTCATTTAATTCGTCTGGGATTATTCGTTATTTTTATTTTTATCATTAAGAATATTTTTAAATACTGGAGCAGTATTGCTACTTTGCTCTTCGAGGAAAGTTTTATCAAGCATGTTCGTGATAAATTATTTGAAAAATTGCAGGCATTGCCAGTTGAATATTTCTCGAAAAGCAAACAGGGCAATATTATTTCAATTGTTACTAATGATGTCGGTATCCTTAATGCTACAACGGTAAGCCCGATAACGGGAATTATCCGCGAGTCGGTTCAGATGCTATTGTTCTTAGCATTATTGATTTCGCTATCTCCGCTTTTATCTTTAATTTCATTCAGTACGAGTATTATCAGTTTGGTTATTGTAAAATACGGGATGGCATATCTAAGGAGATACGCTACCCGTATGCAGGCTGCTATGGCTGATTTTACCACAACTTTGCAGGAATCGCTATCAGGAATACGTGTGATAAGAGCTTATAATGCTCAAAAAATGGTTAATAATAAATTTAAAAAAGATACGGCTTATTATGTCCGGTCTTCAATTAAATACCAAAAGATAATCGCACTTATTCCTTCTTCAAATGAAATATTGGCTATCTGCGCTTTGAGTGTGGTTCTTTATGTGGGTGGCAGTCAGGTTATCAGTGGGACTATGAAAAGTGGTGACCTGATGACATTCTTGTTTTCTCTTTTTGCAATTATGAGCCCGATTACTACTACATTGCATAATTTCTCGCAATTGCAGCGCGGTATGGTGGCTTCCGAACGAATTTTCACAGTACTTGATACAGAATCGGTAATAGTCAACGGTGATAAAAAAATTGAAAAATTCGATCATGAAATTGAAGTTAAAGGGTTAACTTTTTCTTATGATAAAGAACATCAGGTTTTGAAAAATGTTAATTTCAAAATTAGCAAAGGAAAGAAAATCGCTCTGGTCGGTGCAAGTGGGAGCGGGAAGTCCACGATGCTCGATTTATTGATTCGGTTTTATGATCCAGTTCAGGGTGAAATCACAATTGATGGTATAAATCTCAAAGAACTTGATACTGAATCGTACCGAAATCTTTTTGGTATAGTATCTCAGGAGAGCGTGCTGTTCAATGATTCACTCAGCAATAATATTACTTTTGGCTCTGAGGATATTCGGGATGACATGATATTAAATTCCGCAAAAATCGCGAATGCTTTTGATTTTATTAACAAAATGCCTCAACGATTTCAAACTTATATCGGTGATAGGGGAGCTTTATTATCCGGTGGCGAAAAACAAAGAATTTCGATTGCACGAGCTGTTGTGCGCGATCCTGAAATTTTGGTTTTTGATGAAGCAACCTCGTCGCTGGATGTTGAATCTGAAAGAATAGTGCAGGAAGCTATTAATCACACACTGAGAAACCGAACCGCGATAATTGTTGCCCATCGTTTATCAACAATTGTTGATTGTGATGAAATTCTTGTTTTTGACCAAGGGGAATTGATTGAGAGAGGATCGCATAAACAATTAATAGAGATTAATGGTGTTTACAAAAGGCTTTGTGATATCCAGTTTAAGGCGGCGATTAGTGATAAAATTTCTTGATTTTTATCGAAAGAGCCGGATCGGTCGCGAAAGAAAGACGATTTTAAAAATGATTGATCTTTACTGCCGAATAAATCATAATACAAAAAATAATCTGTGCAAATCGTGTTCCGAACTTGCAGAATATGCAAATAACCGGCTTGAGAAATGTCCTTTCGGGCAAGAAAAGCCCACATGTATTAACTGCACTGTCCACTGTTACCGAAAATCCGAACGTGAGCGAATTCGTGAAATAATGCGCTTCTCTGGCCCGAGAATGATAAAATATCATCCATATCTTGCGTTGATGCATATTGTGGATAATAAATTAGGCTGAACTGGGAATGAAGGGTATATGCACAGTGATTTTTGGGATTATGGGATAAATCATCAATTCCTAATCCCAAAATCCCACAAATCCTATAAATCCCAGTTCAGACATTTTCAACAATCCTAATTTCTTCTTCTGTTAATTTATATAATTCATAGACCATTTTATCTATTCTATTTACAATTTACAAAATATAAACGTTCTTTTAGATTATCTTTTAAAAAGTAAGAACTTCAAATAATTTTTTCTTAATTTCATTTAGTTGAAAATCGCTTATTTCGCCCATTCTACTTATTAATCTATCATTACTGATTATCCTGATTTGAAAGCATATAACCTCAGAATCATTATTCAAATTATTTTGATCATCTTTTTTCAAATAGACACAACCGGCATATCCTTTAATCACCGAACTTAAAGGGCATGCAATACATACTTCTAAATTATCATTCATTGCATTGCCGCTTATAATAACAACCGGTCTAATACCTTGCTGTTCAGAACCTTTTGAAGGATTCAAATTAGCTAAAAAAATATCTTTTTGTTTCATTTATTTATTATCTCTAAAAAATCTTCATATCCTTCTTCACTGAGAGTTTTCATTTCCGAATCATCCTTAGCTTTCTGAAAAGATTGTATATAGTCCTGTTTCTTGAGCTCATTCATATATTTCCCTATAGCTATACTAATAAGATGATTTTTTGGCATATTCAGTTTTTTTGAATAATCATCAAGCAAAGAGATCAGTTCAGTAGAGATTGTGCTGGTAAAGGTACGTTTTGTTCTCATTTCGCTTTTATCTTTGATTTTAAAAATTTTTCAATTATAACGAACTAATCTAAAAATTATTTTATTAAATGTATATGCTTGCAATACCATCACACCCCCATCACAATCCTTATCTCTTCTTTTGTTAATTTATTTAATTCATAGAGCATTTTATCTATTTTCTTATCGGTTGGGTTTATCATGTACTGAATTTCCTTGGTGGTGGCTGCATTTTTCTAAAAAAGGGATTGCCATGCCATTTGTTCCTCTAAATCTATCTTTACTTTGGCTTTGGAAAGCTCCGAAAGGAAGTCTTTATAGCTTAGTTCGTACCAATTCTGGAGCTTGGTGGAGGGTTTTTCGATACTGAATTTCGATTTTACAAAGTTTAAGAACTTATTCCGAATCTCCTGAAGCTCTTTATTCTTTTCAAGCATTATATCCGCAAGTGCGATGAAGGGAAGCTGGGCTTCGGGGGAGATATTTGGAATGGGAAGTTCTTTAACCTGAGCTATTCTTATCTTTGGAAATATATTTGTATCTGATTTTTATCTTATTTTATAATAATATTGAATCAGTTTTGAATTTAAAATTGATAAAATATTAAAATAACTCAGTGTTTCTTCTTGCAATTTAATTGAATATAGACTACGATTTTGTAAAATATCTTAATCGACATTAGTATTTTTTTATAATTTTCCCAATATTCCAAATGCAATTTGACGTTATCATTATAAACCAATTCATTCTTTTTGTTTCGGCGGATGGAATTTTGATCCTCATTGCTAAGATTGGGAAGATTAATTACCAATTCCTTCTTCCGATCTTCCAACCAACCACCTACAGCGTTCTCAACTATATACTTTGTGATGTATTCGGGAGTGTAATATATGCCATCCTTTTTGCGCTTGCCGGTTTTTTTATCAAAATCCTTGCCCTCTGCCAGGGCAGCTGCACACAACTTACAGCTCTTTCCAGCAACATAACTGTAAAATATCAGTGGAACGGCCCAAACACCTCAGCCAATGACACTACAAAATTCCTGCAAATTTTCGTTCCCGGCACTTATATTCTTCAAATCCTTGACTCCAGCGGCTGCACCGCTTCAGCACAAACCGAAGTGAAAGAACTATATACCAATTTAGCTTTCTCTGATAGCTATGAATTTGGCAAAAATGAAATTTTTATCGAAAAAGATACAACTGTCGAACTCATTAATAACTCTGTTGGTGATTTATCAGTTAAATCAGTAAAACTCAAAAAGAACAAACAATTCAAAATTAAAAATCCTATAAATCTCACAGATCCGACAAATCCAACTGAAATAGAGAAATTTTTAATTGATAATTGATAATTTTTTGCTAATTTTGTAGAACATGTTTTAATTTAGAATTGGATTCAATATGTTTAGATCAAGTTTGTGGATATTCGCAGTAATAGCTGTTTTTGCAGTAATTTCGTGTTCAAATTCAAATAATCCGGCAAATAGCGAAAAAATTCTGAAATTTACTAATAAATTAGATAATTCAATAACGATTGAAAAAAATGGGAAATCGCTTCTGATAGTTCAGCCGCGGAGTTCGATTGAATACAAATACACCGATTCTACTTTTATTGTAATCGACTGGGTCACGGCTTTTGATTCTTCTTCTCAGGGGAATCCGGTCGGTGATTATATGTCCGGCTCATTCGATACAATTAAAAAGCCGGCAGGCAGATACGAATTTGAGATAGATAATATAATTGGTAATGATTCTAATGCTGAATGGTTTTTCGAGCCAGTGATAATTAATAATACCAAATACGGATTAATGTTTGATGTAAATGTTGGTTTGATTGATGAAAATCGTTGCTACTGCGTTGTTGCACCAAAAACTCAGGGAACCATCGGTTATTATCGTTTTTATAATAATACCAAAGTCCTTGCATTTAAAGAGGATTCAAATTATACCGGAACTCCTTACACCTGGGCTTATGGTGATAGTTCACAGTTCACCGCAAAAAACTTAGAAAAAGGCTCCGGTCGTCTTGTTTTAGCTACCGATACAGTGAATATTATAAAATATGACAACAATAATTCCAACTCATCATATCTGATAAAAGAAAAGCCTCAATCCGGTTCATCACCAGCTTTGCAGGACAATAAATATAATGGATTGAGGGCTGGGAAAAAGATTGAGTGATAGCTATGAATTATGAGTTATAAACAATTTTGCATTTTACATTAAAAACGTTCTTTGATAAATTTTTGTTGATTTTTACAGTTTTTACGCTTTCACAAGCATTAGTAACATTTTTGTAGGGGTCTGTTACGCTTTTGTAGGGGTCTGTTACGCTTTTGTAAGGGTCTGTTACGCTTTTGTAAGGGTCTGTTACGCTTTTGTAAGGGTCTGTTACGCTTTCGTAAGGGTCTGTTACGCTTTTGTAAGGGTCTGTTACGCTTTCGTAAGCATACGAGAGTGTAACAGACCCTTACGAAACTACTTTTGAAGCTTACAAGAGCATAACAGACCCTTACAATACTACTTTTGACGTTTACAAAACAATTACAGACATTTACGAGAGTGCTGCTAAGGTTTACAAAAGTATAACAGCCGCTTACGAAAGTGCTTCTGACGTTTACGCCACTACTTTTGACGATTACGAGAGTGCTTTAAACCTTTAAAAGTAAGTAAATTCCTTATTTGCAAATAATTTTTCAATTGCATCAAATCTTAATGAACAATCTGGGTTCAAATGACCAACCTCAATTAGAATTATATGAAGGGTTAAAGTAAGATAAACAAAAATTAAATTTAAGATTAGGGAATATTTTATAAAAAAATGTGTAATTTTGTAAGGTGAGATAATGGAAATATCTTTTAAATATTGGATGGAAGGATTATATATTGTTGAATTAATTGTAAAAACCTTTTACAGAAAAAAATTATAAAGCCTTTTTGAATTAAACATAAGTTATAATATAGAATATTGAACAAATGAAGTAAGAAATCGTTATTAAATAACAAATGTAAATAAAAATCAATGAGTATGCAAAAACCTTATATTCTTTTTGTAGATGATGAGAAAATTGTTTTAGACAGTTTGAAAGGCGATCTGAAGGATACTTTTGGAAGTGAATTTATCATTGAAGTTGCTGAAAGTGGTGAAGAAGCTATAGAAATTGTAAAGAGTATTTTGGATAACAACAGGGAACTCCCCCTTGTTATTTCGGATTATATTATGCCTGAGATGAAAGGTGATGAACTCTTGTCAATTATCCGTGAATTGAAACCGGAAACATATAGAATAATGTTGACAGGTATGGCAACAATCGAGGGTGTGACAAATGCGATTAATAAAGCAGGTTTATATAGATTTATAAGCAAACCTTGGGAACCAAGTGATTTGAATATTACAATTTCTGAGGCTTTGAAGAGTTTTAATCGTGAGAAACAGATTGAAAAGCAGAACAATGAAATTCAACAGCAAAGTGCGGAAATAAGAAAGAAAAATGATGAAATTACGGAGATTAATAAAAATCTTGAAAAACTTGTTGAAATACGCACGGCAGACTTGGAAGAAAAAAAACAGGAGATTATCGATAGTATAAATTATGCAAAGCGAATACAGCTTTCAATTATGGGTGACGTGAAAAAGCTAAATGAAATATACCCTTTGACGTCAATCCTTTATTTGCCAAAGGATATCGTTAGTGGGGATTTCTATTGGTTTGCAAAAGTAGAAAATAAAATAATCATTATAGCCGCTGATTGTACCGGGCATGGCGTACCCGGTGCATTTATGAGCGTTATTGGTATATCTGCACTAAATCAAATCGTAAGGGAAAAGAAAATCACAAAACCAAATGAAATTTTAGATGAATTGAGGACATTGATAATAAATCTATTATGGCAGACTGGAAATTATGGCGAATCAAAAGATGGAATGGATATTGCAGTCATTGTATTAAATACGGATGACGATATTCTTGAATATTCAGGTGCATATAATCCACTTTATTTGATAAGAAAAGATGCTTTAAAACTTGAAACGACTAATTTTTCAAATTTTGAATTATTCAGAGAACATTTGATAGTAATAAAGGGAGACAGAATGCCGATAGGGTTTTCGACAAACATGAACATTCCCTTTTCTTGTCATACAATTAGATTGGAAGATGAGGATGTTATGTATATCGGTACAGATGGTTATACTGATCAGTTCGGAGGCCCAAAAAATAATAAATTTCTGCCACTAAGATTGAAAAGTGCTTTTGTTGAATATAGAAAAATGGATATTTATGATCAAGTTAGTAAACTGAAAGAAGACTTCTTTGAATGGAAGGGTAAAGAAGAACAGGTTGATGACATTCTTCTGATTGGAGTGAAATTTAAAAAGGAGGAACTTATAAAAGCATCATATAAGTTAATTATTTCTTATCAGGGTGAAACATCAAGTCCGGTTATCTCCAAAATTACAGATACTGTTGAAGAATATCTATTGGAAAATGAAATAAATAAAGTATTAAGAAAAAGAATTAATACTGTTTTGATTGAAATTCTACAAAATTGCTATAATTATTATACAAGTTTTGAGACTGATAAATTCGATAAGGAATTTTCAATTTCGGTTACGCTCGAAAATGATCTTTTTTGTATTGAAACAACAAATAATATTTTGAACTCTAACATTTATAATCTTAAAGAAAAACTTGATTTTGTTCATTCAAAATCAAAAGAGGAGATTAAGGAATTTTACAAATCTCAACTCAGCAGTGGACAAATGCCCCAAAAAAGCAGTGCTGGTTTAGGGTTCTATTATATTGCATCAAAATGCGACTCTAATTTAATATATAAAATTTTTGAAATTGATGAGGATCATTCAAAATTCTCATTAAAAGTAACTTTTAAAAATCAATGAGGAAAATATGGAAAACTTATTTATTGAAAGTTCAAAAAAGACTCCACTAATTAATTTTGATTGTAAAAGCGGAGTGTGCCAATTAAAGGGTAGATCCATACCCGAAGATACATTTAATTTTTACCAACCAGTCATCTCTTGGATCAGCGATTATGTTCAAATTCCTTTACCTGTTACACAAATAAAAATGGAACTTGATTATTTTAATACAAGTTCATCAAAATTTCTGCTTGAACTGTTTAAAAAATTTAAAGAGGTTAAGGAATATAATACAGATTATTCACTTCAAGTGGAGTGGTACTATGAAGATGGAGACGAAGAAATTAAAGAAATTGGTGAGGATTTTAAGGAAATTCTAAATTTGGACATTAAATTTATTGAGATATAAATGGGAAATATTTTCAGAAATGAGCAGGCAAAATTAGTTAAATTTGAAGAATTAATAAAAGATACAAATTTATCAAGGGACGATATAGCCGCTGCTATCCATGAATTCAAAAAAGATTTCCAAGATTTACTTGATCAGGTTATCATGCTTACAAAAGTAAGCGACCGACTTCAAAATAAACTTGATAAAACAAATGATAAATTAAATCTGACAAATGATGAATTAAAAAAAACGATTGATGAACTGACTTTGACTAAAATTAATAAAAAAGCTAAGGTTGTTGCTTATATTGCGGTAGTAACATTGTTCTTATTTTCAGAAGTTGTGATTGAGCCATCAATAGATTTTGTTGCGCAAAGTATTTATATTGGATTGATATTTAAAACAATTATTGCAATTCTCATTAAACCGATTGAAGATTTATTTGAACATTTTATGCTTAAAAGGGCAGGATTTCAATTTACTAAGAATCATTAGTATAAAAATCCCCTCACCCGCAAAAGATGGGCAGGGGAGATTTTATAAGAGTGTCATTGGTAACATCTGACTTGAGTGAATATTAATTTTTGTTGATTCCAAATAATTCGTAATCCCAAATTGTCCAACTCTCGCCACAAATTATTTTTTGCGGATTATTAACCATAAGTAAAAAGTTACGTAATAATTAGGAAATTTTATAGCCCGCTTCCGGCAAGGCTTTCCCTCATTCTGAGAAATTGGCACTTATTTTGTATATCCAATTTGGTGAATATTGAAGTGCTAATTTTTTAGGTAATGCTGATGATTTTTAGACAATATATGTTCAAATCCAACCTGCCATTAATGAATAGGGCATTGGATGCGTATGCACTGCGTACAAGAACAACTTCAAAAAATATTGCAAACGTCACATCGCCGCACTACAGGCCGGAACGCGTCAAATTTGAAGAATTTTTCCAGGATCAGGAAGTGGTTGCATCGGGCTCTAAGGACGATGAAATGCACATTCCAATAGGTAAACCCGACGAAAGCAGCGTAACCGGCGAAATAGAAAATTCACAAATACCAAAACCTGAAATTTATTTTTCCGGTGAAACACATGTAAATATTGATAAGGAAATGTCCGAAATGGCACAGAATCAAATCCGGTTTCGTTTTGCTTCCGGGGCTGTGAAACGCTATTTTGCAGGAATGGCTTCGGCTATTCGCGGGACAATCCAGTAGTTCTTTGTAAAGATTAGGTATTAGTACCTATTCACATAGGTTTAAATTAGGGTTATTTTTGAAATGTTTAAATATTCAGGATGAACAGATGGCGGAAAATGTTTTTGCAGCTTTTGCAATAAGCGGGCAGGGAATGAGTGTACAACGAATGCGGCTTTCGGCTACGGCTAAAAATATTGCAAACGTGAACACAACCAAAAGTATCGATGGGCAGCCATATAAGCGAGAAGTGGTTATTGCCCGCGCTATTCCCGGAAGTCCATTTGAAGAGGAACTTGATAGTCAGTTGTCGCTTTCACGAACGACTAACGATCATGCTCCTACGGCTCATCCGGGAACTTATCCGCCGGATTATAGAGTTTTGAAAGTAGCTACTACAACTGATGCATCGCCTCCGAGGCTCGTTTACGATCCTTCTCATCCCGATGCCGATGAAAGTGGATATGTTTCTATGCCAAATATAAATATAGTCACCGAAATGGTCGAGATGATTGCAGCTCAAAGGGCTTTCGAGGCAAATACATCTGTCGTCGATTCTGCGAAGAACATAGCGCGGGATTCGCTTGAAATATAGATTAAATCTGCTTAAATGCTGATTTACTGAATTGTATCTACTGGCAAAAGAGGAAGAAAAGGAAACGCGGAGGGGGAAAATGTGTTGGCTGATTGCTAATTAATGTATGGTAGAGTATGAGAATTCAGGGTTACGATTTTAATACGGATACTTATCCGCTGCATAACGGCGATTCAATTCCAAAGCAAAGAATTGATTCCAGTGGACTTGACTTTAAAACGATTAGTAGGACGGAGAAAACCTTAGCTAATCCGAATAAAATAATTACTAAAAAAGAGCGGGCATTCTTTATGAATATGTTCCCGGACAGCTCTGCCCAGCTCTCAAGGCATGTTGTATTTAACCGGAACGGGAAATTACAAACCACAAGTTTTTCGAAGGGAATGTTTGTCGATGGCTTAGCTTAGATAATGGTGAATGGTTAATGGTGAAGAATTGGTTGATAATATTGGGCAGGTGGTTAATATTGAACTTTTTAAAAAATGTAGAATGAAAAATGTAAAATGAAAAATGTAGAATGAAAAATGTAGAATGCAGAATGAAAAATGAAAAATGTAGAATGTAGAATGCAGAATGAAAAATGCAGAATTGTTTATAACTCATAACTCATAATAAAAAACTTACTGAAAGAGGAATATGGTAACGAACGATATTGAACTTGGTAAAAAATATCTACCGCTTGTTGAACAAAAAATGCAGAATAATGGCATTTCTTCAGCAAAATCAGAGTCATTTACAGATACTTTGAAAGAGTTTATCCATGATGTTAACTCTCTACAACGTGATTCGGCTGATCAAAATGAGAAAATGATCAAGGGCGAACCCGTTGATATACATGACGTTATGATTACTGCTGAAAAAGCCAAAACAAGTTTTCAGCTTCTTATGGAATTGAGAAATAAGGGCTTAGACCTTTATCATGAAGTGAATAGATTGCAGGTATAAGTGAGGAAATTGTAAAATGAAAATCCCGTTAACTCCTTTTTCAAAGGATGTGTGAAATGGTAATTCTAAAATATATGAGTTGGATTTTCCTGAATGAATATAAAATTATAGAAATTTACATAGAAGAAATAAATAATGGCTGAATCTCAAGTAATATCTCAAGTTAAACAATTTTACAATAAACTCGTGCTTTGGCAGAAAATTGTAATTGGTTCAGTATTAATTTTGGTAATCGGTGGATTGATTACTTTATTATCATCCGGCAAAGATGTTGAAATGGGAACTCTTTTTACTTCTCTTGATGAGAATGATGCCGGTCAGATTATAAATAAATTAAAAGAAAAACTGATAAAATATGAGTTAAAAGATAATGGAAACACAATTCTTGTAGATAAAAAGATTGTTGCTGATACAAGATTGGCATTAGCAGCCGAAGGACTTCCTCAGACATCAGTGGCAGGCTATGATATTTTCGATAAAACCAACCTGGGTATGAGCGAATTTGTTCAAAAATTAAATTATAAACGTGCGCTGGAAGGTGAGCTTGCTCGGACAATTGGTGCATTGGAGGAAATTAAAAAAGTACGTGTCCATATAGTTCTTCCTGAAAAGGCGCTTTTTGATAAAGATCAGAAAGAACCGACTGCATCTGTTTCGTTAAAATTAAAGAATGGTAAGAGTTTAAATAAAATAAGTATTGAGGGAATTCAGCATCTTGTTGCAAGCAGTGTAGAGGGATTGAAGCCCGATGCTGTGACAATTGTCGATCAGCGTGGTAAAATTATTAATGAACCTGCCCTTGATACTAAAACTGTTGCCGGTTTAACGAATGCACAATATGAACAACAGCGGAAAGTTGAGCAGTATCTTGCAGAAAAAGCTCAATCTCTGCTTGATGGTGTGATCGGGCAGGGCAATAGCGAGGTTCGCGTAAATGCCGAACTTGATTTTACACAAATTGAAAAAACAATTACTGATTTTGATCCTGAACGTCAGGTTATTCGCAGTGAACAGAATATTGTTGACAATAATAAATCATCTGATTCTTTGAGTTATCCGGCCGTCAATATGGATAAAAAATCATCAAATGTAATATCAAATTATGAAATTTCAAAAACAGTTGAGAAAATCGTTCAGGGTGTAGGAAATGTCAAGCGCTTATCGGTAGCAGGTTTGATCAATGGTAAAAACAAAATAATTGAAAAAGAGGGAAAAAAAGAAGTTCAATATCTTCCACGAGATCAAAAGGACATGGATAACTTAACCTTAATTATAAAGAACGCTGTCGGATATGATCCGAATCGTAATGATCAGGTGTCTATAATTAATGTTGAATTTGATACTATGACTCCCGAAGAAGATTTTGATCAAGTATTGCAAGGACCTTGGTGGAAAAACCATGAATATCAAAAAATAATTTTCTTAGTTGTTTCTCTATTGATTATTTTATTAGTGATTTATAGAATTCTTCACTCAAAGCAGGTTCGCGAAAGATTACGCCTTGCATTCTCACTTCCTGAGCACGTGCATATTGATGAGGAAGATCACGAAGAGGTAGAAGAAGAGTTAGAAGAAATTGATTTAGGAGAAGATGATCTTATGCTTCTTCCTGCTGAATTACCAGAACAATTATTACTCGAAGGTATGCGTGAAGAGCGGGAAAGCGAAGAAGCAGCCGAATTCACCGATGGTTTCGATAAAGCATCTCTTGCTGAACAGGCTCGTGCCAGATTAGATGATTTTGAAACCGAGGAAATGACCGAAGATAAATTAATTAAAATTGAAATAAAAAATAAAGTTGCTTCATATTTGGATAATAATACCGAGGATTCAGTTCGTTTGATTAGAATGTTTTTCTCTCAGGATATTGAAAATAATCCATAATAATTAATTAATGAAATAAATCAATGGACTATTCGTATTAATTATTTGATATATAATAAAAGATAAAATGAAACAAGAAACCTCTATAAGTGTAAAATCGCTAACCGGTAAACAAAAAGCTGCCGTACTCCTCATGTCAATGGATGTAGAAACATCTGCAAAAGTTTTTAAAGAACTTGATATGAAGGAAGTAGAGCAGATTGCGGTTGAAATAACTAATTTAAGGGATATTCATCCGAACGTGGTTGAAGACGTCATTGAAGAGTTTTATCAAATGATGACCGCTCAGTCTTATATGATTGAAGGTGGTCTTGAATATGCCCAAGTGCTTCTTGAAAAAACTTATGGTCTTGAAAAAGCACGCGATATTATTGAAAAAGTTAGAGTATTGACCACAGTACGTGGCTTTAGTATTTTGAAAAAAGCAGATCCGGCACAACTTGCAAATTTTTTATCAAAGGAACATCCACAGACAATTGCGCTCATTCTTTCTCATTTGCCTGCTGATCTTACTGCTGAAGTTTTAAATGAATTTTCAGAAGAACTCCGGGGCGAAACTATTATCAGAATTGCTAAAACAGGGAAAGTCTCTCCTGAGCTTGTTACTCAAATTGAACATGTGGTAGATCAGATTGCCGAAGCTACTTTATCTCAAAATCTTGCCTCAGCCGGTGGAGCACAGCTTGTAGCGTCGATTTTGAATAAAAGTAATAATGCTGTTGCTAAATTCTTATTGGAATCTATTGAAGATAAAGATCCTCAATTAGCGATTGATATTAAGAGAATGATGTTCTTGTTTGACGATATTGTTCAGGTCGATGACAAGGGCGTTCAGCGTATTCTCCGCGATGTTGACAAACGAGATTTGGCTCTGGCTCTTAAAGTGTCGGATGAAAAAATTCGTACAAAAATATTTAGAAATATGTCAGAACGTGCTGCTGCAGTTGTAAAAGAAGAATTAGAATTTATGGGGCCCGTTAAACTTAAGGAAGTGGAAGCTGCTCAGTTACGTATTGTTGATATTATTAAGAAACTTGAAGATCAGGAAGAAATTGTCGTCGGTGGACGTGGTAAAGAAGATATATTTGTTTAATATTAGAAAATCGCAGAAGTGGCTCAAATTCAGGTTAAAATACCAAAAATTGTTAATACTGTCAGAATAATTCGCTCAAAGGATCTTATCCAAACTGAGGTAATGAAGCGTCGTTTGGCTGAGGAGAGAATTCAAATTCAAAAATTTAACGAAGAGCAAGTTAAAATTCGAGAAGAGTATGAACGTTTGCAAGAGGAAGAGCGTGCTGCTGCTGAAGCTGCTAAGATTGAGAAAAGAGTTCTCTTCACTGAGGAATTTACAATTTCTAATGTTGATAAACCAATAGAAATATCTTTAAAGAAAATTCCTGAAGAGTCATTACCATTATCTATTGTTCAAGCCGAAGTTCAAAATGCTTATGATCTTGGATTTAAAGATGGAAAAGAAGCCATGATAGGGTCTTTCAATCAGGAATTGGAGGCATTCCATACTAATATTATTAATTTTGACAGTATTTCTGAAAAATTGCAAAAAAGTTATCGGGAATCTCTTAGAAATTTTGAAGAATCACTTGGAGAGCTTGCTATTATCGTTGCTGAACATATTTTAGGTCATGAAATGCACGAAAATTCTTTGGAAATTGTTAATCAAGCTAAAAAAGCAATTTCAACTTTGAATAACGATATTATTTTTAAAATTCGTGTTCATCCCGATAATGTTAAAATTTTATTTGATGCAAGGGCTGCTCTGGTTCCTGAAATTGACAAGGCTGATCAAATAGTTATTTCAGGGGACGTTTCACTGGAAAAGAACGATTGTGTGATCGAAACATCAGCCGGATCTATTGATGCTCGTTTACAAACACAATTAAACCAAATAAAATATTCTATTAACCATTCTTTAGCCTTACCATCGGTTCAGGATGAAATAAACTTCAGCGGTAATTAATCATTAAACATTAACAATTGATAACTACACAGCTTATACGACGAAAAATTAAACCTGCTGTTCTGGCTTCAAATCCTTATAGAATTAGCGGTAGAATCACTCAGCTTATTGGTTTGGTCATAGAAAGTGATGGACCTAAAGCCCCGATAGGTGAGATTTGTTCAATTCGTACTAAAGCAGGTGTAGAAGTAAGTAAATCTGAAATTGTCGGTTTTCGTGATAATAGAATTCTGTCGATGGTTTTGGGAGAGATGACGGATATAGCTCCGGGTATGGAGATAGTTGCTCTTGATAAACATTTGACTATTGGAGTTGGAGATTCACTTTTGGGCAGGATATTAAATGGTCTGGGAGAACCGATTGATCATAAAAGCAGTATAAGAGTTGAATACCAGCGTTCGATTTATAGTCAGGCTCCGAATCCGCTTGACAGGATGAGAATCAAGAAACCTGTTACAACTGGAATTAGAGCCATTGATTCATTACTTTCCTTAGGAAAAGGACAAAGAGTTGGTATTTTTGCAGGTTCTGGCGTTGGTAAATCAACCCTGCTTGGAATGATTGCCCGCAATACATCGGCTGATATTAATATAATTGCTTTAATAGGTGAACGTGGCAGGGAGGTTAAAGAATTTATTGAGAAAGACCTGGGTGCGGAAGGGTTGAAACGTTCGATAATAATCGTCGCAACAAGTGATTCGCCGCCTCTGGTAAGGGTTAAAGCTGCTTTAGTAGCAACTTCGATTGCAGAGTTCTTCCGTGATAAAGGACTTGATGTAATGTTTATGATGGATTCTGCTACCAGACTTGCAATGGCACAGCGTGAAGTTGGATTAACGATCGGTGAACCACCCACTACTAAAGGTTACACACCGAGTGTTTTTAGCCTCTTGCAGAAAACGATGGAGAGGGCAGGAACTTCCGAATTAGGCTCTATTACAGGTCTTTATACTGTTCTTGTTGAAGGTGATGACATGAATGAGCCGATTGCAGATGCAGCTCGCGGTATATTAGACGGACATATAGTTCTAACACGTAAACTGGCTACAATGGGCCATTATCCAGCTATTGACATACTTGAATCAGTTAGTAGAGTAATGAATGATATTATTTCACCCGATCACTATACGACAGCTCAAAAGATTAAGGAATTATTAGCTGTTTATCGCGGTGCTGAAGATTTAATCAGTGTTGGTGCGTATCAAAAGGGGACAAATCCGAAAATTGACATGGCCATTAATTTAATGGATAAAATTAACCTTTATTTAAAACAAAAAATTGATGAAGCAATGAACTTTGATGATTCACTGAATCTCATAAAGAAAATTTTAGAATAATTACCAGTTCTGTCGCATTAACCATAAATCATTGAACATTAATAATTAAAATAACTTGGCTAAGAAATTTATATTTAATTTAGATACGATTCATAAACTTCGTACACATAAAGCTGATCTGGCAAAAGAAGCTCTGAATCAGGTTGCTTTTTTACGACATAATAAAGAAAATGAAATAGAAAATCAACAAGAATACCATAAATCTTTAAACACAAACTCACCAAAAAGCACAAAAGTAGCCGATCTTCAAGCATACCAGCACCATAAAAGTTATGTTGTTGAGGAAATAAAACGTCTTGAGTACGAAAAACATCAATTAATGGAAATTGAAGAGTTTAAAAGAAAAGAACTTACAGATGCTCAGAAGCAGGAAAAAATAATTGATAAACTAAAAGAAAAGAAATTTGCGGAATACAAAAACATAATTGATAAAGAAGAATCAATGATTCTTGATGAGATTGGAATAAATATTTACTTAAAAAATCAATAATTCTTTAGATTTGATCTAAAATGCCGATAAATTCCAAATGGAATGTGTAGGCAAATAAAAAATTTAAATGAATATAAAATCAGTAATAATTTTAATAGTAATAATAACTTTAACTTTTTCATTTCTGTTAATTGGGGGAGCTGTAGTTGTAAAATATTATCCTCATTTAATCGGATTTAACGGAAAGAAAAAAGACTCACTTCAATCCAAACAAGACACCTTGTATGTTGAAAATTTAATGAAAATCAATGAGTTAAAGTTAAAACAGATGGAGCAGAGCATAAATGAAAAACCAAAACTGTTCTCTCAAATTGATTCATTAAAAAAATTAAACCAGAAAATGCTGGACTCAGTCAATTTTGTTTGGAAAACAACAAAACATTATCAGGATTCAATCAACAAAGTTCATGGAACATTAGCAGAGGTTAGAAAAACAAATAATTTTCTGATTGATTCACTCACAAAAGTGAACATTACTAATAAATCGTTAAAATCGAATAATGATTTATCAAGAAAAAAAATAGATGATCAGGAAAAATTAATTCAGGCAAAGAACGATACTATTGAAAATAAGAATTTTACTTATTTTGCAAAGATTTACAATAATTCCAATCCTTCGGATGTAGCTCGGATACTGGAGCAAATAGATGAGCGCGATGCTGCAAAAATATTAAAACTCATGCAAAAGAAAAAAGCTGGCAAGGTAATTGAAAGCATGTTACCTGAACGAGCGGCAGCAATTTTGCTACTCTCGTCGAATGATTAGAGTTTTTAGCGGTTGACCGGAGATGTCCCGCTAAATTTTGTAAATATTTGCAGGATGCACAAATGGATGTTGGCTCGTCAAAGTCGAACATTTCGACTGATTTAGTAAACAAAATAATCTTCGATTCTGGAACGATAGAAACAGGATCAACAGCCCCGAACTTAGCTACCAAGGCTGATTCATTTTCTCAATTACTTCAAACAGAAACTGCACAGACGAATAAAATTTCGCTTGTTCAGTTATTGGTGTTTCAAAAAGTCAATAAAGAAAATTTAAGTATTAGCTCCGATTTAGTCAATCCAGCAGCGCAATCAGAGGCAAGTAGCTCTGTAAAATCTGAGAATATTGTTGATGAACCTACTAATAATCTAACTGAAATAATAGTTCAAAAAGATATTCAATTGCCTGTTAATTCAAAAAATGAACTGAACCAGAATTTAATTAATAAGTTATTTTTTTCTGAGAAGTTTGTTAACAATAATAATATTCAAGGTATTCCAGATTCTTTTAAAATAGGGAATTTAGTAAATTTAGATTCAGTTTATTTGAATTTTAACTCTGAAAATATTGCAAATGTCAATGAATTGAATGCTGCAATAGAGGCTCTTGTTAATAGTAAAAGTAGTCAGAAAGAACCACTGGAAGGTCTTGGGAAAATAATAAATCAAATAGAGAAAAATGTAATAGGCAGTAAAAATTCATCTAATAAATTTGATTTAGCTAAACTCATAGCCTCTTTTGAAGCACTATCCGGACAAGCCGAGACAGTATCAGATCCCGATGTTAAAGAAAATAACGAAAAAGCTAAGTATATAAATTCAGGAAAAACTGATCAATCGGACGCTTTAAAATTAGTTCCCGATGCTTTGGTAGCTATTACCGAGAATACGAATGGAATTAAAGCATTCAAAACAGAGATTTCAAATTCGGACAATGATCAATTAATTAGTTTAACCACTATTTCACAATCAACAAAACCCGCTGCAAAGGCGATAGAAGGAATATCTGCTAAAGTTTATCCTGAAAATATTAAAGCCATAACGGATAAACCAACGAAAGAACCAATAACTGAAGACTTACCGAAAATGGCGGCAGGAGCGGAACAGAAAGTATCGATTGAAGTAAAATTTGTAGAAAATCAAACAGTAACAGAAAAGCCGGCAACAGGCCGGCAACAGAACCAATAACTGAAGACTTACCGAAAATGGCGGCAGGAGCGGAACAGAAAGTATCGATTGAAGTAAAATCTGTAGAAAATCAAACAGTAACAGAAAAGCCGGCAACAGAACCAATCACTGATGACTTACCGAAAGTGGCGGCAGGAGGATTAAAACTGAAAAAGAAAGAAATAATTTCTGATAATAAAGCAAGGACAATAGTAGAATCCTCTGATTTAAAGTCAGAGGAAAAGCCAATTAAAAATGATCAATCATTAAAAAATCAAGTAGAAGAGAACTTAGTCCCAAGCGAATCAATAGCTGCTACTCTAACTGTCGTGCCTCAAACTGTATCGCAGATGAATCAAATAGATGATCTGTTAGCTAATAATGGTGAACAAAATCCAGAAAACACTTATGAGCCAATTCCATATCAAAAATTTCAGAAAGCTATTGTGGATCAGCAAAATGCTTATTTGGGATTTAGTGGATCCAAAAGAATTTCAGGTGGAATTTTGACAAATAAATTATCAGGTTCTGTCAATGATTTGACAAATGTGGGACAAAATATTTCAAATGATGAAA
Source organism: Candidatus Kapaibacterium sp. (assembly GCA_026390695.1). Lineage (GTDB taxonomy): Bacteria > Bacteroidota > Ignavibacteria > Kapaibacteriales > UBA2268 > JAPLFL01. The sequence goes on along the minus strand of JAPLFL010000031.1, from coordinate 51,850 downwards.
CAGACCAAATTACAAAAAATAAAGATCCCAAGGCAGTTATCAATAAAAATAATCTGAACTCAATACCTCAAGAGTTAAGGACTGATCAGGGTATTTCTAATATAAATAATCCTATAAATGATTCAAAAAAGCTAATATTGACCGATAATAAAAATTTGAATTTTGGGACTATTTTACCTTTTGATAAGGATGTAATTAAAATTAAAATTAATACTTTGAATGGGAATAAAAGCAGTGTAGCTGCAGATAATGATTTAAATTTACTCTTTAATTTAACTCAAAGGAATAGTAAATCTATAAACATTATTGATCCGAAAATATTGGGAAATAGCCCTGATTCTCTAATAAATTTGAATGAAAATAGTTTTGTAAAAAGCAGCATAGATCAGCCACCAGCCGAGCATAATAGTCTATCAATAAATATTAATTTATTGAAGAAGGAATTAGCAAATCAGAATAATAGCACTGAGAGCGTCTTAATTGATAATACTGTTAAAAATATTGATAATTTAAAATTTGAGCAGCTTTCTCAAACAAGCATCCAAAGCCAAGATAAAGCAATTGATCAACTTCTTGGACAAACAAAGACAAATAAGGATAATTCGGATTCGATTATTAATCCGACAATTAAACTTTTAGGATCTGAAAGCTCAAATTTGGATGATAATATTAACCTTATAAAAAAAGATGGCGAATATTCTTCATTTAAAAATCAGACTGATTACTCGAATAAAAATGATTCTACCGAGCAAAATAAAAATTTTGAAATAAAACCGGATATAAATTTGATAAAACTTAACGAGCTGTCAAATTCCGCAAAAGGACAAAGTATTTCATTAGCTACCGGAAAAAATCCAGCTCCGAATGTGAAGGAATACCTAAAAGATGATAAATCAAATGATTACAAGATAATAACGAAAACAGACCAATCAGCCGAACCAAGTAAAAATCAATCAAAAAATGAAAGCAATACGAATTTTTTCAAAAATGAACAAGGTAGAAGCCTCGAACAGCCTAATCCATTGGATAATATAGTTAATAAAGAAGATATTAAAAATAGTCAAGATGGAAAAATTGAGAAAATTATTGTAAATAATCAAGAAAATACTGTCCGAATAAACTTAAACGAACTAAATAATACAATCAGGTCTTATGCTTCAAGTATGACTAACGGAACAAGTTATCAGGCGAAAATAATTTTAAATCCTGAATCACTTGGTACGGTTTTTGTAGAAATGTCTCTTAAGGGGAATGTTGTCGATATAAACATTAAGGCAGAAACAAAAGAAGCTGTGATGAATATAAGGCAACAGATAAATGATTTGAAGGAAAAACTTGCCGGAAACGGCTTGCAATCCGATAAAATCGAGGTAGAATTGAAGGATTCCTGGCAAGATGAGAGCAATTCAAAGAATAGAAGAAACGGCTTAAGTCAAGACGACGAAAAAGCACGAAAAGATTTTGTGAAGTCGTTTCAGAATTTGAAAGAGGAAAATAAATAAACCGGGCTAAATAAACAAGGAAGTTTCTACCCGGGATTTAAAATTATCAACATGGAGGTTGCTTTGATAACTCAAGCATTAGCCCAATCTACAAGCCCAGGCACCGGCATTACAGCAGCAGCCGGTTCCAATGCACAAGTCAGTAAGGATCAGTTCTTAAAGCTGCTCACTTATCAACTTAAAAGTCAGAACCCGCTTCAACCTTATAATAATCAGGAATTTGCATCTCAACTTGCTCAATTCTCTCAATTGGAGCAATTGACCAATATTTACACTCTTCTTGATAGCCAGGGAAAGTCTAATCAGGCTTTGTCGCAAACTATTTCCAATTCTGCATTACCCGGAATGCTTGGCAAAACTGCAAAAGCAGAAACATCAAGCATTACATTTAATGGCTCCAGTCCGGCTTCTATTGGCTTTAATATGCCTATTCAAGGTGCGAATGGTGAAATTAGAATCACTGATAGCAAAGGGAAATTAGTTAAATCGATTCCTCTTGGATTATCAGAATTAAGCGGAGGAGATCACAATATCAACTGGGATGGAAAGAATTCCGATGGTACGGTGGTATCGGCAGGAAATTATAATTTTTCTGTTATAAGCAGCGATGGATCGGGCGGATCAATAAATTCAAAATCTTATACTTATGGAAAAATCGAAGCTATCAGATTTAAAACCGATGGGACTGTTCTTGTGATTAATGGTCAAGAAGTGCCACTGGCTAACATTTCGGATGTTTCTAATAATTAATCGGATGGAATTATGTCAGAAATTGATGGAATAAGGCTACCATTTGTACCGGCAGGAGGAATATCGGAGTTAAAAAGAAATAATAACGCTCCGAAAACCACTGTGAATCAGGGTTCTTTTAGTGATGTTTTTAAACAGGAAATAAGCAAACTCAAGTTTTCCGGGCATGCTCAGACTCGAATGATTAGTCGTGATATTTCTCTTAATCCTGATGAATTAATAAAACTGGAAAATGCAGTACAACAAGCAGAAAATAAAGGATCAGAGCAAACTCTTGCTTTGATGAATGACAAAGCATTTATTATCAATATTCCTAACAGAACGATAATAACGGCTGTGAATCAGGGCCAATTGGAATCAAACATTATTACAGATATTGATTCCGTAGTTTTTTTGAATAATTAAAAATATAAATTAAAGCGCTGGACGGCAACTTAGAGCAAAGTGAAAAGTTTAATTAGATGATTTTGATAAACTTTAAAACTTACAAACTTTATAAACTTGAGTGGTTGAAGCGCTGGATGCAGATTCCGAACGACAGAAGAATCTGTTAAACTTGAAAGAAAATATTTTTTATAAAATTTAGGAGGTTTTTTATGAGTTTATCACGCACTCTTTCTTCAGGTGCAAGTTCTCTAATTGCACAGCAGTTGCAGATGGATGTAATTTCAAACAATATTGCAAATGCAAGCACAACCGGCTACAAATCAATGAGAGGTGAGTTTGCTGACCAATTATCTCAGATTTATAATTATGGTAGTGCACCTACTGCAAATTTAAGTGGTAGTGGCTTTGGTGGCACCGATCCAAAGGAAATAGGACTTGGTGTCAAATTGGTTGCAACAACAAATAATTTTTCACAAGGAGCCATGGAAACCACATCCAGACCGCTTGACTTAGCTCTTCAGGGCGACGGATTCTTTGTTTATAATGTGAACGGAACAAGCATGTATTCCCGTGATGGCGCTATAAGCATAGATAAAAGCGGAAATCTTGTCAATTCTCAAGGAGCTTTGTTGCAGGGGTACAATGTTCTAATGAACAACGGATTGGCTGTAAAAGGGGCTTACAATACAAATATGCTAACCGGTGGTGTGCATAATTTAAATATCCCACCTAATGTCATTTCCGCACCTACACAAACTACAAATGTGACAGTTCAAGGGAATTTGGACACAAACATGGTTGCTGGCGCGACAAATGATAGAAAAACAAGTATTGATATATTTGATACTGCTGGTGGTAAACATACATTATATTTGCATTTTTCAAAACCTGCCGGACCACCTGCTCCAGCAGCGGGTCAATACAGTATGAATATTTATTTGGATAATGATTCGGTTGCTGCAAAATCAGTTGGAATAACTGTTTCACCGGCTGCTGCGGCTATATCTGTCCCAGTTAATTTTAATCCGGATGGTACCTTGATCATTCCTGCAGGCGGTTATCAATTAGACAGTGCATCTTTGAATAATGCAAATTCATTAGCTGCTCCGAGATTTTCGAGTGCAATCACACTCAAGCTATCCGATCCATCAAATCTGATGGCTGGAATGACAAATCTTGCACAAACATCAAATGCAACAGCTATCGCAAGTGATGGCTATACATCTGGTGATTTGAAGAGTCTTTCGGTTGATCCGAATGGAAGAATAATCGGAGCGTTCACAAATGGGCAATCAGAGCTGCTTGGGCAGGTTTCAATAGCAAAATTCAGTAATCAAGGCGGACTTGTAAAACAAGGTAATAACATGTTTATAACAGGCCCTGACAGCGGTAATCCGAACGTAAGTACAGCAGGTGATATATTTTCATCAACTTTGATCGTTTCAAATTCTTTAGAGTCTTCCAATGTCGATATAACTACTGAGTTTGTGAATATGATCAAGACTCAACGTGCATTTGAGGCAGCATCAAGGACAATAACCACAGCAGATCAGCTTCTTCAGGAAGTTAATCAATTAAAGAGATAATTAATAAAATAATTTAAAGTAAATAAAAACCGGTCTTACTTAGGCCGGTTTTTTAAATTTAAAAAATAAATGCAATATAATTTTAAAATACACGTCAATACTCATTCGGTTCAAACACAGTACTCAGAGCGGACATTCGGAAGAGTAAAAGAACAAAAAACATTAGTCTTCAAATTATTTTAAAAAAAAATGAAGAAAATGAAAATAGTTCTTGCGGGTTAATTATAAATTTCGTAATTTTGTAAGCTCTGAAAGAAATAAATTTTAAAAAGTATAAAAAATTGGAGATAGACGAGTGCCGACAATAAGTCAGTTAGTAAGAAAAGGAAGAAAGCGCGTGATTACAAAAAGTAAATCAGCCGCTTTGAAAGCCTGCCCACAGCGTCGCGGGGTTTGTACAAGAGTTTATACGACAACGCCAAAAAAACCAAATTCGGCATTAAGAAAAGTAGCTCGTGTTCGTTTGACTTCTTCATTTGAAGTAACCGCATATATTCCGGGCGAAGGTCATAATCTTCAGGAGCACTCAATAGTATATGTTCGCGGTGGTCGTGTAAAAGACCTTCCGGGTGTTCGTTACCACATCATTCGCGGAGCAGCCGATGCTCAGGGTGTTGAAGGCCGTCATCAGGGACGCTCCAAATACGGGACAAAAACACCTAAGAAAGGTGTACCGGCAAAAGGTGCAGCAGGTAAGAGCACTCCGGGTAAAAAGAAATAATTAATAAACGAAAAGTTAATTAGATAAAAGAGAACTTTAATAGAAAAATAGATTATGAGAAAAAGAAAAGCAGAAAAACGAAAAATACTACCGGATCCAAAATTCAACGATATAGTAGTAACTCGCTTTATCAATAATATAATGATTCAGGGCAAAAAAAATACTGCCCGTAAGCTTGTATATGGTGCTTTTGACATCATCGGAGAAAAAACCAAACAAGAGCCTCTTGAAGTATTTCGCAAAGCAATGTCGAACGTTGCACCAGTACTTGAAGTTCGGTCTCGCCGTGTTGGAGGTGCAACATATCAGGTACCTGTTGAAGTTCGTGAAGATCGCCGTGTAGCACTTGCTATTCGCTGGATAAAAAATTATGCTTCATCTCGCCGTGACAAATCAATGGCATTGCGTCTTGCTTCTGAATTAATGGCAGCTTCCAAAGGGGAGGGGTCATCTGTTAAAAAACGTGATGATACACATAGAATGGCTGAGGCTAATAAAGCATTTGCTCATTTTAAGTGGTAAATCATACCAGTTCTTTGAAAATTTAATTTTTACCCTGATTGAAAGTAGAATATGTCCAGGGCAGTACAAATAGAAAAAGTTAGAAATTTCGGAATCATGGCTCATATTGATGCCGGAAAGACAACTACAACTGAAAGAATTCTATTCTATACCGGTTACATTCACAAGATCGGTCAGGTTGATGATGGAACTGCTTTTATGGATTATATGGACCAGGAAAAAGAAAGAGGAATTACAATTACCTCTGCAGCCACTTCTTGTATGTGGAAAAACTATTCCTTCAATATAATCGATACTCCGGGACATGTTGATTTTACAGTTGAAGTACAGCGTTCTCTAAGGGTTCTTGACGGTACAATCGCTCTGTTCTGCGCGGTTGGCGGAGTAGAACCTCAATCCGAGACAGTCTGGCATCAAGCCGATATGTATAACGTGCCAAGAGTTGCTTTCGTAAACAAATTAGATCGCACTGGTGCTAATTTCACAAGAGTACTGGAAATGATGGTTTCCAGATTGGCAGCAAATCCTGCTCCGGTTCAAATCCCAATGGGTGCTGAAGACGATTTTGAAGGAATTATTGACTTGTTTAAAATGAAGGCGCTTTATTTTGATTCCGAAAACGAAGGAATAAGTTATGAAGAACAGGAAATTCCTGAGAAATATCTTAAAGAGGCGAAAGAATACAGGCTGGCATTGGTTGAAAAGATAGCTGAACTAAATGATGATCTCATTGAAAAGTATCTCGGCGGAATTGAACTTGAAATCGGGGAAATGAAAACAGCTTTAAGAAAAGCAACGATTGAAGGTAAGGTAATTCCGGTTTTCTGCGGTTCATCCAAAAGAAATATCGGGGTACAGCCACTGCTTGATGCAGTTATTGACTACCTTCCGGCTCCGGACGAAAAACAATCTTTCGACGGATATGATGTAGATGATCACGATAAAATCGTGAAACGAGTTCCAAAAGATGATGAATCCTTATCAGCGTTAGCATTCAAAATACTATCTGATAAATATGTTAAGAAGTTAACGTTCATAAGGATTTATTCGGGGACACTAAAAATTGGGCAATCGGTAGAAAATTCCTCCGTAGGAAAAAAAGAAAGAATCCTGAAAATTATCAGGATGCACGCTAACCGACAAGATGAAATTCAAGAAGCATACACCGGCGACATTGTCGCTCTTCCTGATTTAAGATTTACCAGAACTGGTGATACCTTATGCGAACCCAAGGCTCCTCTGATGTATGAAAAAATCCTGTTTGCCGAACCGGTGATAAACCAAGCCATAGAGGCGAAAACACAGGCTGATTACGAAAAAATGCTTGATTCGCTTCAAAAATTGGTGGACGAAGACCCGACCTTTAGGTTTTCGATTGATAAAGATAGTGGTGAAGTGATTATTAGCGGAGTTGGCGAACTTCATCTTGAAATAATTGTTGACAGGCTTAAAAGAGAATTTAATTTAGCTGTCCGAATCGGGAAACCACAAGTGGCCTACCGAGAAACAGTCGCTTCAGAAGCGATTCAGGAAGGAAAATTCGAGAAAGTCGTTTCAGGAAAAAATCATTACGGAATCGTTGAAGTAAAGGTTTGTCCTGAAAAGAAAGGTGGAAACACCATTGAATTTAAATGCCCGACTGCTAAATTGCCTAAAGACATCATCCCTGCTATTGAGCAGGGGATAAACAGCGCACTGCAAGTAGGTCCGCAAGGTTATCCGATGATTGATGTCGCGGTAAAAGTTCTCAGAATTGATTATGGTGAAGACGATTCGAGCGAAAGAGCTAATAATGTTCGAGTAGCCGCGACAATAGCCCTAAGAGATTCATTTAGAAAATCAAGTTCGATATTACTCGAACCGTTCTTTGAAGTAGAAATTGTTTCACCCGAAGAATATATCGGAGATATTATTTCCGATATGAATTCCCGGAAAGGAAGAATAGAAGGAATTGAAGTCAGAGCGACCATGCAATCGCTCAAGGCAAATGCCCCTCTTTCGGAAATGTTCGGCTATGTAACAAAGCTTCGGTCTCAGAGCCAGGGAAGAGCATCATACACGATGATTTTCTCTCACTATGAGCCAGCTCACCAAATAATTAATAATTACTAAAAACGAATTACTGATTTTTGGAACATAAGGTGAAATTATTTTTAAATAATGTGAATAACGTTGATTGAAGATTAGCTATGGATGTTCCAAGCCAATCAACATCGGCAGTAAATTCGGAATTAAACGAATTATAATAAATTATTTTTGAGTTTAAATTACAGGAGCTACTATGGCAAAAGAAAAATTTGATCGTTCCAAACCGCACGTAAACGTCGGTACAATTGGACATGTCGATCATGGAAAAACCACCTTGACAGCAGCCATCACAATGGCTTTAGCAAAAACAGGTATGTCTGCAGTACGTACATTCGATTCAATTGATAATGCACCCGAAGAAAAAGCCCGTGGAATTACAATTGCTACTGCACACGTAGAATATCAAACAAAAAATCGTCACTATGCACACGTTGACTGCCCAGGACACGCCGATTATATCAAAAACATGATTACCGGTGCTGCTCAGATGGACGGAGCAATTGTTGTATGCGCAGCAGATGACGGTCCAATGCCTCAAACACGTGAACACATCCTATTAGCCCATCAGGTCAACGTACCTTACATCGTAGTATTTCTTAATAAAGTTGATATTGCAGATCCCGATCTTTTAGAATTAGTCGAAATGGAATTAAGGGAAATCCTTTCCTTCAATCAGTTCCCAGGCGATGATATTCCGATTATCCGTGGATCAGCTCTTCATGCTCTTGAAGCAGGATCAACAGATGGCGTTTCGGTTGATGATGAACGTTTGAAATGTATCTTTGAATTAATGGATGCAGTTGATACTTACATCCCAACTCCAATCCGCGATACAGATAAACCATTCTTAATGCCAGTTGAAGACGTGTTCTCAATCACAGGTCGTGGTACAGTAGGAACCGGTCGTATCGAACGCGGTATAATCAAAGTGAACGAAGAAGTCGAAATCGTTGGTTTCGGTCTCCATAAAAAGTCAACATGTACCGGAATTGAAATGTTCCGTAAATTATTAGACGAAGGTCGCGCCGGTGATAACGTAGGTTTATTGCTCCGCGGTGTAGATAAAAATGAATTGGAACGCGGAATGGTTATTGCCAAAACCGGTTCTGTGACCCCTCACTTTAAATTCCTTGCTCAGATTTACGTTTTGAAAAAGGAAGAAGGCGGACGTCATACTCCATTCTTCAACAACTATCGTCCACAGTTCTATTTCCGCACAACAGACGTTACAGGTTCAATGACATTACCCGAAGGAATAGAAATGGTTATGCCAGGTGATAACTTCGATAATTTATCGGTTGAATTGATTACACCTGTCGCTATGGAAGACGGTCTTCGTTTCGCAATCCGCGAAGGTGGCCGTACAGTAGGTGCTGGAGTTGTAGCTAAAATTATTGAATAAGATAAATATAAGCTCCCGGAGGATTCGGGAGCTTTTTAATTTGTCTTGAAAAACTTGATTTATTAAAAAATAATAAATATAAAATTAAAAGGATTTGCAGTGTCAAGTCAAAGAATAAGAATAAAACTAAAGTCGTACGACCATCAACTTATAGATAAGTCGAGCGAAAGAATTGTTCGCACGGTAAAGCAAACTGGTGCAGTTGTTTCCGGTCCGGTACCACTACCGACCACTAAAACAGTATATACAGTTAATCGCTCACCTCACGTTGATAAAAAATCCCGCGAACAATTTGAAAGCCGTATTCATAAACGCTTAATCGACATATTTTCATCAACCCAAAAGACTATTGACGCTCTTATGAGACTCGAATTGCCTGCCGGTGTAGATGTCGAAGTGAAGGTTTAAAGGAAGGAACTGAAAATGAAGGCAGCAATACTTGGCAAAAAACTGGGAATGACGAGCTTCTTCAAGGAAGACGGGGTACAGCTACCATGCACTGTGGTAGAGGCTGGACCTTGCCCGGTGGTTCAGCTAAAAACTAAAGAAACAGACGGTTATTCCGCAATTCAGGTTGGTTTCGGTAAAAGGAAAAAAAATAGAACAAATAAACCTTTAGAAGGACATTTTAAGAAAAACAATGTTGATCCGACCCAAAACTTAAAAGAATTCCGTGATTTACCAGCAGAAAATATAGTTGAAAATAAATTAACTATTGAGCAATTTAAAAAAGGCGATAAAGTTAAAGTTAGCGGTACTTCAATTGGCCGCGGATTTCAGGGAGTTGTAAAACGTCACCATTTCAGCGGAGTCGGAATGACAACTCACGGACAATCAGACAGACAGCGTCACCCGGGTTCTATCGGAGCATCATCGTACCCATCAAGAGTTATCAAAGGTATTAGGATGGCCGGAAGAATGGGCGGAAAAACCAGCTCGGTAAGAAATATTGAAGTTATAGAAATTATTCCGGATAGAAATCTGATTTTATTAAAGGGATCAATACCCGGATCGAAAAACTCTCTTGTAGAGATAGTAATTAATTAAGTTGATTGATAATGAAATTTTGAATGAATATTCAAAAAAGTTAAAAATTTAAGAAAACGAAAAAGGCTGAAAAATGCTTGTAAATTTATACAATACAGAAGGAAAACAGTCAGGTCAGGTAGATCTGCCGGATCATATATTCGGAATCGAACCAAACGAGCATGCAATGCATCAGGCTGTTGTAACTTATTTAGCTCATCAAAGACAAGGTACCAGAAAAACAAAACTTCGTAATGAAGTAAGTGGAGGTGGTAAAAAACCATGGCGTCAAAAAGGTCGCGGTACTGCCCGTTCGGGTTCATCACGCTCACCTTTATGGTCAGGTGGAGGTACAGTCCACGGACCAAAGGCTTTCCCTTATACTTTGAAAATTACAAAGAAATTGAAACAATTAGCCCGTAAATCAGCTTTGTCAATGCGTATTTCCGAAGATAATTTTATCCTTGTTGAAGACTTTAAATTTAACGAGATCAAAACTCAACAATTCGCAGCAGTTTTGAAAAATTTGAATCTGGATACTGAAAAAACATTGGTGCTTACACCCGGAGTTGATAATAATGTTTTTCTTTCGGGAAGAAACATTGACAATGTCAACTTAGCACCGGCTGACAAAATATCTACTTATGATATATTGATTCATAAAAAGATTCTTTTGTTCCAGGGAGCGATTGAAACTATCGTAAATACTTTCGGAAATTAATCTAAGAAAATATCATGATTAGCATTATAAAACGACCGATAATAACTGAAAAAGCAATGAAAATGGGTGCTCAGCGCCAGTATTGCTTCGCAGTTGATCCTAATTCAAATAAAATTGAAATTAGAAAAGCACTTGAAGAAATGTTTGAGGTAAAGATCACAAGTATCCGGACAGTTCGTGTAAAAGGAAAAGTTAAACAAAGAATGACCCGTCGTGGAATAATGCGCGGAACTACACCTTTGATTAAAAAAGCTTACATTACCCTGAAAGAGGGACAATCAATTGAATTGGTAAGCGGAGCTACAAATTAATAAGTATTAAAAAATATTTAATAGACAAAAAATGGCATTAAGAATTTTTAAACCAATAACTCCCGGAACGAGATTCTATTCTGTTCCTACTTTCGAGGAGATTACAAGCACCAAGCCCTATAAGCCGCTTGTCGTTCCTTTGAAAAAATCGGGAGGAAGAAATAATACCGGTCGTATAACCTCCCGCCATCGTGGCGGAGGACATAAACGCAATTACCGAATTATTGATTTCAAGAGAAATAAAATAGGTATGGTAGCAACTGTAAAAACAGTTGAATACGATCCAAACCGTTCAGCTCGTATAGCTCTGGTTCAGTATCAGGATGAAGAAATTCGTTATATAATTTGCCCTGATAAATTAAAAGTAGGCGATACGATTGTAGCAAGTCCTGATGCAGAATTCAAAGATGGTAATGCTTTACCGCTCAGAAGAATACCGATAGGATTATATATTCACAATATTGAAATGAAACCGGGAAAAGGTGCCCAGATTGCACGTAGTGCCGGTACAGCATGTCAGGTTGTTGCAAGCGGAGAAAAAACATGCCAGATAAAATTGCCTTCAGGTGAAATCAGAATGTTGCCTTCAACTTGCTATGCAACACTTGGAACAGTCAGTAACGGTGATCACGAAAACATAATGTACGGAAAAGCAGGACGCAAGCGCTGGTACGGAATACGTCCGCAATCACGCGGAATGGCAATGAACCCGATCGATCACCCAATGGGCGGTGGAGAAGGTACATCAAAATCCGGCGGTGGACGTCAACATCCCGAATCACCTTGGGGTCAGCTTGCAAAAGGATTGAAAACGCGTAATAAACGTAAGCAATCATCAAAATATATTGTTCGTTCGAGAAAATCAAAATAGAATAGAGGTTATTGTATGGCACGCTCGCTAAAAAAGGGTTATTTTGTACACTATAAATTGCAAAGAAAAATCGATGCTCTTAACGAGTCACGGCAGAAGAAAGTTCTCAAGACATGGTCTCGTGCTTCTACCATTACACCTGATTTCGTTGGTCATACGATAGCGATTCATAACGGAAAAATATTTATACCGGTTTATATAACTGAGAATTTAGTCGGTCATAAACTTGGAGAATTTTCCCCGACCAGAATTTATCGTGGTCATTCCGGACATAGAAAAGAACAACGTTCATCCGGTAAAAAGTAATAAGTAACGGTATAAAATCGTAAGGAAAAAAACTATGCAAGCTCAAGCATTAAAAAAACATATCAGGTCCTCGCCACGAAAAATGAGATTAGTCATTGATTTGATTCGAGGAAAAAAAGCAGGTGAAGCTTTGAATATACTTCACTTTAATGCAAAACATGCTGCTTCGGACGCTGAAAATGTCCTGAAATCAGCAGTATCGAATCTTCAGGCTAAACAAAAAGCTGATGGAATTAATGTGAATGTGGACGATATTTTCGTAAAAGAAGTATTCGTAAATTGCGGACCAATGGTAAAAAGAATTCTGCCTGCACCAATGGGCAGAGCATACAGAGTAAGAAAACGCTCTAATCATTTAACAATTATAGTAGCAACTAAAGACTAATAAAAGGAGCTAACTTTGGGACAGAAAACTAATCCGATCGGGTTAAGACTGGGAATAATAAAAAGCTGGGATGCTAACTGGTTCGATGAGCATAATGTAGCCGAAAAATTATCGGAAGATGTTCAGGTAAGAAACTACATCAGAAGCAGAAAGAAAAAAGCTGGTATTTCAAGAATACTTGTGGAACGCACGGCTAAACAGCTCAGGATCACAATCCATACTTCACGCCCGGGTGTAATTATCGGTCGTTCAGGAAAAGATATAACCCAATTGGAAGAAGAATTAAAGAAAGTGACCGGAAAAGAAGTAAAAATTCTGATTAGTGAGATTAAACGCCCCGAATTGGATGCTTTTTTGGTAGCAGAAAATATTGCCCAGCAGATTGAAGGCAGAATTTCATTCCGTCGAGCAATGAAACAGGCAGTATCTTCATCAATGAGAATGGGAGCAGTTGGTATTCGTGTAATGTGTGCCGGTCGGCTTGGCGGAGCAGAAATGGCCCGTACCGAACAATATAAAGAAGGAAGAATTCCACTCCACACTCTTAGAGCAGATATTGATTATATAGCATATACAGCACAGACAATTTACGGATCAATCGGAATTAAAGTCTGGATATGCAAAGGTGAGATTATTGGAAAAATGAACCAATAAATAATTTAGAATTAAATTTTAATATATATTCGGAATGATGTGAAATGTTAGTCCCGAAAAGAACAAAATACAGAAAGTCACAACGTGGCAAAAGAAGAGGTAAGGCAATGCGCGGCTCTCAGATTGCTTTCGGATCATTTGGTCTAAAGGCAATGGAATGTGCCTGGATAACCAACCGACAGATAGAAGCTGCCCGTATCGCAATAAATCGTTATTTAAAGCGCGATGGACAAGTATGGATCAAGATTTTCCCAGATAAACCTGTCTCCAAAAAGCCGTTAGAAACTCGTATGGGTTCCGGTAAAGGTAATCCTGAATTTTGGGTGGCAGTAGTTCGTCCCGGAAAGATTATGTTTGAGGTTGATGGTGTGAAACGTGAAGCAGCCAAAGAAGCTATGCGCCTTGCATCTCAAAAATTGCCGATTAAAACAAAGTTTGTTACACGTATTGACCTGGTTTACAATGAAGCCTCGTAAGATTAAAGACCTAACTGAATTAACAACTGCCGAGATTCAACATCTCCTGGCAGAAAGTGAAGAAACGCTTGCAAAGCAGAGGTTTCAACATGCCCTCAAGCAATTGCATGATACTGCATATCTTAAAATATTAAGGAAAGATATAGCGAGAATGAAAACAATTTTAAACCAAAGCGCTCAATAATAGCAATAAAAGGTAAAAATGGAAGAAATTATTGAAAATATCGATCAAACTGTTGAAACGGTCGAAATGGTTGAAACCGAAGTTATAAGTCCTGTTGAGACAATTGAAGTTGTCGCCGCAGCCGAGCCGGTAAAACCAATTGCACAGGTTGATCCTGTCGAGTTGGCAGTTAAAAAGCCTCATAAAAGAATTTTACAGGGTAAGGTAGTATCCAATAAGCCTGATAAAACAATTGTGGTAAAAGTTGAGCGTCAGGTTGCTCACCCGCTTTATAAGAAATATTATAAAGTAAGTAAGAAATTTATGGCTCACGATGAAAACAACGAATGTAAAACAGGCGATACTGTCCGCATCCGCGAATCTCGTCCTTTGAGCGCATTAAAACGCTGGACATTGCTGGATGTTGTTGAAAGAGCTAAGTAAGAAAGGGTTAGAAAATGATTCAAGAAGAAACGAATTTGACCGTAGCGGATAATTCCGGTGCGAAGAAAATAAGATGTATCCGCGTTTTAGGCGGACATGGTAGAAAATATGCAACAGTCGGTGATATAATCGTTGTTGCTGTGAAATCTGCTCTTCCAAACTCAGCCGTCAAAAAAGGTACGGTTCAGAAAGCAGTTGTTGTTCGCACAAGTAAAGAAGTTCGCCGGAAAGATGGAAGTTTTATCAGATTCGATGATAATGCTGCCGTGATTCTGAATACAAATGGTGAACCACGTGGAACCCGCATCTTCGGTCCCGTTGCACGTGAATTACGCGAAAAAAATTATATGAAAATTATTTCCCTTGCACCCGAAGTTATTTAATGGTGAAGAAAGATGAATTTAAAAATTAAAAAAGGCGACAGCGTTTTCGTAATCACAGGGGCAGATAGAAACCTTGAAAAACCCCGCAGAGTACTGGCTGTTTATCCAAAAACAATGAGAATACTGGTCGAAGGTGTTAATGTGCAGGCTAAGCACTCACGCCCCAGCCAACAAAATCAAAAAGGTGGAATTGTCCATAAAGAGATGCCCGTCCATTATTCTAATGTGATGATCTCTGATTCGGACAGCAAGCCAACAAGAATCGGCAATAAGCTAAAAGCCGATACTCCGAAGGGGACAGAAAGACGCTTTGCACGTACTAACGAAAAAGCCATTTAATCCTTTGGATAAAGCAGATAGATTTTTTGAAAGATTAATAATAAAATAGATTTTTAATATGGCGAAAGCAACAGGTACACAAGGAAAAAACTTTGCCTCAACAAGCAAAAAAGCTGACTTCAAACCAGAAGGCAAAAGATTATCAGATCTGAAGGATAAGGAAAAACCACCATTTCCAAGACTGTATGAATTCTATACAAGTCAGGTAATTCCATCTCTTACAAAGAAATTTGGATTTAAATCTCTTATGCAGGCTCCTAAATTAGAAAAAATTGTTCTTAATATGGGTGTTGGATTAGCATCAGCAGATCAAAAACTTCTTGCAAATGCTCTTAATGAACTTGAATTGATTTCAGGTCAACGTCCTGCAATTACCAGAGCAAGAAAATCAATTTCTAACTTCAAATTACGTGAAGGTATGCCAATCGGATGTAGAGTCACTCTACGCAGAGCAAGAATGTACGAATTCTTAGACAGATTCATCAATATTGCTTCTCCTCGTATTCGCGACTTTAGAGGATTCCCTGATAAAAGTTTTGATGGCCGTGGAAATTATACTTTGGGTATCAAAGAACAAATCATTTTCCCTGAAATTGATGTTGATAAAGTAAATAAAATCACCGGATTCGATATTACTTTTTGTATTAAGTCCGATTCCGATGAGCAATCTTATGCTCTCTTGAGTGAATTTGGTTTCCCATTCCGTAAAAAAGAATAAAAAGAAATAAGGTATAAATATGTCAAGAACAAGCGTCGTTGCTAAAAACGAAAGAAGAAAAAAATTAACTGAAAAATTTGCCGAAAGACGCGCTGCCCTTAAAGCAGGCGGAGATATGGTAGGTCTTCAAAAATTGCCACGCAACAGCTCTCCGACAAGAGTGAGGTTGAGATGTTCAATTACCGGTCGTGGCCGAGGAAATTACAAAAAATTCGGTGTTTGCAGAAATATGTTCAGATTACTTTCTCTTGAAGGGAAAATTCCCGGAATCAGAAAAGCAAGCTGGTAAGAAAGAGATAATTCATTGAATTGAATTATATAAATTTTAGAAATTGATTAATTGATAAATAATTAGAGTGAAAAAAAATGCCGGTATCAGACTCAATAGCGGATTTATTAGCAAGAATCAGAAACGCTGGTTCAGCTAAACATAAAACTTTGGATACTCCTTTTTCAAATACAAAATTTGCAATTTCGCAAATTTTAAAAGATCAGGGATATATTTCAAATTGTGAAAAAATAGAAGAAGGTGTGCAGGGCTCGATCCGCATAACTTTACGCTACTATAATCGTGAACACGCAATAGTAAATATAAAAAGAATCAGTAAACCCGGTAGAAGAATCTATATGCCAGCAGATAGATTACCACGAGTAAATAATGGATTGGGAACAACTATTATCTCGACTTCGCACGGAGTGATGAGCGATAAACAAGCACGTCTGCAAAACTTAGGCGGTGAAGTTCTTTGTTCAGTATGGTAATTCGACTAAATAGTAATTACCAAATTTTATAAGTTTGAAAAAAAATAGGAGCATACGAAAGTGTCAAGGATTGGTTTAAAACCTATAGTAATTCCCGATAAAGTAACTATCGAGTTGAAAGATAAAACTTTTTATGTAACAGGCCCGAATGGAAATTTAACATTTGATTTGCCTGAACATATTGACTATAAACTTGAGGATAAAACTTTGAGTTTCAGTCGTGCAAATGATTTAAAGCATGTACGCGGTCTCCATGGTTTGACCCGTGCCTTGGCTTCTAATGCCATCAACGGAGTTGCAACCGGATTTACAAAAATTCTTCAATTCGAGGGAGTCGGATATAAAGCTGAATTGCGCGGTACAAGGCTTTTATTATCTCTTGGCTTCTCTCATCCGGTTTTAGTTATTCCTCCGGATGGAATTAAATTTGAATTCACACCTCCGAATACGATTAAAATATCAGGTATTGACAGACAACTTATCGGAGCTGTTGCCGCTAAAATTCGTTCCTTACGCAAACCAGAACCATATAAAGGAAAAGGTCTTCGTTATCAGGGTGAATATATTCGCAGAAAAGCCGGTAAAACTGCATCAAAATAATTAAGAATTAAAATTAATAATTATAACAGATAGAAACATGAGCAGAATTGAGATTAAAAATAAGAGACGTCATCGCCGGAAAATGCAGATCAGGAATAAGATTCTTGGCGCAGGCGATAGACACAGAATGACAATTACCCGTAGTCTTAACAATATTTTTGTTCAGATTATAGATGACAAAAGTTCAAGTACAATTGTCTCGGCTTCTACTATTGATAAAGAAGTTAAGGGTATGATTACCAGCGAGATGAAAAAATTGGACAAGGGTAAATTGGTTGGTGCTGTTGTAGCAAAACGTGCCCTCGAAAAGAATATAATTAAAGTAGTTTTTGACAGAAACGGTTACCTGTACCACGGAAGAGTTAAAGCAGTCGCAGACGCCGCTCGCCTGGCAGGTTTACAATTTTAAATTTGGAAAGCAAACTGTAAGGAGTTATTTGTGGCAAAAATTAAAGCTTCCGAACTTGATTTAAGAGATAAATTAGTCTATGTCGGTCGTACAGCAAAAGTCGTCAAAGGTGGACGTCGTTTCAATTTCTCAGCAATTGTCGTTGTTGGTGATGGAAACGGTCATGTAGGATATGGACTCGGCAAAGCCGGTGAAGTAGTGGATGCAGTATCGAAAGCAACCGAATCTGCTAAAAAGAATATCGTAAAAGTTCGTTTGTTGGGAACAACTATCCCTCATACCGTTCTCGGAAGATATGGAGCAGCAAAGGTTTTGATTAAACCAGCAACAGAAGGTACCGGAGTTATTGCAGCCGGAGGAGTCCGTGCAATTCTTGAATTAGCCGGTGTACAGGATGTTTTGACAAAAAGCCTTGGCTCGTCAAATCCTCACAATAGTGTAAAAGCCGCTGTTCAGGGTTTACTCCAATTGGAAGATGCTCAGTCTGTTGCAGCACGTCGTGGAATTTCCGTGCAAAAAGTAATCCACGGATAGAGAGTTTTTTAAGTTTGTAAAGTTTATAAAATTTTTAAGTTTATAAAATTTATAAAGTTAATGTTGAAATTGAAAAGTGAAAAATGTAATTATTCATAATTGATAATTAATAATTAACAATTAACAATTGAAAAAACATGGAAAAGATAAAAGTAACTCAGACAAAAAGCGTTATCAAAAGAATGGAAAAGCAGAAACGCACAATTGAAGCTCTTGGGCTCGGTCGTCCGAATAATTTCAATATTCTTCCGGATAACCCACAGATTAGAGGCATGATTAATGTCGTTTCGCATTTAGTTAAAACTGAAAAAGTATCATAAAAATAAAGTTCAAAGATGAAACATATTGGAAATTTACAAGCATCTGAAGGCGCAAAATCAAAGAAAAAAAGAATCGGTCGTGGTCCTGGCTCAGGTCATGGCGGAACTGCAACCCGCGGACATAAAGGACAACAATCCCGTTCCGGTGCACATGTAAAAAGATTCTTTGAAGGCGGGCAAATGCCTCTCAACCGTAGGATCCCAAAATTCGGATTCAACAACATGAATCGGATTGAATATCAAATCGTTAATGTTTCGACTCTTCAGACATTATTCGATGAAAAAAGATTAGTGGATAATACTGTTGATTTTGATATTTTATTAACACTTGGTGTGATTAGTAAAAGAAGTCTTCCGTTAAAAATTCTTGGCAACGGTGATATCAGCGCTTCATTGAATATAATTGCTGATAGCTGTTCCGAATCGGCCAAACAGAAAATCGAATCAGCAGGAGGCAAAGTAACTTTAAATGGCTAAATTTACCCAAACCATAGGAAATATTTTTAAAATTGAAGAGCTTCGCCAAAGGATACTTTTTACCTTTGGTATTTTGCTCGTTGTTCGCGTAGGTGCGTTTATTACACTTCCCGGTATCGATCTTCAGGTACTTCGTGCTTCGATGGGTCATTTTAGTACCGGTTCTTTCTGGGATATTTTTAATGTATTTTCAGCAAGTGATTCCAAAGATTCATTATTTAATTTATTAGATATGTTTGTTGGTGGTGCATTTAATAATGCTGCTATCTTCGCAGTTGGAATCATGCCTTATATTACTGCTTCTATTATTCTTCAGCTTGGTGGATTTGTTATCCCTCAGATACAGAAGATGCAAAAAGAAGGTGAAGAAGGACGCAGAAAAATCAATCAATATACAAGATTAGGTACAGTAGTCATTGCTGCAATGCAAGGTTGGGGAATAAGTATTAAACTTCTTAACCAAAATTACAGTGGAATACCTGTTGTTGCTACTTCACCTTATTTATTCACAATCACAACAATAATATTAATCACCGCAGGTACTGTATTTTTAATGTGGCTTGGCGAACAGATTACTGAAAAAGGAATTGGTAACGGAATTTCACTGATTATTGCAATCGGTATCGTTGCAAGGTTCCCTTCTGCCATCATTCAGGAAATTAAATCACTTTTCCCAGAAGGCTTAAAATCATTATTTATGCAGAATGTGGGGAATAAAAATATCGTGGTCGATATGATTATTCTCTTGTTCTTGATAGCAGTTATAGCAGGTGTCACCTTTATTACGCAAGGTGCCCGGCGTATTCCGGTTCAATATGCAAAGCGTCAGGTTGGAAGAAAAGTTTTTGGCGGAACAACTCAATATATTCCGATTCCTGTTCTTTCGGCAAACGTTATGCCTATAATCTTTGCTCAGTCATTGATCTTTATACCTGCAACTATAGCAAGTTTTTTCCCGAACACAAGATGGTTGCATGAATTTGCAAATATGTTTTCGGAACGTTCTTACTTTTATGCTTTGGTTTACAGTATAATGATTATTCTGTTTACATATTTCTATACGGCAATTATTTTTAATCCTCGTGATATGGCTGATAATATAAAGAAGCAGGGTGGGTTCATTCCCGGAATCAGACCAGGCGATCAGACTTCTGAATATTTCGATGGAATTTTATATAGAATAACCCTTCCCGGTTCGATTTTCCTTGCGATAGTCGCTATTCTTCCAACTTTTATGATGAAAGTTTTCGGAGTTGATAGTGCACTTGCATCATTTTTCGGAGGTACCAGCTTGCTGATTGTTGTTGGAGTTGCCCTCGATACTTTGAATAAAATCGAATCTTATTTGTTGATGCGTCATTATGACGGATTTATGAAGAGTGGAAGAATTAAGGGAAGATCAAGCGGCAGCTACTAATATATGAATCGATTCGAAAATAGTAAATCTTATGAATCAGTATATATTAAAACCGAAAAAGAAATTGATCTGATTGAAAAAGCCTGCAGGATTGTTGCAGAAACTTTAACGCTCATTGAAAAAAAAATTGTACCGGGAGTCTCGACCCTCGAACTTGATAAAATTGCTGAGGATTTTATTTTGTCCAAAGGTGCTAAACCGGCTTTCAAGGGATATAAAATAGAAAAAAAAGTTTTCCCTTATACATTGTGCATTTCAATTGATGAAGTTGTCGTTCATGGAATGCCTGGAAATAGAAAACTTGTTGAAGGTGAAATTGTATCTATTGATTGCGGTGCATGCAAAGAAGGTTATTTCGGAGATAGCGCAATCACTGTGGCTGTCGGAAAAATCAGCGAATTAAAACAGCGATTGATGAAAATAACCAACGAGAGCTTGTTCCTTGGATTAGCTCAGGCAATAACCGGTAATAAAGTATATGATATTTCGCGAGAAATACAGACGTTCGTTGAAAATAACGGCTTTTCACTTACACGAGAGCTTGTAGGTCATGGAATCGGTAAGAAATTGCACGAAGATCCGCCAATTCCGAATTTTGTACCTCCGCTTCTGAGCAGGAAAAATTATCCTAATCTGAAACTTATGAGAGGTATGGCGCTGGCAATTGAACCAATGGTTCATGCCGGAACGCATAAGGTAAAAAATTTGGATGACGGATGGACTGTAAAAACGGCAGATTCGAGTCCTGCTGCTCACTTTGAGCATACAGTGATTGTCGATAATTCAAAACCAGTAATTTTAACTTTAAGAGATTAATAGCGTACATGGCAAAACAGGAATTAATAAGAATTGACGGAGTAATCGAGGAAACATTGCCTAATACGCAGTTCATTGTAAAATTTGAAAATGGTCATCGTGTTCATGCGCATATTGCAGGTAAAATGAGAATGAATTTTATCAAAATATTGCAGGGTGATAAAGTGACGGTAGAAGTTTCTCCTTATGATCTTTCAAAGGGTAGAATAATTTATCGGTACAAATAATAATTAATGGTTAATGATTAATGATTAATGATGAAGAGTAGAAGTATAATTGTTTTATATAAATTGAGTTTTTGATATGAAAGTTCAAGCATCAGTTAAAAAAAGAAATCCCGACGACAAAATTGTTCGCCGTAAGGGACGCGTTTACATTATTAATAAAAAGAATCCTCGTTTCAAACAGAGACAAGGTTAATTTTGCCCGAATATAAGCAAATAATAATTAAAGGAGACAGATAAATTGGCACGTATTGCAGGTATCGACTTACCAAAAAATAAAAGGGGCGTAATTGGCTTGACTTATATTTTCGGTGTTGGACGCTCAACATCTGAAGAAATTCTGACAAGAGCCGAAGTTGACTTATCGAAACGAGTTCATCTTTGGTCTGATGCTGAAGTAGCTCGCATTCGTCAGATCATTCAAGAATATAAAGTTGAAGGACAACTTCGCGGTGAAATTCAGATGAATATTAAACGATTGATGGACATTGGCTGCTATCGCGGCTTACGTCATCGTCGCGGATTGCCTGTCCGTGGTCAGCGGACTCGTACTAATTCACGTACCCGTAAGGGACGTCGTAAGACAGTTGCCGGAAAGAAGAAAGCAGCTAAGAAGTAATTCATAAAATTTTGAATCAACAATTAATGGTAAATAGTCGTGGCTAAAAAAAGAGTAAAGAAAAAAATTATTGCCGATATTCATGGCAAAGCATTTGTCCGGGCATCATTTAATAATGTGATGGTAACCATTTCGGATATGTATGGTAATACGCTATGCTGGTCTTCTGCCGGACGTAACGGATTCAAAGGTTCTAAGAAAAATACACCTTATGCAGCTCAGATTTCGGCAGATAAAGCTGCCCGTGAAGCTTATGATATGGGCTTACGCAAAATCGATGTAGTTGTCAAAGGTCCCGGTTCCGGCCGTGAAGCCGCTATCAGATCATTGACGCAGGCTGGGCTTGAAATCCATAGTATTATCGACAGAACACCGATACCGCATAATGGATGCAGACCGCCCAAGAGAAGAAGAGTTTAAATTAATCATTCAGATTATTTTTTAATCATAAGCGCATTTATCAGACTTATTTAGAGAGATTATGAATACACAAATGCAAATGCCCGAAAGGGTTCAGGTTGACGAATCATCAACACTGTTTAACGGAAGATTCATTCTGCAACCTTTAGAAAGAGGATATGGGGTTACTATCGGAAACTCCCTTCGTAGAGTTCTGCTCTCTTCCATTCAGGGATATGCGATTATCGGCATTAAAATTACCGATGTTTTGCACGAATTTCAAACTATTCCCGGTGTGGTCGAAGATATGACCGATATTATTTTAAATCTCAAAGAAGTTAAAATAAAATCCGATGAATTAAAACCTTTTAAAGTGAATTTCCATATTAGCGGCCCTCATGTTTGGACTGCTAAAGATATACAAAACGGCTCCGATGATTTGATCGAAGTTATTGAACCTAATCATTACATCGCTACCATTGCCGAAGATACTGAATTTGACGTTGAATTGCGTATCGGGCGCGGCAAAGGATATGTTCCTTCAGAAGAACTGCAATTGGTCGATTATCCGATTGGCATGCTTCCGATTGATGCAATTTATACTCCGATTGTCAATGTTCTTTATCAGATTGAACCTTACCGTGTTGGTAACAAAATTGATTTTGAAAAATTGTCATTGGACGTTAAAACCGATGGTACTGTTAGTGCTCAGGAAGCTCTTCACTTTGCAGCAAAAGTTATGAATGAGCATATTAAATTCTTCACCAGTTTTGAAGATCAGATCGAAGAAGAAAAACGTATGGTCGTTGCTGAAGAAGAAGTTAAAGTTGCTGAAAAAACAAGAATTAAAAAGATTCTTACAACACCGGTGGATGAACTTGAATTATCGGTTCGTGCACATAATTGCCTCAAGGCTGCCAATATTACTCATTTATGGCAATTAGTTATTCTTGAGGAATCCGAACTACTTAAATTCAGAAATTTCGGCAGAAAATCTCTTGCCGAACTAATTCAAGTTGTTCAAGACCATAGCTTGGAGTTTGGGATGAACGTTGAGCATTATCTACGTGAAGATAAAACACCAGTTGTTTGATTTGTTTGAATATTAATCAGAAAGCGAAATATAAATTATGAGACACGCAGTAGCAGGTAGAAAATTAAAACGTACCGCAAGCCATCGGAGAGCAATGTTCCGCAATATGGTAACATCTCTTTTTGAACATAAAAAAATCCACACTACTGAAGCTAAAGCTAAAGAACTTCGTCCGATTGCCGAACAACTTATTACAAAAGCAAAAGTTGCTCTCAGCCGGGAAAAACAAGGTTTGTTAGCCGACGGAGCTAAAGTAGATGTTCACTCACGTAGAATAGTAGCACGCTACATTATGAGTGATAAAATCATTAAAGAACTTTTCGATGCAATTGCTCCAGCCGTGGAATCTCGTCCCGGTGGTTATTGCAGAATAGTTAAAACCGGTATTCGACGCGGTGATGCAGGACGTACTGCAATCATTGAGCTTGTTGACTGGGCAGCACCAATTGATGGAGCTACCAGCATGAAAAAACGCAAACCTGCAAAAGGTAAAGTTAAAGGCAAAGCTGTTCCTCAAAAAGCATCGGACAAAAAAGCTGCTGAACTTGCAGTATCAATTCCTGCAGCAGTAGCTCAGGAGGTTATTACTGAAGATTTACCCGTCGCTGAAGTTATCGAAGAAGTCGTGGTCGATGCAATACCTGAAGCTATTTCCGAACCTGTTGCCGAAGATGTACCTCAAGCCGAAGCCATTGTATCAGATACTCTTGCAGATTCTACTTCAGAAACACCGGCGAACTAATTATTAGTTTAAATATTTTTAACAAGGCAGCCCAAATGGCTGCCTTTTTGATTTGTATGATTAGTATTTTCACCTTGTTACTTTATAAATTTCAAAAAGTAGTTTTTATCATCACTTCTTAAAATCACAAAATAAATACAATTTCCAAAATTTGTTGCATCTATAGTCAGGTTTAATGAATTATCAGTGATTGTTTCATCAGATGAATAAATATCAGTACCAAAAATATCCTGAATTGTCAAATGGTAAAATTGGTTTGGTACCTTGCCTGATAGATGGATTTGGTTTGAGATGGGATTAGGTGAGACTGATAATTGTCCGATTTCCATTTCATAGACCGAGGTTTTGAGTTGGAATGTTTTGAAGGCGCTGTCCTCACAAGCACCGTCTTTATATCTTCTGATTAAGGTTACTTTAACATCGCTTGCACTTTGATCCCAACAGACAAAAACTGTATCCTTATGAACGGAAATTGAATCAAAATTTCCACTTGATAATGACCAGTAATTTTCTACATTTGTAGAAAAATCGGTAGAAAAAATTGATTTTACGTTTCGTTTATCAAAAAAAACAACATTTATATTGGCTCCAGGTCTGCTTTTTGAATAAACTTTTAATGATACTGTATCATAGAAGTTCTTGACAGTATCTTGCAAAAATACATGTATTTGATTTTCAAAGGTGGCCATTAATAAATTCAGTGAATATTCGTTTGGCTTGTTGTTTAGCTTGCTATTATTCAACTCCCATTGATAAGTTGTATTTGGAAAATTGGTCACAGAGTAATTATTGCTATCATAAGAACAGACCTGAGTTTTGCCACTTATTTTTATATTTCTGTTGTGAACAAGAGAATTAAAATAAGCAGTTACTAATTTAGTTGTATCATCGTAAACGAGCAATGAGTCATTGAATTTCCCGATTTGTTTGGCAATAAAATGAATAGAAACCGAAAAAGTATCATTTGGATTAAGGTAGGCAATATTTCTGTTTGCAGCAAATTGATAATAATTTGAATTATTGCCGAATATATTCTTCACATAAAAAGTTGTTGAACCGATATTATTAATTATAATACTTGTGTCAATATTTTTCCCAATATAAGTTTCATAAATATTATCAGAAGGTGAAGCCTGCAATCTTTTTGCTGGAGAATAATTGAAAATCAAAACCGTATCGTTGTAATTAAAATCAGAAATATAAACAGAACCTTTTGCATATTTATTCGAATCTCTTACAAATAGGTTCCAAGACAGGGCATGTGTTATACCTGGTAGTATATTGGGAGTAAATAATTTCATATTGTAAGAGAGTGAATCAATCAGTGAAATACAGCATAGATTTGAGCGTAGTGCAGCGTTTTGGGGCATATCCTCAGTATAATTTATAAAACAAATTGAATCTTTGTTAAAGCTCCAGCTTGTTACAGGCTTCTCAAGATCAGATGAATTATATAAGTTGTTTCCATATGCTGCAGGATAACCTACAGGGGAAAGATCACCTACATCTCCATAATATTGTGCTCCAAGTGGATTCTTTGCCCTAAGTTTAAAAGGACCTTTGCCGGATAATTGAATCGTTTTGTGTGCGTATTGTTTCCCATCGACCAGAACCGAGTATTTTTCGTCAATTCCGGGGTACTTTTGATTAATTCTTGTCCAACTTGGATAAGGATTAGAAAAATCTGCAATCTCAAGATCATCAGGAGCATTCCCGTATTTATCTACCTGATATGATAAATTGAGGTAACTTAAACTAAACGGATTTTTACCATTCAGATTTGGCACAGCAAAACTAATATCTTTCATAAAACCTTGGTATGGGACAATATTCATTTGAAATGGGTCTAATCGAGGAAAATTGACTGGATCTTCTTCTTCTATTCCTGTATTGTATAGTACTACATTTATCGGCGCACTACCGCTAACCACAACACTCTTCGGTTTTTGCCCCATTGGTACCATCCTTCTTTCAAAGTATCCTTTGTTAAATACACCCGGCACTTTTGTCATTGTACCACACTCATTACCATCAATATAAAATTTAGTACCTGATTCCTTAGCATATATTCGAATGATAGAAGGATATCTTCTCATAGGTAATTTTCCGACAAAATAATCGGTTCCCCATAAATGTGTCGGAATTTCCATTTCGCAGAGATAATCACACCATTTATTATCCTGAGGAACATTTGCACAATAATTACCTGAAACGACTGCTATCGGTTTTGATGAACTAAACATGGAGCCAGACAGATCATCACCGTTTTTCTTGCCTGAAAACATCCAAATATCACCTCTGTTTAAAATTCTTGAAATTTTATTCCCGCTTGTTAAACCTCCTGAAGTTTCAGTACTTGAGGTCCCTTCCAAAGTGAAACTTACTTGTGTATTGTCGTAAACTGCGATACATGCAGATTCACTCGATAAATGAGAAGAAGGATACATAGTTGTTTCGGGATAACTTGATACAATGTACTCCGTTCCTAACATTTGGAAAGGTAAGACTATAATTCCATCGGACATGTATGTATAATATAGTGTCACATAAAGAATTATGGCTGAATCCGAAAAAATATGTACTCCGGCACCAGCATAGACTTGTTCTGAAATAGGTAAAGTTCCAGAACCTCTATTATTGACAATAACATCTCCGGGAGTGAGTTCAAAGGTAAAAGTTTCATCAGGAGTTAGTGCTTGGGATTTGAAAACTCCTTTTCCCGGAATTTCCAGATAACAATTATTATTTGTTGATGAAACTACATTAACAAGGATATGATAGAAATTACTTTCACCATATAAAGCAGCAGGTAGAGTAAACCAAAAATCATTACCGGCATTACTGTGGCAGTTTTTGAGCATCTCTTCTGCTTTTGTAGCCGTCTGAACGGTTATTGTGAACATTATAACTAACAAATAAAGTAGATATTTTTTCATATTCCCCTTTTTACATATGCTTCTTAGTCTAAGAACAGTTCAATACAGAAATAGTTACATTTAAAAGTAAAATTCTTATTTAACACAGATAGTTTTTTCTATTGAATTATTTGGGTTTATAGTTCTCCATTCTCCTTTCTATATTCGGGATAATGAGTGTGCATAAGATGAATGAATTGCTTTTTCTTAGCACTTCCTCCGGAAATTATCGTTGAGGATAGCTGTGGTTGTGACTTTTAAGATTATTACAGCAATCTGATAATCAATCTGGGTTTAATTTTTAACATTCCGGTATTGAGAAAAAGAAGGTTGTACCTTTTCCTTCCTGGCTTTCTACCCATATTTTTCCACCATGTTTTTCAACATATTCTTTGACAAGTAATAAGCCTAACCCTGTGCTTGGCTCATTTTCAGTGCCCGGTCGTGATACCTTTTGATCAATTTGGAATAACTTACTGAGAATATCTTCACTCATTCCTATTCCACTGTCTTTTATATAGATGGTTTCATCGGAAGCCTTTTTTGTGATTCCAATTTCAATATTTCCAGCTCTTGGAGTAAATTTTATTGCATTTGATATTAAATTTCTAAAAACAGTGTTGATCATAGGAATATCTGCATAAATCCGATATCCTTCAGGAATATTATTGATCAGTTCAATTTGTTTTTGTTTTGCAAATTCGTGTACAATCTCAATATTTTGCTTGACAATTGAGTATAGTTCATAATTGTCAGGGCTGAAATCTATAACTCCTCTTTGCATTCTTGACCATTCCAAAAGATTCTCTAACAATCTATACAAATTATCAGCTGAATCATACATACTTTTCCCAAGTTCGGTAACATCTTTCATTGATAGATCCATAAAATCTTCAATGATGATTCTTGATAACCCTAAGAATCCGGTAAATGGGCCTTTCAAATCATGTGCAATTATTGAAAAGAACTTATCTTTTTCGTAATTAATCTTTTCTAATGTATCTTTTGTTTGAGTTAGTTCATCAACTAATACTATAAGTTTTTCCTCAGCAATTTTTCTTTTAGTAATGTCTTCCTTTAATCCGAGATAATGAGTTGTTTCACCTTTTATATTCTTCAAAGGAGCAATCAAAGCCTCTTCCCAATATAAATCACCGCTTTTCTTTTTGTTGATTAATTCACCATGCCATTCATTACCTGCAAGAATTGTTTTCCAAAGCTCAGTATAAAACTCTTTGTTCATTTTACCGGATTTTAATATTCTCGGATTTAAACCAAGGGCTTCATCTTTTGTAAAACCTGTTAAATTGCAAAACTTTTGATTAACATATTCGATATCACCATTAATATTTGTTATAACTACTGATGCAGGGCTTTGTTCAACGGCTTTGGTAAGGATTGAAATTTGTTCTTCCTTTTGTTTTCTTTCTGAAATGTCTTGATGAATAGACATCATTACCTTACCATGAGAAGGATGGTTGAATACCGAGACGTTAACAAAACACCAGAATGATGAGCCATCCTTTTTAACATTTGAAATTTCTCCATGCCATTCACCGGTGTCCTTAATAGATTTCATTATAAGACTTCTATTAAGAGATGATGATTCATAATCGAAATTATATATAGTCGAAATATTTCTACCTATCATTTCACCTGAACCATAGCCGAACATTTGATCAAATTTGGGATTTGTAAAATAAACTAATCCATCTCCAAAGCCACTAAATTGAACTCCCTCCGACATATTTTTGATCATTTCACCATATAAACGCAATATTGCCTCATCACGCTTGCGCTCTGTAATGTCTATTGACATTCCACGGACAATAGGTTTTGCAACTCCTTCAGTTCGTAAACTATCGTTAAACTCCCACAGTCGTCTTTCACCTGATTTGGTAATAATTGTAAAAATGCCTTTTGCCGTTCCGTTTACAATTAACTTCTCAATATAACCGTTAAACAATTTTTTCAGTTTAGGCAGCAAGAAGTCTTGGATTTTCATTGTGAGCAGTTCATCAATTGAATAACCGGTAGCTATGGCAGCAGCACGGTTCACATTCAGGATATGTCCATCCAAATCATGAATACAGATTAAGTCACTACTATTCTCAATCAAATCTCGGTATAGGTCTTCACTCCGGGCAAGAGCTTGTTCGGAAATTTCATTTTCTGTAATATCCAATGATATTCCTATTATGCCATCAATATTCCCATCAGGATCAACGAAAGGTATTTTGCTTGTACTAATCCATTTTTCACCTTCGGGCGTGTCCCATTTTTCTACGATATTTAATTTTGGAATTCCTGATTCTATAACTTCCAAATCATCTTTGAAATAACTTTCCGCCTCTTCCTTAGAATGGAGATTAGCAAGATTTACATTTTCTAATTCCTGCTTTGCTTTTTGATAAGCGTTAGCAACAAATTTATTAACTTTAATAAAATTATTTAGTTTATCCTTATAAAACACAAGACCGGGGATATGGTCTAAGATAGCTTCTAATGTATCTGAGAGATGTTTATATTTTGACTCGCTATCTCTTAGAGAGTTCTCAATATATTTAAAATCATCGCTTATTTTTTGGCAATATAAAGCTAAATCATCATTTTTTTGTTTCTGTTGATGAAGTTCTATAATTAGTTCTTCATTTGATTTATCTTTAGAGTTCATAGATATCTCCTCTTCAAATTTATTTTTTTAACTGAAAATTTATATTAGTAACTCATTATGATCCAAATGTATCCACATTATCTTTATATTTCAACATTTATCAAAATTATCATTGATCAATTGAATCAAATCAAAATGAATCTTGATATCAACAAATATAATATTTTTTTTAAGATTAATCGTAATGTTTAATAAATTATTTTTAGATCGTTTAATGATAAATAAAAAGAGGTTCCTTTCATGAACCTCTTTTTTACATTCTTACTTCCCTTTAACTTTAATAATCTTTAGAGTTACTTTATTTTCTCAGCAATTGATTTCCCTTGTTGGAAAAGCATTAAATAATCACGGCTGCCTGCTTTGGAGTCAGTACCACTCATGTTGAAGCCACCAAAAGGATGAACATCGACCATTGCACCGGTGCATTTTCTATTCAAATAAAGATTTCCGACGTGAAATTCTGTACGGGCACGTTCCAATTTCTCTTTATTTTTTGAGTAAACCGCACCTGTCAATCCGAACATTGTGTTGTTTGCAATTTTTAAGGCATCGTCGTAATCGTTAGATTTGATGACAGCAAGTACGGGACCGAAAATTTCTTCTTGGGATAATCTGGCTTCTGGTTTAATATCAAAAAATACTGTGGGTTTGATGTAGAATCCGTCCATTTCACGGATTTTGCTACCACCGCAAAGTAATTTTCCTTCTTTTTTACCTAATTCGATATATTGGAGAATTGAATGTTCTGCCTTAGCACTAACAACCGGACCACAAATATAATTTTCAGCTGGATCACCGATTTCAAGTTTATCGACTGCGGCTTTCAATTTTTTATTAAATTCTGAATAAATCTTTTTATCTACAATTGCTCGGGAACATGCCGAACATTTTTGTCCCTGAAATCCGAAAGCAGCACTGACAACTCCTTGAACAGCAGAATCAATATCTGCTTCAGAATCGACAATGATAGAATCTTTTCCGCCCATTTCTGCAATAACACGTTTGATCCATATTTGACCCTGAGATTTTTTGGCTGCTAATTCATTGACGTGCAATCCGACTTCCATTGAACCTGTGAAAGCAATAAATCTTGTTTTTGGATGCTCGACTAAATAGTCACCTGCTTCGGCTCCACTGGCAACGAAGAAATTCAAAACTCCGTCGGGCATATCTATTGATTGCATGATTTCGCTTAATATCCAGCCCATCATCGGAGATTCAGACGATGGTTTTAAAATGACAGTATTGCCACTCACAAGGGCAGCGCAAGTCATTCCAACTAAAATTGCGAGTGGAAAATTCCATGGTGGAACAATTAAACCAACGCCAAGCGGAATATAGAAATAGTCGTTCTTTTCACCTTTATTTGGAGTTAGTGGTTGTTTTTTTGAATAGCGAATTGCTTCGCGGCCGTAAAATTCAAGAAAGTCAATAGCTTCGCAGGTATCTGCATCGGCTTCAAGATAATTTTTACCAACTTCGGAAATCATCCAAGCATTGATTTCATAGCGACGGCGGCGCATTTCTTTTGCAGCTTTGAATAAATATTCAGCTCGTTCTTTTGCAGGCACATTTTTCCATGTTTCAAAGGCTTTCACAGCAGATTGAACAACTAATTCGGCTTCCTTCTGGCCACCTTTCTGAAAAGTTCCGATTATTTCATTTGGATGTGAGGGGTTTACGGAAAGAGTTTTTTTAGTTGTTTTAACTTTAACTCCGCCTATAATATTTGGGTACTCTTTGCCGAACTGACTACGAACAGTTTGAAGTGCTTTTTTTTGTTTTAAAAGAACGGCTGGATCTTTAAAATCAAGATAAACTTCGTTTGAAAATTCTTTCATATAATGCTCCGATATTTTATTAATTATGAGTTATGAGTTATAAATTATGAGTTATGAGTTATAAATTATGAGTTGAGGACTAGGTCTGGTGGCATTTTTAAATTGATTTTATTATCAGAATCAGTTTCAGAATGCAAATAAATTATTTTGTTTAAAGTTATTAGGTTTCTTCATATAACTTATAACTCATAACTAATAACTAAAAAACGTTCAAAGAACTTATACAAAATTAAGAAAAAATGTTCATTTAATCATTGTATATTGTAAAGATTTTCTTAATTTAATAGATTTTGATGAATACTGATTTTAAATTTATGAGTTTAGCCTTGCGAGAAGCTGCAAAGGCAGCTAATTACGGGGATGTTCCTGTCGGATGTGTTGTTGTTTGTGAAGGAAAAATCATTGGCCGTGGCAGAAATTCCATAGAACGGAAATCTGATTCTCTGCTGCACGCCGAGCTTATCGCAATTCAAAAAGCAATAAAAAAAAATAAATATAAACATCTTCTGAATTGTACTATTTATGTGACACTTGAACCTTGTGCAATGTGTTCGGGGGCTATAGTTTTGGCACGTATTCCGAGACTTGTCATTGCAGCAAATGATCCAAAGACCGGAGCCAGTGGCAGTTTGTATTCAATAACCGAAGATGCGAGATTGAATCATCGTTGCGAAGTAGTGAGGGGAGTAATGGCAGATGAAAGTTCGCTTCTGCTCAAGGGTTTCTTTAAGAAATTACGAATTCGTAATTCCTAATCATCGAGAAACTACTACTGCCCTAACTAAAACCATGGCTCCTACTCTTATTGTGCAGTAATACATGCCGGAAGATAACGTGCTAATATCTACCTGATGCTCGTTTTCAGATGAATGGACTTTTTCTCCTAATTGATTATAGATAACTAATGAAAATGATTCTGCTATATCTACATTAATCAGATCATTTGCAGGATTAGGACTTATAATCAGCTCGTTTTTATCAGGTACAGGCTCCGTTACTGAAACAGGGTTTACCTTGAGACGTATCAGATCTCCTCTTTGGGTGCCAACCATAATAAATGTTTCGTCAGGACTGACAGCCGAATATCTTATTGAGATTAAAGTATCCCGGTCATACATTTCCGTAACAAGCTGATTGACTTGAACTCTGCTGGTATCCCATCCCATGATGAATTGTGAACTTGTGCCCCACAGAGTTTTCCCGTCTTTTGAAAGTTGTGACCTAATAGGTGTAATTAACTTGCCCTGTTCTGATAAACATGTAAAAGATTTACTAAGCCGGCGATTAACAGATGATATGATTCTGATAGTGGCATCCTGACATGCTACTGTAAAAACACTGTCGTTTGTGCTGAATTCCATACTATATATAGCCGGATTTGTCGGACGAATCTGCCAAGCTGATATATCGGTTAATTTAAGGTAATCATATACATGGTAATATCCCGCACCTGTACCTGAACCTATCCAATTTCCCGATTTTGAATATGCTAAAGCTGTGAGTTTGCTATTCAAAGGGAAGCTATTTGTTATTTTTCCGCTTGAAATATCAAAAATAGTAGTTGTGATAACCGAATAACCGCCACTGGCAATGCTCTTGCTATCTGGTGACCAAGAAAATACCGAAGATGAATCATCAGAGTTGTATAGTGTTCTAAAAAGTGAAAAATCAGAAAGTTTCCAGATCAATATCTTGGCTGAATCTAATGTTTGATTAGCTGCCAGATATTGCCCATCCGGTGAAAACATGATAGAATTACAGATATTCTTGTTCCCTGTCAGAGTGGTTAATATGTTCCCTGTTTTAGAGTCCCAGAGGCGGATTACTTTATCTTGACCGCTTGTTGCAACAATTTTATTATCGGGCGATATATCTACGCTTTGCAAATACCCGACCGGTGAACTGCCTGAATAACCGTTAATTTCATATAAATTCTGATAAGCACTGCTGATATCCCAAATTGAAAGGATATGTGACATATAGCTTATGAAACGGTTATTGCTTAGAAAAGCAGCCCCATTGCTTGAAATCTTGACTTTACTTGAATCGAAGTTTGTTCCGTTGGCTGCTATCTTTTTTATTAGTCCGTTTGAATACCAGAATCTCAGACTATTATCGGTTTTATCAAAACCAACTGCGGTTTCTGGTATTGAACCCAGTAAAATTGACTTCTGGACTGAAAAATTTGAAATATTCAGAAAATCAACATAATATTTGGCTTGGGTATTATTATAATAAAGAGCCGCAATATACTTATCATCTGGTGAGATGAGCAATTTATCAAATATAAATTTATGTATTTGATTCCGATAAGTTATATTTCCTGTTTCGAGATTCAGAATGAACATATCGTTTTCTGTGGTGATGTATAAATCTGAATAATCGTCCATATTGCGGGAGATTAAATTTTTGCCATCGCTGGTAAATATTAATGGGAGTGACTTATGAGCTCTATATGCATTTTTATTTGTGATAAAGAACTGGTTATCAATTTTTTTAGCAATACAATCATAGAGCACATATATTGCAATTGCTGAATCGGTTTTGTATTCAATGATTAGTTTTGAAGAATTGGGTACAAAAGCGAGATTTGAAATCTTTCTCTGGTTTGGAATATTTTCTTTTTTTATCAGCTCTGTTTTTTTTGTATCATAAATACTGAAAGAGTTAGAATCAGACACAGCTAATAGTGCTCCGTCGGATGAGATTTCAAAATAAATGCCAAGTGATTTGGTCTCAAATACTTTAGTTCTCTGCTGAATATCCCATTGGCGTATAATGAGACCGGAGTCAGTGACAGTTTCGGCGGCAATGAATTGTTCATTTGAAGATATTTTTATTCTTTTTATTTCATCAAGAAATCCTTTATTCCACCACTCAATATTCCAGCTCAATAGCTTCAGTGTTGATAAAATAAAGATTGTGAGTATGTATATATATTTCATAAAATGTCCAATTTAAAATTCAGAATCAAGATTATACAAAATTACACAAAAAGAGCGGATTTATTAGGTACTGATTTTTTTTTGCACCCTGATATTCCAATTTGCTTTCATTAATGGAGTATATCATTTATTGTTACCATGCTTATGAAACTGTGTGAAAACTTCAATTCCTTGTCATTTCTGCATTCGAGCTTGTGTAAAAACTCTTTATTGCTGTCATTCTTCCGAAAATCATCAATTGAGGCCGTCTCAAAAGCCACATATTTAACAAAAATGTCATTCCTGCGAATGCAGGAATCTCCTTCCAGTGCCACTTTAGGGGATTCCCACCTGCGCGGGAACTGTCATGATTTAAAAAAAATCACAAATTAGGATGAAAGTCGTCTATACATACATGTTTCACAATAATGAGATCAATGTGATGGAAGGCAAAATTGAATTTTTCTGCTTGTTCCCAAGCTCCTGCTTGGGAACTTCCTCTTTTGCCTCAGCAATCCGTTACCAAGCAGGTGCTTGGTAACGAGTGCAAAGTGTTACAGGAAGAAGATTCTCGTCTGCGCGGGAATGACAGATAAGTAATTATTTCGTGTTTTTAAACAGTCTCATTCGAAGGAACTGTCATTATATTGATTTTGTGATAAATTTGATTTAAAGAATCTATCGATAGAATTTTTATATTTAATTTAATATTAGTTTATTCCACCTTAATTATCTCCTTAGTCCATATCTCTCCATCGCACTCATAGCGAAGGAAATAAATTCCTGCTGATTGTTCCTTCATTGAAATATTGAAAATAAAATTACCAGACTTTAGTGAATTTTCGTAAATCACTCCTGTCGCCGAGCCATCGGCTGAGGTCATGATTATTTTACAAGGACTATCACTTATTTTATTTAAATAAATTGTTGCATAATCCTGGACTGGGTTTGGATAAATTTCTATAATATTTGCGTTGTCTCCGAAAACTAATTTATAAAAACCAATATCGGGACATAAGGGGTCAATAGATAATAAGCCATTAACTTTTTCAATTGTTAAGGTAGTATCGCTTAAAACATCAAATTTTAATATTCTTATCGGTTCAGAGGCAGTATCACCGTGAAGTGCCAAAGCCTTGATTTTGTAAAAATCTCTATGATACGGCAAATTAATTAGATTAAATTTTAAAGTATCCTTCCTGCTCTTAGGGCGCGAATGGGGCAGAGTATCAAGAATTTCACAGATCATTTGGGGAATCTCTATTTCCAAAGAAGCAGATAATTTCTGTCCGGCAATAATTTTCTCAACTGCTGGAAACGGATCAAGAATAATTGGAATATCAAATTCATCTCCAAGTCTAATTTTTAAATGTGGAATTATCGCCCTGATTGGTCTAATTATTGAAATTGAACCTTCGCGATAAACTGGCGAAAATTTTGGAAAACTCATAAATTCGGCTTTTACTATTCTGATTTCTTCCCGAACAATATCGCCTTGTAATGCAATTGCATCCAGCATTAAAAGCGTGTCCTGTAGCTTTATTCCATCAGCTTCAAAGAAAATCGTATCCTTTCTATCGTTTCCTGATAAACGATAAACCAGGGAGTTTATCTGCATTAAATTTCTCGGAATTTCGAGAGTAAATTGAATTTTAAATTGATTTTGTTTGCCAAAAAACTGAAATATCTCTTTACGTGCTGAAAATTGAATAGGTAGCTTTAAATTATCATCCACTATTGCTTTCAAATGTGGAATTTTAATAAGTACAGGGGAATAAACGGTCAGGGTTCCATCATTCAAAGCAAAAGTGAAATTATTTGGCTCTCTTATTTCAAACGAGAGTAGTCTGATGGGTTCGGATAATGTGTCAGTGCAGAGTGCAGTGCAGTTGAGTAAAAAAATAGTATCTTGAAGTGTGAGGTTATCCTGTTCATAAGTTATTGTATCTTTCCTTGTTGAACTATTAGTACCGGTAACGCTTGAATTAACTTTAAGCAGTTTATTCGGTATTTCAATCACTACTTTTATATGATATTGGTTTGCACCAATGATAGATTTCATGCTATCAGATATTTCTGCCCGGACAGGTAAATTGAAATTATCGTCATCAAAACTTACAAGATTTGGAATATATATCTTTAGTGGATATTGAATACGGCAAGAAACGGTGTCGGAGTATTTAAGTAAGCGGAAGTTTTCCCACAGCTTTATTGATAAATCTCTACCTGTTGTAACGATACTATCACCTGTCGGAGAATAATCCACACATAAAATCTGCCCTCCATGCTTTATTCGCGAATTCTCAATTTCTATTCCGGTAGAGGCGTCCCACTGCCTTGCTGTGCTGTCCAAAGAACCGGAAAGTACATATTTACCTGAAGGATGAAACATTGTTTTCCTAACATGGGAATTATGTTGGTTAATGATAATAACGTTCGATGGATCGGATTCCTTCCAAATTCTTACTGTTCTATCGACACCACCTGAACAAATTAATTTGCCATCTGGTGAAAAATCTGTTGACCAAACTACCTGATTTACACCGCTTGCTCCATGCTGGGAAAATTTATTCAATAACTTATCTTGCTTCCAGTCAATTTCATAAATTATTCCATCTTCACCTGCAGCTAAGATTTTATCACCAATCTTATCAAAAGATATTGTATATAATCTTGTATTTAATTTTTTTGAATAAACTGGAAGCGATGTCGTTATGTCAAAAATATTAATTGTAGAATCAAAGCCTGCAGCTGCGATTAAAAGTTTGTATGGATGCGCAACAACAGAATAAACATCATCAGCGAATAAATTTGTATAATTAATTAAATTATTATTTTTCTGATCCCAGAGTGAAATTTCATTTCTGTTTGAGAAGATAATTGAATCGTGATTATGAAAATAATTTGAATTTATTATACTTTGATTTTGTTTTAAAATCAGGGTATTTGGCGCTTTATTTTTAATAAACCACTCAATGACTTCATTCCCATAAGCTGTGGATTCAAGATAGTTTCCATCCTGCGAGAAATGAACACTCCGAATCTCAGACAGATGAGCATTGTCAATCTGCCAGATTAATTTCGGAGCTATATAATTAAAATATTCAACACGAAAAAAAATATTTTTTTGACTGAAATAAGGTAATTTCCATTTATATGTGTTTGATAAAATTTTATCATCAATTAGTATCCACGATGATTTATCAAAAGAATAATAAAGTTTTAATCCACTTGCTGATGATTTGCTAAAATTGAAATTAATAATTGAATCGCTTGTAAGTTGAGCATTAGGAGCGGGATTAATGATATTTATCTGTGAAAATGAATTATAATAAAAAATAATCGGATAAATTAAAATCAGACAATATTTCCAAAGATTTATCATTTATCACAATAGGTGTATGTTTTATAAATTTAAATAAATATAACGAAAAGAATATAAATATATTTTAGAATATCTGGTAATAATTTTAATAATCTAAATAATTAAAAAATACTTAATCATTCCAATTTCCCACTCATTTCAAAGTCTAACAATTATACACATCTTTTAAATATTAACAGAGAAATGGATCAAAAACCTTTCATCTAACTTATTTTTTAGTAGAACAGTCATTACTGTCTGTTGGCTGTTTATAATGCTCAGACAAGAATGTCTAAGCTACTAATTTATAAAATTTAGATGAAGTTTTTTGTCAGAAAATAAGGCTTTACAGTGTTTCATCAGTAAAATCCTATTTTAGTCAATATTTGTGTATAATTGTTAGCATTTCCAAGGAGGGGTTCGGGGGTTTAAATTATCTTGTCATTTTCACCCTTTTAAAAGCGTAGCTTTTTATAATAGCCTCATGATGACATTACACAAAATTCTACGTTTTTAAATAGCCTTATGCGCTGCAATGACAAGAAGCAAAGCTAATGGGAAATAAAAACGAGGCTGTCTCAAACGCCTCATTTCTGTCATTCCTGCGAATGCAGGAATCCCCTAAAGTGGCACTGGAAGGAGATTCCTGCATACGAGACTGTGTGAAAACTACCTTTTCTTGTCATTCCTGCGAATGCAGGAATCCCCAATTGCGCCATGGAAGGGGATTTCCGCATTCGCGGGAATGATAGATACGTGAATATTTCGTGTTTTCACACAGTCTCATACGCAGGAATGACATTTTTGTTAAATATGTGGCTTTTGAGACAGGCTCGATTATTTAGAAAATGACTCGAAAAATTTGAAATTTCTGAATTTAATTCATCTGCTCGGAACTAAACAATGAAGCTATATCTGAAGCTTTAATATTAGCCTGTGCTTTGGATGTTTCATCAGGATTAAATCCGGCTTTAAAAAAGGTTAATTCGATTAATGCTTCCTGATGTGTTTCAATTGGTGAAGCACTTTTTCTATCTAAAGGGTGAATATCATTCAATTGGATATTATTCTCCAGCATATTTATAGCTGAAAGTAGAATATCCTTCTGCCAAGCAGGTGATGCTTGATGAATACTGTTAGTATCGGATAAGGGCTTGAGTTCTTTCTTTGAGGTTGCAGGTTTCGTAAATGGTTGAATATCCGAGGCTTGTGTTGGTGTGTAGCGTATTTCCTTTATAGTCATTTGAACCTCCATGTAATAATTATTAAAATTGATTATACCCGAATATTTCAAATAACGTACCAAAAATTTTCATAAAAAATGGGAAATTCTTTATCTTTATTTTTTAAATTAAACTTTGATTAAAAATTACCGAAAATGTTAATAAATGAAATTTATTAATTTGAATTTCATTTGAAAGGTGCTGGGAATAATAAAATATGTTTTTTTTCTTGGATGCTTGCTATATGTTTGTTATTTTTGATGCTGGGAAGATATATTTTTTGAAATAAATTTATTGAAATTGAATTGAATTTTTATGAAGGTTTTAGTTGTTGATGATTTAATGATAATGAGAAGATTAATTGCAAATTCTCTGTCGGAAATCGGTTTAAAGGATTCAGTATCTGTAAAAAGTGGTGAAGAAGCTCTGGAAGCAATGGATAAGGATAAGTTTGATCTTGTGGTTACAGATTGGGTGATGGCAAACATTGATGGATTACAACTTACCCTTAAAATTCGTGAAAGAGAAGATACAAAAGATATTCCTATTCTTATGATCACTGCCCTCGATGATAAAGATAATGTGATCAAAGCCCTGAATGCAGGTGTAAACGATTATATAGTCAAACCGTTTACTCCTTCAATTTTAAAGAAAAAAATTGAAAAAGTTACAAATAAAAAAGACTGGATTATTTCTTAAATTTAAATAGTTATGAAAACATTTTTTTTGATTTTCCTGTGTCCAATCTTATTGATACCGGCTTTGAATGCTCAACCTGTTAATGATAGCAAAGCCAAAGCTCTGGTGAAAGGTGTAATTACAGATGAATACACCGGCGAACCCATTGACGTAACGATTGAGATAAGGTCGGCTGCAGGACAGAAGTTTAAAATCAAATCCAATTCGAAAACAGGACAATTCGATCAATTATTAAGTGCCGGTGAGACCTATACTTTGATCTTTACTCGGTATGATATCCCGAGAACCATTGAAACTTTGAGAATGGAAGCAGGGGAAAAATATTTTGAACAAAAAGTTGATTTCACTGTAAAACGTTTGACTCAGGGCAGAGTTTTTGAAAGTTTAAATCTCTTTAAGCAAGCAGATACTACTTTAAATCCAGATGCCGTTAAAGAGCTTGATAAGCTTAAAGAACTGCTAAGGTTCAACCGCTCGGCTAAGTTTGATCTTAAATTAACGGTGCTTGATATTAACCGTGAAACTGAAAGAACTATCATTAGTCCTCCTGAAAAACCAAAGAAGAATGCAAAACCAAAAAAGCAAATAGAACAGCCAAAAATTGAAATAATCAAACCTGACTCTGCTTTTATTTCAACTATGATAGAAGCAAGGGAACGCGCTTTCTATAAATATTTCGAAAGCTTCGGTGATTATAAAAGCAGACTGAAGATAATAAAGGATTATTCAGTTGCTCCAAAGGCAGCTAATGAAACCGAAGCCGAAAAGGAAATTGACTTTTTTGTGATAGTTGCAAAATTTGATAATGTGTTTGAATAGCTTAATGCCGATTGAGCAAAACTAAGAGCTGAAGCCAATTTTTTTATTATCAAATTATTTCATTGAATTGTTTAATATCTTAAAAATGCAAATTGACTTTTAGAAAATTATTATAATAATTTAATTAAATTTATCTGTTTTTTGGGGGGAACTATGGGTAGAATATTTTTTTTGTTTATATTTTTTATTTTCTTTTCCTGCACTAAGCAAATTCGCGTTGAGAGCGCTCCCGTCAATAATAATAACCTTTTTGAATTTATTTCTTCACTAAAGATGCCTGATAATCTTGATTTCTGTGGAGAGAAAGTGCCATTAGATATTCCTGAAGTTCGCGAACGAGCTGAACGTGAGTTCTATATGCTTCTCCAGCAGCCAGGACAGATAATTTTGTATTTGAAGCGTTCAGGTAAATATTTTGAACTTTTTGATAATCTATTGAAACAAAATAATCTGCCAGGTGATTTGAAATATTTATGTGTAGCCGAAAGCGCCTTGTTTATGGCAAGATCATCTAAGGGAGCTGAAGGCTTATGGCAGTTTATTCCCGAAACCGGTAGAAAAATGGGTTTGCGAATCGATGAATTTGTCGATGAACGCCGCCATCCAGAAAAAAGTACAATTGCTGCAATCAAATATTTGAAAGAGGGATACGATACATTTCATTCATGGACTTTAACAGCGGCGGGTTATAACATGGGACACAGCGGTGTTTCGAGTAGTTTACGCTTTCAATCGGCAGATGACTATTTCTCATTATTCTTAAATGAAGAGACATCAAGATATATTTTCAGAATCATTCTCATCAAAGAAATCATGCTGAATGCAGAGAAATATGGCTTCAAAATTAAGGAATCCGAAAAATATTCAACCGTAAAAGCTAAAATAATCAGTTGGAATCGTTCGATACCGGATTTATCCGATTGGGCCAAACAATTAGGATATACATATAAGGATATTCGTCTTTTAAATTTATGGATTCTTCAAAAGAGCCTGCCAATGCCAAAGGGAAGACAATACGAAATTGCAGTACCAGAAAAATAAATCAAATCTAAAAATGGAAATTGGTATCGAGTAGTCAGTGTTGGAAAGTTTATCTAACCCAATAAGCACTAACTTAAATAATATAATTTCATTAATTAATTAGGAATTATTGTCATTTTTGCAAATGCAGGAATCCGCTGCCAGACACACTTTAGGAGATTCCAGTATTTGAGCTTGTATGAAAACACTCAAATTCAGTCATTCAGAACTAAGAGACTGTGTGAAAACTCGAAAATTCCAATGGAATGTCATTCCTGCATTCGCAGGAATGACAAGAAATTGCGGTTTTCACACAAGCTCGCATGCGGGAATCCCCTTCCATGGCGCAATTGTGGATTCCTGCATTCGCAGGAATGACAAGAAAATGTAGTTTTCACACACTCTTGCATGCGGGAATCACCTTCCAATACCAATCAGGAGATTCCTGCATACGCACAAATGACAGCCTTCAAGTAGGAAACGATATTAATTCAAACATTTATGAGTCTGGAGGATATTTTTGGGAAAAATGAAAAAACGAAGGTTATGAGCCAGCATGTTCTACGAAGTTTAAAATATAGAAGTGGAGCTTGGGACTATTCAGGATCTCTTTTATACATAGTTTGATTGATCATGGCATATCGAGCAAGTCCTGCTGCATTTTTTACATTTAATTTCTGCATTAAATTATATCTGTGAGATTCAACTGTCCTTACACTAATGAATAATTCATTGGCTATATCTCCACTTGTTTTGCCGAGTGCAACCAAATTCAATATTTCCTGTTCTCGTTTAGATACAACAACCGGAGTGGCATCTACAACACTTTCAGGAAATTTCTTCTTTAAAAGCTTCAGAATGGATTTGCTAAAAACCCGCTCACCGTCGAAAACATGGAAAATTGCTTCTATCAAGTCTTTTGCACTTATATCTTTCGATAAATAGCCATTGGCTCCAGCGTTAAGGGCTTGTTCAATGTGTAAATAATCTTCAAATGCAGTGAGCATAATAACAGCCGTATCGGGGCATTCAGCTTTGATTATTCTGGTCGCATCAATACCATTCATAATTGGCATTAGAATATCCACTAATGCAATATCAGGTTTATGATATTTGATAATTTCCACACAAGCCGCACCATTAGCAGCTTCATCAAGGACTTTGATACTTTTATTAATTGAAAGCATTCTTTTAATTCCCGCTCGGACAATTTCGTGATCATCAGCAAGAACTATCGTCAAAACTTTCTCTTCACCGTAATTTGAATCTACAATTTCTTCCATGTCATTTTAAAAGTTTAATTATGAAACAATGAATATTAAAATAATTTAATTTACAAAATTAAGACATAATTCCAAAATAAAAAATAATATAATTTAGGTTAAGAATAAATCATAGAAAATTGTGTTAAATTGTATCTTTTAGTTTTTGGAAAATTATTAAATCTATTGATATAAAATTAATATGAATATCTCTTTAAATTGGTTAAAAGAATTTGTTGATTTCGAATATACAGCCACAGAACTGGATAAAATACTTACGATGCTTGGTATTGAAGTTGAAAAAATTCATGATTATCGTTCAAAATATAATAATTTTTTTATAGCTTATGTCGAAAGCTGTGAAAAACATCCTGATGCCGATAAATTATCAGTATGCAAGGTTTCTCTTGGCAACCAAAATTTATTAAATATCGTGTGTGGTGCTCCGAACGTTGCAGCAGGACAGAAGATTGTTCTTGGTGTGATTGGTGCGGTTGTTCCCAAAGGTGGGTTTGCTCTTGAACGGCGGAAAATAAGAAAAGTTGAATCCGAAGGAATGATTTGCAGTAGCCTTGAGCTCGATTTAGGAGATGACAGCAGTGGAATATGGGTAATGCCTGAAAATGCTCCTGTAGGTATGCCATTGGCTGAATATTTGAATATTAATGACACAGTGCTTGAAATTAGTGTGACTCCAAATCGCGCCGACTGTCTGAGCCATCTTGGTATTGCACGAGAAATTGCTAACTATTCAGGAAAAAAAGTAAAATTACCTGATTTCACTTCTGTTGAAAGCGACTCTGCTATTAATGATTGCATTCAGGTTATAATCGATGATATAGAGAACTGTCCCCGATATACTGCCAGAGTCCTAATGGGAGCATCAGGCGGGCAATCTCCCGCATGGTTGGTAAATAGACTAAAGCTGCTTGGAATGAGACCCATCAACCTTGCCGCAGATGTTACAAATCTCGTGATGCTCGAATTGGGGCAGCCATTGCATGCTTTTGATTATGATAAAATTTCCGGACAGAAGATAATTGTCAAACTTGCTGAAAATGGTGATAAATTTATTACTTTGGATGGCAAAGAACGTGCTCTGGATGCAGAAATGCTTATGATATGCGATGCAGAAAAACAAATAGCAATTGCAGGATTGATGGGTGGCGCTAATACTGAAATTTCTTCAGATACAAAAAATATTTTGATTGAATCTGCATTTTTTAATCCAACCAGTGTACGCCGTAGTTCTAAGCGATTAGGATTATCCAGTGAATCATCATATAGATTTGAACGAGGTGTGGATTACAATATGGTCGATTATGCTTGCAATCGTGCTGCGGCTCTGATTGCTCAGTATTCAGGAGCAACTATTATGTCCGATCTTATCAATGTTTATCCCGTTAAAATACAAAGTAAAATTATTGAATTAGACTATATGCAAGTGTCTAAGTTAAGCGGAACGGAATTTTCAAATAAGGATATTCGTGATTATCTACTTGGATTATCTTTTGAAATTATTGATGATAATGAGACCAAGCTAACGGTAAAAGCGCCTTCATACCGTGTGGATATGGATTCATCCGTTGATTTGATAGAAGAAATAGTAAGAATTTATAATTACGATAATATTCAACCAGATTTTACTACTAATTTAAATTTCGGATTAAG
Organism: Candidatus Kapaibacterium sp.; assembly: GCA_026390695.1. GTDB lineage: Bacteria > Bacteroidota > Ignavibacteria > Kapaibacteriales > UBA2268 > JAPLFL01. The sequence goes on along the minus strand of JAPLFL010000031.1, from coordinate 7,271 downwards.
CGGTATTGATAAATATCTTTCGGTTCCGCCTTTGAGAGCGAGATTACGAAATTATTTAGTGAATAGTGGTTACAATGAAATTTTAACTCAAAATATGATTGACCCTGCTTCAGCAGCTATTTTTAATCAAAATCTTATCGAAATTTCCAATCCTTTAGGAGATGAACTCTCCATAATGCGCCCATCGCTGATTCCGTCTATGATTCGTACAATTGAAAGAAATTTAAGAAATGGTAATAAAAATCTTCATTTCTTTGAAATCGGGCATTCCTTCTATATGAATGAGAATGATTGCAGATTTATTCCGGGTGTTTCAGAAAAAGAGAATCTGATAATAGCTCTGTGTGGCAAGTCCACTGACTCAAAGAACTGGGATAGTCCTGATAGGTCTGTAGATTTCTACGATTTGAAGGGTCTATTAGAATCAATGATCAAATTTTTAGGATTAGATACAATATCATTCAAAACTGGCTCTGAATCAGATATATTTTCAAAAAATAATATTGAATTAATTCACTCAGGCTCTTGTATCGGAAAATTTGGTGAACTTAACCCTGTTTTACTGAAAAAATTTAATATTGAAATTCCTGTTTATATCGCTGATGTTAATCTGAATTATTTATATGATATACAGCGTAAAAGAATGAGCTATTCTAATGTTTCCGTATATCCGGCAATGTCCAGAGATTTGTGTTTTATTGTTGCTGAAAATTTAAAATCAGCGGATATTCAAAATTGTATTATTTCAAATGCTGGTAATTTATTGCGTTCTACAGCCATTTTTGATGTATATGCTGGAAAAAATCTTGGAAATGGAATGAAGAGTTTGGCTTATACCCTTGTTTTTGGTTCAGACGAAAGGACATTGATTGATTCTGAAGTTGATTCTGCCCTTCAGAAAATTATAAAAGCTGTTGAAACTGGCTTTAATGCTGAATTAAGGAAAATTTAATCATTTATAAATTTGATAATTATGAATGCTGATAATGATTTGAAACAATCTTTAGGTACGCTCTGGGAGCTAATCAGAAAAGTTACTGATGATTTGAAATCAACAAGTGAGCTTAACTCTGATTTAGTTAAAAGAGTATCTGATCTCGAAACCGGAATTGATTCCAATAACTTGAACCAGAGCGAGCTAAAGTCAATTCTCGATGAAAAGAACGGTATGATCGAGCATTATGAGGTAAATATCTCAGGATTAAATACTCAAATAGCTGATCTAAGGCAATCTCTCTCGCTTGAGGCAGAAAAAAATAAAAATTTTCAAGAACTCAATGCAATGTATATTGCATCGCGAGACGAACTTGTTAAACTCAAAGAAGCTGATGCTAATATCCCAAGTCTCCTTGCTGAGTTACAGACATTTAAGGATACAAATGAGCTGCTGCAAAATACAATTGATGATCTAAATAAAAAACAAAAAGAATTTGATCTCGTTAAGGAAGACTATTCCTTTGCCCAGAAGGAAATTACAAGAAGAAATTTTGTTCTCAGCGAACATGCAGTAGAAATTGAGAATTATAAAGTTCAAATTGCCGAATTAAAGAATAAACTTTTTGAAAATGAACGGTCCAAAGCAGCTAATGCTCTTTTAGAATCGGAGCATTCCGAATATCAGAGACAAATAGAAGAATTGAAGGAATATCAGAGAAAGCTGCTCCTAATCAATGAAGATGAAAAGAAATCCTTGGAATTACAAATTTCAGAATTAAATTCAGATAAGGAAATTTTTAAAAATAGAATTGAAGATTTAATAATTGAAAATCAAAGCTCGATTAACGCTATAGCGGCTGAGAAAGATTCAATTAATTTGATAAAAATCTCCCTTGATGAAAAATTAGAACAACTCAATGTCTTGCTTTCAGAAAAACAGCAAGCAAATCTTGCATTAGAAGCCGAAAAGAACGCTGCAGTTGCAGCTTCAAAAAATATGGCAGAGCAATTGGAGAATCACAAAAAAATAACTAAAGAACAGCAAAAAGCCATTGAGTCTTATTCAGGGAATTTGTTCGATCTAAAGCGATCTGATGCCGAGAACGATAAGAGAATCAAAAATCTGAACGAATCAATACATCATTTAAAATCTGAAATTTCCAAAAAAGATTATGAGATAAACAAACTTCGCAGTAGTACCCAGCAAACTGTGGCTTTAAATGATGAATTAGCAAAGTTGAAATCTCAGATTATCGAATTGGAGAACAATTCAAATCTTTACAAAGAAGAAATTTTAGTTAAAAATCAAGAAATAACAAACCTACAAGATACGGCACGGAAAGCTGAGGAACAAGGGAATGAAATTTCAAAATTAAAGTCTGAAATTCATGATTTGGAAAATTATCAATTAGAAGTTGAAATTGATAATGAAGAGCTGAAAAAAATTATGACTGAAAAGGATAAATTGCTTAGTGAGGCTACTGAAGCCACAAGACAAAGCCTTGTTCTCATCAGTCAACTGAACGATGAATTGTCATCAAAAAATATAAGTCTTGATGATTATAACAAACAAATTGATCTTTATCAAGGTGAATTAACTGCACTCAAAGCGACAGTTACAAAGTTCAGTGATAAATTGGAATTTATGAGTGAAGCTCTTATTCAAAGCGAAAAGCAATTTACCTTAATTAGTTCCGAAAAAGCACTCATTTCGCAGGAAATTTTATCAAAAGATGAAATTATTGCTGAAAAAGTAAAACTAATTGAGAATTTAAAAATTAATGTAGAATCCCTTGAAACCAAACAGTTGAGATTAAATAAAGCCCAAACACTTTTCGAGGAAAATTCAGATAGGAATTTAATTGAATTAAATAATTACAGGAATGAATCAGAAGCATTAAAAATGCAGTTAAGCTCACAGAACGAAAGAATAACCGCCCTCAATAATGAGAAGCTGATCAATTTAAAAAAGGATGAAGAGAAACAATCAAGACTTGAAAAGATAAATCAAAATTTCATTGAATTAAAAGTTATAAATGAAAATTTGCTAAGAGAAAATCAGAATTTCGTTGCTGCTATCGGCAGAAATGAGCTTTTGAAGACTAATCTTAAAGCTAAAATGTTGACAGCTATTGAAATTGTCGAAAGATCATTATTATAAATATAATCATTTATTTAAAAAAAACTTGTTTTTTAGTAAACGTTATATTAATTTTATATTTTGAATGCAAGGTAAAAATAATTTACCTGCTTTAATATTTAGTAATAATTTTGAATAGTTATAAAAATAATTAAATATAATTTAAACAATGGCTCATAAAATAAAAGTAAATATCGGAGGAATTGAATATCCTTTAGTGGGTGATGATCCGGAACTGATTCAGTCTGCAGCAGCGGAAGTTGATGAACAGGTCTCACTTTTACGAAAAACTCTTACAAATGAACCGATGACAACTTTGTCAATACTTGCGGCTTTGAATATTGCTGAAAAAAATTATGTCTTAAAAAAACAGAATAATGAAAACCGAACATACTTGTCCAATGAAATAAATAAAATGAATGATTATTTGAACCAATCGTTAAATTTAAATCAAAAAGGCATCAGCAATTAAAGTTCTTTGAAAAAACCAATTAGATATTAGCCGCATTTTACTATCATTTTCACGGATAAGAACGATAAATTAAATCAAATAGGGATTTAGGATTGCTATGGATTGCAGGCTTCACTTACCTTAAATGGTAAGAATGGTTCCTTAAAGGCACTGTTCGTTAGAAGCATGAGATAGACAAACTATTGCCCACCGTGTCTTGAGGGTTCTTATTCCTCGTGAGATGCGATTTGCGTGGTAGAAAATGCGGTTTTTTTATGAACAAATTATTTAAGGGAAATATAAAAATGAGTGAATTGATTATTGTAATTGTGAGTGCAGTTGGGTTGATTGCCGGATATTATGCTTCTTATATTATGAGTAATAAGTTAGCAGCCGGAAAAATTGCAAACGCAGAAGATAGAGCAAAAAATATAGTAAGTGAAGCTGAAAAAGAAGCCAACAATAACAAAAAAGAAAAACTTTTAGAAGTTAAAGAGGAATGGCACAAGCGGAAACAGGAATTTGAAAGCGAAGCTCAATCAAGAAAAATGAAAATGCAACAAGCTGAAAAGCAAGTCAAATATAATCAGGATGCTGTTGATCAACGTAACGAAGAGTTAAAGAAAAAAGAAAGAAATTTACAGTCTCAGCTTGATCAGTTGCCCAAAAGAGAAGAAACCATTAAAAACAAAACTGCAGAAGCTGAAAAATTAGTTTTAGACCAAAAGAAGAAATTAGAAGAAATTTCCGGCTTATCCCGCGATGAAGCTAAACGTGAACTTATTTCTAATTTTATTAATGAAGCTAAAACCGAAGCCGGTCAAATGATTAATAAAATCCGTGATGAAGCCAAAAGCACTGCTCAGCGCGAAGCTCAGGGCATTATCATTCAGGCTATTCAGAGAACAGCATCGGATCATAGCGTTGAGACTACTGTTTCAGTGGTTAATCTTGAAAGCGATGAAATGAAGGGCAGAATAATCGGCCGTGAAGGCAGAAACATTCGTGCATTCGAAGCTGCAACGGGTATAGACCTTATTATTGATGATACACCCGAAGCAGTCGTTATTTCCGGATTTGATCCATTCCGCCGTGAAGTTGCCAAAAAGGCACTTGAAAAACTTATGTTAGACGGTAGAATCCATCCGACAAGAATTGAAGAATTAGTCGAAAAAACTAAAAAAGAACTTGAAGAAGATATTGTAAAAATAGGAGAGGCAACAACTCTGGATCTCGGTTTGCATGGAATGCATCCTGAATTATTAAAATATGTCGGCAAGATGAAATATCGTTCCAGTTATGGTCAAAATCTTTTGAACCATTCTATTGAAGTTGCTTATGTCTGCGGAATAATGGCTGCTGAACTTGGTTTAGATACAAAAATAGCTAAAAGAGCAGGATTATTGCACGATATTGGCAAATGTGTAGATAAAGATACCGAAGGGCCGCATGCGATAATTGGCTATGAACTTGCCAAAAAGTATAAGGAAATTCCAGCAGTATTCAATGCAATAGGTGCTCACCATGAGGATATTGAAATGGAAACACCGTATGCTGTCCTTGTACAGGCGGCAGATAGCATTAGTGGAGCCAGACCAGGAGCCAGAAGAGAATCTCTTGAAAATTATGTAAAGAGATTAGAGAAATTAGAAGGTTTGGCAAATAATTTCGAAGGAGTTGCTAAAACATTTGCAATACAGGCTGGCCGTGAGGTTCGCGTTATAGTTGAACCTGAAAAGGTTGATGACAGCAGTGCCGATTCAATGGCTGCAGAAATTGCAAAGAAAATAGAATCCGAAATGGAATATCCGGGACAAATTAAAGTAACTGTCATTCGCGAACGTCGATCAGTTTCTGTTGCAAAATAACAGTAATTTAAGGTTCTAAACTTAAATAATCGTCCAGTCAAATAAATTAATTAACTGGACGATTTTTTTTTGATGCTGGTTAGAAAAGCGTTGTCAATAATATCATTTCCTTAATGAAGTAGGAATTATTGTCATTCCTGCGAATGCAGGAATCCCCTAATGAAAGAAGCACAAATTTTCGATTTCATTCTTACCATGATAAATTTTCAAAGAACTTCCACAAAATTAACTCCTCAAATCTTCGCTGTCAACTACACGGTTCAAAAACTCGAAGTTCAATTAGGTTTGTTAAATTAATTTTAAATATTCAAACGGAAAGTCATAATAAAGAGGTTTTATGTTTAAGAATTTATTACTCGTTTTAGCACTTCTTTTTGTGCTTATCTCTGCTTCTAAAGCTGATTTACCCGACACTGTCTGGTGCAAATACACCTATCCTACTCAAATTAATGCTGTTAAATTTACGCCGGATGGGAAATACTTATTAACTGGTGGTTCTGATGGAATTCCAAGGCTTTGGGATGTGGCTACTGGTGCTTTGGTTAAACAATATCCTTATCAAAATTTCATCATATTTGATATAGCGATTAACGAAAATATTATTGCTTTTACTGGTGTTTTGGATATAGGGAAAAGAGGCACGAATGTTTATAATTTACTGAATGATTCTCTCATGTTTTCAATAAATGAAGGTTCTGCTTCTGTGAAATTTTCAAATGATGGAAATTTCATGATTTCATGTCATGGATCGGGTGTTGATATTGACGGAATTACTATATTTGATACTAAATTTTGGAAAAAAATCAAAACAATTAATTTAGCCCCGGGTTCTGATAGACTTGATTTATCTCCAGATAATAAATATATCGCAGTTGCTAAAAATTGGAACATGAATATCAAGGATTCAATAGCATCAGTTCTAATTTACAATTTTCCTGATTTAACATATTTTAAAACATTAATAACAAGAAGCTATTTATCTATTAATCAACTTGTTTTCTCAGATGTTAACCAAAATCTTGCCTGTGCACTTGGCTCTGACGGCGATAAAATCTGGAATACTTCCGATTGGGGGCTGTTTAGGAATATTAACTTAGGCTCTGATTCAAGAGCAATTGCTTTTTCACCTGATAATAAGTTTGTTGTGGCTGGATTTACTATTGGGGGGAAAGATTGGGATAGACTATTTATTATTGATTTATTAACAAATAAAACAACATTCTCTTATTTACTGAATTGGTTTAGTTATTTATTTGGTCAAGTTGCAGGTGATACACCTTTATCAATATCAATAAGTCCCAACTCTAAATTTATTGCAGTAAGTGGAGGTGTTGGAATTTATATGCTCAATGCCAAATGGAACCCAGCCTCAGTAGCGAATAATCTAATTCAAATCATCAATCCAATAATTTTCCCAAATCCTACAAACGGAACAGCGAACATTCAATTCAGTCTTTTAAAACCTGAATTAATAAACATTAAAATTTATGATTCTGCATCAAATCTTGTTTCATCTGTCTTTAACGGTCAATTACAACAAGGGATGCAAAATATCCCTTGGAATGCCCTATCTGTAGCTTCAGGTGTTTATTATGCAAGAATAACGGCGGCAGGGCAAGTTTCTACTATCCAAATAATTGTTAATAAATAAGGGAGTAGAAAAATGAAAAATGTAAATATAAAAGAGAGATTCTTCACTTCGTTCAGAATGACAGTTATAGCCTTGACAATATTCCTTTTGAGTATTTCTGTTTTAGCACAGAACAAAGAGCCGGAAGCATTGTTTTTCAAGTATAATGGTAAAACTTATGCTACTCAGCTTAATAGCGATTCAATCAAGCAAACGCATTTTATAACCTGCGCTCAATGGGGTATT
>JAPLFL010000076.1 GCA_026390695.1 Candidatus Kapaibacterium sp. | reverse complement strand
TGGTTCATTTATCGTATTTCCTGTTTATAGTTATTAATTTCATAAAAGCAATTCCTAAAACATCAAGATTACAAAATTAAGTATTTCTTGGGATATATTTTATATGTATGCACAATGATTTTCTCAAATTCAACAAGTCGCGTTTGCAAATTACGAAAAAGTTCTGAAATAATTTATTTCTCTTTATTTTTTGTAAATATCTTGCTAATATCTTTTGTACTGCTTCAGCGGCAGAACCTCAAAAGTATTCCCCAAAGTTTCTAAACTCTTCACTGAAAGTGCAGTAACACCAAAAATAGCGAGGTCGGACAAATCCCGCGTCATAAAATTACAAAGATTAGAGAGGAACATGCGAAGTTCACCATCAGTAAAATTATAATTTCTTTGAAAATTTGAAATAGTCATGTAAATACCTATAATTTACAATGGAAACAACTACTTATTTACAAACTTAATCACTCTTTTTCTTATAATAAACATCTTTGATTGAAGTAAAAAATCTCTTTATTATCTCATCAACGAACTTTATTTAAGTAAAAACTCTCTTTAAAGAGGATGGATTTTAGATCAAAGAACGGGAGAGGAAGATTAATATTTTAATCATCTTATATAAAATGATAATTATTTTATTATTTGTCAGTACCATTAGATATTTTAATTGTATGTATATCTACTTCTTCTAAATCAGATGCTCTAAAGCCAAATCTGCCATTGGGAATACTAAAAAAATTAGCTTTATTAGCTATTAATTGATTATTTATATAGATATTTAATAAATCATCTCTAATTTCTATTTTTAAATTAGTTAAATCATTTGGTTTAATACTAATATTATTTGAATTTGTGATTTGAGTTACAAAATTTCCATCTTGTTTTTTTAAATAGTTTATTGTATCTGTAGCAATTTGAACCATATAATAATTATTAATATCAGTGGCTCTAATAATTACCCCAAAATTTGAATTAATAATCATAAAATCTATCGAAATATCAATGTCTTTCCAATCATAACCTATTTTTAATAATCCTCCATCATAGGAATTTGTTATTTTTAATCTTTTATTTGCAAATAATTGCCAATTACCTTTGTATTCCCAATCTAATAATGAATTATTATTATTCTCGCTTGAATAAATCAAATTATCTAATTTTTTAAGAATAGCTTTATTATTATCAATCAATTCATCATTTTGTATTCGTAAGACGGGATAACTACTTTCATATTGATCCTTTTCAATTTTTAATTTATTAAAATCATTTTGAAGTTTATTAAAACTAGTATTTTTTAAATCATATTCATTTAATAAATCCTCATGGTTCTTATTTAAGATAATGTATTCACTTTTAAGAACGTATTTTGCATTTTTTAATAGACGATTAATCCCAATTTTACCATACTTTTCATAAATTTCCTTAATTAATATTCCTAAAAGAGAAAAGAAATTATAAAAAACAATAGCGCCGAGTGCTGACAACGCGGGAAATATCAATAAATACCAATAATTAGTATTTTTTAAATATTCTTGAATGTAATTAATTTTAAAGTCAAGAGTTTGATTATGATCAAAATTAAAAAATGCAAAGGGAAGTTTCCAATTATAAGCAATCCAAGAAAGAATAAATGTGCCACCAAATGGTCCATGAAGTCTATCTTTAATATTTTCAGTTATTGATTTGTATACATCTTTCATCTTACTATCCTTCAAAGAGTATTTTTATGAAATTTAAATGTTTTCTTCTTGTAATTCTTCTAATTTCCTTTTCAATAAACAAAGGTATCCTTCTGTCTCAAATTTAAAATCGGTTTCTTGATTTCCTAAAGTTTCAGTATATCCATTATAACCAGTCTGAACACGACTCATATCTGATACATTAACTTCAAAATTATTCTTAAATATTTCAGGGTCTTCTTTTTGAAAGAAGGAATATAATTTTTGTTCCCAAATTATAAATTCTTCCTTAATATTTGCTTTACTTTCTAATAATTCATTACCTGTTTGAATATGTCTTTCAATATCTCGGATTATTTTTGCAGAATTATTAGGTTTAACAATCTCTTTTTTTGCCTTCTTTACAATTTTTTTCATTTTTTATTCCCTTTAATTAATAAAATTTTCTCTATATTACCATCATGATCCTCCCGCAGCGCCGTTCCATCGGTTAGAAATCAATTTATTTTGTTTCAATCAGCTTGATAAACACTTTATATAAACTGATTAATACAAAATTAATAATTATTTTTAAGATAATTTAAGATAATTATCAAGTCACTATAAAAAGCGATACCAAATGCCTCATTCCTTAAATTTCTTCAGATTATTTTATTTCGTATCAAGTTCAATTTCCCAAAATTCAACAAATCGCACAATGCAAATTACAAAAAAGAATTCGTTTAATTCTAATAAAATTTTCATTAGCAAGAAAAATTATTAAAATTCGGAAATTTTACCCTAATTTTGATCTTCTTTGTCTCAAAAAATGTCTCAAATTTCATCTCAAAAACATTTAAGACACAGTTTAGCTAAGTCTTTTAAAAACAATATAAATTAAGATAAAAGTGAGGCTTACATATTGTATATTGGCGGAAGCCAGTGAACATAAATCTCTTTGCTGTCAAGCGCAACTCAAATATAAGAACAATAAAAGCGCTTTACAGCATAAAAGAGATTTGTGTTATACTGGATTTGGGTGTGGCATTCCGGGTCAATACAATAAATCCCCATGAAAATAATCTAAAATCTTCTAAATCAAAAATCTAAACAAAAAACTAAATAAAAAACATAAATATAATTTCAATAATTCAAACATCATCGAATAGATTCTAAAGAACTAAAAAAGTAAATTGAAAAAAATAACAAAAGACTGTCATTATGACAATCATCAAAACATAGCCTTGTGCAACAAAAAAATACCTCAACGGGTATTCCGTCAAAACTGAACAGATGTTCACTGTATAAAACTCCTCAAATAGAGTTTATTTGCCTTTTAAATTGGTATAAATCAATCACAAAGGATTTAGGGTATAAAAAGCCGCCCATTGTTTAAGGACGGCTGGAGTAATTAAGCAGGTATTAAAAATACCGTTGCTTGACATTTCGGACAATAAGCCGATTCTGCCGGATTATCGACCGTCATTTCATTGTAGCAAGAGCTGCATTTAACTCTGACCATATCGGAGTAATAATCAGGCTCAAAATCAGCGGTTGTCGCTTGCTTGTTGGGCTGATGCTTTTTGCTGTTAAAATGCTCAGTCAAAATTTCATTGACTATTTTAGTCATTGGCTTTTTGCGCTTTACTGCCAGGTTATGAAGCCTTGAAATATGCTCTGGGCGGATTTCCGGGGAATACATTTTGTATCTCCTCTTAGTGGAACAAATAGTTTTAATTCAATTTTTGATTAATTTACTTTTTCTTTGGCTTTCGTGGAGCTTATACATTAAATGACCACAGTTATGGCAAATGCTTATACAATCACATTGATTCACTGTAATTGTTTTTTCGCAAGTTTCGCACTTAAACTTCACTTGTCCAATGGCTTTTCTAAGCACTTTGTCTAAGGCTTCATCCAATGAGCAATTTAGATATTCCGTGAATTCTCTTATTTTAAGAAATAAATCACGTTTCAAATTAACTTTATAATTATTCATAAAGAACCTTGTTAGTGGAACAAATTAATTTAAACTATGATGAAAAATCATTTTTTGGCATTGGTTGCATCTCGTCATAGTTTCGGCTCGGCGTGAACCTGTAACTTGCTTGCAGTCTTCACACCAAAAGAAACTAAGGATTAGTGGCTTGTTTAGAATTATTTCTAAGGCTTGCACTAAAGTCATTCTCCACGCTTGGCAT
>JAPLFL010000121.1:60258-65368 GCA_026390695.1 Candidatus Kapaibacterium sp. | reverse complement strand
TCCGGTTAATTTTTTCTCGGTCTAATAAATTTAATACTTGACTGATGATTGGTTGTCCTGATTTTTTCGTATTTTTGCTCATGGTTAATCCTTGTTTGTTTGGTAGCTACAAAATTAACCAAGGGACAGCAGTTTTTAGGCTTCTGTCCCTAAATTTTTTTTACCGGACAATAGTGGTAATTATTAAGAAAAAATTGGATGTAGGTTATAAATTCCCCTATTGTGCCTAAAACATATCAGCCATCCATTGCCCGCCGTGTTGTGGATTGCCCTCAACCTGACCGGAGAAGGGATTGACAATATAATCCATAGCCTCCAAAACAAGAACACCTATCAAAGCTGGGATTTCATCATTTTTATTTTCCATTACCGGCATCTGTGTAAATCTATCTCTCAAAAATATTTCAGCCCCTTTAAAAAATCTTAATTCGACTAAACCATTTCCCGTTCTAACCTTTGAGCTTTGAGAATATCTCAGACCAAGCTGCTGAATTGCTGTTGGCGGCAAACACAAATAAGATGCACCAGTATCAACTATTGCATCCATTGAGACTTTTCTAATATCTCTTTCTTTAATTTCACCGTTATCGTATTTCTCAACATCAAACAGGTTTTTTATTAATACTTTTTCAATTACTTGTCCCATAATTTCCTTCTATCCTAGTCCATTCCCCGAATATGGCTTCAGTGCTTCAATTATTGAAACTGCATCATCAAATCCAGCTTCAATCGACTTGATATTTGTTTCACCTTCATAATAACCATTTAGATGCAATATATTATAGGCACTATTTAATTCTTTTAAAAGCTTTTTATCAATTTTCGATAAATTACTCTGATAATAATCAATAGCTTTTCTACCTCTTCTCTTTGGAACATTTTTAATATTAAATAAGAAATCAAGAGCAAGCAATATTCCGGAATAAGCTGTCCCACAAGCAGTCTTTACATATTTTGGATCAATATAGAATTTCCCATCTTTCCCAGCTAATTTAAGTGTAGCACTTGCATTCTCGACATAACGCATTGCTTCTTGATATGGATTTTCATGTTTCATAGATTTTCCTTCAGAATAAAAACAACAATTACAAACTTACAAAATATTTCCGACTCTACCAAACGCAAAAAAAGTCCATCTCTAATGAAATGGACTTTTTTTAAATAAATAGCTTGGCAACGTCCTACTCTCCCACACAGTTGCCCATGCAGTACCATCGGCTCAGCAGATCTTAACTTCTCTGTTCGGAATGGGAAGAGGTGTACCTCCTGCGATATAGTCACCAAGCAAATTTTCAAATATTGAATATTAAGTAGAAAGATCTAAATAAATTGTCAAGTAACAAAGAAGCCTCAAGATATTGAGATATCAAATTAAAAAATAATAAATCGGTAAGCCCTCGGATTATTAGTACTACTCCGCTGAACATATTACTATGCTTATACGTGTAGCCTATCGACCAGGTCATCTACCTGGATCCTTACTGGCTTATGCCATGAGATACCTAATCTTGGGGTAGGTTTCGCGCTTGAGATGCTTTCAGCGCTTATCCTGTCCAGACGTGGCTACTCTGCAATGCCACTGGCGTGACAACAGATGCACCGTAGGTCTGGTCATTGCGGTCCTCTCGTACTAACAACGGCTCCCCTCAAGTATCTTACGCCCGCACTGGATAGGGACCGAACTGTCTCACGACGTTCTGAACCCAGCTCACGTACCGCTTTAATTGGCGAACAGCCAAACCCTTGGGACCTTCTCCAGCCCCAGGATGCGATGAGCCGACATCGAGGTGCCAAACCTTGCCGTCGATGTGAACTCTTGGGCAAGATCAGCCTGTTATCCCCAGCGTACCTTTTATCCTTTGAGCGACGGCCTTTCCATACAGAGCCGCCGGATCACTAAGACCTGCTTTCGCATCTGCTCGACTTGTAAGTCTCGCAGTTAAGCCACCTTTTGCCTTTGCACTCTAAGCACGATTACCAACCGTGCTGAGGTGACCTTTGTAAGCCTCCGTTACAATTTGGGAGGCGACCGCCCCAGTCAAACTGCCCACCTACCACTGTCCCCGAGGATCCACTCCTCCGGGTTAGGAACCAACTGTAATAAGGGTGGTATTTCACCGATAACTCCACTGAGCCCACAAGCCCAGCTTCGAAGTTTCCCACCTATCCTACGCATATTACAGACAATCCCAATAATAGGATACAGTAAAGGTGCATGGGGTCTTTCCGTCCAAGTGCGGGTAACCGGCGTCTTCACCGGTACCACAAGTTCACCGAGCCCGTGGTTGAGACAGTGCTCAGATCGTTACACCATTCGTGCAGGTCGGAACTTACCCGACAAGGAATTTCGCTACCTTAGGACCGTTATAGTTACGGCCGCCGTTTACTGGGGCTTCAGTTCAAAGCTTCGCCTTGCAGCTAACCTCTCCCTTTAACCTTCCAGCACCGGGCAGGTGTCACACCCTATACATCGACTTCACGTCTTAGCAGAGTGCTGTGTTTTTGTTAAACAGTCGCCTGAGCCATTTCACTGCGGCCTGCATAATGCAGGCACCCCTTCTCCCGAAGTTACGGGGTTAATTTGCCGAATTCCTTAACCACGGCTCACTCGCGCGCCTGAGTATATTCAACCCGTCTACCTGTGTCGGTTTGCGGTACGGACTCCTAAGAAATACACACACTTATTTCTTGGCAGGACTTATTCAATTCCGTGAATCCAATTACACGAAATTACCATCTTCCTGCGTCGGTGTGCTTAACTCTTTTGGAGGTTGGGATTATTAAAAAATGCCCTATTACCCATCAACTACGCCTTTCGGCCTCGCCTTAGGGGCCGACTAACCCTGAGATGACGAACAGAGCTCAAGGAAACCTTAGACTTTCGGCGCAAAGGATTCTCACCTTTGTTATCGTTACTTATGCCAACATTTGCTCTTCTGCACGCTCCAACATGCCTCACGACACATCTTCACAGCCTGCAGAATGCTCCCCTACCGATTGATATAAATATCAATCCCATGACTTCGGTGAAATGCTTAGTCCCGGTCATTATCGGCGCTGAGTCGCTCGACCAGTGAGCTATTACGCACTCTTTGAATGAATGGCTGCTTCTAAGCCAACATCCTGGTTGTCTCCGCAACTCAACATCCTTTATCTGTTAGCATTTACTTTGGGACCTTAGTCGTTGGTCTGGGTTCTTTCCCTCTCGGCGATGAAGCTTATCCCCCACCGCCTCACTCCTGAAGAACATGTATCCGGAATTTGTAATTTATCTAGGTTCGGTACCACTGTAATGGCCCTAGCCCAATCAGAGTCCTACCTCCGGTACACTACTTCAAGGCTGTTCCTAAAAACATTTCGGGGAGTACGAGCTATAACTGAGTTTGATTGGCCTTTCACCCCTATCCACAATTCATCCAAGCGGTTTTCAACCCACACTAGTTCGGACCTCCACGTAGTGTTACCTACGCTTCATCCTGATCATGGATAGATCACACAGTTTCGCGTCTGCCGCTGCATACTATGGTCGCCCTATTCAGACTCGCTTTCGCTACGGGTGCGTTTCTAAAGAAACTTACCCTTGCATGCAACGAGCAACTCGTTGGCTCATTAAGCAAAAGGCACGCAGTCACTCCGTTGCCCCGAAGGACAACATTGCTCCTACCGTTTGTAAGCATATGGTTTCAGGTTCTATTTCACTCCCTTCTGAAGGGTTCTTTTCACCTTTCCCTCACGGTACTTGTTCACTATCGGTCGCTGAGGAGTATTTAGCCTTACCCGATGGTCCGGGCAAATTCCCACAAAGTTCCACTTGCTTCGCGGTACTCAGGTGCCACTCGCTCTCTTCAGGATTTTGTTTACAGGGCTATCACCTTCTATGGCAAACCTTTCCAGGTTATTCTACTATCCATTCAAGTAGCTTTGTTGTGGTCCTATAACCCCCAAATGCGTTGCACTCAGGTTTGGGCTCTTCCCTTTTCGATCGCCTCTACTAAGGGAATCTCTTCGATTTCTTTTCCTCCGGGTACTTAGATGTTTCAATTCCCCGGGTTTGCTTTCCTTTCGGAATGACAGGGCATGACCCCTGCCGGGTTACCCCATTCGGAAATCCACGGCTCAAAGCTTATTTCCAGCTCCCCGTGGCATATCGCTGGTAGTCGCGTCCTTCATAGCCTCTCAGCGCCAAGGCATCCACCATATGCTCTTAATATCTTACCGAAATTTTTAAGTTGATATACTCAATATCTCGATGAACTTCTTTATTACTTGACAATATTTTTTTGATCTTTCAGATTTCCAATCAGAAGAATACTCCTCCGATTTTTCATCTCAACTTAATTTTCAAAGAACAATATATATATAGGTATTTCTACCTTTAAATATCAAATTAAACTATTTCAATTTTGTTTAGGTTCACTTTTCCTAATCTTCTTTCTTCTTCCACTTCAACTGTTCTAACTTCAATCATCTTAACTTTTATATTCACTGTGGACCTAAGGAGGCTCGAACTCCTAACCTCCAGAATGCAAATCTGGCGCTCTTCCAATTGAGCTACAGGCCCGATTTCAATTGTATAAATAAAAATATATCTTATTTTCTAATTTCTACTATTTTACTTTCTACCTTACACCTTCAAAAATCGTGGGCCTGAATTGACTTGAACAATCGACCTCACGCTTATCAGGCGTGCGCTCTAACCAGCTGAGCTACAGGCCCCACTTATTACAAAGAACGGTTCCGTGAGCGGAACATGCTACGTTCTTTAAAAATAGGGAGTAAAGAGATTCCTGAGATAGAGTTTTATCTCTAGAAAGGAGGTGATCCAGCCGCACCTTCCGATACGGCTACCTTGTTACGACTTAGCCCCAGTCACTGAGTTCGCCTTAGGCGCAGTTACCTGCGACTTCGGGCACCCCCAGCTTCCATGGCTTGACGGGCGGTGTGTACAAGGCCCGGGAACGTATTCACCGCAGCGTGCTGATCTGCGATTACTAGCGATTCCAGCTTCATTTATGCGAGTTGCAGACTACAATCCGAACTGAGAACGACTTTGGGGATTACCTTGGCCTCGCGGCCTCGCCCATTGTATCGTCCATTGTATCACGTGTGT
>JAPLFL010000121.1:0-60204 GCA_026390695.1 Candidatus Kapaibacterium sp. | reverse complement strand
CACGGCACGAGCTGACGACAGCCATGCAGCACCTCTACAGCGGTCCGAAGAAAGCCACCTTTCGGCGACCGTCCGCTGCACTTCAAGCCTTGGTAAGGTTCTTCGCGTTGCATCGAATTAAACCACATGATCCACCGCTTGTGCGGGCCCCCGTCAATTCCTTTGAGTTTCAACCTTGCGATCGTACTCCCCAGGTGGTATGCTTAACGGGTTACCTCCGGCACTGAGGGTTACCCCCCAACACCAAGCATACATCGTTTAGGGCGTGGACTACCAGGGTATCTAATCCTGTTTGCTCCCCACGCTTTCGTGCCTGAGCGTCAGTTACGAGCCAGACGGCCGCCTTCGCCACTGGTATTCCTCCTGATATCTACGCATTTCACTGCTACACCAGGAATTCTACCGTCCTCTCTCGTACTCAAGACTCGCCGTATCAAAGGCAGCTTCCCGGTTGAGCCGGGAGATTTAACCTCTGACGCACGAGCCCGCCTGCGCACCCTTTACACCCAGTAAATCCGGACAACGCTCGGATCCTACGTATTACCGCGGCTGCTGGCACGTAGTTAGCCGATCCTTCCTTTGATGGTACAATCCCAGTGGACAGAGCCCACTTTTTTTCCCATCCGACAGCAGTTTACAGAGCAAAGCTCCTTCATCCTGCACGCGGCGTCGCTGGTTCAGGGTTTCCCCCATTGACCAAAATTCCTCACTGCTGCCTCCCGTAGGAGTCTGGACCGTGTCTCAGTTCCAGTGTGACTGATCGTCCTCTCAGACCAGTTACTGATCGTAGCCTTGGTGGGCCGTTACCTCACCAACTAGCTAATCAGACGCAGGCTCATCCATTACCGCCGAAGCTTTGAACCGAAGTCCTCATGGAATATTAGTGCCGGTTTCCCGACGTTATGTTCCGGTTATGGGCAGATTACCTACGCGTTACTCACCCGTGCGCCAGTAGTATTGCTACTCCTTGACTTGCATGTGTTAGGCACGCCGCTAGCGTTCGTCCTGAGCCAGGATCAAACTCTCCGTTATATATCTTTAAGTTTGATACCTAGTTTTTGTTGTATTTATTGTTTCAGGTTTATCTCGAAATTGACAGTGCTTATTCTGTCTATTTATTTTTTTTACTCCCTATTTTCAAAGAACGCGCTTCATTAAGGACTTCAAAATTACGAACTATTTTTTAGATATGCAAGTCTTTTTTTATTTTTTTCAAAATTTTATTCTTTTTTTTAAGATTAGAATTCTGATTTAATTATTATAAGACTTTTAATTCGTTTCCTACGTCGCTTCCAAAGAACTTTTCTCTTCTCTATTTCTTATGTTTTCACATATTGTGTCCAAAAGAGAAATCAAAATTAAGACTTTTCTTTTTTATTTCCAAATATTATTTTTATTTTTTTTCTAATCGCTTTGATTTAGTATTGTTAATAGCTATATATGGCAGTCAGTTACGTATTTTTATCTTAGTTATTAACATAGTCTTAATTGAATATTTATTGTATTTTAATTCTTTCATTAAATAAAATATTCAGCATTGCAATAATAAATAATATTTGTTTCTTGGCTCCTACTCTTCCATTTCATTAATATATGTAATTATATACATTAAAATTTATTGTAAATTTCTTTTTCAATATTAATAATATTTCGATTAATAACTTTGATAACACTGCTATAGTTGCGAGTATTGATAGATCTATCTTTTCTTTTTATTTTACAAGAAACACTATATTTTATCTATCTTTAAAAATAATATTCATTTAGAAACATATATTTGAATTTAAAATTTATATATTTGATCTTAAAATATTACGTAATTATAGACCAGCAGCTATGTCTTTCTTAATTTTATTATAATAATTGATTATTTCAATATTCAATTCTATCAGATCCTATTATTCTCAAATGACCTGTAGTAGCCATTATACCATTATTTTTTAATCTTTGATTATTATGATAAATATAAATAGAGGCAGGTAAACCCGCCTCTATTCTATTTCAACATCTATTTTCAATATCAAATCAATAATTACTTTACTTTTTCTATCGCCTCATTCACTGCCTCTAAGAGAGGATTTAACGTTAAATTATCACCAACGGCACCTTTCATCCATACCTGCGGAGTCAATCGGCCCTGAGAGATCATTCTCTGCATTTCAATGCCCAAATTTTTGCCTTCTATTGCTTTTTCTATCTGAAATTCAACCAAATGTCCAACTGGATATGCAGATAAATATAATGGATTATCTATCATGTGTGAGTAGATGCCAAGAATGGGTTCATCTGTACTTCCAAATACTTTTGCAAAATACCTGTTCCATATATCTTTGCTTATTGTAACTACTGCATTACGTAATTCAAGTGAATTAGCATTTGGATGCTCGTAAAGCCATTTCCAGACGTTCATATCTACTAATGAAACTCCCATAATTTCATAAACTCCCCAAAATATATCAAGTGTTGTTTCATATTTTTTATTTGGATTTTCATTTTTAACATCTAATAAATCAAGGTCTCTTTTTTGAAAAACAAATGCCCATGCCTCTGTGAATGCGGTATTCGGTACACCTTTCATTGAATAATAATCTACATCATGCAGTGAAATTGTTTGTTCAACATTATGACCGAATTCATGGACTGCAATATTATAACCTTTGTAGTCCATACCCTTGGCTGAGATTCTTGACTGCAAATGTGCATTATCAGTTTTCATTTCTGAACCGATAGCTTGACCTGATCCCCGCGCTGGCTCAACTTCTATCTTTGACGAAATGAAATTTGCTTTTTCTATTGCGAAACCTAATTTTTGCAACAAAGCTGGCATGGTAGCAGCGAATGCTTTTGAATTAGGATATAATTTTTTTGTTTGTGAACTTAGAGCGTCTTCATTTAGAGAATTTCTTGCTTTGAATCCATCATACCAAATATCAAAGGGCTGAAGTGAACGCCCCAAACGCTTTGCTATAATGTCTGCTACTTTTTTAACCTGTGGCGACCCGCATAGGCGGCTAAATAAATTTTCGAGCTGTGGTTGCGCTATTTCCATTTCCAATTCGAATTTTCTTTGGATATATGTTGGATACTGTGGATAATATTTATCTAAAGCCTGCATAGCTTTAAAATTGTTTAACAAATGTTGGTAGCGTGTGTTTGGTTCTGATTTTACGCTTATTTCTTTATCTCCTTCAAAAACTCTTCCAGAAAATGGATTCCAAGTGAATTTATCACTGTTGATCACATTTTCAGGAATATTTTGTGTTATAATATTCTTCATAACTTCGTAAATAATTTTTTGTTTTTCAAGACCATTTTCCTTTCCATAATTAGCTTTTAATTCATCTCTGAGGCCCCAGTGGCTAATAAGCTTCATATCTTGCGGAAATATTATTTTTCCAAAATTATTTAACAGAGACCCCATATAAATGTTATAATCCGATATATATGCATCTCCCATTTGATAAGCATCAAAATATTTCTGCATTATGATTGCCGGTATTCTTGAAATAAAATATTCTCCCAGTCTTGCAAATGCCCATTGTTTACGGCTCCAGCTCTCAGCAAAATCATTTTTTTCGCTCAAAGTATAACTTGGGAAATTTAATTTTATTATAAATGCAATTTTATTTATGTAGAAATCTTCCTGATGGGCTGATGGCTCATAAGCAGCAAAAATATTATCGATTGGTAAAAGATCGTAACCAACGACCTGTTGCGGCTTTTTAAGATCTACAGAAATTTTATTAAAGTGTCCGTTAATAACTTCAAAATTGTCTGTAATACGCTTGTAGAGCCTTTCAAGAGCAATTCCGTCTGGTGTAAAATTCTCTATACAAAACTTTTTAAATTCATCAATTGTCCCGTCTTCGTCATTCCAGAGCGAACCTGTTTGCAAAACACCACGCTTTATTCGAATTTCGTCATTAGGATATTTTTTTATTAAATCTTCGGTAATCTGCAACTGCAGCTTGATTTTGTCACCATTTAGGTTAGGTACTGAAGTTAATTCCTGCAATTTAATTCCTCCTTGTGAAAAAACACTATTATATAATGTTATTGATATTAAAAAAAACAATAATTTTTTCATTGTGTCTCCGTAATTACTATGATTGAAAAATAATTTGTACAAATTTATAAAAACTTTGAAACTTTTCTTTGTTTTATGCTTCTATTATATTGTACGAACAAATAAATTTAAATATGAACCATAAAGAAAAGCAGGAAAAATTTTTAGATCTCTTAGACCAGCATAAAGAGCGATTTTCGAGATTTGCAAGAGCTATAACCGGTAATCGAGATGATGCTCTTGATCTGATAAATGATACTATAGTAGCAGCTTTTGAAAATTTTGAAAAGATTAGAAATCATTATGCTTTCGGTGCATATATTTATTCTATTGCCTTGAGGATTTACAAACGAAAAGTGTGGCGTTCGAGAATATTTGGTGTCTTAAATCAAGAATATGAAGAGATAATTCCTGTGAGAGAATCAAACGCCGAAACAAATATTGATGTCGAGATTTTATATAAAGCCTTGGACAAACTTCCAGAGAGCCAAAAGGAAGCAGTAATTCTATTTGAAATTTCCGGTTTCTCTTTGGAAGAAATTCAAGCAATTCAGGGTGGTAGTCTTTCGGGTGTTAAATCTAGACTAAAAAGGGCTCGGGAGCGATTGGTTGGTTTAATGCAGGATAATTATTTTTCAAAAAAAACAAATATCCTGAGTATTAAAGGACATAAAGAAAATATTTATGAATTAATTAAAGATGATTATTATCAATTGCGAGTTGAAAATGAATACAAATAAACCAAATATTGAAGATTATTTTAATGAAGCAAGGCAGCAGGAGCCACTTTTCGATAAAGATTATGCGCGCGGTCTAATTGAAAAGAATTCCGAAAGTTTTGCAATCTACAAACAACCTAAAAAAGGAATCAGTGCCATGAATATTATTATTTCAACCTTATCTCTGGCTGCTGCTGTTGGATTTTTCACTTTTAACAATTCCATTTTTGAAAGTAATAAAATCGACAAGCCAGTCAATACAATTGCAATGCAGCAAACTTTACAACCAACTAACACTTTTAAGAATAAGTCTTTAACAAATCCAACTTTGAATGCTAATGAAAACAATTTGAAGGTAGGTTCTACATCAAATAAATCTCAAGATGTAGCATCCGTAGCCGAAGATGATAGTTCTATTGATTGCAAAGCCATTATAATTAAAAAATGCCAAACAATTAATTCTTGTAAACCTGAATCAGTAATTAAATCTACTTATAAAAATGTCGGAGGAATTTTAGACAATAAGAAAATTAATGTAAAAGGCGTACATGTCATTAAATTATCTGAAGAGGAAATTAGTAAACTTGGGATTAATACTGAATGTTTATCGGATAATGCAAGTTTATCCTTTGTTGATTATTGGTCGGAAAATCCTCAGGTTTGTACTGTTTACCAAAACGGAGGATTTGTCAGTAAAGATTTAAAAGAGAATTATCCTTCATCAGCGACACGAGATTTCGGGTTAAAAATGGTAACCGATAACTCAGGTAATAGACGTGTAGCAGTTTTTGATGATAAGGATATAAATTTACATTTTTTACATTCTGATAATCAATACTTTGCTAACAATAATTCTACTTCAAAAAATGTATATGTACCTATTACAAGTAATGATAGGAAAAATACAATCAGTCGCTCTGTTTCTATAATGAGTAGTGGTGGAAGTAAGGTTAGTTCATCTTCGTTAGGTGCGAACTTAATAACTATTGATGCCACTTCTAATGATAAACAGTGTGCAAATCAAATGTCCGCAAACTCGCCTAAGTTTGTTCTGTATTCTAATTCTATTCAGGTTTCAAAAAATGACGAGAATTCAATTAATTGCCAAAGTTCAATTAATAATAATGAACCCAAAAATAGAAAAATTGTAATATCTCAGAAACAAGTTCAGGCCCAGCTTGGTAATTCAAATCAGAAAGATTCGGTATTAGCAGCTATAGCCAAGTCTTTGTCTGAACAAAACAATTTGTTCTCTAATCATGACAGTATTTTGAAAATAATTGAAGAAAAGGATATTCTAATCAATAATGGAAACTTTTCAAATATTTCTGATAGCTATAAACCTATCTATATGTTTAGAAGTAATATGCCGAATAACTGCTCTGATTCTGTATTTTCTCATAAAAAAGTGACCTGCTTTCAAAATTCCGGTCAATATATGATAGCAACCTCAATTGGCTCTAATTCAGATCAAGAATATAAATTAGATTCTGATGATAATTTTAAAAAGGATGTCGAATCTACAAAACCGTCACAGAATATTGAATCAGAAAAAGCGATTGAGACTACAACAATGATTACAAGCGATGTCAAGATTGATAATCCTTCTGTCAAATCTTTGAAAATAGTTACAAGACAGAATAATCAGAATTCCGCATTGGGTCTTTCAAAAATGATTTTTAATATAAGATGTGATACAATATGCTCAGATGACAATCTAATTAAACTTGAATCTTATGATAGTTCCAAACCAATAGTAAGATGGATTCAGGTTGACATGGAGAAACAATTTGAAAAACATGTACTTATCAATAAGTTGATACCGGTTGCTATTAGAATTTGTAAGAATACGACAGACAATTCATCTTATGAATTCATTGCATGGTTTGAACCTACTCCAGATTTCATTAATAAACTGCCACAGAGCATCCGTGAACAGATCGGAAAAGAGATCGAGTATTCTAATAAATCATCTGAAATTTGTCAGAATTCCACTATAGCCGGTGAGAACCCAATATTCGATATATGGCGTTCCTGCAGTGGTGCAATTGAAAATCTCGCTGTATATCCAAACCCAACCAAAACCATTGTAAAAGTTCAATTCAATTTGAAGGATAAACGGACAATCACTGTTAGTTTGCATGATGTGTTCGGTTCAAAAATTGCATCATTAGCGGAATCTCAACAAGCGGAAAAAGGTACCTTTAACGGTGAATATAAATTAGAGAATATTAAACCTGGAATGTATTTAGTCGTTGTTCAATCTGAAAATGGTGAACAAGCTGTACAGAGAATAATCGTGGAACAATAATCTTTTCAAGTAACCTTCCAATCCAAATATAAAGGCAAACCGCATTGGGACTATGAACCGGGCGGTTTTTATTTATATAGTTAATTTAAATTTTTTATTTACAAAGTTTCTTGTATCCTTTATCACACGGAATATTTCAATAGGTTTGAAACCGAAGTGTTTGTAGGAAAAGATATAACTAAAAATTCCAAAAGCCGCATTATAACTAACTAATCCGATAGGAGAAAGATTACCATCATTTATAAAATATAGAGATGTGAAAGCAATGCAGGAAATGAATAATGAAAGAATAGTAATTGTCATATTGGCTTTAATTTCTCCACAACCTAGTATCACATTCCCTAATAACATAAATGGTGAGAATAAAAGTGACCACAATAACACATCAAATTGTTTTGTAGCCAGTTGATACTTTATTGGAAGGAAGTAATTGATTATTAAATCTGAAATTCCAAATTCAAGAAAAATGAAAATTACTAAAAAGAAGAAAAAAATGAATGATACACTTTTTGTCATTAGAGCTTTTAATTCTGTATGATCTTGATTGGATTTATATTTAACTGTTAATGGATATATAAATCCTGAAGCAGCATTGATTACTTCATCAAAAACTCTGTATAAAGTTTTTGCTGAGTAGTAATAACCAACAATTTCTGTATTGAAAAAAAATTGGATTGCTAAAACATCTAACTGCCTTGGAATTGAATGGAGTAATGTTATTACTATCATTGGCGCACCAAATTTTATCATATTAATAACTCTATAATTACCTTCTAAACCAAATACTAAATTATTAAATGTTAATAAAATGGCCATTAATGAACTTGTTAATGATCCCAAGATGTTAATAGTTATCATATCTTCCAATATCAGGCTGTGATTTCTGAAGATTAAAAAAATAGTGAAGATCGTCATAGTACCAAAATATGATAGATTTACTAAAAACAAATGAAACATTTTTTGATCTCTGAATATCAATTTCAAACAAAAACTTCGGGGGATGAAACTTAAAATCAACAATGGTAAATATGAACCAATTAAACTTAATCTTGGATTATGAAAGAACATTGCAAATTCAGATCGAGAAATATATATTATCATGGAACTTCCAACAGTAATCATGATAAACACGACTAAACCGATTAAATTGACTTTCTTTCGAATATCCAGATTCATACCGAATTGAATTAGACTATTTAATGCAAAAGACTCACCAATTGTGAAAATCCAAATATTTATACTTAACATTGTTCCAAAAATTGCCCAATCATTAAGCGGTAATACATTTACTTGAAATAAAGTAACAACTCCATAACCTATAAAAAGTAATTTATCGGCTAATGACCAGCTAATTTTTCCTATATTGTCCTGTATTTTCATTTATTATTATTTAATTATGAAGAATTGATTTTGAATGACTTAGAAGTTGTTAATAATTTCAAATCATGAAATCTATTAGGTTTTATAACGTAAATGAATACCGATTATTATATTATTTAATATATTTTAAGAAGAATTACGTGATCAAAAAAATCAATTTTGTCAAATATACACATATACAATTACAGAATAAAAGATTGATTTGATAATTTGTTAAAAATTGATTATTTTTGTTGATGTTGAAATATTAAGTTATACCTAAATGAAGAAGACATTGTTAATATTCATACAAGAAGTAATTTTAATATCTTTGTTTTTAAATATTCATGTTTTTTCATTGGATTTGAACAAATCTCTAATCGCTTATTGGAGTTTTGATGACAGTACAGCTAAGGATTTCAGTGGTAATGATTATCATGGAATGTTGATGAATAATCCTACTCCTAATATTGGAGTTAATGGCATTGGTACATGTTTTCATTTTCAGGGTTCGCCCAAATACTCTGTATTACCTAATATACCAACAGGTCAATATATTAAAATACCTATGTTACCGCTTCAAAATTACACAAGCTTTACAATTTCTTTATGGGTTAAAGAAGATAAAATGGAAAATAAGGCAGGAAATGGATATATTTTTTTTGGAATGCACTCCGGTAGATGGTGTGGAATAATGAACCATGATCAAAATCTCAATGGTGATTTATTTACTACCTATGCTGTAGGTGGTCTTATTGCCGGTGAGAATATCTCAATTCCTTTTAATTACAATTTAAGAAATTCTTGGATATTTTATTCAATGACGTATGATAATGGAGCTATAAGAGGATATATTAATGGTTCTTTAGTTGGAACAATAAGTCAAAAAGTTGCAATAGACGGGAATTATGCAGGTATTGCAACACATTATTGGAATACTGCTGGAGAAGATCGGGAATGTACTTTTTTTACCGGTTCAATCGACGAAGTAATGATATTTAATACATCACTTAGTTCATGAATTTTACGGATACAATATTTACTATTTGTAAGTATGACTCTGTTACTCTTAAAGCAGATCCTACGGCTGTTTCTTACACTTGGTCATCCGGTGATAATGCACAATTTATTTCTGCTTCGGATTCAGGTAAATATTCTGTGATTCAAACATACCAGAGCGGATGCAAGGATACTATTAATTACCATGTTAGTCTTTTAGAAGTTCCAAATTTAGTAGTTAATTCCACAGTAGAGAACCAATGTAAAGACTCTTTGAAATATTTTTTTGCTGACTCTGGTTTTATTGATTATAAATGGTACCATCTTCCTGATTCAATGTTAGTATGTTCAAGTCAAACTTTCTCATCAAATATTGATGGTTCTTATTATTTAGTTGGGATTAGTAAAACTGGATGCAAGATTTTTTCAGATCAATTTTCTATTAAAGGTCTGAATATTAAAAACAATCTTTCGCTTTCTACTTGTGATTTACAAACAATCATTAATTTTGATTCAGTATCTTTATTAAATCATTCTAACAGGAAATTGTATGTTAAAAACAATTCCGATAGAATATATTTTTTAAAAGATTTATTCTTGGCTCATAATGTGGCTTTTTCTATCCCTGAAAGTCAGTTCCCTAAAATAATTGCTCCCTATGATTCAGTCGCAATAGAAGTATATTATCAGCCTTCAGTGATAAATTCGCTTGAAAGGGATACGATCATCTTATCTGATTCGTGTAATCATTTGTCAATACCTTTGGTTGCTAATTCGTTAAAAGTTGAATATAGGTCACCTTCCAGCTGTGATATTCCTACAAACTTCAATATTGGCCAATATTTGTCAGGGCTGAGATTACTTGTATCAGTTCCATATCCGAATCCAGCCACCGAAGCAATTAATTTTAGTATTTATAATCCTGATAAAGAAGATATTTCAATTGAAATTTTTAATATTTACAACACAAGTTTATTAACCGTTAATAAGAAGAGTTTTAGAGAAAGTGCTCTGAATCAGTTTAAAATAGATATTTCAATTTTACCCTCAGGTGTTTATTATTCTAACGTCAAATGTAATGGGAATGTAGTAAACTTTAGTTTTGTTGTTTTGAAATAAATAAGTTACTCTTTCTTTAAGGGGAAAATATGAGAAGAATACATGTTTTATTTAGTTTTTGGCTAATATTATTAACAAATAATATTTATTCCCAATACATCATGAAGAATCTTATTGCTTATTGGAGTTTTGACGATAGTACAGCTAAAGATTTCAGTGGGAATGGTTATCATGGAACAATTATTCATAACCCTCAACCAGTCATTGGCTATAATGGTCATAAGACAGCCATGAGATTTACTGGAAAAGGTGACTTTATAACTGTACCGTATAATTACACATCATTATCTCAAATTGGTGACTTTATATTGCTTCCCAGAATACCGTTTGAAAATTTTCCTAATTTTACCATTTCAATGTGGGTCAATGAGGAGGGCTTCAGCATTCCTGGCGGAGAGGCTTATTTATGGTTTGGTTATTGGAATGATGGCTGGTTAGGTATATTGAATCACAACAATCAATTTGGAACTCAAATAACTTCAAATTTCACAGTGGGTGGGGTACAAACCAATTTTGTCATTTATGAGAATTTTGATTTTTCAAGACGAAATAAATGGATGTATTTTGTTATGGTTTATCAATCAGGTATTTTATATGCTTATTTGAATGGCAGGTTAATTAACCAAATGGCAATGAATGTCAATATAAGCACAAATGATGGTTGTATAGCTTGCCATTGGTGGAATTATCAAGGGAATAGAATATCTGCAAGATTCACCGGCTCAATCGACGAAGTAATGATATTCAGGGAAGCCCTCAGTCCTTGTGATATTGAATCTTTATATCGCAAAATGAATAATATAGATACTATTTTTAATATTTGTACAAATGGGACGGCTATTCTTAAAGGTGATTCTTCGGCTATTTCTTATCTTTGGTCAACCGGATCAAAATCACCCTTTGTGACTGTTTCCGATACAGGCAGCTATACTGTGATTCAGAGATTTCAAAGCGGATGCCAGGATACCTTATCTTTCCATGTCAATAGAACTTCTCCTCCTCAAATAAGTTCATCTTTCGATGATCCCTGCAATTCCTCTCTCGCCACTCTTACAGCTTCTTCAGGCTTTGTTTCATATAAATGGTTTCATTTGCAGGATTCTTTATTAGTTGCTACTAATCAGAGTTTTTTAACTAAAATAGAAGGTGATTATTTTGTCGTAGCGCAATCAGCCAATTCCTGTACTTTCGCATCTATTCCGATTAATATTAAATTCAATCTTAGCGACAGACCACATATTCTTGGCGATTCTCTCTTCTGTCCTGGTGATACAATAACACTCACTGCAAATAAAAAGAACGCTCATTATCTGTGGTCAACCGGTGATACAACAGCCTCAATCAGGGTTTCAACAACTGGTAAATACAAAGTTTTAGCCTTTTATTCTCCAAATTGCATTGATTCTGCAGAAATGCAAATTAATGCAAGAAAAATTCCTGAACTTAAATTATCAATGAAATATAATAATGGTGATTATTGTAATTCAGATTCGGCTATTGTCAGTGCCAGTGGAGGATTTCAATCTTATATCTGGCACAGAATACCTGACAGCAGCGTTGTTGGTAATAAACAATCTATTATTACCCCCAAAAGTGGAACATTCTATGCGGAAGCAATAACCAATGAAGGCTGTAAAACCGCATCAAGCATAATCGAAGTAATAGTTAGAAATAATCCCAAATTAGAAATTAAAGGTGAAAATGTATTTTGTGATGGAGATTCAATAAATCTTTTCTCATCGGTCAACGGATCCAAAATTTGGTGGTCAACCGGTGACTCAGGACTGTCGATCAAAGTAACTAAAGCTGGAAAATATAAAGTTTTTGTCGTTCGAAGTGTAATTTGTATCGACTCTGCCGAAATTGATGTTAAAGTAAATCCTGTACCAATACTCGATTTTACTATTGATTATGCAAACGGTTTTTGCAATACCGATTCTGCAGTGTTGAAAGCGAGCAACGGCTGTTATCGCTACTGTTGGGTTAAAATGCCCGAAAATAGAATTGTAGGAACAATGCAAACTTATTCAACTGACAGTGCAGGACTGTACTATGTTTATGCTTATACCTCAGATAGCTGTAAAACAAAGTCTGTTATCAAAGAACTTAAACTTAATAAATCGGCAAATTTAGCGATTCAGGGACAAACTATATTCTGTCCTGGCGATACTATAAGTTTGTCTATAGATCCAAAATATCATGGTATTCATTGGTCAACCGGTGATACATCACATCAGATCAGAGTTTCAAAAGAAGCTGTTTATTCAGTTAATATTTTAAAAGATAATGGCTGCCCTGATAGTTGTTCAATAAAAGTAGTTCAAGCTGTGGTTCCTGTTCTTAAGATTAATTCTAAAGATTATTTATTCAACTGTATAGTCGATTCTACCGGTCTATTCTCCAATCCCGGATTTTCTTCATATAAATGGTACAGATCATCAAATGATACTTTAGTGAGTAATTCTCAAAATACTTTTGTTAATCAAAAAGGCAATTACTATCTTGTGGCTACTACTAAGGACGGATGCCGCGTTAAATCCGATTCAATCACAGTCAAACTTCAAAATTATATAAATACTGTCTCCCTTGTTTCAATAGATAATCGTAAACCTATTAACTTCGATTCGGTATCTTTATTAAATCATACAATCAGAAAAGTTCTTGTGAAAAATAATTCTGATAAGATATATTACTTAAAAGATTTATTTTTGGCTCATAATCTTGCATTCTCCGTACCTGAAAGCCAGTTCCCAAGAACAATTGCCCCATACGATTCTGTTGCTTTAGAAGTCTTCTATCAGCCGTCTGTATTACATTCCCTTGAAAGAGATACTATAATATTGGCTGATTCATGCAATAATTTTTCAATGCCCCTTGTTGCATATTCATTGAGAGCTGAATATGCCTCTCCTTCCAGTTGCGAAATACCTGCTAACTTCAATATAGAACAATATTGGTCAGGACGAAGATTACTTGTATCATTGCCATATCCTAATCCAGCTACAGAAGCAATTAGTTTCAGTCTGTATAATCCGAATAAAGAAGATATTTCAGTTGAAATTTTCAATATCTTTAACACAAAATTAATCTCGCTTCATACAAAAAGTCATGGTGAAAGTGCTTTTCATCAGCTTAAATTAGATATTTCATTTCTGTCGGCAGGATTTTATTATTCAATAATTAGATGTAATGGTTCAATCGATAAGTTTGGTTTTGTGGTGTTGAAATAAAGTTCTATTTTCAATTGATTCAATAAAATTTTTAGAAATTAATATGAAAAATAAAAAAGGAACAGAATCTTTAGCAACTCGCACAAAAAGGATGAAAGCGATTCTGGCAATCCTTGAAAGAAAATATCCCCAAGCTGAAATTCAACTTCAATATCAAAACCCATTTGAACTTTTAGTCGCTACCATACTATCTGCTCAGTGTACCGATGCCCGTGTCAATATTGTTACTAAAGAATTATTTAAAAAGTACCATTACCCTTCCGATTACATCTCTGCTCCTACCGATGAATTAGAAAGATATATATTTTCAACTGGTTTTTACAAAGCTAAAGCAAAACATATTCAAGGCGCTGCAAAAGCAATTATCGAACGATTTAACGGTGAAGTCCCTCAAACAATGGATAAATTACTTGAATTGCCCGGTGTCGGTCGAAAAACAGCAAATGTAGTTTTAGGTCACTGCTTCGATACGCCGGGAATTGTGGTTGACACCCATGTAATCCGTATTTCAAACAGATTAGGTTTTGTAGAAACCGAGAATGCCGAAAAAATTGAATTTGAACTAATGACTCTCATTGAAAAAAATAAATGGTGGGTAGCTTTCACACACGTGTTTATTCAATTTGGACGTGAAACATGTATTGCCCGAAAACCCAAATGTTCGGAATGTGAAATTAGTTCGTTCTGTCCTGCTTGTGAGAAACTTCTACATAATGATTAATTATTAGCTTTGGTAAAATTATGATTTTTCCTTAACTTGTAAGTCTTTATTTATTTGAAATTACTAATAAGATTGATAAAACAATGGCATCTGATAATATTTTTGAAGAATTCAAGTGGCGCGATGTAGTATTTGATTACACTAATGAAGCAGATAAATTTTTAACCGAAAATAAAACTACAGCGTATATCGGATTCGATCCCACTGCTGAGAGCCTGCATGTAGGTTCTCTTCTTCCTATAATGTGCCTTGCCAGACTTCAAAAATTTGGCCATACTCCCATCGCACTTGTCGGCGGCGGAACCGGAATGATCGGTGATCCAAGCGGCAAAACTGCTGAACGCCAACTACTGACTCTTGAAAAAATTGAAGAGAATATTCTTGGTATCAGAAATCAATTATCAAGATTTTTAGATTTCGATGCTCCTAATAATAAAGCCCAAATTCTTAATAACGCAACATGGCTTCGCCCAATTACTCTCATGGACTTTCTTCGTGATATTGGCAAGCATTTTACAACAAATTATATGCGATCCAAAGAATCAGTTAAAAAGCGAGAAGAAGATGGAATTTCCTTTACAGAATTTAGCTACATGCTGCTTCAGGGCTATGATTTTTACTACCTCAATGAAAAATTTAACTGTTCAATCCAAATGGGTGGTTCTGATCAATGGGGCAATATTGTTGCAGGTTTGGATCTGATTTCCAAAAAGACTAACAATAAGGCTTTTGGTCTGACTTTTCCTCTTGTCACATCCTCAACCGGAGTTAAGTTTGGTAAAACCGAATCTGGAACAATCTGGCTTGATAAAAATCTGACCTCACCCTATAAATTCTACCAATTCTGGCTCAATACCGCCGACGATGATGTAATCAAATATCTCAAATACTTCTCTTGGCTTGATCAGGCCGCTATAGCTGAACTTGAGCAAGAAACAAAGATTAATCCCGATAAAAGAATAGCCCAAAAAGTTCTTGCAGAAGAAATAACCATTACCGTTCATGGTGAGGATTTATTCAACCGAGCCAAGGCTGCTTCTCAAATCCTTTTTGGTGGCGATATGAACGGACTCACAGCCGAAGAGATCAAAGATATTTTTTCTGATGTACCTTCGTCAAAGTTCTCTTTCGATGAGTATGAATCCAAATCTATCGGCATTTGCGATTTCCTTGCTAAGAATCAAATTATTCCATCTAAAGCCGAATCCAGAAGATTAATCGATAGTGGCGGCATATATTTTAATAATGAAAAAATGCCTTTGTCAAACGCTCAGATTACCAGAGAAAATACCATAGAAGGAAAATATATAGTTGTCCGAAAAGGAAAAAAGAGTTTCTTCCTTGTTGAAATAGTCTAATTTTTTTTTGAGGATGTCTCAAAAATAAAATAATTTTTAAAATCGTCATTCCTGCTTATCAGCTTGGGTAAAAACTCACAACTTCTACTGAATTGTCATTCCTGCGAATGCAGGAATCCCCATCTATTTCACTTAGGAGATTCCAGCATTCCCAGGAATGACAGCAATAAAGAGTTTTTACACAAGCTCTCATGAAAGAATCTCCTTTGAATATGTACAATTATATAAAATCTAATAATTATTTGTACTTTTAACCATTCTCCTCCATAGTTACAAAATGAATAAATATTTGAATTAAGTGACTTTTTATTTTTCTAAGTTTCCAAATCTATAATTTTTCCTTAATTTACAATTTTATTTATTGATTAATTTAGGAAAATATATGGATTACTTGTTAACCGAAGAACAGATCATGTTGAAGGACATGGTATCTAAATTTTCAAAAGAGAAAATCGCTCCTGTAGCCTCTGATAATGAAAAGAATCATCGTTACCCTGCCGATATTATCGCTGAAGCCGGTGAACTTGGCCTTATGGGCATTGCATATCCTACTGAATATGGTGGAGCAGGTATGGACTTTATGTCCTATTTTCTTACAGTCGAAGAAGTATCTCGTTGGTGTGCATCTACCGGAGTCATTATATCTGCGCACTCATCCTTGGTTTGCGATCCGATTTTTCGCTTCGGTACTGAAGAACAAAAAATGAAATACCTTCCAGATTTGCTCTCAGGGAAAAAAATTGGAAGTTTCTCTCTTACCGAAGCAGGTGCAGGATCTGATTCAGGAGCAACCAAGACTACTGCTGTCCTTGACGGCGATGAATGGGTGCTCAATGGTTCCAAAATCTTTGCTACTAATGGTAAAGAAGCCGAAATCTTCGTTCTTGTGGCATCCACAGCACCTGGGCAAAAAACTCGCGGTGTGTCTGCATTCATAGTCGAATCGAATACCCCCGGTTATAGCATCGGCAAAGTCGAGAAAAAAATGGGTATTCGTAGCTCTTCAACAACAGAAATAATTTTAGACAACTGCCGTATTCCAAAAGAAAATCTTTTGGGTGAACTGAACAAGGGTTTCAAAATTTCCATGATTACTCTCGATGGTGGACGAATCGGTATAGCTTCTCAGGCTCTGGGAATTGCTCGTGCATGTATTGAAGATTCGATTAAATATGCCAATGAACGTCAACAGTTTGATGTTCCGATTTCCAGTTTCCAGGCTATTCAATGGATGATTGCCGATATGTGGGTTGAATATGAATCAGCATGGCTCTTGGTATATCGTGCATCATTATTAAAAGATAAAAAAGTAAATTATTCCCGCGAAGCTGCTATGGCTAAATTAAAGGCTTCTGAAGTTGCTATGGATTGTGCCCGCAAAGCCATTCAGATTCACGGTGGTTACGGCTTTACAGAAGATTTTAACGTCGAGCGCTACTATCGTGATGCTAAGATCACTGAACTTTACGAAGGAACAAGTGAAATTCAGAGAATGGTGATTGCGAGGAGCCTCCTTGGATAATGGTCAATGGTGAGCCTCCAGTCAGATTTACCAATGACTATTTTAGAAAATCTCCCCTTTTTTTGAGAATCTCCCCTTTTTTTGAGAATCTCCCCTTTTTTAGAAATTCTACTCTTTTTTAGAAAATCTCCCCTACCCCTCTTTTGCAAAGAGGGGATTTTTATTGTATGAGCTAGTCTTAAAAGTAGAATATTTGCCAGAATCATCATTCCTGCGAATGAGACTCTGTGAAAACTACCTTTTCTTGTCATTCCTGCGAATGCAGGAATCCCCAATTGCGCCATGGAAGAGGATTCCCGCATTCGCGGGAATGACAGAAACGAAACTTTAGAGACAGCCACTGGAAGGATTTTTCTACCTTCTATAACCGTTATTAGGAGCATAGAGAAGTATCTCTACGAAAGTGGCTGTAAGAAAGATCCTTCACTTCGCCCAGAATGACAATCCCGTGATTTTTTCGCATTTCCACACTATCTATTCAGCCTTTGAACGCATTAATACTCAATGCAGGAGCTTGAGAACAAGAATATTTAATTCTATGATAGAAAATAAATTAGTATTAGAACTGCCATTCTCACATAATTAATTAACCATTATTTTTTATTCTGCATGTTTTTTTTACAGTATTACATAAAATTGCAGCATATTTTCATTCCTGACCTGATGTTGTTTTGACGCTGCTATTGAGCTATTTCGAACATTTTGCAGGTTGCTGCATACATTTTTAAAAAATCAATATTTTACTTCGAATATCTCATAACTTCTTCATTCATTTTATTTTTTTCTTTAAAATGTTCATCTTCGTCTTCATTTTCATTATCCTCCTCATCATCATCATCCTCATCATAATCATCATCATCCTCATCATAATCTTCATCATCAGCAAACATACATCCTATCAAATCTCGAGCTTTCATTGCTAAACTGGAATCATTATTTAATCGTTCCCTGAAAACCGAGTGGATAGAATCTGATTCTCTATCAATGAAATCCATATCTTCCTTGTGAATTTCACTTAAATCATACAAATTATTAAGCACGATTGCGGTATGTTCAATTTTTTTCAAAGTTTTTTGAAATTCAGGTCTCAAAACACAGTTCTGATCTTTATCAATGTCATTAACAATTGATTTATTCAACGACATGATTTGTGCTTTAATGGCAATATTCAATTCATATCTTAAAGAAATCAATGCTTGATAAGTTTTCTGAACATCTTTAATTTTTGTTGATTGTTCAGACTCATCGTATGCTTTGGCACGCTCCTTCCAGCTCCACATTGCTGAGTATTGATAAAGTGAACGAACAGCCCTCTTACTCAAGAAAGCTGCACGTGTAACTGTCCTATCAGAGCCGAGATTCCGATAAATCATAAAAAGATTGAACGCACTATCTGATTCCCCCTCCAAATTCTTATTATAACTTAAATTTAACTTTTTTCCCATATTCTACCTTAAATTAAATGCAATTTAATTAGCTCCAGTAGCGCAGTCAACTAAAGGCTTCAAAAACGATTTATAAAATAATTTGTAAATTGTTTGTAAATAATTTTCAATATTTAATTGTTAATTATAAATGAAGGATATTTTATACATTATTTTAGTTTTTAAAAGTCACCTATAGACTTTGATTTATTTATTTGAGGATTTTATGAGAATTGCTATTATTTCAGATATTCATTTCGGAAACGCAGAGTGCAGCTTGAGCAATGCTGACGGCTCTTTAAACGAGATTACTTTTAAAAAATTCACTGATGCCGTCTTCAAGTTGTCAGGATCCCATAAATTAGACTATCTGGTGCTGAACGGCGATATACTCGATTTTGCGGTTTGCTCTTTTCAGAAATCGATAAAAAATGCAAGATATTTTTTTGAAGCAATAGAAAAGTCTGAGCTGTGTACTGATATCATTTACAATCCTGGTAATCACGATAAATTTATTTGGGATTCTTATGAATGGGAGCAAACTATAATCAATCAAATGAAGAATCAAGAAGACCCGCTGCCCTTCAAACGCAATGCTCCTGGATTCATAGATATGACTAAAGAAAATTCAATTCTTGAAGTTTATAAACCCGATGATTCAAACGGATGCAATTGGCTAAAGATCGCTTCTGATCAAAATTCTCAATTAGGTGATATTTTCTTGAAAGGTTTATTACCCAAAGGTAGCAAAATGAAAATGAATCTGGTTTATCCTAATTTATTTCTGAATACTGAGCAAGGAACGATTTTTGTAACTCATGGACAATTTCTTCAAACAATGTGGCAGTTAATTTCAGAAATAATTTCAGGATATAAGGATAAAAAAATTAAAATAAATGAGACATTAAATCTTCAGGAAATCGAAGCCTTTAATTATCCTATCACTCAGCTTGTAGGCTCCAGTCTCGGTCAGGCAGAAGCGGTAACCAATCTCGCACAGGCTATACAGAATGAAGTTGAAGATCATGATAAATACTCTGTGACCCGTACTGTGAATCACGTTGCACCGAGATTGTTTAATCTTTACAATAAGAATTGGTTTATCAAAATTATTTATCGTTTATTCCAAAATTTTATCACACGAGAAATCATTAGCTTCATCGTTGGAACTAATGACAATAGCTCAAAAAAATATTTGCAATCTTTGAATAATATTGATGTAATGAGTAGATTCAGACGCTTCTATGACGCATCTGTCGATCAAATGCAGCGAATTAAACCCAGCTTTAAGAATCCGGAACATTTTATTTTCGGTCATACTCATGAAGCGCATCCTACTCCATTTATTCCGAAATCCAATAGTATATTACCTGAGAATTTGAAGTTATATAACTCAGGTGGATGGCTAGAAAACAGCAATAAGAGCAAAGTTAAAAGTGCAGTTGTTTTCTATATTGATTCATCCGGTAAGATCGAACATGAGATGATTTGAGTTATAAAGTAATAAAATTTCATCTGATGTGTTGATAACTTTTCACTGCTTCTGTCCCTCCAGTCATAAAAAATCAACTTAATTTGCATTTTTACAATGAGAAAAATATGCAAGAATTTGTCCATTTACATAATCATACCCACTTTTCTATTTTAGATGCTGTCTGTACACCTGATGAGATGTTGAAGTTCGCTGTGAAGGATAATCAGCGGGCATTGGCAATAACAGATCACGGAGTTATGTATGGTTGTTATGAATTTTATAAAAAAGCCAAGAAACATGGTATTAAACCTATCATTGGGATGGAAGCCTATATTGCCAATGGGAGCAGGTTTGAGAAAAATGCTGGCAAAGAGAAAGATAGAAAAAAGAATTATTTTCATCTTGTTTTACTTGCAAAAAATCTAATTGGTTATAAAAACTTGATGAAACTCAGTACTATCGCCCACACTGAGGGTTTTTACTATAAACCGAGAATTGATTTTGAATTATTAAAAAAATATAGTGAAGGACTAATCGCTTCCACAGCATGTATTGCGGGAGTCATCAATCCGTTTATCATTTCAGGTGATCTTGAAAAAGCAAATGAGATTGCAAATGCCTACCATGAAGTTTTCGGAGATGATTTTTATATAGAATTACAGAATCATTACCTTTCTGAAGATACAGCAATTCTTAGAGAAGCTCCTATAATTGCACGTAATCTTGGTATCAAGCTGCTTGCAACAAATGATATTCATTATTTAAAAAAAGAGCATGCCGTAGCACACAACGTTCATCTTTTCATTCGTGATGTATCTGCTGATAATGCAGGACAGGTCGATATTTATAAGCTCCGTTACCGGAATCCGGAGATGTATTATAAATCTCAAAAAGAAATGATTGATTTATTCAAAGATTTTCCAGAATCAATCGAATCAAGTGTTGAGATTGCCGATAAATGCGACATTAGCTTTGACAAGAAGATTTATATGCCCGAATTTGCAATACCGAAAGATTCAAATTCGGCTACCCTTGCCGATTATCTACGTGAGCTTACTTATAAAGGTGCTGCTGAAAAATTTGATATTATTACCGATCAGATTAGGGACAGATTAGAGTTTGAACTTGATGTTATTATCAAAATGGACTTCCCTGGCTATTTTTTGATAGTTCAGGATTTTATTCAGGCAGCAAAACGTTTAGGTGTGCGTGTCGGACCTGGCCGTGGATCAGCAGCAGGCAGTCTTGTAGCTTATGCCCTTGACATTACAAATGTTGACCCTCTTCCATACGATCTGCTGTTCGAGCGCTTTTTGAATCCTGACCGTGTATCAATGCCCGATATAGATATTGACTTTGCAGATGATAAGCGCGACCGCGTGCTGGAATACGTCAAACAAAAATATTCCGATCAATCCGTGGCACAAATAATTACATTTGGTACTCTATCCACCAGAGCCGCTCTAACTGATGTTGGACGTGTTTTGGGAATAAATCTCGGCACCGTCAAAGAAGTTACCTCAAAAATTCCTGTAATACGCGGAAAAGTGACTCCACTGGCTGATGCTCTGAATTTACCCGATCTAAGGTGGCTAAAGGAAAGTACTGATAAAAGAATAAAGGAATGGATTGAATTTTCACTTATCCTGGAAGGTAAGCATAGAAATCCCGGTACTCACGCAGCAGGAGTGGTTATAGCACCTGGTGACGTATCGGATTATGTACCTGTTTATACTCAGTATTCAAAAACCAAAGGTCAGGCAGTAGAACAGATCACTCAATATACAATGAATGATCTTGAAGATGCAGGACTGCTCAAGATGGACTTCTTGGGACTGAGAACTCTTTCTATAATCGACAATACTCTTTCGATGATAAAAAAGAATACCGGACTGACAATAGATATTGATAAAATCGACTTCCAAGATGAAAAAACTTATGATCTGCTCTCTGATGGCCATACTCTTGCAGTTTTTCAATTTGAATCACCGGGCATGCAGGAATATCTGAAACGTCTAAAGCCGAGAAATCTTGAAGAAATTACGGCTATGAATGCTCTTTATCGCCCTGGCCCTATGGATAATATCCCTGAATTTATTGATCGCAAGCATGGGCGAAGTCAAATAGAATATTTGCATCCGCTTATGATTCCGGCATTGGAAAAAACTTACGGAATCATCGTTTATCAAGAGCAGGTGATGCAATTGGTACGGGATATTGCCGGTTTTTCACTAAGTCAGGCAGATATTTTACGACGGGCAATGGGCAA
The DNA here is from genome assembly GCA_026390695.1 of Candidatus Kapaibacterium sp. Lineage (GTDB taxonomy): Bacteria > Bacteroidota > Ignavibacteria > Kapaibacteriales > UBA2268 > JAPLFL01. Next base: position 37,633 of record JAPLFL010000121.1, on the reverse strand, counting down.
GAAACTTACATCATACATGGATGAGCAGAAGCCTGTATTCAATGAAGGTGCAGCTAAAAACGGCGTTGAGCCTCATATTGCAAGTGAAATTTTTGATTTAATTTATAAATTCGCAGATTATGGCTTTAATAAATCACACTCTTTAGCTTATTCATATTTAGCTTATCAGACTGCATGGTTGAAAACCCACTACCCCTCTGAGTTTTTGGCAGCCAACATGACTGCTGAAATAAATGATCAGGATAAATTAGTATTATTGATCGAAGAAGCGAAGAAATTCAATATTAAGGTGCAGCCACCTGATGTAAACCGCTCTGTTGCTGATTTTATAGCAGAATCTAACACTATATTTTTTGGACTTGCTGGTGTTAAAAATGTAGGTATTCTTGCAGTTGACAGTATAGCTGTGGCGAGAGAAGAAAAGCCGTTTAGTTCCTTTTTTGATTTTATGGCAAGAGTAGATAATCGTCTGTTAAATAAACGATCAGTTGAAGCATTAGTTTATTCAGGAGCATTCGATTGCCTGAAATGTGGCCACCGTGCTGCTTTATTCGCCTCAATTGAGAATGCTATCGAATATTCGAAGGCATATCAGGCAAATAAAATGAATGCTGTTAGCAGTTTATTCGGTGAAGCGGTAGAATCAGGGCTGATCGAACCTAAAATTGAAGATGTTCCGGAATGGACAGAAAAAGTCAGACTGGAAAATGAAAAAGAAGTTCTGAAATTTTACATTAGTGGGAATCCGATTTTTCAGTTTGCTCCATTTATCAGAACTTTTTCTCAGTTTAAATTTTCTGATAAAAGCAGCTATGATCAGGGCAAACCAATACGGGTATGCGGTTATGTTACGGAAGTAAGAACCAGATTGGATAAGAAGAATAAGACTATCGCTTTTGTGAAAATTGAGGATTTTTATGGCAAGGCAGAGTGTATTCTCTGGAGTAAGGCTTTTGATAAATATGGCCATTTGTTAAAAGAAAATACGATTCTTGGTTTTTCGGGTAAAATGGACGTTAAGACCGACCTATTGCAGATTATCTCCGATGATGTATATACCATGCAGGATTTGATTTCTCAATTTTGCAAGGGTTATCATATTCTTATTGATTTAGCCTCAAATCCGGAAGAAGATAAATTGCAGGTATTGACTAATAAAATCAGCAATCACAGCGATTCTAAGAGCCGTCTGTTTTTCCATGTTGTTGATAAATCAAAAAATTATTCTGCAAATTATTATGCTCAAAAAAATTCATTCCCTGTTAGTATCGAAAACACAAAAATTCTGACAGATAGTTTCGGTCATAGCAATGTCTGGTTTGTGATTTGAGTTGAAAGTTCTAATGTTCTCAAGTTGAAAATTAATGGTTAATTATTATAAATTTTTAGGAAAATTATGAAAACAAAATCTTTTGAATCCAATTTGGAAAGATTGGAAGAAATTATTAAAGTATTGGATAGTGGCGATGTTCCACTAGATTCTATGCTCAAATCTTATGAGGAAGGTATGAAATTAATTAATGATTGCAGAGGATTCCTCAATTCTGCAGAACTTAAAATTATTGACATCAAGAATTCTTCAGCAGAAACTTTGTAGGGAATTTCGAATTAGGGATTTGGAATTTTTATACTTGAGCCTGTCCAAAAAGTAAAATATTTGCTAAAATATCATTCCTGCGCATGCGGGAATCCCCTTCCAGTAGCACTTTAGGGGATTCAACCATTCGAGACTGTGTGAAAACACGAAATATTCACGTATCTGTCATTCCCGCGCATGCGGGAATCCCCTTCCAGTACTAATCAGGGGATGCCTGCATGCGCAGGAATGACAAGAAATTGAAGTTTTCACACAGTCTCATTCGCAGGAATGACAGAATTGTTGCTTATGGGGACAGCCTCAAAGATGTGATTAACAATCTTTGATAAACGATTCACTTCTAAATTAGAGAAATGGATGCTTTCAATAAAAATAAATCACGCCTCTGTCTTCTACTTTCTACTGTTCTACTTTCTATAATTTATGTTCAAAATTTTAATCAAGTATAAAAAATATGTTATAAAGTGCAAACATATTTTTTTCAACTATTTTTTTTTTAATTAATCATAGTTCGATATTCATAATTCGTAATTTATAATTAATTATATACTGATTAATTTAAAAAAAATGATTAAATTGTATTAAGTAACTGATAAATATTTAGAATCTTTGAAATATGCCGCTGAATGCGGAGACTTGCTTCCCAATTGGAAATAAAGGAGATGATAATGCGAAAAATTTTCCTGTTAATAATTTTATTTTTTACTCTCAACAAAGTATATGCTCAGGTGTATGCGGATAAACCTAATGATCCGAGAACGAGTTATGGTGTTTTCGGAGATCTCCGGGTCAATATGCACTCGGCTAATTTCCCTACTGCATGGTTCGGAACTTCATCTTCATCCAAACTGACTGGCGTTGGTTTTGGCTTTGAAGCCGGAGCCTTTCTGGCTATTCCCATTTCGAGCAGTATGGAACTTGATATAAAAGGAATCTATGCCAATTTGGGAGGAGAACTGACCAATACTGAAAATTCTTGGGTTTTAGGACCTAACGATGTTGGTGTGAGCGCTTCTATTGAGCATAAGATTACCGCTTCAATGGCTTCTGCGGGGTTAATGCCGCTACTTGCCTATCGTGTATCAGTGCCATTGCGGGTTTATCTTGGTCTTCGGACATCTTATCTAATAAAGAAAGATTATACTGAAACCGCACTACTTACAAGCCCTTCTAATGGAGTTTTGTTCGATTCCATCGTGCGATCGAGGATCCCTAATATAAAACCAGATGCAAATGCTGCATCTTTGGATCTGGCTGCTGTTGTGGGTGCATCTTATGATTTCCCTCTGAATACAGCGAATACAATGTTCCTTGTTCCTCAGGTTTTTTATAATCTCGGTTTTTCTTCTATGGCTGACAACAAGTCCTGGAGCGTTTCGGGATTGAATGCAGGTGTAGCTCTGAGATATTCACCAAGGAAGATTATACCTCCAAAGGAACCACCAAAACCACCACCGCCGCCGCCAATTCCAAATCCGCCACCACCGCCACTTGTGCCTAACTTAGATGCAGAAATTCTCGCTCTTGGAGTTAATGATAGTGGAGTTGAGTCCGAGGTTCCCGAGCTCATTATCGAGGAATTCCAGCGGAAGCGCACTCACCCTATTTTAAACTATGTTTTCTTTGAGGAAAATTCTTCTGAAATTCCTGTTCGATATAATAGAATCTCTGAAACTGAAAGAAATCAGTTCTCCGTCTCTCGTTTGTACAATCTAAAAACACTTGACGTATATAGACATGTGCTCAATATCGTCGGCAGACGTATGATTTATTATCCTGATGCAAACATTACTCTTATCGGTTGCAATTCGGACGAAGGCAAGGAAAGAGCTAATATGAATCTGTCGAAAAAGAGAGCAGAAGCCGTTAAAAGCTATCTGACAAATACATGGAGTATTGATCCCGAACGAATTGTAATTAAAAGTCGTGATTTGCCTGAAGTTCCCTCAAACGTCAAAGATACAGACGGAATCGTCGAAAACCGTAGAGTTGAGATTATTCCTGATAATCCAAAAATATTTGAGCCTATGTTAATCGGTGATACTGTCCGTGAATCTAACCCTCCGCATATTCGTTTCAAAATGAAGGTTTCTGCTGCAATTGGCGTTAAAGAATGGCGCGTGTTTACCTCTCAAAGTACCGGCGACTTACGTACTTTCACAGGAAAAGGCGAACCACCGAAAACCTTAGACTGGGACTTGAAGCACGAAGATGAGCAGCAGTATTCACCTAAATTGAACGAACCACTGAAATATAAATTAGAAGTGGTTGATAACGATAATAAAATCTGGAAGTCAAATATTCAGGAATTACCCGTAAACCAGCGAACAATCGAACGAAAAATTCAGGACATGATGGATGATAAGATTTTCGAAAGATATTCTATTATAAAGTTCCCGTTTGGACTGACGACGATGACAAAAGAACATGAGATTATCGCTTCTATGGCCAAAACACAGATCAAAAAGAAGTCAATAGTAACATTATTCGGATATTCTGACCGTATCGGAGTTCCTGAAAAGAACATGGAAATATCAAATTCGCGAGCTTTGACAGTAGCTCGTTATCTTGGAGTTGATCCTAAGTTAGCTCGTGGCTTTGGTTCTAAAGAATTGATATATGACAATAGCTTGCCCGAAGGCAGATTCTATTGCCGTACAGTTAATATCGACATAGTTACTCCGGTTGAATAACTAATTTATTTACCAAAAGTAACTTTTTCGAAATTAAAGTGTTTATTAGAAATAACTAAATTATCATAGAGGTAGTATATGAAAAACTATTCAATCCTTATACTTGCACTATTTTTAGTAATAGTGTCTAATATATTTGGGCAATCATTGCTGTTCAGAAATGTGGACCAAAAAAAATACCCGATCATTTCAGCAGAATTTAAGGCTGACGATGCAGGTGGCAAAAGAATAGAAACATTTGATTTAGCTAAAGATCTGAAATTGTTTGATAATGGAGTACAAAGAAATATTCTTAATGTGTCTTGCCCTGCCAATGTCCCAAGATTCTCTCTGATTTTGGTACTTGACATTACTCAATCAATGATTCAAAATAAGTTACCTGATGGTCATACAAGATTAGAAGCGTCCTTATATGCAGCAACTCAACTTGTTTCACAATTAGCAAATTCTAATTTTGCAGGTAGGTGCGAATGTGCGATAATCACTTTTAGTGGTCAATCTACCCTTAAATGTGATTTTGTTGAAATAACAAAAGCTAATTCCGATGTTGATGTTAAAGTATTACAGGATTCAATAAATACAATATCAGTTCAAGGTACTACTAAGTATCATGAAGCTTGGTTAGGTCAAGCACCTTTGAGTAAGGATAAATACGGAAGAGCATGTGGTGCTGCTTACGTAGGTCAAAGAGCAAAGTACAGACCAATTTTTATATTTTTAACCGATGGAATTCCTGATGAGGGTAGTTTGTTCAATAATGATATTCCTACTATTTTAAATATTGTTGGTAAATATACTGATCAATTCGGAGTAAAAATGCCAGGAGTAATTTTTGGTACTACTGTAGGATTAAATTGTGATCAAACTCCCATACCTAACATGACTGCTCCCACCGGTGGAACTTGTTTTGATCAAATTAATAAGCAAGAGGATATTGCTACTGCTTATTTTGATATATTAGATAAAGCAGGTTCTATGGGAAGTCCTTCACCTTGTACCATAACTTGGCAAACAGACTGCAGTGGCGGTGGACCTTCGAGATTAGATGTAATGTTAAATAATACATCTGCAACTTTTACTTACGATGCAAGCACTTATAAACCTGGGGTGCAGTTTACACCGAGTGAAGTGTTTTTCTTAAATCCTAAAATGCCAAGTCAGGATACTATCATTACAATTAAAGCTCTGACAAATATTGTTAACTTTACTAACATAACGTTTGGAAACGGTAAATTTAAATTGAGCGGATTACCTGCAAGCTTAGCTAAGGATGCTAGTGCTCAGGTTACTTTGACTTATTCTCCTGCCGATCAATCATCCCAAACTACGACTACTGTCGTAAATAGCAGTGCTTGTAGCGGCTCGCTGCTTACTTACGGTGGCTTTTTGGTGCTTAAAGATGTAGATATGGGCAGCTCAGGATTGACTAAGAAAAAATCTCAAAATGTTCAGACTTTATGCAACCAAACTCCTGTTGATATTACAATAACAGATTTCCATCATGATTTTAATCAAAAAGGTGACTTCGTTATAAATACTAATATTAATGGAAGAGTAATCAAAGCTGGGGAATGTATAAACATCGATTATGATTTCACACCTTCGGATACCGGTCTGAGACAAGCTACATTGATAATTACAACTTCTACCGGAAGAGTATTTAAAAGCACGATTTCGGGTAACGGAACAGGAAAACCTGTGATTCAGACTGTGGCTTCGATTGCTTTTACAAATAATGATTGTATAACTGCGACGCATGATGTTGTGGTTACGATACAAAATGTCGGCGGTGTGGATATGAATGTAACAGATTTTTCAATAACTCCGAACACTACTGATTTTGATTTTAAAGGCGGCACCAAACCAGCCGGATTTGTAGTAACAGCAGGTGGAGCACAAAATATAACGCTAACCTTTAAAAGCAATACAATGGGAGCCAAAACTGCTACTTTGAATATTATGAGCAATGCTTCCAATGCTGCGACACAATCTATCCCTCTTTCCGGAACCGTTGAAACGGTTGCCTTCTCAACCGATGTAACAAACATTGATCTGGGAAATATCTGTCCTGGCGTTCAGAAAGACTCAAGCTTTACCATTACAAATACCGGTAACGTGGCTTTCGCAGTCAACAATACGAAAACAAAACCAGAATTTACGATTACAGATAATACTGTAAACGTTGCCACACCGGGAAGCGGAAAGGTTAATTTCTCGTTCAAATCTGCTGCGGATGGTACTTATAATGACGTTATTACAATCAAGGATTCAAAATGTAATGTTCTCAAAACAGTAAACATTACTGCAAAAGTAGTAACTCCACTTGTTAGTTCTGCTGATAAATTCGGTATAAGCGGTGCTGTTGGAGTTCCGAGCACATTCACCATGACAATTACCAATAATACTCCTTTTACATTAAAAGGAATATTGATAACCTTTGATGATGCTCAATTCAAAGTGAGTGCTCCTTATGATAAAGCCTTTGATATGGCACCCGGAGCCAGTTTTGACATTACAATCACTTATCTTGCAACATCGGCGACTCCTGCAAATGCAAAAATAATATTTAACGGTACGCCATGTACTTTCTCAAATTCGTACCGTTTAACCTCAAGCCCAGTCGATGCAAAAGCTAAAATTTCAATTGCCAATAATTATTCTGGAATGATTGGACAAACTATACCTGTTCAAGTTAATTTGGAAAAAACTACACTCATTGAGTCAGGTGCCAAATTAGTCAATACCAAAGTTATTTTTGACGGAACTTTATTACAGCAAAACGGAACAGTTTATCCGGAAATCGGGACAAATTCAAAAACAGTTACATTAACTTCGAGTCCATTAACAAATAACAATAATGAAATTTTAGCAACATTGAATTTTAAAGTTTTAAATTCAGCATCATCATCATCACCTTTGACAGTACAGAATTCTTCAGTTGATAAGGGAGTAGTTACCTTTACAGAACAGTCTGGTTTATTCACTTTGATTAAAGCAAGCGCACAGGTCGGCTTCCCAACTGACTTGAAGGCAGCACCGGGTCAGGCATTTGACCTGCCACTAAACTTTACAAATATTGCAAATGTGGATCCTTTCCATAAAGCATTCGATTTAACAATTAAATTTAATGCCTCACTGATAGAGCCGGTCGAAGATACACCTGCCGGTACGGTTGATCACGTAAGCGGAATGAGGACAATAAAAATTACTGGTATTCCAATCAGCCAATCCAAGACACAGATAGCTTTGAAAACATTTAAAATGCGTGCTATGCTTGGAAATGCCATGACTACAGATATTAGCTTTGAATCTATGGCTTCACAAACTGGTTATGTTGATTTCCAGAGAAAAGATGCCGGTAAATTTACCTTATTGGGAGTATTAAATGCAAATACATCCAATCCGCGTTTGTACGATCCATTCGGCACATCAGGAATTATCAGAATAACTCCGAATCCGGCAAACGATTATGCTGAAATTTCCTATAATCTCAGAGCAGACGAAAATGTGAAATTTAGTATATCCGATATGCTTGGCAATAAAATAAAGGATGTTTCAGATCAGGATTGCAAAGCCGGAGAAGGCACTGTCGGTCTAAGTACCGAAGGCTTAACCAGCGGATCGTATATACTGATAATGCAAACAGCGACACAAAGATTTAGTATGCCTCTGAATCTGATAAAGTAAAATAGAATCTATTTCCCCGATTTTGATTAATTTTGAAATATCGGAAAGAGGGAAAATAAAAATAGTAAATATTTTGAAACTCCGCTCGACCCAGCGGAGTTTTAAATTTAAGTAAAGAGTTGAATGGTAATAAAAAAGTGGAATACAATAGAAACAAGTCAGGCGGCTAATCTGAAAATTTTCAATGCTCAGTGGATTCGACGTATTCATCCTGAAACTAAGGTGACAGGAAATTTTGTTGTACTTGATTCTCCGCAGTGGGTGAATATTATTCCGATAACAAAGAATAACGAAGTAGTATTGATTGAGCAATACCGCCATGGCTCTGATTCTGTGACTATTGAAATTCCCGGCGGATTGATAGAAAGAGGCGAAGAACCGATCAAAGCCGGAATGCGTGAATGTTTAGAGGAAACAGGTTTCAGCTCCGCACTTCAACCAGTATTATTGGGAGAGACAAGTCCAAATCCGGCATTTTTGAATAATAGCTGCTACAGCTTTCTTTGGCAGGATTGTGAATTGACTGATAAACAGAAATTCGATGAGCACGAAGATATTAATGTAATTTTAGTTCCCCTTGTGGAAATAAAGAATTATTTAATTGAATCAAGAATAAATCATTCATTGGTGATGAATGCGTTTTTTCTGTATTTTTTGAAGAATGGGATGATTTGAATAGAACCAACCCTTAATCCCCTCCTTGTTAAGGAGAGGAAACAAGGATAATCAGTAAAATAAAAAAGAAATTAATGGGAAAAGTAATTACAATAGCCAATCAGAAAGGCGGAGTCGGTAAAACCACTACTTCCGTCAATCTGGCTGCCTCACTTGCCGCCTCAGATAAAAAAGTATTGTTGATTGATATTGATCCGCAGGCAAATGCTTCAAATGGAATAGGTATAGATACCAAAAATTGTGAAAAAACAATTTATGAAGTATTGATTAATGATGAAGAGCTATCCGAAGCGATTATCAAATCAGAGCTGAAAAACCTCAAGGTTTGTCCTTCGCATATAAATCTTGTGGGAGCTGAGATTGAGATGGTCAATTTGCCGAACCGTGAAATGGTGTTGCGCGAAGCGATCAATAAAGTTCGTGATGAATTTGATTATATCATCATAGATTGCCCACCATCGCTTGGATTGCTAACAGTCAATGCACTGACTGCCGCAGATTCGGTTTTAATCCCCGTACAGTGCGAATATTACGCACTTGAAGGATTAGGGCAATTACTTAGCACCATTTCAATTGTACGCTACCATTTGAACCCGGAACTTGATATTGAAGGTGTTCTTCTGACAATGTTCGATAGCCGTTTGCGCCTTTCCGTGCAAGTTGTCGATGAGGTGAAAAAGCACTTCGAAGATAAAGTATTTGATACAGTGATTGCCAGAAACGTGAGACTATCAGAAGCTCCGAGTTACGGGAAACCAGTTCTGCTCTATGATGCGCTATGTAGCGGAGCCAAAAATTATTTGCAATTAGCACAAGAAATTATTATAAGAAATAGAAATGACAAAAAAGCTTAATACCGGACTTGGAAAAGGATTGGGAGCGCTGCTTCCATCTATGAAATTTAATGATAAGGGATTTAATATTGTCCCGGGTGCTGACGAAGCCGAAACTATCGGTAATGTAACCATGGTTGAAATCTCAAAGATCAGATTGAATCCTTATCAACCGAGAAAGGATTTCGATCCTGATGCTTTGGAAGGGTTGAAGCAATCTATCATTGAACACGGACTGATAACTCCGATAACCGTTCGCCGCGATGTAAACGGATTTGAGCTAATCGCCGGAGAAAGACGACTCCGAGCTTGCAGTGCAGCCGGATTATCGAAAGTGCCAGTTTATATTTTAGATATTTCTTCCGATTCCAATAAACTTGAACTGGCATTAATTGAAAATATTCAGCGTGAAAATTTAAATCCGATTGAAATTGCAAATAGTTTCCAGAGGTTAATTGACGAATGCAAATTAACACAGGAACAGGTTTCTGTTAAAGTCGGGAAAGACAGGACAACTGTTACAAATTTTCTTCGCTTACTCAGACTACCCGCCGGAATACAGGATTCAATCCGCAATAAAGAGCTTTCAATGGGGCATGCCCGTGCCCTATTATCATTAACCTCAACCGATAAATTAAATTTCGTGTGGAAGGCTATTTCCGAAAATTTATTATCTGTCAGGGCAACCGAAAAATTAGTTCGTGAGATTGAAACCGGTAAGATTAAATTAAAAGGCGAATCCGACCTTAAAACTAAATCTCCGAAATATGCAGCAGATGCAACTATGACTCTGCTGATGAATGAATTATCAACAAAGTTGATTCATAAATACGGCACTCAAGTTAAGATAAATACAAAATCAAATGAGAGTGGTACTTTTGAGTTTGAATTTTATTCTAAAGACGATTTTGAGCGGCTGCTGGACTTATTTCTTGCCAAAGATAAATGATTTATAATTAATTGGTTTGGATTTAATAAATTTCACTCAAAAAGGAAAATCATCTTCCGTATTAACTTGTTTTACTTTTTCCTGCTTTGGTTTTTTCGCAGATTTATGTTCAAGATTTGACAAAACATAAATTGGCGTTACTGGAACAACCGGACAAGCATATTCACAAGCTCCGCATCCGATACAAATTTCCTCATCAATCTTAGGGATTTTCAGATTATCTTTGAAATCTACCATCTGGACAGCCTTTGTGGGGCAATGTTCCGAACAAGCGCCGCAGTCCTTCTCATATTCATAAATTATACACTCCTCTTTTATAAAATGAGATATTCCGATTTGTTTTAGTTTCTTATCCTCAAGTTTCAATGGCAAAATAGCTCCGGTAGGGCAAACTTCGGAACACTTCTTACATTCGTAATTACAAAAGCCGTTATAAAAATCCATCCTTGGCTGAAAAATTCCACTAATTCCATATTCAATGAAAGAGGCCTGTAAAACCTTTGTCGGACAAGCGGCAATACAAAGTTGGCAAGAGGTACAAAGTTCAGTAAAATGATGGATAGAAGCCGATCCTGGTGGTGAAACCGGTGCAGTTCGCTGTCCTTGTTTGTACGAAGATGTATTTAGTTTTACCTCATCTTTGCATGAATTTAAACCTGTAAGAGCAGCAGCGATTATTGGAGCTGTTGTTATTATCTTGCGCTTCTTAATATCTACTGAAAAGTTTGGTTTTTCTCTCTTCTTATTATTTATTGTCAATGATCTGTCTAATGAATTTAATTTTCTGTTTGAGTAAGAATTTTTATATTTCATTGAATCAAGATTACATACTTTAATACAATCAAAGCAGCTAATGCAGCGGCTGAAATCAAGTTCCATTTTTTTATTATCAATACAATTGGCTTTGCAAGCTCTTTCACACAGTCCACAAGCCGTACATGATGATCCGGACAGCTCTAATTGAAATATTGAATATTTCGATATTAATCCTAATAATGCACCTAATGGACATATTGTGTTGCAATAGAGCCTGCCATTGCGCCAGGACATGATTATCAGTGTAAAAATAATAATTACAGAAAAAGAAAAAAGATAAATGAAGAAATCTCCGTATTCGATTAATGGTATCTGTTTATCATCATTAGAAAATATTTCAGATACAGAATTATTGATAAAAATCGCAGCAGGTCTCACTAAATAATAAATTATTTTGCCGAAAATACTGTAAGGATCGCTAATATTTAATGCAAATACAGATCCGAAAAACAGAGTAATTATTACAATTGCTAATATCGAATATCTTAATAAATTATGATGAGCACGAAAGCTATACTTAATCCGCTTTCTTGAAACTTTTCTTTTTAAAAATATTATAAAATCCTGAAGAGTGCCAACAGGACAAAATGTGGAGCAATACACACGCCCCCAAAAAGCAGAAATTAGCAAAATAAAAAGAAAACCCGAAGCTATAAGAGTGGGTGCGAATATAAATTTTTCGATTGAGGGAATAACTTGAAAGAATGAGATATATTTAAAATAATTTTCAGGTATAATATTTAAAATATCTATAAAAATCAGTGTGTATAAAAGTAAAAAAATTACTGAAATTCCAATTCTGATGGGCTTTAATACCTTTAGTTTCATATCAGGATCTATCTTTTAAAACTCGCCAGCCGCATGCAGAGCAAATCCTGAAGATTTATTGCTGCACTTAAGGGCACTGTGAAATTATTCATCATAATTGAGAAAGCTAAGACTTCATTATTTTTTGCATAAACAAACCCACTGATATTAGAAATATTATTCATTGTTCCGGTTTTGGCTTTAATGAATTTCTCTGCTCTGGAAGAAGTTAAGCGATAATTTAGTGTTCCTTTTTTTCCGGGTTCAGCTAATGACTCAATAAAAACATCCTTATTTGCTGAATGATAAATGCCGGATAAAAGGGCTACTATATATTTAGGTGATACGAGATTATAGCGTGATAGCCCTGATCCATCAACTATCGACATATTTTCTGGTGAAATCCCAAGTTTTGAGATATACTTTCTTACTTGTTCCACACCTTTTGAAAAGCTGCCAACTCCGCTTATTTCCTTGCCAATAGTTTTCAGAAGCAATTCAGTTGATAGATTATTACTTTGTTTATTTATCACTTTTATTATCTCAGATAAAGGAATGGATTCATATTCGGTGAATGGAATAAGGCTCTGGTAGAGGATTTTTTCATTTAAATCACGAGCTTGAAGCAAGGTGCCACGAAAATTTATTCTTCGCTCTTTTAATCTATCTCTGAAAATATTCAAAAAATAAAGACAAGGATTTTCAACAGCGACTTGAATTTTCTGAACATTTTTTTCTTTCTTTGAAGTATCAAGAATTATCTGACCATTTAATTCTATAAGATTTGAATTAACATTTCTGTTAATATTTATATCTGAAGCATATCTTCTTGCAGTCCGTACATTATTTACAATTTGTATGTAAGAATTATCAGGATAAGCCGAAAAATCAGCTCTCTCACCCACACTATCAGAGGGAGTCAAAGTAATTTCGACAGAATTTTCAAATGCAGATAGCCCGGAAACCTGAGCTGAAAAGGAACTTGTCATATCCTCCCATGCCCAACCCGGCGCATAATAATTATCATCAAAATAGCCATCATCGCCAATAATATTACCCCTAATGCTGGTTATTCCCACTGTATCAAGTTTAGCAACCCAAGAATCAAAAATATCAATGGCATTCTTTTGATATAAATTGCAAAAAGTCGGATCTCCACTGCCTCGAATAATAATATTTCCTTCAAATTCTCCACCAGCTAAAATTCTGCCTCTCAAATATAATGATGTTGTATATTTAAAATCCTTTCCCAAATACTCAAGTGCAGTAGAAGTTGTAAAGAGTTTTAGATTGGATGCGGGTACCAAATTTTTTGCTTCATTATGCTTATAAAGATATTCACCTGTTTCCATGGACTGCACACAGATTCCGATCATTGCATTAGAAAAATCAGGATTATCAAGTAATGAATTGATATCATTGACTAACTCTTTGATAGAATTATTAGTTGAACTCGCTGATATTTGTTTCAGGGAATCATTCTGAGAATAAACAGAATTTGGAAAAAGATTTATGGAAATAAAAACCAAACTGAGCAAATATTTCAAGTATTTAGTCCTTGCTTTGAGAAGATGATTACTGAGAATTAAACAGGTTTTAGAAGAAATCATAATATTAATAAAAACAACAATTCAAAGATAATTCAGGTGAATATCAAAAATAATGAAAATTTAAGATTTAAGCAGTATAAATGGGTATAATTTTATATTTCCTTAATTTTCAATCAATATATTTCTAATCAAATCGTCATTATTTTCTTATGTTAAGTTAAATTATTTTTTGTCTATTCTTATGAATATAAACGTGCAAGAACATGAATTTAAAGCTGAAATGAAGCAGCTATTGAATTTGATTATTCATTCCCTTTACACTCATCCCGAAGTTTTTATACGCGAACTTGTTTCTAACGCTTCAGATGCCCTGAGCAAGGCTCGTTTTCGCAGATTGACGGATTCCGAAATTCTCGAACCAGAGGCTGAACTTAAAATTAATATTCACTTGGACAAAGAGAATAAAATATTCACAATTGAAGATTCCGGTATAGGAATGTCAGATGACGATCTTATCACTCAGCTCGGTACTATAGCCAAATCAGGGACATTGGAATTTCTAAAAAAAGTTGCTGAAGAACAAAAATCTATAGATGCTCAATTGATCGGACAATTCGGAGTTGGCTTCTATTCTGTATTCATGGTAACTGATGAAATAACCGTTGAAACTCGCTCTGCAAACCAAGATTCAAAGTCATATCGTTGGAAATCAAACGGGGAAGAACGATTTACTATCGAAGAAATTGACCAACGCAGCCGTGGGACTAAGATTTATTTTAAACTCAAAGAAGAACATTCCTCCTACTGCGAAGATTGGAAAGTAAAAAGTATTTTAAAAAAATATTCAAACTTTGTTGACTTTCCCGTAACTGTCAATAATGAGGATATTAATACTGTTTCTGCGCTCTGGCACAGAAAGAAGGAAGAAATTAAACAAGATGAACTTGATGAATTTTATAAATTCATCAGCAATGATACAAATACTCCACTCGCCCACTTGCATGTGTCAATTGAGGGTAATATAAATTTCAAATCACTTCTTTTTATTCCTGAAAATGCGCCACCAACCATGTTCCAGGATTCTAAAGAGAAATCAGTATCTCTTTACTCAAAAAGAGTATTTATACAAGATGACGCTAAAGATCTACTGCCTGACTATCTGAAATTCATTCGTGGTGTAGTTGACACTGAAGATATTTCATTGAATGTATCACGCGAATTTACTCAAAACTCGCCGCTGATGAACAAAATGAAGAATGTCCTTACAGGTAAAATATTAACTTGGTTCGAGGAATTAGCAGAAAATGATAAAACAAAATTCAATACTTTGTTTAAAAATTTCGGTGCTTATCTAAAACTCGGACTGAATCAGGATTTTACAAATAAATCAAGACTTATTGAATTGATCAGATTTGAAACATCTGTTACCGGACAGGGCAACTATTCTTCTTTTAATGATTATGTCAATAAAATGAGTGCCGACCAGACCGAGATTTATTATATAAATGCTGACAATAGGGATAGAATTTTAAGAAATCCAAATCTTGAATATTTTAATAAAAAAGGCATCGAAGTTATTTATTTGTTCGATCCGGTTGATGTCTTTACTATCCCCTACATCAATGATTATAAGGGAAAACAACTTAAGTCAATAGACAAATCTGATATTGATTTTAAGGATGACAGCGCCGGTTCAGACGAAAAGTTAAATAAAGATATATCCACTGCGCTGATTGAGAAATTCAAGCAAGTATTGGGGGACAAAGTTGAGGATGTATGCGAATCTGTGCGATTAGTTGACTCACCTGCAACACTCGTGGTAGGGAAACAAGGTTTCGATCCCCAAATGGAAAAAATGATGCAAATGTTAGATAAAGACTATACTGCTTCCAAACGCATTCTGGAAATAAATACATCTCATAAGATTATAAAAAACTTGTCCTTGCTAATGGGATCCGATTCAAATGAACATATAATAAATGATTCTATCGAAACTCTCTATGATAGCGCAATGTTGTTAGAAGGTTATTTAAAAGCTCCGCAGGACTTCATTAAACGAATGAACAATTTACTCGAAATTGCGACTACATCAAAATAAATTCAGAATCACTAAAATCATAATTTGAAAACTAAATTTTCGGAGCTTTATAAATGAAATTGTCAGAATTCCGCTATCTGTTACCAAAGAGCTTAATCGCTAAATTCCCTGCTGATCCCCGTGATACAGCACGAATGATGGTACTTAACAAAGAATCGGGTGAATGCACGGACACAGTTTTTTCTAATATTTTCAAACATCTTCACCGAGGAGATTGTATTGTCTTAAATCAGACAAAAGTTTTTCCGGCAAGATTATATGGAAAAAAAGAAAAAACAAATGCTAAAATTGAAGTCATGTTGCTTCGCGAACTCAAGTCAGACGAGCGGATCTGGGATGTCCTTGTCGAACCTGCAAGAAAAGTACGAATCGGAAATAAAATTTATTTTGATAATAATAAGTTCTACTGCGAAGTTATCGATAATACAACATCACGTGGTAGAACCGTTAGATTTAGCTTTGACGGTAATTTATTTAAAGTAATTCAGAGAATCGGTGAAATGCCGCTTCCGGAGTATATCAAACGTGAGCCGAATGAACACGATAAAGAAACTTATCAATGTGTTTTTGCAAATGACGATTGTCTTGCTTCAATAGCACCTCCTACTGCAGGTATTCACATTACAAAAGAGATGATGAAGCAGTTTGAAACTAATGGAATACGTGTTGCAAAGGTAACTTTGAACATTGGGCAAGGAATTTTTGAAGAAATCGAAGTAGAGGATTTGACCAAACACCGCATGTACTCTGAATATTTTGAAATTACTCGTGAATCTGCTGAAATCATCAATAAATCATTAAAAGCAAAGAAAAAAGTAATTGCTGTCGGAGCCAGTGTAGCAAGAGCAATCGAATCTTCAGTACTGACTTCAGGATCGGTGAAACCAAACAAAGGATGGACAGATAAATTTATTTATCCTCCTTATGATTTTAAAATTGTATCTAAATTAATCACTAATTTCCATCCACCAGCATCGCCATCACTGCTATTGAGTGCTGCTTTTTCAGGGAAAGAAAATATTTTCCGTGCTTATAAAAGAGCTATAAAAAATGAATATCGCTTCCTTGCTTATGGAGATGCCATGCTGATTGAGTAAATTACTCTTTAATTAAATAAATATAATAGCTTTGAAAAATAAGAAACATTAATATACTTATACTTGAACTTTGATACTCGTAATAGCAGCCATAGTTCAAGTTTTTTTTAGAAAACAATGACAAAAGTTAATTTAGATGAATTTCAAAAGACTGGTTATGATGACTGGCTGTGGCTTATCAAAAATAGTCTAAAACCTGAAGAATTAAAAACAATTGAAACTCAGTCCTACTCCGGAATTGGTATTAAACCCTTATATACTGAAAATGACATTAGCGATCAAATGAGGAGAATCATCCGTGATAGTGGTGATTTCCCGTATATTCGTGGAAAATCCGCACCTGATGTTAAAAACCATAGATGGTTAATAATTCAGCCACTAAAATCTGACAATATATTTGATTTGAATAAGGAATTAGCTGCAAACCTTGCCATTGGACAAAATTCAATTTTGATTGATTTTTCTTTACTGGCTTCCATAGCAGCTCAATATGATTATTCATTCGCAGACATCTTTGATATTTTATTTAAGGATATTGATCTTTCACATTATCCCATATTTTTTGAAAATTGTGTTGATTATAACTTCTATCAATTTTTTTTAAGTTACATTACAAATAATAATATTGATAAAGATACAATAGAGGCTGCTTTTGGTGTCGATATATTTTCAAAAATACTTAATAACGGAATAATTCCAATTACAATAGACCAGGATTTTGAAGCAATTTCTGGAATGATTAAATCAGTAAAATCAAATCATCCGAAATCCGGAATAGTAGCGATTAATGGGAATAATTATGCAGAAGCAGGTGCTGGTGCAATTGAAGAAATTGCGTACAGTATAGCACAAGCTTATGAGTACATGAGACAATTGGAACGATTTGATTTAAATTTAGATGAAATAGTCAACCAGATTTATTTTAACTTTTCGGCCGGCAGCGAATTTTTTATAGAAATTGCTAAACTAAGGGCTGCACGACTTCTTTGGGCAGGAATTTTAAATAAATGTGGTATTGATAAATCATTAGCCAAGATGGAAATGATTTGCCAAACTTCAGAATTTCATCAATCGTTCCTTGATTCTGATACAAATATGATACGTAATAGTATTGCAGCAATGTCGGCTATAATAGGCGGATCTCAGGGCTTGAAGGTGAATTTTATTGATACTGAATACAAAAATGCAGAATTTGCTGAATTTGCCGGTAATCTGCAATTAGTCTTGCTTAATGAAGCACATCTAACTGATACAATCGATCCATTGGGAGGATCGGGATATATTGAGAATCTTACATATCAAATTGCAAAACATGCCTATCAATTATTTGTAGAAATTGAGAACCGTGGCGGCTTTCTGGCTTGCTTAAAAGACGGATATCTACAAAATAATCTGAATGATTTATTGATTTCCAAAAAAGAGCAATTAGCAAACAATAAGAGTATTTTAATAGGTGTAAATAAATATCCGAATTCAAATGATAAATTCCTTAATAATCTCAGTAGCAGCGATTTAAATAATATAATCTCTAATTTAGTTAATACTTCTGATGATTACGACCTTCAAGGAAATATTGACGGTCAAAAAATTAATAAATTATTGAAGGAAAGACCTGCTGCCACTTTTGAAGCAAAAGTTTTTTCGAATTAAAATATACGAAAAGTAGAACAATAAATGAAAATATTCGATTTTAGTAAAACGGCTTTCGATGAGCTCTTCGATGATTTGGAACCAAATTCATCAATTGCCAATAACCCATTAGAGTCCATCAGATCTTTGGAACAAATAGATATAAAGCCAAGTTATACTTTTGCTGATATTGAGAATACAGCGCATATTGGCTTCAGTGCTGGAGCTCCACCATTTCTTCGTGGCCCATATCCAAGTATGTATATAAACCAACCATGGACTATACGCCAATATGCGGGATTCTCTACTGCTGAGGAAAGTAATGCGTTCTATCGTCGAAATTTAGCCGCTGGCCAGAAAGGACTGTCTATAGCATTTGATTTAGCTACGCATCGGGGCTATGATTCGGATAATCCGAGAGTTTACGGAGATGTTGGAAAAGCTGGAGTTGCCATTGATTCCATAAAAGACATGGAAATTTTATTTGATTCTATTCCGCTTGATAAAGTATCGGTTTCAATGACGATGAATGGTGCGGTTTTACCTATTATGGCATTTTATATTCTTGCTGCAGAGCGCAAAGGGATTAGTCCTGCAGAGCTTTCCGGTACTATACAAAATGATATTCTCAAAGAATATATGGTGAGAAATACTTACATATATCCGCCAGATAAATCAATGCGTATTGTTGGTGATATTTTTAAATTTACAAGTAAAAATATGCCAAAATTCAATTCAATATCAATTTCAGGGTATCATATTCAGGAAGCCGGTGCTACTGCCGATATTGAGATTGCTTATACAATTGCAGATGGATTGGAATACATAAGAACGGGATTGGCAGCAGGTATAGACATTGATCTATTCGCGCCGAGACTTTCTTTTTTCTGGGGAATCGGAATGAATTTCTTTATGGAAATAGCTAAAATGCGTGCTGCACGTGTTCTATGGGCAAAACTTGTAAATCAGTTTAATCCTAAAAGCGCAAAATCATTAGCACTACGCACACATAGCCAGACTTCAGGATGGAGTTTAACTGAACAATCACCATTCAATAATGTTGTTAGAACTTGTGTTGAAGCTATGGCAGCCGCTTTAGGACACACACAAAGTTTACACACAAATTCATTAGACGAAGCAATAGCACTGCCGACTGATTATTCTGCCAGAATAGCACGTAACACACAATTAGTTTTGCAGGAGGAATCCGGTATTTGCGCTGTGGTTGACCCTTGTGGCGGTTCTTTTTATGTTGAGAAACTAACTGAAGAATTAATAAACAAGGCTTATGATCATATTCAGGAGATTGAATCTTTTGGTGGTATGACTAAAGCTATAGAAGCCGGTATCCCGAAATTAAGGATTGAAGAAGTTGCAGCAAAGCGTCAGGCAAGGATTGATTCCGGTTATGAGACAATTGTTGGTGTCAATAAGTATCGTTCTAAACTTGAAACAAGTATTGAAATTTTAGAAATAGATAATAGTTCTGTTCGTGAAAATCAAATCAAGCGTTTGAATGCTTTGCGAGCCGAAAGAAATGAACATAATGTGGTTGAATCTTTAGATAATTTGACCCAGTGCGCATCTTCTGGTAATGGGAATTTACTTGAATTATCAATCGATGCAGCTCGCAATGGAGCCAGTTTAGGAGAGATTTCTTATGCTATTGAAAAAGTGTTTGGTCGTCACAATGCACAGTCCAAGACAATTTCCGGTATTTATAGTTCGGAGTACAAATCCATGAAAGATATTGATGAAGTCCGTATGCTTACAGATAAATTTGTGACTTTGGAAGGACGTCGCCCTCGAATTTTAGTTGCAAAACTTGGTCAGGATGGCCATGATCGTGGTGCAAAAGTAATTGCAACGGCATTTGCAGACTTAGGTTTTGATGTTGATGTTGGTGCTTTATTCCAAACACCAGATGAAGCGGCTCGGGAAGCCGTTGAAAATGACGTTCATATCATCGGAATAAGCAGTCTGGCAGCCGGTCATAAGACGTTAATTCCATTGCTTATAGAAGAATTAAAGAAATTTGAACGTGAAGATATAAAAGTTGTAGTAGGTGGTGTTATTCCGAAGCAAGATTATGAATTTCTTTATTCCTGCGGTGTGACAGCTATTTTTGGGCCAGGTACAGTTATACCGGAAGCTGCAAAAGAATTAGTAGATATTCTTATAAATGAAGCTGAGAAATAACTATTTTAATTCTTCAGCTATGGGAGCAATTTCTTTCGGATAACGAACAGATGAAATTCCTTTATCTCGCCTTTCAATCGCTATCAGAGCAGATGAATAAATCTCTTTCCATGTTAAACCAAAATATTTGATTAACTCGTCTGGTTCTCCGCTTGTACCAAATGTATCTTTAACACCCACGAATTCCATCGGTACAGGATAATTTTTAACAACCACTTCCGCTACTGCTCCTCCTAATCCACCATGTACCTGATGTTCTTCAGCTGTAACAATCGCACCGCAATCCTTAGCTGCAGATGTGATTGTATGAATATCAATAGGTTTGATTGTGTGGCAGTTAATTACTCGAGCGTTAATCCCACGGCGCTTTTTGAGTTCCTGTGCAGCTAATATTGCTTCCCATGTCAATAGTCCGCAGGCCACTATTGCGACATCTGTCCCTTCGTGATATATATCTGCTTTTCCAATTTCGAATGTTGACTCTGGTAGCGTAAAACTCGGTACTGCCGATCTTCCGAATCTTATATAAGCAGGACCAAAGCTCTCCCCTACTGCTAAAGTTGCTTTTTTTGCCTCATTATAATCACATGGAGAGATAAGCGTCATATTTGGTAATGTTCGTAATAGTGACAATTCTTCCAATGACTGATGTGTAGCCCCATCCGGGCCAACGGTGATACCTGAATGGCCACCACCGATTTTTACATTTATATTATTGTAACAAACTGATATGCGCAACTGGTCGGTATTTCTAAAGGCTGCAAATGCACTGTAACTTGAAAAAAAAGGTATTTTACCTGAAAGAGCAAGTCCTGCTGCAATAGTTGTTGCATTTTGTTCGGCTATCCCAATCGAGAAAAATCTCTCAGGAAATCGTTCTGCAAAATAAGAAGTCATTACCGAACCAGTTATATCACCTCCAAGTACGACAATATTCTCATTTCTCTCTCCGAGAGCGACTAAACCTTCTCCAAAGCCATGACGAGTCGGTTTATTACCAATTAATTTATATTCTTGCATAATTATCTTAGATTAATTCTGAAAGTGCCTGAATTGCTTCTTTTTCATTTGGAGGGTTGCCGTGCCATTGGTAATTATCTTCCATAAATGAAACTCCGCGCCCCATCTTAGTTTTGCAAATTATTACAGTGGGTTTTCCTGACCTATTTTTTTGATTTTGTTTGAATTGATTAAAAGCAGCAATAATATCATTAAAATTATGGCCGTCAATTTCTATGACTTCGAATTTGAAAGTTTGGAATTTATCTCCCAGTGGATATATTGACATAACATCCTCAACACGGCCGTCAATCTGACAGTTATTATTATCAACAATCCAACATAAGTTATCAAGTTTGAAATTGCCTGCTGACATTGCCGCTTCCCAGCATGATCCTTCCTGAATTTCACCATCTCCTGTTAAACAGAATACTGTACGGTCATTTTTCTCTAATAATTTATCTGACATTGCCATTCCGACAGCAATGGAAATACCTTGCCCTAAGGAACCAGATGAAGTTTCAATACCGGGCAATTCCGAATCTAAGCCGGGATGCCCCTGCAGCCTTGATCCAAGTTTTCTCAATGTTAATAATTCTTCAGTCGGGAAATAGCCAGCCCTTGCTAAAACTGTGTATAAAACTGGAGCATAATGGCCACAGCTCAGTACGAATCTATCCCGTTCCTTCCAATTTGGATTTTGAGAATCGTATTTCATGATGCCTGCAAAAAACAATACACTCATCACATCTGATATTCCAAGTGGACCACCACTGTGGCCGGATTTTGCAAGGAATAATGATTTGATAATATCTTGGCGGGTGTTTAGAGCAATTCTGGCTAATTCTTCAATTTGCTTTGGGGTGTTGGGATAATTTTCTTTTGAAAATTCTATGTTAAATTCCATCAATTACTAAATTCATTTTTTGAAAAGAACAGAATACAAAATTACGGAATTCAAATTTGCTTTTTACCTTAGTTAAAAAAAAGTTTTCAACATTCTTTATTTTTTTATTCTCTGTGAACAATTCGTTCAGTTTTATAGCTATTTTCGGAAATAAAATAATTTACTAATACAATATGAATTTTCAAGATTTAGATTTAAACCTGTTTGACTACGATTTACCTCAAGAATTAATTGCCGAATATCCTTTGGAACATCGCGATGAAAGCAGATTATTAACAATTGACGTATCAAACAATACAATAAGGGATCAATCTTTTTCAAATATTGTTGATTTGCTTCATGAAAAATCGCTTCTAATTTTAAATAACACTAAGGTTATAGCTGCACGTATTCCGATTACCAAAAATACGGGCGGGCAAGCTGAGATTTTATGTGTCAATCCTGTTCTGCCAAGTTCTGATCCTCAACTTGCTCTTGCATCCAAACAAGAATGTGTGTGGGAGTGCATTATTGGTGGCAGAAATATCAGAAGAGGCTACTGCTTCAATTTAAAAATTGATGAGAATCTGGAATTAACTGCAACCGTTCTTGAAAAAAACAATGAAAATTCGCTTGTTAAATTTTCCTGGAATTCAGATATCGTAAGTTTTGCTGATATATTATTGAAAATAGGCAGAATTCCGCTTCCACCCTATATTCACAGGCAATCATCAGATATTGATATTGATCGCTATCAAACTATATATGCGAAGTCAGATGGCTCCGTTGCCGCTCCTACTGCCGGATTGCACTTTACTGATAAAATATTTAATAAATTATCAGAAAAAGGCATTCAATTCGCTCATTTATCACTTCATGTAGGCCCGGGAACTTTTAAACCAATTTCATCGGGTTCAATTTTAGACCATGAAATGCACAGCGAACAGTTTTTTGTCAATATTGAAACATTAAAACAAATCGCATCTGCACTGAAAAATGAACAGAACATTATAGCTACAGGTACAACCAGTGTGAGAACTCTCGAATCGTTGTACTGGCTTGGAGTTAAACTTATTAATCATGATAAAATTGATTTTGAAAATATTTTAATGGATCAGTGGGAACCATATTCTAATGACCAGAGAAAAGTTGATGTAACTGCCTCAGATGCTATATTTGAAATTATTAATTTTTGTGAAAAACAATCTTTGCTATTTATTAATGGTAAAACCAAACTAATGATAGTCCCATCATATAAATTCAAAATGATCGATGCTTTAATAAGCAATTTTCATCTCCCGAAAAGCACTCTGATTCTGCTTGTTTCTGCTTTAACTGGTTATTATTTATGGAAAGAAGCATATCTGGAAGCTGTAATTAAACAATACCGTTTTTTAAGTTATGGTGATTCTTCATTTATTTATAACTTTTGATTGATGTCGTCTGAGCTTTTCTAATAAAAATCATCATCGTTATCTAATAAAATGTTGACTTATTCGTCAAAGTTTTCGGTTATATAGATTTTTTTGAACAAATTTTGAAATTAATTAATTACATATTAAAGTGACAAAAATGAAAACTTCTTTCAATTTATTTTTAAAATTCCTTATACGAAATTCTCTTGTATCATCGCTACTGCTCTTGTTTATTAGCTCGGCAGTGATTTATGCAGAAGATGAAATTCAGGCTACAAATCCTGAATTTCTTGAATTCAAACAGATTCAGCAAAATGCTCATAGTATTTATGATAAAATACCTGCGTCCGAACGTAAAGGATCGGGCTATAAACCTTATAAAAGATGGGAATACTTCTGGTCGAGACGTATTAATCCTTATGAACAAATGCCAACCACAGCTTCAATATTGACTCAAATGGAGCCATTCAAGCAAAAAAAATCCAATAATTCTCTACAAGCTAATCTTTGGACGCCTCTGGGGCCATTTACACGTCCAACTTCCGGTGGCGTGGTAAGTGACAGGGAATTAGGCAGAGTAAATGTTGTTCGGGTTCATCCTTCAAATTCAAATGAAGTTTGGGCAGGATCTGCAGCGGGTGGTGCATGGAAATCGACTGATGCGGGCAAAACATGGAAGGTTATTTATGAAACTCAAGTTCTATCACTCGGTGTTTCCGATATTGAATTTGCAGCTTCTAATCCTTCAATAATGTACATTTCAACCGGAGATGTCGATGCTGTTAATGGCATTTATCGCTCCCATCCTTATACAATTGGCATTATGAAATCAACTGATGGCGGTCAGACATGGGTTATCAAAAATCCTGCTTCAATCACCGAAACAAAAAATACTTGCAAAATCATAGTTAATCCAACAGATCCTAATAAATTGTTATTGGCAAGTTCAGATGGAATTCTAAAATCCATTGATGGCGGCGATTCATGGGTAAATAAACAAAAACCTGCCGGCGGATTTTTTATTGATATGGAACAATGCCCAAGCGATCCTAATATTGTTTATGCCTCGACAAAATCCGGTGGTGGGGCTTCATATATTTACCGTACAAGCGATGGCGGTGAAAAATGGACAAATGTAAAAACTGTAAATGGTTCTCCAAGAATAGCTCTGGCAGTATCAACCAGAGAACCTGATCTGGTTTATGCAATTACTTGTAATGGCAACGGTCAGTTTAATAACTTCCTATTTTCATACGATAAAGGAGTAACTTTTGCTGAACAATCTAATAATAAAACATCAAAAAATATTCTTGGTCGCTACGTAGATGAACCACCATCCACCGGTCAAGGGCAGGGCTGGTATGATTTAGCGATTGCTGCGAATCCGAATGAAGATGGAGTGGTGTTTGTCGGCGGTATAAATTTATGGAAAACTACTGATTACGGAGCCACATGGAATATAGTTACCTGTTGGTCATCTTATCAAAATCCCGGAAAACCTATTATCCATGCTGACATTCATGATTTGATTTATGATAAAACTATCCTTTATGTAGGCCATGATGGAGGGATTGATAAAACAAACGATCAAGGAAAAACATTTACAAATTGTTCTGATGGACTTTCTATAACTCAATTCTATAGCTTATCGGTATCTGAAACTAATCCTTCAATTATCTTAGCCGGTGCTCAGGATAATGGAACTAACAGAATGACCGGAACAGTTTGGGAGAAAGCTACAGGAGGAGATGGAATGGACTGCGCAATTGACCCTAAAAATTCAAAAAGAATGTTCGCATCCGGTCCTGGTGGATTCTTCCAGAGATCACTTGATGGCGGAACCGGATGGTTCTCAAATTTAGATTCTTCCAGAACTAAAACAGAAGGCGATTGGGTAACTCCTATTGCAATTAATCCGGTAAATCCAGAAATTGTTTATGCTGGGTATATACAGGTATGGAAGTCAACCGATTTTGGTGGATCATGGAATCAAACCGGTACTGTTTCCGGTGGAAATTATGTGACGTCAATCACTTGCGCTCCAAATGATGAAAATACGATATATATTTCTAAGGGGGGAAACGTTTATGTTTCTGCTGATGCCGGAGCAACTTGGAAAACCATTACTATTAGCGGTTCAAGTTTAGTTACTTCTATTGCTGTGGATCCACAAAATTCAAAGAGATTCTGGTGTACGAACGCATGGTATTCAGCTTCAAATAAAGTTTATTATTATGATGGAACAACACTAAAGAATATTACTGGAAACCTTCCAAATGTGCCGGTTAATAGCATAGTTTATCAACCAAATACAGCCGATAGAATTTATATTGGAACCGATTATGGTGTTTTTAGT
Organism: Candidatus Kapaibacterium sp.; assembly: GCA_026390695.1. GTDB lineage: Bacteria > Bacteroidota > Ignavibacteria > Kapaibacteriales > UBA2268 > JAPLFL01. The sequence continues at coordinate 11,347 of JAPLFL010000121.1, read as the reverse complement.
GCCGATAATAATTCAGGGGCTTGGTCGGTATGGGGCGATAATTTACCTAATGTAATTGTGTTGGATATGCAGATTTCTTATAGTATAAAAAAATTAAGAATCGCTACATTTGGCAGAGGGATATGGGAAGTTAATATCAATGCTTGTGCACTTCCTGAACCAAGTGTTCAAATTGCAGGGAATACTACTTTTTGTCAGGGAGATAGCGTAACTTTAACAGCAGCAGATGCATATCCGAGTTATGTGTGGTCAAACGGAGCAACAACTAAGAGTATTGTTGTAAAAACAGGAGGCAATTATACCGTTACTGTAACTGATAATGCCGGATGTTCAGCATCGTCTAAAGCAATTAAAGTTACTGTCAATGCAACACCCGATCTGGCTCTGACTTTTACCGGTAATTGGCCTATTTGCGGAACGGATTCGGTTAATTTTACAGTAGAAATACCAGTTGAAGCAAAGAATCTAAAATGGGGTTCAGGAGATACATCTCATAAGGTAACTTTCACTAAAAAAGGAACTTATTCTTATACTTACGAAACTGTGAACGGATGCAAAGTCTCAGCCCCTCCAATTGTAGCACAGAATAACCCTTTGCCAGCAAAGCCAACCATTGTTCAACATGTTACTTATATGGAATCAACTCCTGCCTTTTCGTATCAATGGTATCTTGATGGAAAAAAGAAACTTGCTCAAACTCAGCAAACATATTATATTACTCAATACGGAAAAGTAAACGTAGTTACAGGAGATACAATCGGATGTAAAATTTCGAGCGATACTTTTACAATTGTTTCGAATGTTAAAGATATGGATAATCCAGATTTAGTGATTAACATCAGCCCTAATCCCGGAACAGATATTTTTAATGTTTTAATTTTCGATACCAAGGATTATTCTTTTAACTTAAATGTGAGTAATTTATTAGGCGAAAAGATTTTTGAAGTAAATTCAAATGTATCAAATGGTATTTATACGAATCAGTTTAATTTAGCACAGTATCCGGCTGGTATTTATCTGTTTACTTTTTCCGATGGTATAAATAGACGAGTAGTAAGAGTGATAAAATCATAAATAATGGTTAATGAAGAATTATAGAAAGTATAATAAATAACGCAAATCACACAGACAAATAAACCATTTTCTAAAAATTCCCTTCCTTGAGGAAGGGTTAGGGAAGGTGTTAGTTTAGAGGAAATATTATAAGTAACGCAATTCACACAGACAAATAAACCCTTTTCCAAAATTCCCTTCCTTGAGGAAGGGTTAGGAAAGGTTTTAGTTTAGAGGAAATAAATATGTTTAAAAAGATTTTAGTCGCAAATAGAAGTGAAATAGCTTGTAGAATTATTAGAGCCTGCAAAGAATTAGGAATAGCCACAGTTGCAATTTATTCAGATATAGATGAAAATTCTCTGCATACTCAATTAGCAGATGAATCAGTTCATATTGGTCCGTCACCAGCTAATCTGTCATATCTCAATCAGGATGCTGTAATCAATGCAGCACTTAGTTCAGGTTGTGATGCAATACACCCCGGTTATGGCTTTTTATCCGAAAAACACTCTTTTAACCGAAAAGTGCGCGATGCAGGACTTTCCTTTATTGGCCCGGAGCCAGAACCAATGGAATTACTTGGTTCAAAAGTACAGTCGAGGATAATAATGACAAATGCCGGAGTACCAGTCATCCCCGGTATGAAAAGCAGTTCTTTGAATATTGATGAATTTGCTGAAGCCGCTGATAAGATCGGTTATCCTGTATTGATTAAAGCATCCGATGGTGGTGGTGGCAAAGGAATGAGGATAGTGCATAAGCAAGAAGATTTGAAAGCTTCCGTTGAAGCGGCAATTCGTGAATCTATGTCTGCCTTTGGTAGTGAATCCGTATTTCTTGAAAAATATATAGAATCACCCAGGCACGTCGAATTTCAGGTTGCTGCTGATAATTATGGCAATGCAGTTTATCTTTTTGAACGCGAGTGCTCAATACAGCGTCGTCACCAGAAGATAATCGAAGAAACACCTTCAACAATTATGGATCCCGATCTACGTAAGATTATGGGTGAAACTGCGGTCAGAGTTATTAAAGCTACAAATTATAATAATGTTGGAACTGTTGAGTTTTTAGTTGATAAGAATAAAAACTTCTATTTTCTTGAGGTAAATGCTCGTATTCAGGTTGAACATCCGATAACTGAAATGGTAACCGGCATTGATTTATTAAAGTTACAGATAAATCTTGCTGCTGGCGAGAAAATGCCATTTACTCAGGATCAGCTTTCTCAGAATGGACATGCGATTGAATGCCGTATCTATGCTGAAGATTATGAGAATAATTTTTTTCCGTCATCGGGCAAAATTTTATATTTAAAAGAACCGATCGGACCGGGTGTCAGGTATGATTCCGGTATCTTTCAAGGTGCAACGATTTCGGTATTTTATGATCCTATTTTAGCCAAACTTATAACCTACGGTAAAGACCGAGAAGAAGCACGACATAGAATGCTGAATGCTCTCAAGGAAAATATAATATTAGGTGTAAAGACTTCTATACCGTATATGTCTGCTGTTTTGGAACATCCTGAGTTTATTGCCGGAAATACTTTTACCAATTTTATTGAAAATCATTCAAATAGTATCAACATTGATAAAAATAAGTATTTTGAACAAGCATTATCTCTTGCTGCAACTCAAAATTCCAAAATTGTTAAAACAACAAAAGAATATAAAGGCATCGCCGGAATACCAAGTCCTTGGGAACTTATAGGAAATTGGGAAATTAATGCTTAATGATAAATTAAAGAAATTCATATGATAACGCTGAACGTAAATATTGACCATGTTGCCACTATTCGAAACGCACGAGGAGGAATTGAGCCGGAACCGGTTCACGCAGCATTACAGGCAGAACTGGCTGGTGCTCAAGGTATTGTATGTCATTTACGTGAAGATCGTCGACATATAAAAGACAGAGATGTAATTTTACTGAAGCAGTTAGTCCAGACAAAGCTGGATTTGGAAATGGCAAATACCGATGAAATAGTTAATATTGCTCTGGCAATCCGGCCAAATCTCGTTACAATTGTTCCTGAAAAAAGGATGGAACTTACGACAGAAGGTGGTCTTAATATTGAAGCTAAGGTTTATGATTATAAACTTTTATGTAATAAAATGCATGATAAGGGAATTGAAGTAAGTTTTTTTATTGAACCTGCTTTTAATCAGATACAGGCTTCGCTCGAAGCTGGAGCTGATATGGTGGAGCTTCATACTGGTCTTTATGCAAATTCTCTTAATTTTATTGAGAAAAATTTTGAGCTTGAAAGAATCAGGCAAGCCGTTATTGCAGCTAACAAGTTAGGTTTGAAGGTTGCAGCTGGGCATGGACTAAACTATATTAATACAAAAGATATAATTTGTATTAAAGGGATCAATGAAGTCAGTATCGGCCATTCTATTATAGCGCGTTCAATATACGTAGGCATTGATCAGGCTGTCCGAGAGATGATAGAATTGATTAAATGCACTAATCATAATAATAACAATAATTAAGTAGAATAATAAATGTGCGGAATCGTCGGCATTATTGAGAAAGGTACTTTCGAGTCCCAGATAAATGAATCAATTTTAAAATCAATGAGTGATGTAATCATTCATCGCGGCCCTGATTCTGAAGGAATGTGGATTTCTACCGATCATCGCTGTGGATTAGCCTTTAGACGTTTATCAATTGTGGATTTATCATCTGCCGGAAATCAGCCTATGACTTCGAGCAATGGGCGTTATACTATTGTGTTTAACGGAGAAATATATAATCACCTTGATTTACGTAAAGATCTGGAGAATAAAGGCTATGTTTATCATTCTGGAACTGATACTGAAACAATTCTGAACGGTTTTGCAGAATACGGCAAAGATTTCTTGCATAAAATGGTTGGTATGTGGGGTTTAGCAATTTGGGATGACAAAAAGAAAACTTTATTCGCGGCACGTGACAGAATCGGGATTAAACCTTTTTATTATACTTACAAAAACGGTCGATTTATTTTCGGGTCGGAAATTAAATCCATTCTTCAGCATCCCTCGGTATCAAAATCATTAAATCTTAATGAATTACCAAATTATTTGAATTTTGGGATGTCGAGCAACCGCGCAACAATGTTTGAAGGAATCCAAAAACTTCCTGCCGGTCATCGACTTGAAATAAATGCCGATGGAGATCTCAAAATTGAACGTTATTGGTCACCTTCACCTAATTTACCTTTTACGAAACTTTCGGAAAATGAGATAATTGATGAGATAATGCGTCTGCTTCGTCAATCTATCAAAGATAGAATGATGAGCGATGTTCCATTTGGTGTTTTTTTAAGTGGAGGCATAGATTCAAGTGTAAATGTCGCTTTAATGGCTGAACTGATGGACAGACCGATTGATACTTATACAGTTGGTTTTAAAGAACTTGAAGCATATAATGAACTTCAGTATGCACGTCAGATTTCAGATCAATTTCAAACAAATCATCACGAGGTTTTAATTGACAGCTCCGATGCCTTCCCTATTCTACAAGAATTAACATGGCATGAGGATGAACCGAATGCTGATCCGGTTTGTATTCCACTCTGGTTTTTAAGTAAATTAACAAGACAATCAGGAACTACGGTAATACAGGTTGGCGAAGGAAGCGATGAACAGTTTGTTGGTTATAAATGGATGATGAGGCAATATAATTTTGAACGAACTTATTGGAAATACTTTAATTATTTGCCGCAGGGAGCAAGGAAATTAAATTATTGGCTCACAAAACCCATCTTCCGCAACATGAATATTCTATTAGCACAGGATTATATCCGGCGGGCGGCATTAAATCAACCCCTCTACTGGAGTGGAGTTTCAATATTTTCCCCATCTCATCTTGAATATATGTTCAAAGATAAATATCAGTATTTAGTAGATATTCCTTCAGCTTACGGCATTGAGCTTAATCATCAGCTTGATAATTTAAAACCAGATGCAAATTTTCTCCAAAGAATTTCATACGTTGAATTAACTCAAAGGATTGCGGAATTGCTTCTTATGAGGGTTGACAAAATCGGAATGGCTCATAGTCTCGAAGCACGTGTACCGTTTTTGGATCATAGATTTGTTGAATTTGTTTCCAGCATCCCCGAACATATTAAAGTACCTGATGGGAAAACAACCAAATATATTTTAAAAAAGGCTGTCGAATCTGTTCTTCCGAAAAATATAATTTATCGGAAAAAACAAGGTTTCTGGGCTCCTGTCAAAGAATGGCTACGCAATGAATGGCATGGTTATGCAAGAGATAAAATTCTGGATTCATACTTCGTAAAAGAAGGAATTTTCGATAAGTCTTACCTTGAGAATATGTTACAAGTTCACAAACGAGGAGAAAGAAATTTAAGTGTTGATATCTTTTCACTTTTAAAATTGAATCTCTGGCATGATAAATTTTTCGGAGAAAATTAGTTTAATTAAAAATTGAAAATTAAGAATTAAAAATGATTGGAAATATATTAATGAATGATTTGAAGAGTTTTTCTAAGTTTGAGAATTGGCTATTGTATAAGGAAGATTTGGTTCTGAACTAATGGAAACTTTAAAAGCAAAAAAATCATTAGGACAAAATTTTTTAATTGATAAATCCTATATATTAAAAATAATTGACCTCCTTCAGATCTGCAAAGATGATATTGTTCTTGAAATCGGCCCTGGAACCGGTGCCCTTACCGATCATCTGAATAAAACAGAAGCAACCGTTTATGCCGTCGAACTTGATGAAAGAGCAGTCAGAATATTAACAAAAAAATATCCAGAATCAGAATTTCGAAATTTCCATTTAATACAGAGCGATATCAGGCAGGTGGATTTAAATGAACTTTTGAATGACCTCCCCGCCCTTCGGGCACCCCTCCTTGCCAAGGAGGGGAAAAAGAAAATAAAAGTAATTGGCAATATCCCCTATTATTTATCCTCTGAAATTCTGTTTTGGATATTCGAGCAATCCGATATTATCGAATCGGTAGTCCTTACTATGCAGCGAGAAGTTGCCAGAAGGCTCGTTGCAGTTCCCAGTACAAAAGATTATGGCATTTTAACGCTTGCAAGGCAGCTTTACGGCGCTTGCAGTCTTGAATTCAATATTCCAGCCGAATGTTTTCGTCCAATGCCTAAGGTGACTTCCAGTGTGGTTAAACTTGACTTTGTCGGAAATGCCGATTTTAAATTAAATAATGAAATAATGGTACTTATCCGAACTTTATTTAATCAACGCCGCAAAATGATTTCCAACAGTATAAAAAGCTATTATCCATACCAGCAGAGACAATCGGAAATAAATCCAAAAATCAGCGAATTTATGATGAAAAGGCCGGAAGAACTGAGTCTTGAGGAGTTTAAAGAACTTTTTTTTAGGGTTAATGATAAAAAAATCTAATGTTATCCCAGATACTGAATAATCATTGAATTGATTTCAACCGATGTGGCAGGTTCAGAACCCACTACTACAAATATATATCTTTCACAAAGAGAGGCAGTCTCAAAAGCCTCAGATTTCAAGTAGGAAACAATATTAATCAACAATTTTCCCGCTAATTTTTTCAACATAATTGATTATTATGAAAATTGCTCCCAAGCGCAAGCATAGAAGCAATTTAAAATATAATCAACTACCATTAACCATTATTCCCAAACCTCTTCAGGAAGTTGACGAAATTATCCAAATCTTCACGAGTACGTTTTTCCGTGACTGCTATTAAAAGTCCATTCAGTGATTCCGATTCATTAACTTCAATACCGGCTAATATCCCAACTTTTTTAGCTTCGCAAATAATTTCGGAAACTGCGACCGGTGTCTGAACTAAAAATTCATATAAAAACGGTTTCTCGCTTACCAGAGAGAATCCCGGTAGGGCTGTTATCTGACCAGCTAAATAATGTGCTTTTTGAAATGACTGCTCTGCTACTTCCTTAATACCCTCTTTACCCATGGTTGCCATATAAACTGTGGAAGCAAGCATCAGAAGCCCTTGGTTGGTACATATATTCGATGTAGCTTTTTCTCTTTTAATTTGCTGTTCACGAGTCTGTAAAGTAAGAACAAAACCGCGTTTTCCGTCTTCATCTACTGTTACTCCGGTTAAACGACCAGGAATTTTACGAACAAATTCTTTTTTGCAAGCAAATATTCCAAGATATGGGCCACCGAAATTAAGTGAAATACCTAAGGGCTGACCTTCACCAACAACAATATCAGCATCATATTCCGAAGGAGGAGTCAATACGCCAAGAGAGATGGGATCAACGGAAATAATAAACATTGCTTTCTTACTATGTGCTATTTTCCCTATTTCAAAAACATCCTCTAAATTACCAAAAGCATTTGGCTGCTGTGCTATGATTCCAGAAGTTTTATCTGAAATTGCATTTTTCAACGCTTCCAAATCAGCAGTCCCGTCTGCCATTACAAATTCTTTAAATGAGTATTTCCGTCCCGATGTAATGGTATTTATTACCTGCTTGTAGTATGGATTGATCGAACCGGCAATCAGAAACTCGTTTCTGCGGTTATGTGCTCCCGATAAAAGACATGCTTCCGCTAATGCGGTCCCGCCGTCATACATCGAAGCATTGGAAATATCCATTCCGGTTAAGGCGCAAATCATTGACTGATACTCATACATAACTTGCAAAGTTCCTTGTGAAACCTCTGCCTGATATGGTGTGTATGCAGTTTTAAATTCCGAACGCTCTAATATTGTATCCACAATTGTTGGAATAAAGCGATCATAAGCACCACCACCCATAAAGCAAGTGTGGGTGCCGGCAGTGATATTCATTTTCGAGTAATTTTCCATAAGCCGGACGACTTCGAGCTCTGAGAGCTTCGCCGGTAAATTTAATAAATTTTTTAAACGAATATTTTCTGGAATTACTTCAATAAGCTCATCAAATGAATTGATGCCGATTTTCTCAAGCATTATTTTGCGATCACTATCAGTATTTGGTATGAAAACCATTTTATCTCCTATTCTATTTCAAAAATTGTCATCTAAAAGAATGCAAATTACGGCTATTTTTCAAGATGAACAAAGAATCATCACAGATGAGAAAAAAATTTGTTAAATTTGAATAAATGAAATTGTAATTTTAATTTAGGATTAATCATGTACAAGCAGATAAGTAGAATAGCAGTTGTATTATTTTTGTTATTTATTTTTTCAAATAATTCTCTATTTTCACAGAAAAAGCTTTCTGCAAGGCTTAATCTATCCTCTGATGGCAGATATAGCTATTTTACGGTCGATAACGATCCGATGCAGACTCGAATTTATACTCTTAAAAATGGTTTGAAGGTTTATCTTAGTCCTAATCACTTTGAACCAAGAATTTATACTATAATCGCTGCCCGTGTCGGATCCAAGAACGATCCTTCGGATAATACGGGTATGGCACACTATCTTGAGCACATGTTGTTCAAAGGAACAGACAAATTCGGATCAGTCGATTTTGTTAAAGAAGCACCTGAATTAAATCAATTAACAAACATTTTTGAATCATACAAAGCACTTAAAGATTCAAGCCAACGAACAAGAGTTTATCATCTGATCGACTCAATCTCAAGTGTAGCTGCAAAGTATGCAATCCCTAACGAATATGATAAGATGATGGCTGTTTTAGGTGCAAAGGGAACAAATGCAAATACAACCGATGAAAGAACCGCTTATATCAACGATATTCCGGCTAATCAAATGAAAAACTGGCTCAAGATAGAAAGTGAGAGATTTAGCAATCCGGTTTTCAGATTGTTCCATACTGAACTTGAAGCAGTTTATGAAGAAAAAAATATATCACTCGACAATGACGGCGAAAAAGCATGGGATTTACTCATGTCAAGTTTATTTAAAAATCATCCTTATGGCACTCAGACTACATTAGGTACAGTTGAGCACTTAAAAAATCCATCCTTGTCAACACTGTATGCCTATTATCATGCCTATTATGTGCCAAATAATATGTGCGTGATTCTTGCCGGAGATTTTGATCCAGATGAAACTATTAAATTAGTTGATGAATATTTTGGTCAGACTGATTCCAAAATGTTTCCAACCTTTCGTTTTGAAGCGGAAGATGAGATTACAAGCCCTATTTACAAGACAGTAGTTGGCCCCGAACCCGAATCGCTGACTATAGGCTACCGTTTACCAGCATACACAAATCCTGATATGATTGCAATTAAAATGTTCGATATGGTACTGGGAAATGGCAAAGCCGGTCTAATTGATTTGAATTTGAAACAGCAACAACTTGTTCGGGAGCCATCTAATGGATATTATGCCCAAACTGATTACGGAGTTTATACTTTAAGTGGAATGCCGAGAGAGGGGCAGACATTAGAACAGGTCAAAGACTTACTTTTGCTTCAAATTGAAAAAATTAAAAAAGGCGAATTTGATGAAACTATGCTTCTGGCAATAATCAATGATTTCACAGTTCAACAACTCAAAAGAAATGAGAGAAATCCAGCACGTTGCTATCAATTATTGAATACTTTTACATATAATATTGAATGGGTTGATTATATCTCAGAACTTGAATTGATGCGCGGAATCACCAAACAACAGATTATTGACATTGCCAAAAAGTACTTCACCAATAATTTTGTCTGTGTTTATAAAAAAACAGGACCAAAGGAAGATGTTGCAAAAGTTGTCAAACCTCAGATTACTCCATTAACGCTAAACCGCGATAATGTTTCCCCATTTGTAAAAGAAATAGTTGAAAGCAAGTCTGAGGCTATTAAACCTCAATTTGTAAATTTTGAAAAAGATATTATTAAGACTAAAATCTCCAATAAAGCAGAGCTCAGATATTTGAAAAATAGTGAGAACGAGTTATTCACCATGTCCTACATTCTGGATATGGGTAGTTTGCAAGATATGAAACTACCACTGGCTGTAAATTATTTTGAATTTTTAGGTACTGATAAAATGTCTGCTGAAGACATTAAAAAGCAAGCTTATAAATTAGGTTGCGATTTTTCTGTTTTTTCTTCGTTAGATCGTTGCTACATTTCAATAAGTGGATTAGCACGTAATTTCAAGGAATCGGTCGAATTATTTGAAAATCTGCTCCATAATGGTAAGCCAGATAAAGCTGCATTAGATAATATGATAAAAAATATCCTCAGAGATCGTCTGGATGCTAAAAAGGATAAATATTCAATAAGGAATGCGATTGTTAATTATGCTTCTTATGGTAAAATAAATCCAGTAACACATATTTTGAGCGAAAAAGAACTACAAGCCCTCAACCCAGAAGAATTGATCCAAAGACTCAAAGATTTGAGTTCTTTCGATCACTATATTGCTTATTACGGGCAGGATGATTTAGAAAAAGTCAAGACTACATTAGAAAATCTGCACCAGATGCCGACATCACTCAAAGCTATACCCCAGGTTAAAGATTTTGAGCCAGTAGAGTGCTCTACAAAAGACGTTTTCTTTACCGATTATGATATGGTTCAGGCAGACATTAGTTGGTTTACTCGCTCAATGAAGGATTATAATCCAAAACTAACTCCTATGCTCAGACTTTACAATCAATATTTTGGTGGTGATATGTCTTCAATTGTATTCCAGACCTTGCGCGAATCCAAAGCATTGGCGTATTCCTGCTATTCAGGATACAATCAGCCATCTAAAAAAGACAAATATTATCAGAATTTCGGTTATATAGGCACTCAAGCTGATAAAATTCATGATGCCATCACTGGAATGCAAGAATTATTCGATAATTTCCCAAGATCCGAAAAGAACTTCGAAAAAGCCAAGGAAGCTATTATTCATAAAATTGAATCCGAAAGAATTACTCGTGGAGCTATTTTATTTTCTTATGCAAATGCAATTGATTTAGGATTAAACTACGATATTCGCAAGGATGTTTTTGATCAGGTACCGAGCATCACATTCGATCAGCTTGCGGATTTTCAGGCAAAATATATTAAGAATAAATCTTACAAAATGGCGCTAATTGGCTCTAAAGATAAAATCAAAATGGCAGAACTTGAGAGATATGGCAAGGTTCACGTACTGACCCTTGAAGACATTTTCGGATATTAGAGATAATAGAGTTAATTGAGGATGTCTCAAAAGCCACACATTTAACAAAAATGTCATTCCTGCGTATGCAGGAATGACAGAAATGAGGCTTTTGAGTTTGTATGTTTGAAAAGCAGGCTTAACCAAAAATTGATTAATTTAGTTTTTGGTAAAAATAAAATTTATAAACAATTAATGGAGAAGCCATGCTTAGAATGCAAAATACGC
>JAPLFL010000006.1 GCA_026390695.1 Candidatus Kapaibacterium sp. | reverse complement strand
TAATCAGTTCTTTGCAATGTGGACATTGAATAAAGGGAATTTCTCTTTCACAGTGTTTGCATTTATTGAATAAACTATCTTCCAGTTCAAATAGTTCAAATTCTTTACTATTAGCAACTTCATTAATAAGTCTATTAACTATTTCGTTTTTATGATATTTTATCTCTTTATTCTCTTCATTTAAAATATGCGGTTTTGAGCATAGAGGACAGTAGCCACTAAGTTCATTAGTAAAGACAGTTCTCAGGCAATGCTGACAAACAAATTTATTCAGTAAAAACAATTCTTCCAGCTTCTTGTTCAGATTCAGGATAGCAAAATAGTTCTTCCATGTTTTGATAATGAGAAACAAGGCGACGATTAAAACTAAAGGTAGGTAATTTGGACTGAATACTTTGGGAAATGAGGAAAATAAATAGGCTGTTAATGCTAAAATGAACAATAATGCAGATAGGGTTATGGCAAAAACGAGCTTGGCTCTTTTGATTTTCGCTTTTGGCTCGGCATAATGATTGTCTTTTTGGTAGCTGTAATATTCTCTTAATGAGCTAAATTCGTTTTTAATCTCCATTGCTATAATTCCTCAATTGATGAAATAAATCTAAAACCTTCGCCCCAATCTCTTTTGATGGAACAGATAAAAACAACTGAAAATGAAAAAGTGTCTATATTTGGCTTAGGAAAACCGACTTTCGGCGCGTAATGTTTCCAGAAATTATATACCGCTTCATCGTTGGCTAATCTTAAATACCTTGTCTTTTTTTCATCTAAATAATCTATCCAGCCTTCCTTGTGAGCTTCAATTTCCAAAAAACATAGATTGTATAATCTTTTTTCTCGATTATTTAAAATAACTAAGGCATCCGGTTTAATATATGGAGCACCTTCCGGCGGAAAGGTGGGATAAAATAAGGCATGAAATTGAGGATGATAGAACAGGTCTTTAATGACTTCGGTATTGTTAATTTCATTTTTTAAACCTTTGCCGTCCGGAATTGTTTTTTGCAGTAAAAAAGTCTGATATTTCTTGCTGTGCAAGTATTCTCGTGTTTTGTCTGTATAGTGGTAAACATCACCGAATTGTTTCAAAAATCCGATTTTGACAAGTCCTGCCAATTTTTCAGTTGAACAATAGCGACTATATTCCGGGCTGATGTATTTAATATGATCCTGACGGAAATATTTCAAACGACACATGTCCCACAGCATGTCGTTGATAGGAGTGTCGCCGCCGCGCTGACTTTCTTGCTTTAAAAAATCAAGTGGATTTTTATCGTCTTCAAATAAGTTAATTTTATCTTTCATCATAACGAAAACACTTTATGAACTAAATAATTCTAAAATTCTTTCTTAAATACATTTTAGGCACATTAGCCAACCCTTTTATTATCGATATAAATTTATGTATTAATGAATTTTAACTATCTATGAATTTATTTGTTTTTCCTTTATTTCAAGCATTATTTGTCTATTAAGTTTGGCAATACTACAAAAATATTCATTAATTATTAACGGATCACCCAGAGGGTTTTCATTTGAATTTCTGACCATACACATTGTACAGAATACTTTATCAGGACATTCAATACATTTTGGAAAGTCTTTTTTGCGCAAGCCTCTTAAATAATGCACTTTTTCGGATTTATACCAAATATCATCAAGAGAAGCTTCTTTCACATTTCCCAAAAGATAATCTTGCCAGCCAGCGCAAGGATATACATTTCCGTTTTCTGAAATACAAACAGATGAATGACAAACACTGCAAACAGAATCGTTTGGATGACTATTCTTTTTCTGTTCAATTGCCAGTTCCGTTTGTTCCATAAATTTCGCATCATTCTCAACTTTATCAATAATTATATTTTTAATTTCATTAATTGAAAGTCGGCAACTCAAATTTTGTATTGAATGATCATATCTTGCAATTATGACATAATCATCTCCGACATGTATATTATTCATTCTTCCCCAATTTACGACACTCTTGTAACAATTTTTGTTTTGTTTCATGATCGGGCAACTTATTTGTAAAGGGATGTCGTTTTCAATTAGATGCAAAATTGCTTTTTTTGTTTTATCAAAACTCCCTTTCATTTGGGTTATTTCATCATGAATATTGGAATCCATTGAGTATAATGAGGTATTAACACCTAATAAGGGATTTGCTTTCATTTCTTTAATAATTTCATCATTGAGCAATGTCAAATTACTTAGCACATTTACTGAAAATCCATATTCTCTGCATTTTTTTAGAAAACCGCAAAAGTTCTTATGCAACATCGGTTCACCGCCACTTAAAGTTAAGTGCAATAATTTCATATTTTTACATTGCTCCAAAACATCATAAAATAAGTCATCGTCGATGTAGCTTACTTTGTAATCATGCGGAATATAACAATGAATACACCTCTCATTACATATACTTGTAATTTCTATGTGCAAATTTGTAAGCTGAGGCACATCTTTAAAATATTCTTCAAAAAAATTCTGTGTAGATTTTTCAGTAGGGAAAATAGTTCGAGAGAAATCCTTCATTGCTGTATCTGGTTCAAATGTTTTATACGAAAACTTCGTATCTTTTATATCACACTCCTGAAATGTTTTGCCTGATACAATGAATCCATCACCTTCAAGAATATTATAAAATTCTATGGCATCGTTCTTTATTATCCCAATGTCTGCATCTGTAAATTTCTTATTTATTTTTATTACAAGCTCTTCAATGGTTTGTGGGTATTTGTCTAAAACTGAGAGAAAAACAGCTCCACTTTCAGAAAGAATTTTGTCACCAATGTAATTTTCATTATCATTAATTTGTTGATATCCGAAATTTCTATTGTCCGTAATATATCCAAAGGACTCAAAATTTCTAAATATAATTTTTGATTTTTGCTTAAAATACATAATAATACCTTCAAAATTAGTAATCAGGCGACGAGTTTTAATCTTATCGGCCCGCCACCTGATTGTATAATCAATTAACGTCCTGGTCCTGGTGGTTTACAAGGTCTTCCACTTGGCTTGGGACTACAATCCGCCATTTGCGCAGTACTTTGTGCCAATATTTCAGGTTTTAAGTAAGTCATTTTTTCACCTCCTTTCTATTGAATTACTACTGTTAATATTGGTTATCATATTAACCAATATATAGATATTGTTCAAAACCTTGGTTATTTAAAATTTTTCCATGGATTATAGACATTTTATTTTTGGTTTTATTAGAGTTTTTCTGAAATATTCTTTAGAATATCAATTATTTCTTTTGCAGATATAGCAAACTGCTTCTTTGCTTCTTCAATATTTGATTCAGTCCATTCTATAACAATTTTTAATAATTCTTTTTTCTTCTCTCTCTTTATATTTTTATCTGATAATGCAATATCCACAGCTTCTTGGAATTGTTCAGGATAATATTTCTCGAAATTAAATTCTCTTAACAGAATAAAATTCTCTCTATTCCATTGATCATCAGAGTTTTCACAAAATGAATCTAAAAATTCCTTATGATATTTTCTCCCCTCTGCATCACCATCAATCATAATCCATGCCTTATTTTTATAGATGGGAGTAAGATGTTGATAAATGAACATAGAAACTAAAGCTTCTAATCTATTTGTCACTTTAGAAATTCCTCCAGATGAAATTGTTCTTAATTTGCCAATTAATGAAGGATGATACCACGGAATGAAATATTGATTAATAAATGTTTCCGCTGAAGATTCCTCTAGTATTAACCATGCCTCCCATAGATTGAAATCATTTAGCTCATATCCCATTTCACGAAAGCAATCAAATCTTTCGATATAATTATTAAGTTTTACTATAGTTGAAGTAGGGATCTTATCTATATATTCCATATCAATTCTAAATAATTTATTATCAGTATCTAATAATAATTCCTGAGCAACAATATTTGAATGTGTAGTTATAAAGAATTGATTACTTTTTGATTTAACCTTGATTATTTCTAATAAATCTTTTAATGCTTTAGGATGCAAATAATTTTCAATTTCCTCAATAATGAATATTTTATCTTTTGCTGTAACTAGATAATAGATTAACCCAAGAATATGAATAGTACCATCACCCATATTCTTAATATCAACAAAATTATTATCATCTCCAATAGTTAAGCCTAATATTTTACCATCCCTAATTTGATGTGGTAGAATTTCCTTCCCAAATATTTTGTGACATACTTCTATATATTCATCATGTTGTTTAGTACCATAATTTAAACTATCAATTTTTGAAACAAAATTATTAAAATTATCTTCTATTGATTTTGAAATATTTGATCCGATATTAATTCTTAAAGGTGTTGTGAATCTTTTGGAGGAGAAGAATATAATATTATTAAATGGCTCCTCACTAATTATTTTATAATCTTCCAAAATTAATATTGAAAATTCATTTGATTGTTCCTTATTATATATTTTTGGAATACCATTAGAAATATTTTTATTTAATTCAAACTCTAAATAATCCATATTCGGCCGATAATTAAAAGTCTTCAATGTCCTTAGGAATTGATCATTATCATTCGGAAATATTCCTAATTTAACAAAAGCATTATTTTCATTGATTCTAATATCATCGTTATCCAAACTTTTTAATTGTTGTAGTAAATTTATTGATTTAAGAATAGTTGATTTCCCTGAATTATTCTTTCCAATAAGAACATTAATATTCTTGGAAAAGCCAGTTAATTCTGTTGATTTGAAACTTCTTAAATTATCTAATTGTAAACTATGAACTATCATTTTTTAAACTCTATTATTTATAAAAATCTCTTTTTATTATCTCTCCACCACTCCATTAACCTTCACTCTTACCACTTCAACGACTCCCTCAAACTTTATAAGTTTTATAATGAACCGCGGTAGAACTTATTTTAAACACTTTTAAACCTAAACGAAAATTCAACAAATCGCAGTTTGTAAATTACGAAAAAGAATTCTCATAATTATAATAAAATTTTCAAAACAAGAAAAAAATTATCAATATTCGTAAATTTCTCCATAATTTCAAGAATCTTGTCTCAAAAAATGTCTCAAATTTCATCTCAAAAACATTTAAGACAGAGTTAAGCTAAGTCTTTTAAAGGCAATATAAATTGAGATAAAATCGAGGCTTACATATTGTATATTGGCGGAAGCCAGTGAACATAAATCTCTTTGATGTCAAGCGCAACTCAAATATAAGAACAATAAAAGCGCTTTACAGCATAAAAGAGATTTGTGTTATACTGGATTTGGGTGTGGCTATCCGGGTCAATACAATAAACCCAAAAAAGGATCATCTTAAATTTTCTCAAAAAAATTATCAATAAAAATCAAAACAAAACTAAATAAAAAACATAAAATTAATTTCAAAATATTCTCACAAACAAATTCAATCATCTTCTTTAGATTCTTTAAAAAACAAAAATGAATCAAAATTGCCACTAAACTGTCATTATGACAATCATCAAAAAAAATAGCCTTGTGCAACAAAAAAATAGCTCAACGGGCTTTCCGTTAAAACTGAACAGAAGTTCACTGTTTAAAACCTCTCAAATAGGGTTTATTTGCCTTTTAAATTGGTTTAAATCAATCCTGAAGGATTCAGGGTATTAAAAGCCGCCCATTGTTTTAGGACGGCTGGAGTAGTTAAGCAGGTATTAAAAATACCGTTGCTTGGCATTTCGGACAATAAGCCGATTCTGCGGGATTATCGACCGTCATTTCATTGTAGCATGAGCTGCATTTGACTCTGACCATATCTGAGTAATAATCAGGCTCATAATCAGCGGTTGTCGCTTGCTTGTTGGGCTGATGCTTCTTGCTGTTAAAATGCTCAGTCAAAATTTCATTGACTATTTTAGTCATTGGCTTTTTGCGCTTCACAGCCAGGTTATGAAGCCTTGAAATATGCTCTGGGCGGATTTCCGGGGAATACATTTTGTATCTCCTCTTAGTGGAACAAATAAATTTAATTCAATTTTTGATTAATTGACTTTTTCTTTGGCTCTCGTGGAGTTTATACATTAAATGACCGCAGTTATTGCAAATACTTATACAATCACACTGGTTAACAGTAATTGTTTTTTCGCAAGTTTCGCACTTAAACTTCACTTGTCCAATGGCTTTTCTAAGCACTTGGTCTAAGGCTTCATCTAATGAACAATCAAGATTTTCCGTGAATTCTCTTATTTTAAGAAATAAATCATGTTTTAAATGAACTTTATAATTATTCATAAAGTACCTTTTTTGTGGAACAAATTAATTTAAACTATGATGAAAAATCATTTTTTGACACTGGTTGCATCTCGTCATAGTTTCGGCTCGGCGTGAACCTGTAACTTGCTTGCAGTCTTCACACCAAAAGAAACTAAGGATTAGTGGCTTGTTTAGAATTATTTCTAAGGCTTGCACTAAAGTCATTCTCCACGCTTGGCAT
>JAPLFL010000048.1 GCA_026390695.1 Candidatus Kapaibacterium sp. | reverse complement strand
ATATTTTGGAAGTATTTGCTTAAATATTTTTAATTCATCTAAAAATTCTTTAATATCTCTTGGTCGAAGTGTTGTTTTCACCTCTACAACAACAATTTCATTCCCATTTTCTGCAATAATATCAAATTCGTATTTTCTTTTATTGTAGTAAAGTTCAGTTCTCTGAGTTGTTACATTTACCGGAATACCTCGGTTATTTAAAATTGGAACAAGATCACCTCTAACAAGAGATTCCATTAATCGCCCCCATTGACTTGTAAACAGATCTTCAAGTTTATTTAGCTTCTTATCCGATTTCTTCATCTGACGGTCAGTTTCCTTCATCTGACGGTCGGTTTCCTTGAATTTAGAATCAAGGGCATTCATTGTTTCTTGGAATTTTCTGTCGGTTTCCTTGAATTTAGAATCAAGGGCATTCATTGTTTCTTGGAATTTTTTGTCCGATTCTTGGAACATTAACCATACTTTATCGAAGCTGGGTGGTTCGGTATTTTGTAGAATTTCTTGCATTTTGAAGGTCAATAAATAATAAAAGAAAGAAGACGAATAGTTACTTAGCTTATTTCAGGAAGTATCAAAAAAAATAATTCAAAGCACGATTATAGGAGGTAGAATGCGATGTTTATTTTTATTTTAATAAATATTACAATCTAAACATAAAACAAAGATTCGGAGCAAGTAGAAATCTCTCTATTTTATCGTAATTACTATATTGGTAGATTAGTGCTGTTTCTAAAAGTAATGAAGCTTTCTTATTTATTTCCAAACTCAAACCTACATTATTCAGAAAGCCATATCCATAACCATTAGTAATCGTGTTGTTCTTTCTATCATCGGAATAAGCAAGACCCCATCCACTCATTACATAAACGGAAGAATTTTTCTCTCTATATAAATATGTTCCGCATTGTATGGCAAGTCCCTGTCCTGATCCCCATATATCACCAGCACTTTGGAAACGAATATTCAAAATTGCAGGCATGTTCTTCTTCTGGGTTTCTAAAAAAATAGTCAGTCCAGTGCCAAAATCGAATGAAATATTGTCCGTAGTGAATAAAATATTATATGATACTGCTTTAACTATGGCAATCATTGCTCCGCCACCAAAACCGAAATTATCAGACTTAGTTACTTGCTCTGGCCGAGCTTCAGGATAAATTCCAATGGAGCTGAATATTCTGTAATCTCCACCTTTGGTTGGTGGCTCTGGCGGAAGATTTAATGACGGATTGTACATATAACTATTTCTACAAGAACCACCACTGAGGCAAATAAACCCAATAAAAAATGCAATGTATCTGATCTGATAAATCAATTGACGTTTCATATTTAGCTCCGATTTCAGATTAAAAAATACATCAAAAGCATGAACTATTCTTTCAAATTACCAACTAAAATATTCCTAATTCGTAATTTACCTAACTCCCTCCAATCCGGTTTTCAGGAATTGAACAAATGCTGATTCATCGCGGGTAAAATTCTTTGTTCCCAACGGCTTATCGTCAGGAGTCAGGATTACGTATAAGGGATTATCAACTGCATTAAAGCGATTACGTTTGTAGTTCTGATTTGATTTGTATGGTTCAATAGGTTTATCGGTATAAAGCCTCACCAAAATCATTTTGCTAAATAATTCAACCACGGTTGGTTTATTAAACATATTAACTTCCATCCAACGGCAGTTTGTACATGTAAATCCTGTGAAATCTACAAAAACAGGTTTATTTTCCCTCTTAGCCAAAACTAAGGCTTCATCCAAGTTATCGAGCCATTTCTGATTAGAAAATTCCTTATTATTCGAGACAATTGCTTTGGAGCCTTCATTTCCCTTCGTTACTGAATTAACTCCTGCATTCCCCGGATTCATCAACTGATAATAATCAGGTGGCGGTAAAAAAGCATCAAGCTCACCTAAGGGTTTCCCAAACAAACCGGTTACGAGAAAAAATGTTATCGAAGCAAAGAATAAAGAGAAAACCGCACGGGTAGAATTGATACTATCAACTGGCGAATCATGGTGAAAACGAAATTTACCCAAAATGTAAAATGTTATCAAAGTACTACATGCTATCCATATAGCTAAGAATAATTCACGAGGCATGATTCCAAGACCCCAAACGAGATCGACGTTACTGATAAATTTAATAGCCGCAGCAATTTCAAGAAAACCCATCACTACTTTAACATTATTCATCCAGCCACCGGCTTTTGGTAATTTTTGCATAGCAGTCGGAAACAGTGCTAATAGAAAAAATGGAGCAGCAAATACACCCGAAAAAGCAAGCATGCCAATTATTGGGTAAAACCACAAACCTTTGGAAGCAGAGACTAATGCTGTTCCGACAAAAGGTACGGTACAGGTAAACGATGTAAGTGAAAACGTTAAACCCATTAGCAGTACACTTCCGATACCGCTGCCCTCGTTGCTTTTCATGTTAAGCGCATTCATAATACCCGAAGGGATTTGAATTTCAAATGCTCCGAATAAATTCAAAGCAAATACTATGAATATTGCTGCAATGAAAAAATTTACATAAGGGCTTGTAGCAAAATTCTGTATGCCCGATGATCCGAAAATTGCGGCTAACACAATTCCAATTGCGGTAAAAGTGGACATAATTCCGATTGCATAAACTAAAGAATCGCGCAATCCTTTACCTTTGGATTTTTCGGCTCTTTTCGTAAAAAAAGAAACTGTGATAGGTATCATCGGAAAAACGCATGGAGTTAAAAGAGCTAATGCGCCCTGAAGCATTGCAAACCAAATAAATGAGAATACACCTTTTTGAATATGCTGGTCTATTTCATTTTCGGCATCGGTTTTAGTTTGCTCTATTTTCTCGGTTTCTCCTGTTGCCATTCCAATATCGGGATTATTTTTACCAATAAGTACGCGGACTTCTTCCGGAGGCAGACAACTTGTTGTATCGCAAAGCTGCATGAAAACTGCAATATATGCTGAATCTTTTGTGAAATCCAAATCTCGTTCAGCTTTAGCTTTCAGATCAAATTCAATTTTCCCTTTATAATATTTAATTTCAATATTAAATCCTTCGTCCAGATGCTTTAAAGGTGTTGGCGGAACGATAGAATCAGTCAAAGAAAGAGTTTTGACCGGAGCAAAAGAAATTTCTGTTTTTGTAGGGCCGATCGAATCGCTGTTTAGCTGTTCGATAAGGGCATAAGTGTACCAATATTTCGCAATAGCGATTGTTAATTTAACGTCAAACTTTTCTCCCGCAGCTACTTTCATCTTCGATGGTTTTGCTTGCATCTGAAGATGTTTCTCTGCTTCTGCTAATGAAAATGAATAACAAGTAAAACTGATAATCAGTAATGCAATTATTTTTTTGAACATATTTTCCTCAAAATAAATCTTAAATCAAAATTTCTCTTATTCGTAAGAGCACCTATAAAATCATTACACACCCATCTTACCCCGGTTATAGAAAGTAGAAGGTAGAAAAGTAGAAAGTAGAATATATTATAGAATAAAAAAACAACTTTCCAGTTCCCCCTCTAATAAGAGGGGGTTAGGGGGTGTGTTTATAAACCACTATTTAAACTTTTTAATCAAAGAACTTACAGCATCTTTGTGAACCAAATATGTTGTCATTTTTAATTTTACATAATCTTCGTGATAAAAATAATATCCCTTGGGCTCAACATTTTTTGAACCACTTCCCGAATCCTTAATCAAGAACCAGTATTTCCCATCAATAACCTTATATCCGACAATATGAATGCCATGATCATCGGTCGTGGTTTGGTTTGAAAAACGGAACTGACGGGCATTTTCATCTATATATTCTGATGGAATATCGAATGTTGGAATCATACCGACTTTAGCATGAGAGTCATAACCCGCTTCAGAGACATCTCCGCCGATTGTAATCGTATAATTTGCTTTGATTGCTGATTTCAAAGCATCCATGAAATCATCAAGCGGTACATTATAATAATTTGCACTCTTCCACCAATTATCTGGCACTTCATACTCACATTTTTCCCAATAAGGTTTTTCCATCATTGAATAAATATCAACATAATCATCAGTATTTATTTTCGCAACGTTTGTGCAAAACTCTTTTGGTGTCATCTTCTTACTATTAAAAGTAATTTCTGATGGTGGGACACCGAGATAGAAATTTAAAATTGATTTAATAGTAGCGAGTATTGTCTCTTCATTCCAAGAGTTCTGAGTTTTTACAGTTTGAAGATAATTTGTCATTTCGCCAACCATTTTTGTATGGTCATTGAAGGTTTGGCCTGATTTTAGACCTGTATAATCAGAATAAGGGACACAGCCATATTCTTTCCACTGGCGTAAAACTCCGCCTTGCTGCGAGCCTTCGCTAAAAACTGAATTTCCACGCTCCCGAACGAAACGACGGGCTTTTTCCACATATTCCCAATAGACGGTAAACATTTCGGAGATTTTAATTTCTTGCTTTGTGATTCTGTAAATTTCCGATTCAAGGAATGATGTTCCGCTGTAGCACCAGCAAGTCCCTGTATTACCCTGTGAAACGGGAGCATTGTACCAGCAGCGTTCAAATTCATCAATCTTTTTAGGAAATTTATATCCCGAGAGATCAACTTTAAAAGATTTTTTCTCCGGTTTTTCTTGCTTTTTGATAAAATCATCATTTGATTTTTTTATTGTATCCCAAAATTCACTTTTATGAACTTCAAAGGCAGCTTTGTCTTTGGGTTTATCCTGAGCAAAAGACGCATTGGAAGCAAAGATTGCTATTGCTAAAATTATTAAAACATATTTCATTAAAGACTCCAAATTACAAATAAACAAATCTCATAAAATTAATGAATTTTTACAAGAATAAGTGCCTAAAGACGAAAGAAAATTGAGATTAATTTAAATTGATTTTTTCTGAGAATAGGTTATTTTTATTGTTTGTTAATAAAAGTTTGCAATCACTGAAAATTTTTATTATATTTGATTATTGATTTAACCTTCCCCCAAAAAGAGAAGAGACTAAATTTGAATAAAATTGTTTATCATATACAGAGTTAAAATGAAAAATATTATTGTTGCAGTTTGTATAATAGCTTCAGGACTCGTTTTTTCAAACATTTTGCAAGCTCAAGCATTAAAAGTAATTGGTACCGATGCGAGTAAATCTCCGATTATATCGGCTTATCTGAATATTAAAGATTTAGTAAATCATCAGTTTTCATTATCAGATACAAATGAATTTCTGCTGACAGACGGTGGACTTAATCGAAGCATTCAGAATATTGATTGCTACACCAGTTATAATTCTTTTATTTTTGTTTGTGATGTTTCTACTTCCATGCAAGGCAGTTTAATTACAAACGGAATATCTCGGTTAATGTATATGAAAAAAATGTTGAATATTATTGTAGGGCGAGTTCCGGAAAATTCAGAAATTTGTATAATTACTTTTTCTTCTATTGCATCTTTAAAATGTGATTTTATAAATATTAGTGGGCCAAAAAAGTATGATAGTGTCAGAGTGGTTTTAGATTCCATCTACTATTTAAAAGGCGATGGTTCTACAAAATATCATGAAGCTTTTTACGGCGTCCCTCCATTGAGTAAAGATAAATGGGGAAGAGCTACAGGTGCTTTAAATGTTGCAAACCGGGCAAAATACAAGCCAATAATATTCTTTATGACAGATGGATTTCCTGACGAAGGAGGTATTTTCGATCCTAATAAAGTTATATTTGATTGCCTTAATCTGAATGGTATTATTAATACAATAGCAATAGGAATACCTGCAACTCAGGAATTGAAAGATATGGCACAAAAAACCGGAGGAAAATATTATGAAACCCCTGACTCAATGCAGTGCGAAACCATTTTGGATTCATTAGCACCTAATAGCGGCAATTATTGTACTTTCTCATGGTTGAGTGATTGTACGGGCGGTGATGTCAGCCTTAGCTGGAAGAAACATTCTTTGACTCAAAACTTTCAATACATTAGTCAGCCTCTCGGCTTCACTGATTCAATAATAAGCGGGGCGCGGGTTTACTGTGGCAGCGAACAGATTAATTATACATATCAGGGCACTTATAGCAAAGTATTCAAATGGACTGCAAGCAACGGAAATATCACAGGTAGCAGCACTGACAGGGATGTTCAGGTAATTTGGGAAGCAGGAAAAACAGGAAATTTATCTTTATTAATTGATCCCGATTCGACCAATTGCAGATATTCATCAAATTTTGATGTTAAAATGTTTAATACCGGCATCAAGCCGATAATCACCGGAAATAGCTACTCATGCTATATGGATACAGTGAAATCGTATTCTAATGCTGTGAATTTCAGTTATCAGAATTGGATTGCCGAAAACGGAACAATAATAGGTTCGGATTCCTCGCAAATTATAAAAGTAATATGGACAGATCGAAACAATGCCACCTTGAAATTAATTGTTAAATCGGGTAATAATTCCTGTTCTGATTCAACAACTATTCAGCAGCAATTTTCACCATATTTCGTTGAACCATCCATAAGTGGCTCCGATACCGCTTGCATGGGCTGGGAGCAATATTATGAAATTAAAAATCCATCAAATAGGTTAACCGAGTGGAATTTGAGCGGTGGTAAAATTAATCTCTATATCTCCAATAGCAGAGTGAGAGTTCACTGGGATAGTACAGGAGCAGGGAAATTAACAGTAAAAGTATTTTTCCCGGATTCCTGTGTCCAGAAGATTGAGAAAAATTTTATTAAAATGAATATTAATTCCGTCGATGATCAAGATATGATTAAATCTCTAACAATCGAATCAATAAGTCCCACACCATTTGAAGATACTTTTACGGCAAAAATTAATTCAACAACAAGTACAGCAGCGACTTTTCGTATATATTCTATAATGGGTGAAATTGTATTTTCAGATTATTATTATTTAGAATCTGGAGAGAATAATATAAAAATTAGTCTGCCTGGGCAGCTTAGTGCTGGAGTTTATACCTTGACAGTGAAAACTGGCAATGGAAGTTGCGAGAAGCAGGTTTTGAAGCTGGAGTGAAGACTATCCTCATTAGAGAAGTACTGTTTAGCGATAACTTGTTTTCTCTAAAGCATTTCCTGGTTCTTTTGCTCGGTTTTTAATTTATCAGTCGAATGTTCAAAATTATTTAACTCTGCCATCAAAGGTGTTTTGGGCTTTATACCATCCAAAAGTTCGTCAATACTTAATATTTGTATTTTATAAACTTTTGAATTTTCAATTTGTCCTTTTGCTTTCGCTTCTCTTCTCATCCCATCTGTAATATTGTCCTCAAAGCATACAAATACACCAATATCAGCTTTAAAAGCATCAACCGAAGACATAAACGAACGTACCATGTTAATTGTGATATTTCCGCTCTTGACTTCAATGATCCCAGTTCCTTTTTGCTTGCCATTTATTGTTTTCGGAAAAGTAAAATAACCGTCACAACCACCATCGGCACTCTTTTTTGGACTTGCTACTCCACCTATTAAAACTTCTATAACCCAATCTTGAAATTTAACTCTACGGTTATCTGTGTTTTGTGCCAATTCGTGAGCAGAAGCAATATCCTTCGGAAGCCCGGAAATATCAATATTTTTAAGAATATCTTTTCGTTTCTCTTCCGGGTAAGGATCAGTCAATCTTTTAAGTATCAATTGAATTGCAAGATGTGAAATATCGACTCCAAGCCAATTTCTTTTTAATTTTTGTGCAGCAGCTAAAGTAGTGCCACAGCCACAGAAAAAATCTGCAACCAAATCTCCTTCATTAGATGACGCTTGTATTATTCTCTCTAAAAGTTCAAGCGGCTTTTGTGTTGGATAACCTAATCGTTCCTGCGCTTGAGAATTAATTGGAGGGATATCTGTCCAATTATTTGTGACAGGCACACCGGGCATATCATCTAAAAATTGCTTTAATCTTGGAGTTCTTTTGTTTGTATAATAGATTCTGTTTTCCTTTTCGTATCTCTCCATAGTTGAAACAGGACATCTCCAAAGTTTTGTAACACCCTTCCATTCATATTTATAACCACCGCCAGTTAGTCCATCTGCTGTAAGGTCGCGGTCGAGAAATTTTCTACTGTTTTCAACATGCTTATAATATTTGTTAATGTAGTTTTCGGAATATTCAATAAATTGAGTTGAAAAAAAACTTTTTTTTGCTTTTGTATAATATAAAATTATATCGTTTACGTGCGCATAATTTCTGGAATCATTATGTGCATTGGTTCTTTGCCATGTAATTTCCGATTTGAAATTATCAGATCCAAAAATTAAATCACATATAATTTTTAAATAATGGCTCATATTAGGATCACAATGTAAATAAAAGCTACCGGTATCTTTTAAAACCTTGTGCATATACCAGATTCTAATTGCCATAGTTGATAAATAGCTTATGGCAGATATAGATATTTTAATATCATCTAAAACTGACAAATATTTATATAAATTTAGATCAATTTCGCGTATTTCACTTATTGTATCTTGATAAGAAACATTACTCCAAGTGTCACTGAAGGCTTCTTTCTGAGCTTTAGTATTTTTTAAATCAATACTCTCAAATAAAATATTATAGTTCCTTTTTGAATTAAAAGGAGGATCAATATATATTAAATCAATAAATCCCTTTGGAAATTCACTGTGTAATTTCTTTAGAACATCCAAACAATCTTCAAAATAAAGATTATTCATTATGCTTTTCATTCCACCGATCCGGTTATCTCCGGATCGGTGACTTTATTCAATAATTTCTCCAAATCTAACAAAATAAGTAATCTGTTCTCTAATTTCCCGATTCCAGTAATAAAATCGGAGTTAACCGATCCAACCATCTGTGGTGGCGGCTCGGTAATGCTTTTATCAATCCTGAGGACTTCATTTACTTTATCAACTAAAAAGCCGACAACCTTGCCTTCAAATTCAATTACTATAATGCGGCTGTTGTTGCTCAGTTCGGATGTGTTTAGTGCCATTCGCAGATTCAGGTCAATTACCGGAATTACTTTCCCCCTTAAATTGATCACTCCAATAACAAAGGATGGTGCATTGGGTACACGGGTAATGTCCACCATTCTGATTATCTCCTGTACTCTGAGAATATCAATCCCAAATTCTTCATCGCCAAGATTAAAACTAACAAGTTGAAGGAGATCACTTGAAAATGTTCCTTGTGTTTGTACTTTCCCTAATAGTTCAGTCGATTCGCTCATTTCGTTTCTTAAATTATTTTTCGATTTATTTATTCACTATCAATCTCTTAGTTTCGGTAAACGGCCCTGATTGCAATCTTATGAAATAAATTCCTGCCGCCAATTCATTGAGATTCACATTTTGAGAGTATTCACCGGTTTTCATCTCAGAATTTACCAAAACTTTTACTTCTTCGCCTATTGAGTTATAAATTGAGATATATGTTGCAGCATCCAATCCAATCCCATAAGCAAGAGAAATTTTGTCATTTGAAGGACTTGGTGATATTTCATTAAAATAATATTCGGTTGTGCTGATCTCAACCAATCTTCCCTTTGCGTTGCATACTCCGATTACACTAACTATACTTGCCAATGTATCATAACTTGTACAATTTTTCAACACAGGAGCAAAATGTACCTGTGTTGTGGTTTCATCCGATAGATATACAAGGAAATCAAGATCGAACAATTCGTTAGCCATTGTGTAATTATTGGAATTATATGGTGCTGGAATACTTCCGTTCCCTGTCACGGTAAGCCCGTTAGTTATTTTTTTTGTCGTCCATGTTACTGATGGAAGAGAAACAGCAGATTTTATAGATCCATCAACATAAGTAAGCACATTCGGATTATAAGTTAAATTCATTGTAAAATCAGTAACAGCACCCTTTGTTAAGGATGAAACATCCCCGAAAACAGGCAAGTTAAATTTATATCCGGGTTTTTGCTGGATGATTCTTTTAGGAACAGGAGTCGATAGTTTAAAGATTTCTCCTGATCCATTAAGTTCACTTGATACTTTCTGATTAAATGAATTAGAAATTTGTAAAGTTGCATGATACTTCCTTGGTTCAGATGGAGTAAATATAACAGTTAAATCATTATTTTTACTGCTATTACCACCGTCTATAGAATAACCTGCGGGAATATTAACTTTAAAAGCCGAAGCATCCGAGCCAGTTAATACAGGAGGGTTTATAAATACTTTAGTTTGGAAGCTCTGATTATGAAGGCTCAGGTTTTTAGATAAATTATCACATTGATAAACAGACCCAAAAGTAACTGAGTCTGCCTGAAGAGTCAATCCATCGCAAATAATATCATAAGAAACGGTATCTTTTCTCATTCCTTTTGAATCGCAACTAATAGCATCATGAATGATCATTATTTTTGTTCCACGTTGTCCGAATCCGTTTGGAAGCGGAGGAGCAAAGATAATAGGAATTTTAATACTATCTAATTTTTTCACAGTAATATTGCTTGGAACAGCTCCGCCGGGCCATTTAAAGTCAAGATTCAAACCTTTGAAATCGACAGTATAAATTGTCAGGTCTTCGCTTGCACTTGTATCTTTAATTGTCAGCCAGGCTGTAGATGTATCTCCGGGCAAAACAGGTTTTGGACAATCAAAATAAGATGTGATTTTCGGGATAATTCCAAAACCGCTAAGAGTAGCTGTATAAATTTTTGATGGGTCTTCTTTTATTTTAAAAGTAATATTCTTTTTGAAATTTGTTTCAGCACTTGGAATAAACTTGACCGGAAGGGACAGTTGACCACCATTTGCGGCAACAATTACGGGTAAGCTTGGTACTGTCATAGCAAATTCAGGTATTGCGCCATTTTCAAAATCAATTGCTGTTATAGTTATATCTGCGGCTCCTTTTCCATTATTCTGAACAATTAATACAGAATCGAAAGAACAATTAATTCTGCGACCTTTCCAATCAATTGGTGAAATAGCTAAATCCGTTACAACACCTTTACCATAAAGATTAGTATATTGATTAGTGCAACCGCTTGGTAAATGATAATTAATAGTTGCCGACTCAGCATTCGAGGCGGCAGGTGTAAACCCGACACAAATCAATGCGCAACTATCCGGAAGAAGTGTAAGCTGTGTCAATGGAGTTGTACAATCAGCTTGATAAAGTCTGAAATCAACTGCCTGGGCACCATCCAATGTCGGTTTGATAGTAATCGCCATATTATTGGTATTATGCAAGGCACAGAACAGAGTTCGCTTCTGTTCGATTCCGGCATTACAATCACCGAAATTATACGAATCCATAGGATCCCCTGAACAAATACCGGTTCCGCTAACATTCAGAAAAACAGGGCTTCCGCAAATTGAATTAACCTGAAAAACTGCTGACCGTATGCCGATATCCCCAGGAGTAAATATAAATTCAACATCATGTGTTTCGTTGGGAGCCAGAACTACACCATTTAAACTTGAAGCAAGAGAAAATTCGTTAGCATTTATTCCTGAAAAAGTACTTGAACTTATCTGCAAAGTTAAATTTCCGATATTCTTTAAAATACCTGTTCGGCTTATTCCATTTGGATATCCCATTGTTTGAGTTCCGAGGTCAACAGAAGGAACTGTGAATGAGAGCTGAGGCGACTGAACAGATACTGCATTTTTCAAAGTATCTGCTGAGCCGGGTTGACCGCCGTACTTACGCAGAATAATATCACTTAGTCCCTTCGATGTGAAATTAAAAGTACCTCCGAAAGAAGTCGTTCCTGTATATGAAAAAGCATCAAAACGATTTCCGTTCGCATCAAGAGCAGTATTCGAGTTATATGGCTTGGTAAATCCAGTTGGGTTTGATACTATTGCTGATAAATTTACGGCAGTGAATTCAGTTTGGAATTTTTTAGTATTGGTAATAGGAGTAGGAGCGGCTAAGGTAGTTTTAGTAAATGCAATGAATGCTCCTCCGGTATATTTTCCTTCAGCTTGTAAATATCCCTTGGCATCAATATAAATATCCGTGCCCCATACGTCAGCTAATGTATAAATACCTGTTGCTCCGGTTACGTTGTATATTGGCATACCTCCATTAGGTCCATATCTTGCAACAAACATATATCTTCGTCCGTTTATCCATGAATTATCCGGACTTCCTCCAAAAGTATATCCATTCTGTACTGTCCCGGTTATATAAGCATAACCGGCAGCATCCACACATATTGCAGCAGCAGAATCCAGACCGGTGCTTCCGAATGAATTAGCCCATAGGAAATTGCCGAAAATGTCAAATTTTGCAATAAACCCGTCAGTTCCTTTAATGGCTCTCAGTGTAGTTGAACCAATACAAATCGAATCCGTGAATGATCCGCACATATATAAGTATGAATTATCTTGTGAAATTGCCAATCCGGTTACATGTTCATCAGGGATACAGCCAAAAGAGTTTGCCCACATATATTTGGAAATAGGAGCCACTACTGCTTTTATTTTGATATTACCACTTGGTACGGGGAACCAATTATAAACAAAACCTGTAACGTTCGATACAATAAGATTAGGGAATGTAAGCCCGTTATCAGTGGAATAATATAGATTAATCGGAGTAGCTGCGCCGATTCCGGCCCAAATTATCCTTACCGTATCACAACTTGATTTTATTTCACCACCGGCAGGATTAACAATAAGAACCTGCGATAATCCGCCAACAGCCGGCATAGCAGGCATACATGGAGTTCCTGTTAACTCGAAAATTGCCCTTTGGAAATTTCTATTGATATCTTGTGTAAATCGCAAAGTTATTGTTCTTGATTGATTTGTATCAAGAGTAAAAGGTGGAGCAGTCCCACCCCAATCAACAATTGAAAAGAAAGTATTTATTGGCTTAAATTGCCCTCCTGTAATTAAAGCTTTAGTCCCTTTTGGTTTTATTACCAAAGTCACATCCGATGATGTCAGTGGGTTAGGATCGCCGAAAGCAAGTATCTGTGTTGACAGATCAAAACCTGCCACACTCCCTATAGGAGCCGTATAAGGTCGGTGTTCAATTTCATTTAATGGCTTAAAAGTAAGATCAACAGTCCTGCTAAACCTGCTCTGATCGTCACATCCGTAAGGAGAGATCCACGATATATCACACATTTTTCTGGATTGTGCTTCAACTGCAATCATCGCATAAATATCTGCCAGAGCCTTTTTGGTAGCAACAGCAAATGATTTGCCTCCGGTTTTTTCACAAATTTTTGCAATATCCGGCTGGACTGCCGTAGCATTCACACAAATACCATAAACCTGAATATTTGCATTATTACATTCAAAAATTATAGAATCAGCATTCACAGGTTTCAAAGGCACTCCATCGGTCAAGAAGATGACAACTCTCCTGATTTTAGGGTCTCTGGTTTTCATATAATCAATACAGCCAAATCCTGTTTGTGGAGCAGTGAAAAAAGCAGGATTATAGTCTGTACCGCCATAAACCTTCACATTTATAATTGTATCAAGAATTTCTCTCGGATTATTTGAAAATTTACATCTTATCCAAGACCAAAAGCTAAAGGTTGTTACCGCTACCTTAGTATCTCCCTGAAATTTCAATGTATAAACAAAAGTAGAATCGGCATATCTTACCCAATCCCAACGAGTATCGTTATCTGGTGGTAATTTATCTGTCATTGATGTACTCTGATCATTTACAAGAATTACACTCAACTCAGGATTAATAAGAGTATCAATACATGAAATACTGACTGAAGCCGGAGAAATTACCGATCCGAAATCTTTTATTGTAAAATCAGAAGCAGAGATATTAGGGAAAGATTTTCCGTTATCATCCAGAGCAACAAAACTTGCGTGCATAACTGGAAATTTTGTCGCATCAACTCCGGTGACAGAAAAACTTCCGGCAAAGCAAACTGAGAACGTTTGTATAATCCCTATTATAAGCGCTACTAAAGCCACTTTTCCAATGTTGTTGAAATATTTCATTTTTTTACCTTTATATTTTACTACTATAATTTCAAATTTCAAAAATCGAACACTATAACTATATATTAACAAAAAAAATAGGTTAATGTTACAGTTTTGCAAAATAAAGAATAAATATGAAATAATCAAAATTTATTTGAGGCTTATTTGATATTTTGTTGAGAATAAAAAGTTAAAAAATAAAACGAGTTTGAAAAAATAATCAGGAATTTTTACCATTATCTTAATAAAATAAGGTTCGGTCAATTTGAGTTACTGACAGCAAGATCCGCTTTTAATGGCGTAAAAATGACTAATTCCAATAAAAATTAACCCCGCTCCTACCTTCTACTTTTCTACTTCCTACTTTTCTACTTTCTATAACGATCATCAGAATTAAACCCCTGATTAATGTTATTTCGGTCTGGTTCTCTTTGCTGTTTTTGATTTAATTGCAGGACTATCATCACTTTTCAGAAATACATGAGGTATAGCTTCCTTAATATGAGAAACAGAAATAATTTCAAGTCCTGATTTTATCTCATCTTTGAAATCTTCAATATCACGAACATTATCATGAGGGATTATAACGGTTTTAATACCATGACGCTTGGCTGCTAATAATTTTTCCTTCAATCCTCCGATTGGGAGTATGTTTCCGCGAAGTGTTATTTCTCCGGTCATAGCCAGATCGCCTCTGATTGGTTTATTTACTGCTGCAGATATCAGAGCTATAGCCATTGTTATACCTGCTGAAGGTCCGTCCTTAGGTATAGCGCCTTCGGGAATATGTATATGAATTTCTTTCTTTTTGTTGAAATTTTCTTCAATATTAAGCTCTGCATAATTCGACCGAATATAAGAAAGCCCTGCTGAAGCAGATTCTTTCATTACATCACCGAGTTTTCCAGTCAATGTTAATTTTTCAGCACCGGGCATAAAGGTAACTTCAATCGGTAATATATCACCACCGACGCTCGTCCAAGCCAATCCTGTAGCCACTCCTACTTTCGCATCGAGGTCTTCTTTCTTATTTTTAAATCTTGGCGCCTTCAGATATTGTTCAATTTTTGATTCGTCAATAACAATATTCTTTTTCTTAAATAATTTCTTGATATTATCCTGTACGTGGTGATCTTGTTCCTGATAATCCTCATTCAGAGCTTCTTTTGAATAGGCTTCATCAACAATTTCTTTGGCTAATTTTCTTAAAACCGAACTCATCTCACGTTCCATATTCCTGACACCGGCTTCACGTGTATATTCACGAATGATTTTTAAAATTGCACTATCTTCGATTTGAATGTTCAAATCATCTAATCCAAGGTCAGTCTTAATTCTTGGCAGAATATGACGTTTTGCAATTTCTAATTTATCAGGATCAAGATAGCTTGAAAGTTCAATAATTTCCATTCTATCCTGCAATGGCAGCGGAATATCATAACGAACATTTGCAGTTGTAATAAACATAACATTTGATAAATCATAATCCACTTCCAGATAATGATCATTGAAGGCGATGTTCTGCTCAGGATCAAGCACTTCAAGCAGTGCTGATGATGGATCTCCTCGAAAATCCATTGACATTTTATCTATTTCATCTAATAAAATTACAGGATTAACAGTGCCCGCTTTTTTCATTGATTGAATTATTTTTCCCGGCATTGCTCCAATATAAGTGCGCCTGTGGCCACGAATTTCAGCTTCGTCTCTAACACCACCAAGCGAAAACCTAACAAACTTGCGTCCTAATGCACGAGCAATTGATTTAGCAAGTGAAGTTTTACCAACTCCCGGAGGTCCGACAAAACAAAGGATCTGCTTTCTGAGAGCCCCACTGAGGTTTATGACTGCAATAAATTCAAGAATACGTTCTTTAGGCTTTTCAAGATTATAATGATCCTCATCCAAAATCCTTTTAACGTTTCGAATATCAAGAATATCCTGTGATTTCTGATGCCAGGGCAAAGAACTCAAAATTTCAAGGAAAGTACGATTAACAGAAAACTCTGGAGACATTGTAGGTGTCTTTTTCAATCTGTCAAATTCTTCCATTGCTTTTGCCAGTGCATGTTCAGGCATATCTGCTTTTTGAATAGCTGCTCTGATTGCTGATAATTCAGGAGAATCATCTTCTTCATCTCCCAATTCTTTCTGCAGAGCTCGTATTTGCTCCTGAATAAAATATTTTTTCTGTGTTTTCTGTATAGAATCGTGAACCTTTGATCCTATTTCTTCTTCCAATTGAAGCAAATTCAGTTCAGAGGCTATCAATCCGGATAATTCAAAATATTGAGTTTTTAAATCTGTTTGATCAAGGATTATCTGCTTCTGCATTACCTTTGCATGAATATTGGATGCTGCATAATACAATTTTCGGAGAGGATTATCAATATTATCATAAGCTCCGATAATATCAGGTGGAAGGTGATGATTTGATTTTACATAATTTGAGAATAAATCGCCCGATTTTCTAATTAGCGCCTTTAGTTCTATATCTTCTGCATCATATTTAATATTTACTTTTTCAATTTCTGCTTCAAGGAAATCAACTGTTTTCAATTTCTTTTTAATTCGCCCCTGCATTACTCCTTCAACTAAGACCTTTAGTAAATTATTTGGCAAACGCAATATTTGAATGATTTTTGCAATTGATCCATTAGAATAAATATCATCTAAACCGGGTTCATCGACCGAGGAATCAGTCTGGGCTGAAACAAAAATAAATTTGTCACGCTCCACTGATTCAGCCACAGCTTTGAGCGAATTCGCCCTTCCGATAAGTACAGGAAAAATCATGTTGGGATAAATTACTATATCCCTCAGTGGTAAAACACTTAACTTTTTGGGAATACCAGAGCTCTTCTTTTCGGCTTTTTCAATTGTTGAAATTACTTCGTCTTGTATTGACATATTCTTTGTTCTATGTATTTATAAAGCTAATTATTGAAGTATAAACCGATAAAATATTTTACATAATACCTTAATTTCCTAAAGAAAAGAATATTTCGTATTTTTGTAGGTTATACTCATTTAGATATAAGATTAAAATGACATTTAAGAAAAGAACAAATAACTGTGGACAATTAAGACCTGAAAATAATGGTGAAAAAGTTGTTCTTAATGGATGGGTTGCTGTAGTACGCGACTTAGGAGGATTAATTTTTATTGACCTGCGTGATCGTTATGGGATCACTCAATTGGTGATTTTACCGGAATTCCAGGCAGAACTTGCAGCCAAGTCAGCACAGCTCAAACAAGAATTCGTAATCTGGGCATCCGGTGAGGTTAGATTGCGCGAAAATCCGAATCCTAACATTCCGACTGGTTTAATTGAGATATTAATAGATGAATTTGAAATAATAAATCAGGCTGAATTACCACCTTTCGAAATTTCAGATTCGATTACAACAAACGAAGAACTAAGGCTGAGATACAGATATTTGGATTTGAGGCGTCCTGTTTTACAGAAATTCTTTATTACACGTAATCAAGCATATCAAATAGTGCACCAGTACTATGCGGAAAATGGTTTTCTTGAGGTAGAAACCCCTGTGTTAATGAAGTCCACTCCCGAAGGAGCCCGTGATTTTCTTGTACCGAGCAGAATCAACAAAGGTAGATTCTATGCACTGCCGCAATCACCGCAGATATTCAAACAAATACTGATGATTTCCGGTTTTGACAGATATATGCAAATTGTAAAATGTTTCCGTGATGAAGACTTGCGGAGTGACCGCCAGCCAGAGTTTTCTCAAATTGATGTTGAAATGTCCTTCATAGACCGAGATGATATAATGGCTGTAACAGAAGGTCTGATAGAGAGGTTATGGAAAGAAATATTAAATATAGACATACAATCGCCCTTTCTTAAAATGAGTTATGATGAAGCAATGACCCGCTTTGGAAGCGACAAGCCTGATTTACGTTTCTCATTGGAGATTTCAACAATTACAGATATTGTTAAAAATTCAACTTTTAAAGTATTCGCTGATAATATCGCAACTGCTGGGACGATCGGGCTAATTAATGCAAAAGGTTGTTCCAATTATTCCCGCAAACAGTTAGATGAATTAGCAGATTATGCTAAGAAATATGGAGCTAAAGGGCTTGCCTGGATAAAATTCACAGAAAATACTGTAAATTCACCTATTGCTAAGTTTTTAACTCAAGAAGAAATTGAGAATATAAAAATAGCAGCAGGTGCCGAAAACGGAGATTTATTATTAATTGTATCCGACACATGGACTCGCGCATATACAGTACTTGGCGCTCTACGTCTGGAGATTGCCAGACAAACCGGAATTTATGATACGATAAAAAACAATTTCTCATTCCATTGGGTTATTGATTTTCCACTCTTGGAATTTGATCAGGAGTCAGGGCGATATATTGCAATGCATCATCCCTTTACAGCACCTATGGATGAGGATATTCCATTATTGGATACAGCACCTGAAAAAGCTCGTGCAAAAGCTTATGATTTAGTGGTTAATGGCTCTGAGCTTGGCGGTGGCAGTATAAGAATACATACAAGTGATGTTCAGAGCAAAATGTTTAATCTTATCGGACTAAGTTCAGAAGAAGCCGATTTAAAATTCGGATATTTACTTAATGCTTTAAAGTATGGTGCTCCACCGCACGGTGGAATAGCTCTTGGTCTTGACAGAATTATAATGACATTAGGCGGAACTGATAATATACGTGACGTTATTGCATTCCCCAAGACTACGAGCGGATTATCACTAATGGATGGTTCACCGTCATCTGTAGATGATGCGCAATTAGAAGAATTGGGAATCAGAGTTGTAAAAAGTGATAAATAGTTTGGTCAAATAAAAAAAAAGTGGTAATTTTGAATTCCTTTTGAGAGGCGGGCCCGTAGCTCAGTTGGTAGAGCGCTAGAATCGCACTCTAGAGGTCGTGAGTTCGACCCTCATCGGGTCCACGAGGTTATAGAAGGCAAAAGTTTGAAGGTAGAAAAATAAAAAGTTGAGAATAAGGCTAATTGTTATTTAGCACCCTTCAAAAAAATAATTCTATAATAGTAAAGTTCTTTTGAAGTTAAAATTTTATGTAAAGCAAAAGCGCGCTCTACAATTTTCTATTTTCTTTCTTCTCTTTTTCTACTTTTCTACTTTTCTACCTTCTACTTTCTCAAACCTGCCCTGTGGTGTAACTGGCAACACGTCTGACTCTGGATCAGAAGAGTAGAGGTTCGAGCCCTCTCGGGGCAGCTTAAATAAAAGGCGCAATCATATATTGGTTGCGCCTTTTTTATTATTTAAATTTACCTTTTTATATTTATTAAACGAAACCAACCGAAGATGTTCTACTAGAGCCAATACCGGAGGGAAAAACTTGAAACTGTCTCAAAAGCCACATATTTAACAAAAATGTCATTCCTGCTTATGCAGGAATCTCCTTCCAGTGCCACTTTAGGGGATTCCTGCATTCGCAGGAATGACAGAAATGAGGCTTTTGAGACAGCCTCTAGTTTGAAACTTTACAAACTCAAAAAGCTTCAATCTCTTTTAATACTTCGGAAACTATATCTTCTTCTTTGATTTTCCTGAGTAGTTCACCCTTCTTATACATCAAGGCGCTACCTTTGCCGCATGCAAGACCTATATCTGCTTCCTTTGCTTCACCTGGCCCATTTACAGCACATCCGAGAATAGCAATTTTAACAGGTTTTCTGATATTAACAATTGCTTTTTCAAGATTTTCAATAATTTTGAATAAATTTACTTCCAAACGTCCGCAGGTTGGACATGAAATAATTTCAACACTACGTTGAGTCAATCCCAAACAGCGCAATAGCTCTTTGCCAACTTCAACCTCTCGTTCGGGTTCGTCTGTCAAAGAAACTCGTATTGTATCACCGATTCCTTCAGATAGAAGTGCCCCTATACCTACTGCGGATTTAATAGTCCCAACTCGAATAGAACCAGCCTCCGTTACACCGAGATGCAACGGATAATCGGTTCTCAAAGCCAGGAGTCGATATGCTTCAATCATTAATGAAACATTAGTTGATTTTACTGAAATAATCAGATTATCAAAATCAAAATCCTGAGCAATCTCAACATGCCGCATTGCACTTTCAAAAAGAGCCTCTGCAGTAGGATAACCATGCTTTTCAAGAATATCATGTTCGAGTGATCCGGAATTAACTCCAATACGAATAGGTATATTTCTTTCCTTTGCTTTGGCAAGAACTTGTCCTATCCTTTCACGTGAACCTATATTGCCCGGATTGATACGAACTTTTGCTACACCGGCTTCTATGGCTTTTAGAGCAAAAATATGGTTGAAATGGATATCCGCTACGATTGGAACTGGGCTTCCGGCAACAATTGCTGACATAGCTTCAGCAGCATCTTTATCATTAACTGTTACACGGACTATATCAACTCCGGCTTCGTGGCAACGTTTTATTTGTTCAATGGTTGCCACAGCGTCGGCTGTTTTAGTTTTGGTCATTGTCTGCACTGATATTGGAGACCCATCGCCAATCGGAATATTCCCGACAAATACCTTGCGTGTAGGACGGCGAGTTATCTTCGCCTGTATATTTAGTGTTGTATTATTCATTTATTTAAGCTTCTTACTTAATTCATTTAAAATATCTTTCTCTCTGTCATTCAGGCTCTGATAGCCACGAGCAGAGATTTTATCCAATATCTCGTCAATTCTTCGCTGATCAATTTCTTCGCCGTTATTAGTAAATGTCTGGCTTGGACGCGGTACTGGTAGCGGATCATCGGCTTTTTTAAACCAGTTTGTTTTAATTACTTTTGGCTGACTTTGCTGCTGCTGACCAGTGTACTGTCCACTACCGAAATTACCAAATGAACTTCCACCGATTTTTTGTTCTTTCTTAGCTGAAAATATTTTATCAAAAAATGAATATATTCCCCACTTATCGCCGAAAAGAACTAATAAAACTCCAATAGCAGCGCCACCAAGATGGGCAAAGTGTGCAACACCGTCGCTACTGCCCAATCCGTTGATCAATTCCATTGCTCCGAAGATTATTACAAATATTTTTGCTGGAATTGGGATAAATATCGGAAACATCATGATTTTTCTGTTAGGAAAATTCATTCCGAATGCTGCTAATATCCCATAAATTGCTCCTGAAGCACCTATTGTTGGTGCAGGAAAAGAAAATATAGGGCTAATGTATAATTGAGTAAGACCGGCTCCTATTCCGCAAAGCAGATAGTAAATGATAAACTTCCTGCTACCCCACAAAGTTTCCAGTTCAGCACCAAACATCCATAAGGCAAGCATATTAAAAAATAAGTGCCAAAAGCTGCCATGCATGAACTGATATGTTAATAATTGCCAGAAATAGAAATTCGAACTAAATTCATGTCCACTTGGTGCAACAGGTTGTAAAGCTAAAAATTTCATGTAAAAATATTCAAGTGGTAGGTTGCCAACATGAAAAAATTCACCTAAAATGCCAAGAAATACTTCTTGAAAAAAGAAAACTATTACATTTGATACTAATAAAAACTTTATCACAGGTGGAAACATTGAGAATCCACCGAAATTTCCCACTCTATAATTTTGTTGCATCAGCTATTTTCCGAGTAAAAAAAGATATAATGACGTAGTTAATTTATTTTAAGTATAAATTAATAATATACCATATTTTTTTGTTATTTTTGGATTTAAGTAAAACATACAAAGATTATATTTATGGCACTGGTCTTAATAACAGGTGTTAATGGCTTTATCGGAAGTCATATAGCTGAAAAACTGCTCGCAGCCGGACACACAGTTCGTGGATTAATCCGTAAAACATCGGATTTGAAATTTATTATAGATTTCGATATTGAACTTTATTATGGCGATATTACCGATATTGAATCTGTTAAAAGAGCTATGACCGGTGTCGATGTGGTAGTTCATAATGCTGCTCTTGCGTCCGATTGGGGGCATTTTAGCACATTTTATAATGCAAACGTCGCAGGTGTTCAGAATGTGGCAAAGTCAGCAGCAGAAGCTGGTGTTCATAGATTTGTCGATATTTGTACAAGTGCAATTTATGGATTCGGTGATCCTGAGCCACTGAACGAATTGAGCTCTTATAAAAAATCTATCTTTCATTATGTTGAAACTAAGCGCTTGTCTGCACTTTGGCTTAATGAATTTGAAAAAACTTGCCCTATGGAATTTACATCAATTTGCCCTGGAAATGTTTTTGGGACAAGAGATCATACATTTATTGAAAAATATTTTGATGCTCTTAGAGATGGCAAAGGTGGCTATGTTTCGGGTGGTTTAACTAAAACTTGTCCTGTTTATGTAGAAAATCTTGCTGATGCCATAGTTCTTGCATGCTTCCATCCGGACGCTGCAGGAGAAGATTTCCTTATTACAGACGGCTTGGATATTGATTGGAAGACATTTACCGAATTACTTTGTGATGAATTAGGATTTAAAAAACCGAAAATGTCTATTCCATTTCCGGTTGGATATGCGATTGCATTCGTCTGGGAGATGATTTACTTACTATTTGCTGTAAAAACTCCGCCACTATTGACTCGTTACCGTATATCAAACGGTGGGAGCAATTATTGGTTTTCTATTGATAAGGCAAAACGTATGCTTGGTTGGAAACCTGCAGTGGGACTTGAGGAAGCAATCCGTCGGAGTGTGGCTTGGTATAAGAATAAATAATGGTTGACTGTCTAATAAAATTTTACTACAATATTCACATCTCTGTTTCTACCCTGATTGTCCGAGCATGAGATTTTATATTTACCCGCTGTTTCAGGAGCGAAAAAGAGTTTGTCATTTGCTGAGGCTTTTGCGAAAAATTTATTATTTATAAACCAGAAGACTTCGTGCACATCGTTCTGTGAATAGCATTGGAGTAGGATTTTTTGCTGACTATTTTTTTCTAACAAATATTCCTGTCCGTTCAGCGGAAAAGATATGACTGGTGCATTACCTTCAGATAAATGATTACAATTAGGGTTGTGTGCTGGTATCTTTTGATATGGAATAGAATATTTTTCATAATATGACATCAGGTCGGGATGAATTTTTGGATAGAGCATCGGTTTGTAATTACCGTTTGGCAGACACTTTTCGCAATATGCAATCTGTTCATCGAGTGAAACGAAAACTTTTACTAAATTATTCGAAACTTCCATCGTGGATACCATCGGTATGTAATAATCTTCAACTGTATTTTTTGTAAATTCTCCCGGTAACAGCCCTGTTTGCTCATCAACAAGTCTTGAAAGTACATTTTCAGGTTTATGAAACCATGTTTTATTATTTCTGTTGATATAACGAAATATCTCAAACATAAGTGGTGTAGAAACTTCAGCACCCGTGAGCTCTACGCAAGGTGCGCCGGTAAAATTGCCCGACCAAACGGCTACAGTGTATTCAGGATTAAAGCCAATGCTCCATGCATCGCGCCTACCATAAGAAGTACCGGTTTTCCAGGCAATCAAAGGAATATCCTGAAGAGACTGATAACCATAGAGCAAGTCTGGACGAGGGGATTTAGCCAATATTTCAGCAATCATAAATGAAGCTTCCGGGCTGAGAATTTGCTCTGAGGCAGATTCGGTATCATAAATTGAATATTTCAGGTTGCTGATATTACCGGCATTTGCAAAGCTACAATACATATTTGCAAGCTCTTCAAGCGTAACTCCGCAGCCACCAAGGATTATTGAAATTCCCAGTTTGTTCCTTTGTTTCGAAATAGTTTTAAACCGAGCCTTAATCAGCCGATCGACGAATGTTTGATATTTAAACATTTGAACAAGTCGAACAGCTGGCACATTGAGCGATTTAATAAGGGATAGTTCTGCAGCAACTTCTCCTTTAAAAGTACCAGTAAAATTCTCAGGGCTGAACTCACTATTTAGAATTGGAATATCGAATAATCGTGACTTTGGAGTTATTAAACCAAATTCAAATCCCATTCCGAAAGCAAGAGGTTTAAGTGCGCTTCCGGGTGAGCGAATGGCTTTGATTCCATCAACTTGTCCGCAGTGAACCATATCAAAAAAATCATTGGAACCGATATAAGCGATAACATTGCGTGTATTATTATCAATCACAATAGCAGCAGCATTAAAAATACCTTTTTCTCGTTGATTAATAAGATGATTTTGAGTAAGATCGCTTGCTATGGACTGAATCCGGTAATTGATTTTTGTTCTGATAACGGGT
The DNA here is from genome assembly GCA_026390695.1 of Candidatus Kapaibacterium sp. Lineage (GTDB taxonomy): Bacteria > Bacteroidota > Ignavibacteria > Kapaibacteriales > UBA2268 > JAPLFL01. Next base: position 42,935 of record JAPLFL010000048.1, on the reverse strand, counting down.
TTAAAGGGATAGCTCTGATTTAATCTTACTGCCAGATGTGGAGCTAATCGTGGAATTTCGTGCCGAGATGCTATTACTGGTTCAGTGGATGCAGTTTTAATTTCATCGCTGCTGAAAATATTTTTGAGTAAAAGTTTATTTAGTAATTTATTTCTTAATAGTTTAATAAGATCATTTTCAATCCCTGGCCTATATTTGTTTGGATTTTGAGGAATTACGGCCATAGCTGTTGCTTGAGCCAGACTTAATTTATCGGGTAAAGTCCCGAAGTAAATTACTGATGCTGCTTTGCAACCTTCAATATTACCGCTATAGGGGAGATGATTAAGGTACATTTCTAAAATATCACTCTTTGAAAAATGCAGTTCAAGTTGAACAGCCCTGAATATTTCAATTAATTTATTGAAATAGCTGCGTTTTTTGGGTTTGAGCATCCTGGCTAACTGCATAGTTATAGTAGAAGCGCCAAAAGAACGTTTACCCGTTATAATATTTGAAATTAGTGCCCGAACAATTGAATATGGGTTAAAGCCAGGATGGTAGCGGAAAAATCGGTCTTCTTTAAAAATTATTGTTGTGATCAGTTTTGGAGAGATTTCATTTAATTCTGATTTAAAACGCCACATTCCATCTGTACTAAGGAAGCTTGCAAGAACCTGCCCATCACTTGAAAGAAGAGTCTGAGAGTACTTTATATCTGAATTTACAGGGAATATTAAATCTAAGAAAAGAAAAATTAGTAATCCGTAAAGAAAGATTAGTAATAATTTTTTTATCTTTTTATACTTATCTAAAAATAAATTAATAGGCTTATAGTAATGTGAAAGCCAAGCAATGATAGGTTTAGATTTCTTGGTAAAGTGTTGTAAAAGTCTAATTTTTGTGGAAATGAAACGATTGATATAAGGCTTTGGAAGCGACTTTAGAATAAAATGGTTCAGTTTTTGGAGGAATGGGATGATAAACTGACTGAAAATAAGTTGGGCCAATCTATTAATAAATTCTTTCGCTTTGGAAATAATTGATAAAATCAAGTTCAATCTTAAAGTTCTAATTATTCTTACATTCAAATGTAAAATAGCTTAAAAAAATGATAGCATAGACACAGGAATAGCAAGAAAAAAAAACCCTTCGGTTTAGGAAGGGTTTGAATTTCTTTTTGATAAGTTGAGTTAGACTAATCGAACGATAATGTATGATGTTCCGATATATCTTTTACCTTTTGCGGATTTACCTGTAGGAGGTGAGTTCTTGGGATTAGGATCAATTTTCTCATTTCCGTGACTTGACATAATTCTGTCAGCTGTAATCCCGGCAGAGGTAAAGTATGCCATAAGAGCCTTGGCACGTTCTTCCGTTAATTCTTTGTTAATTTTGAGATTTGAAGCATTATCAGGGTAACATGAAATTTCAATTTTCACAGTTGGATTGGTCATTAAAGCACTCTTGATATTTTCAAGAAATATTTCGCTACCAACGCGAAGTTTGGACTTATTGAGTTCAAATGGAGGAACACGTAATTTAATGGCAGTACCGACTGAGAGCGGTTTCATTAATATATCATGTGATACTTCAGGTGTTCTTTCATCTTTTGAAATGGCTAATACGAATTTTTCTATAAAATAATTTTTTTGTTTAACTTCAACAGTATAAGTTTTACCAGGTTTTAATCCGGTAATAAAATAATAACCGCCATTAGTGGCATCACTGCGCCCACCGTTGACTTTTTTACCATCGGTATCAAAAATTGTGATAAAAGCAGTTACGGGATCACCGGTTATTTCATTAATTGCGTTACCAGTTAAAGAAATTACGGTACTTAGCAATGAGCCTTCCTGTGCTCTGCTTTGATTAATATTTAATAAAAAAATAATTGCTGCTGAAATGGCAATAAGAGCACACTTTCCGGTAAAATTTAATATCTTTTTTAAATTCATTTGATTCTCCTTAATAATTATTTAACTCTTTTTAACATTCTGACAGTACCATCTACGCATGCTACAACGATGATTGATACATCGCTATTGAGATCAACACTCCAAACTTCAGCACCGACATCGAAAGTCATAATATTTGCTCCAGTAGCAACGTTCCAAAGTTTAACAGTTTTATCAAGACTACCGCTTAGAAGAATTTTAGAATCTTCTGAAAAAGAAACATCTTGGACAATGTCTTTGTGTGCTTTTATTGTTCTGACTAACTTTCCGCTCGGAATTGCCCAAATTAATATATTGCCGTCCTGATCCGATGAGGCAAGAGTTTTAAAGTCATAACTGAAAAGGCAGGTTAGAACAGAAGCTTCATGCCCAAGCAAGGTCATTATCGGTTCTTTGGATGTCTGATCGGTTGACCAAACTTTAATAGTTTTATCGTCACTGCAGGAAGCTATATATTTTTTATCATAGCTATAGGCAACGTTATTTGTATATTCGGTATGCCCACGCAGCGTTTTAACTTCCATACCGGTACGGACATCCCATAACTTAACGGTTTTATCAAAACTTGTACTTGCAACGTAAAAGGAGCTGTCATCCTGACTAAAATAGCATCCGATTACTTGATCGGTATGTCCTTTCAGAATTTTTAATTCTTTTCCATCGTTAACATCCCAAATTCTTACGGTATTATCAGCAGATGCGCTTGCAAGCCACAGGTCATTGCCGGAGAATGAAATATTATTAACAGCACCGAGATGTCCTTTGAGAGTTAAAAGTTCTTTCCCTTCTGGTAAACTCCAAATTTTTATAGTTTCATCAAGGCTACAAGTAGCAAATTTGGTGTTTGCTTCATTGACAAAAACTCCTAAGACTTCATCATCATGTTTTCCAATGGTCTGCATAGTATATTTATAGCTTTGAGCTAATAATACTGCGGGAAGAAAAATAAACATTGCGAATAGTCCGATTCTTATCATGCTTTTTTCCAAAAACTTTTTGATCAGCGAAGTATTACTTCTTTTATTATCCATAGAATTCTCCGTTTTTAACTAAATATAATACAAACTTCTTTTTATGACGAAAATATGTAATTTTTTGTGTAAAATATAATAAAATAGCTTAATTTACAAATCTTCTAACGAATGATAAATTTCCTTCAGAACCTGAGCAAGTTCGCTTAGGTCGCTGTGAGAGATTTTAATTTGAGTTTCTGTAAGATTAATTGGCTCATTAATTTCTTTGCTTATATTCTCATTTAAGTTATCTTTGATATTAATCGTTTTTCGATCATTTTCGATTAAATTTAATTCCAACTTATCAATTCTCTCTTTAGTAGCCTTCAAAGAAAGCATATCGGAACGGAGAAACTTTTTGATAGTTTGAATTATGAAAAGATCCTTTGGAGAATAAATTCTATTTCCAGCGCGATTCTTTTTTGGAGATAAAACAGAAAATTCCTTTTCCCAATATCTGAGAATATGCTGCTCTTCGCTCACCAGATCGCTGATCTCACTTATCGAATAATATAATTTCCTCATAGAATAAAATAAATATTTTTATCTTTTTACAAAAACGTCCTATTCCAGTTTGCAATATTAAAGAAAATTATTTAAATTTGCTAACTTATGTTCAACAAAAATGAAATTTTAATGGAAAAATATATTGTAAATCCTATCAAAGTTCGTATGCAAGAATCTGCACGGGGGAGTATTTATCAGTCAATCGTTGCAATGGGAATGCGCTCTCGTCAAATTAACGATCAAATTAAAGCTGAAATTGACGACAGACTTGGAGATTTAATCTTATCTACTGATGAGTCTGAAGCTGTGAACTATGATCAGATTTCAATAAGCCGAGAATTTGATAAAATTCCAAAGCCTACATTTCTTGCTATGAAAGAGATGTATGATGATAAATTACATTTTGAATTTCCAAAATCCTCTGAAGAGGAAGAAAACTAATTTAAAGTTATTATTTCAAAATTGTATTTCTCAGCTTTTTTTACGCAATAAGTTCTTTACAATATGACTGATTTAAACGCAGATTTATTCCCTCTAAGCCAAAAAAAATCTATTAAAGGCAATAGACGCTTAGTTAGGGAAAAAGTCCTTCAAATCCTTACCGCACTCGTTGTTTCCGATACACCGTCAGAAATACTATTCCCTCATATATTTTACCGGGTTTTTAATGTAGAAGATGAAGAAGCCTCTACTTCTACCAGAATATTGACTCCTGCTGAAGTTACTGAAGTAGAAGCCGACTTTCCGATAATTTGGAAACAAGATGAAATTGATTTTGCTGAAAAACTAATTGTTTGTGCTCTCGAATCAAAGAAAATAGTTGATGAGTGTATTGATATAGCTGTAAGAAACTGGGAATTGGAGAGAATAGCCACTGTTGACCATATCCTGATTTTGATGTCTGTAGCGGAATTTATAAATTTTCCCGAAATTCCTTCGAAAGTAACTATCAATGAGGCTATTGACATTGCAAAGAAATATTCAACGGAAAAAAGTAGTGTCTTCATTAATGGTGTTCTTGATGCAATTTTAGAAATTCTAATAAAACAAGGCCGAATAACGAAGCAAGGGCGTGGTCTAAAAACAAATTCACGTTTATAATCCGACCTATCCTTTTTTATGTTCCCCTATATATTTCCCGTACAAAGCTAATCCGATTACCGAAATTAAACCAATTGCTGAGAAAATAAGCCATAACTCCCTTGTTGAGGCAGACGCTGCAATTTCTGATCTGCTTATCCCGGCTTTCTCTGCTATTTTCAAAGCTTCAGCTATGGTAGCGGTACTTGGAAGATAGCTTGCCGGATTGATTAGGCTTAATTTTGTACCGATAAATTTATACATTGGATTATCTACAAATGTAACATAAAGCTTGGCACCCAAAAAACTACCGACTGATGCTCCAAAGAAACCATATAAAAATCCGAAACCGGTATAAGTTGCCTTTTTATCTTCAGGAGCTATCATACCGAGATATGCGAAGTATTTGGGATGAGCAGTCATTTCCCCGATTGAAAAAATAAACATTCCTGCTATAAATATCCAAATATTTGATGATAAAGCCAAGATAGCCATTCCGACTGTTGCTGTGGCTACTCCGATAATCATCGTGGGCAGTGCTTTTAAATTTTTAACCATTGCTGATATTATCAATTGAAGGGCTATAATAGTACCTGCATTTATTACAGTAACATGCTCTACATCAAAATGCCATTGAGTCCCGAAAATCCCATTAATGAAATTATCTATCGGTCTGGTATCCACAAAATCCTTGACATACCATAAAACACTGTCTGACTGCTGGAAATACAGTACCCAGAACAAAGAATAAATTATAATGAACAGCATAAATCGCCAATCGAGGAATACCATAATGATTTTTTTAAAAATTCCAGAAAATGTTTCTATTAATGATTCATTTTCAATTTTTTCCCTTTGCGGTTCTTTAAAAAATAAAAGTGTTGGAATAATCATGGCTCCGGTGCTGATTGCAGAGGCTATTAATACATATCTCCAATTCATACTTTTAAGATAAGGAACAATGATCAATGGAAAAATGAATGCTCCCAGATTAATTGCCCAGTAATATGTCCCAAAACCAAGAGAAGAATGTTTCTCGTCAACAACTTTTGAAATTGTTCCTGGAATTATCGGTTTGAATATACCCGCTCCTATACCCATTATCATCATCGAAGCAAAAACTGCCCAGTAATTAGATGTTTGGCTTATCAAAAAATACCCTGTTCCCAAGAAAGAAAAAGCAATAAAAAGCATTCTCCTGTAGCCAAGCCTATCTGCAATAGCACCGGTCAATAGTGGTAAAAAATAAAGAAAAGGCTGAACAGTCCCTCGAATCGAAGCAGTTTCAATTTTTGAAAACCCTAATTCATTGATCATGCAAATTGAAATAATCGAGTTCATGCCATAGTAGGCGCCACGCTCAAAGAATTCAAATAATATAATCAGCCAATATGTGGTAGGGAAATCGCGGAATTTTGTTTTGGAACTGCTTTCTTTTGTCATAAGTTTTTTTCTTGTAATTAGGAAATTGTATAATTTTTTAATATTTTAAGATTATTGATTCTTTGATAAATATAATTTATTAAATTAACATGGAATTGATTTAAATATGAATCTAAAAATAGGAAAAACTTCAAGAAGTTCAAAAATAATTGAAACTTAATTTCAATTGATGTGTTTTTATAAGAAATAAGAAATATGTTTTTGTTTAAATAAAGGTGAATTATGAAATCGTTTAAAAATCCGCTGAAAGTCTTGTCATTAGCTATACTTTTAGTTTTGTTCACAAGCTCAATGTTTGCTCAGAAGCCCCAACCACCGTCTCCATATAACGTAACGGTTGTGACTCAAAAAACAATGCCACCAACGGATATTGTTGTCAATAAGTGGTCTTATCAATGGGATTCGTCTAAATCAACAGTTTTCATAATTTATATGGCAAATGGCGATACAAGGGATCCTAAAAATTTCAAGCAGGCTCAAATGTTAAAAATGATGCCCGGTCAGACTGATTATTCTTATAGTTTCCAAAATCTGAAAGTAGGAGTCTATTCTTTCTACATGACAGCTGCATGGTTTAATTTCCAGCCATATATTGAGAGTGATCCCTCACAATTTTTTACGATTGAAGTAAAGTACGAGGCTCCTATTCAATATTATGTTCGCTTTGTAAAATTCCCCCCGGAAATCAATATAGCACTTGGTCAAACTTTTACTATTCAATTACCGGCTGAAAGCAATACCAATTGCCCGATAGTTTATAATTTCAAAACAGATATGCCAGGCAAAATGACTTTCGATCCTAATAAAGGCGTTGTAACTATGTCTGCTTCACAAAACGGAAAGTTCATGTTAAACGGTTCGGTTTCATTAAAAGGCTGTGATTCTACACTCCGTAATGATATTCAGATCCCAGTCATTGTTGGTAACAGTAACCAGAGAATGCCTTGCGCATGGATTCATGGTAATGTTTATAACCAGAAAGATCCGAATACTCCTATCAATGGCGGGATTGTATCAATCGTCCCAATGCTTAATAGCGGTCAGCCTGTACAAGCAAAAATTATTAACGGTATTTTTGATGCAATGGTCTTAGAAGGTGTATATATCCTGAAATTGGAAGCTCCCAACTTTCAGGCAGTTTACTATGATAATACCGGAGATTTTAAACTTGCAAAACAGATTACTATTAAGTGCAATGATACAGTGATGCTGAAAACTACACTCACACCGCTTATTCCTCCTACCACTCATACTGTTTCCGGCCTTGTCGCACGAGCAAAGGATTCTTCACCTGTTATGGGAGCAATGGTTCAGTTCACACCTTATGACATGATTAATAATAAATCAACCACAGATCCGAATGTTCGGACTTATACCTGCGCAACTGATCAATTAGGTAAATATTCAATAGCCTTACCGGATAATCTGATTTATGTTGGATTTGCATCCGCACAAAAAACAAATACTGACCTTCAGCCATGCTACTATGATGGTGTCGGATCTCCGTTAGAAGCCGATCTTATCGTTCCCGAAATGGATCTTCAGGGAATAGATTTTTACTTGAAAGCTGCTGTAAATACCCTTGCAAACGGTTTTACCGGCAATGTAATTTCCGATTCCGGTGTTGCACTCCAGTCAAAACTGATGGCAATCCTTGTCAAACCAGCTCCTAACACAAATAATGTGAAATATAACTTTGTACAAACAATACAAACAGATGATAAAGGTAATTTCAGATTTGCAAATCTTCCTTATGGAGATTATGTAGTAATGTCATTGCCGATACAACGTCAATATGTACCCGGTTATTACAAAGCTAATGACTTAGTAACCCAGAAGTGGCGCGATGCTACGAGAATTACAGTTAATGATGCAATGCCACAGATCGTTTATACTTTAACCCACAGAACGAGTAAAAGCTGGAAGGGCGTTGCTTTTGTTGGTGGAAATATTTCTACACAAAGTGGAATTACTCTGAAAAAGGGTAATATTCCACAGGGAATAACTCCTGTCCAAGGTGCATTAGTTTATTTGATGAACGAAAATAATGAAATAGTAGATTATAATTTTTCTGATGCAAACGGCAATTTTTCGATAGAAGAATTACTGGCAGGGAAATATACTCTTATTACCGACAAAGTCGGATATGACGCTGTTTCGCAAGCTATAGAGACCGATTATGATATGAAAGCAAACGTATCCCTAAATGTAAACCTTAAATCCGAAACATTAACGGTCAATGATAATAATTTAAATACACTTGGAATGAGTTTCTATCCTCAACCTGCAACATCATCGCTTAATGTTAATTTCACAGGAACAGATGCTGATGCTCAGTTCAATATTTATGATGCTTTAGGATTAGCAGTATTATCTGGTAATTTCAATGCAATTTCTGGCAATAATTATTTACCAATTGATGTAAGTACACTTTCAAATGGTTTATTTATTATCAGAATCAACATTGCAGGTAAGTCTCAGAGCGCAAAATTCACAGTTATTAAATAAATAATGCTTATTATCTCTTCAGGTCAGACATAAAATCTGACCTGAATTTAATTAAATTCATATAAATGCCGTTTGAAAGTAACTCAGACGGCATTTTTTTTTAATTGTAATTGATATTGAAACTCTTATTCGATTAATGTGTTAATTATTTAGAAAACTTTATTAATATATAATTTATAAAAATGAAAATTGTAAATTTAAGATACGCTCTACTCTTATCAATCGCAGTGGCAGTGACTTATTTAATTATTACCTTTGCAACGGCTTGTAAAAACACAGTTAATAATCCGGCTACACAATCAATTTATATCCCAAATGGAGATTTCGAGGAATGGGATCAATTGATGTTTCTTCAAAAGTGGGAGTCCAATAGCTGTCCCCCTTGCATGAGAATGTGTGCATGTTATATTATTCAGCAAGATACAATAGCTTATCATGGCAAATATTCCGCAAAATTTACCTTCGATTGCAACAAAGGTACTTATGCAACTGTTAAGTTCCCGATTAATTCTCTGCCACAGTATTTGGATTGTTATGTTAAGGGGAAATTACTACAAAATGATACTATGATTATCAGAGTCACTTTATATCAGAGCAACGATTCTGTAGGCACAGGTCTTTGGTTTGCCCCGATTCAGATTAATAATTTTACAAAAATTTCTGTTCCGATTAGTTCAAACTCGACCATTGCCGATTCTGCCAGAATATTTCTGCTACTCAGCCAGAATAAAGATTCTGCTTTTATTGATAATCAAAGGTCTGAGTTTTGGGTCGATGATATGATCCTGAGATAATCGATAATTATCTGCATATCTTCAGGAATATTTGAATCAAAAGTAAGTTCCTGACCACTTACGGGATGATGCAAACTTAAAGTTTTGGCGTGTAGCATCTGCCTTGCAGCAAGCTTTAGAACTTTTTCGCCGATTATTCGAAATTGGGGATTATTGCCGCCATAAACCAAAGAATTCCCGCCGTAAAAAGTGTCTCCAACAATGGGCATTGATTCATGGCTCAGATGGACACGTATCTGATGTGTTCTTCCGGTATGCAACAAAATTTCTAACAGAGAAAAGTATTCAAACGATTCGATGACTTTATATTCTGTATCTGCAAATTTTCCTCCCTTTTTAAGAACAGTAAATAGCTTTCGGTCTCTGCTGGAACGACCGATATCTGCAATTATCCTGCCTTTGCTTTGCTTTGGATTGCCCCAAACCAAGGCATAATACTTTTTCTTTACTGTTCTGTCTGCAAACTGTTTGGATAGTTTTGCATGAGCTACGGGATTTTTCGATACAACAAGTAATCCTGATGTATCTTTATCAAGACGGTGTACGATTCCCGGCCTAATCTCATCTGATGAGAATATCAAGCTCTCGTCAGGCTCGTCATCTTCGTCAAATTCAAGATTTATAGCCTCACGCAGCCCAATATGATATAAAACGGCATTTACGAGAGTGCCATAGCGGTTCCCGGGAGCCGGATGCGTTACCAAGCCAGCTTGTTTGTTTATTACAATGATGGATTCATCTTCATAAATTATATTAAGCGGAATATTTTCTGGAATAAGGCTTATGGGCGGAGATTTCAGGATCTTACATATAATAAGATCATTTGGTAAAATTTTTTTACTCGGCTTTGCGACTTTACCATTAATTGTAACTTGATCTTCATCTATGGCTTTTTGAACCCGATTGCGGGTTGCATTTACGACTGAACGCGTCAGATATTTATCAATACGCTCAGGTTGTTGTCCTGCAGGTATCTTGAATTCGAATATTTTTTCAATGTATTCGGGATAATTACTTTTATCAATATCTTGGGTTTTAATTGACAGTTCCTGTGGGACTAATAGTGTTTTCTTTGATTTCATCTTTCTGTGCTGGTACAGGTTCAAAAGGAACTATCTCCGGTTTTTGTTTTTTAAGTAATAAATCAAAAGAAGGGATTTTATTATTAAAAATTATTAGTAATGCAACACCAATAGTTACAAGACTGTCCGCAATATTAAAAATCGGGTAGGATTCATACTTCATGCCGAATAGCTCTACGTCAGGGATATCAACCTGTATAAAATCCACTACTTTCCCATAAAATAATGCACCTTCATTAAAAAATACTCCGTAAAAAACACGGTCAATCAGATTTCCGACTGCACCTGCAAAAATCAAAGCTACTCCTATTTTAATCCATAAAGAATATTCCTTGATCTTGATTAGATACCAAGCAAGAGCTATACTGGCAAAGACTGAAAATAATGACAAGAATATTTTTGCGACACCAAATTGGATTCCAAATGGCCCTCCGGCATTTTCTACATGAATAAATTGCAATGTAGCACCGATAATTGGCAACTGTTCTGAAAATCTTAATCCATGATGTTCAAATCCGAATATTACAAATCCTTTGATCCATAACTTTGTCACTTGATCCAAAATAATAAAAAGTGATGCTATCCAAAAATAAATAGCAACTTTATGATTCTTTTTCTCTATTTCCATATTATTTATTTTAATTTATAAACTTATCTGCTGACAGGTTCAATCATATCTATACCATCTTCGGGGCATTTCTGATGTATTTTATAAGAAGCCGATAATGTAGTGATAGGAACGGCTATAAGCCTTTCTTTAGCTATCAAACAACCACAGACGCGGCATATACCATAAGTTTTTTCCGTTATTCTTTGCAAGGCTTCGTCTAATTTTTTCAAATACTCATTTATTCTTTGAATATGAGCATAAGTTTTCTCTTGTTCAAGTGCTTCTGAACCTTGTTCTGCCATGTGCATAGAATAAATCATGCTTTCTTCGGCAAAATCAAAATTCGTTAAGTCTTCGAGTCTTTCCTTAAGCATTCTAAGTTCATCAAGAGCCTCTTTACGGGATTCGGTGATAATAATTTTAAATTCTGCAAGTTCTTTATCCGAATATCTGATACTTACAATTGGCCTAACCGGAGGAGCAATCATTTTTTTACTTAAACTGGATTCTTCAGAGATAACTTCTTTTTTAATAATTGGAGATTTAATTTCTTTAGTTTGGAAAATTACTCTCGGTTTATGGTGTTCAGTTTGCTTTGGCTTTCTGCCTCTTTTTTTCTTAACTACTTCAACCTCGTCAATATCATAATCTCCGATATAATCATCAAGAACATCATGTACAGGCATTCCGGGGATAATTTTATCCTCTTTTAATCCGGGGTGAAGATCATGATCAATTACATCAACATCAATTTCAGCTTCAAGATCATGTGGTAACTCTTCTGAATTTGTTAAAAATGACTTTGCTTTATTCAAGTTAGCAAGTCCTTTAGCATAATTTCTTGATTTCCCTTCATAAAAACCATCATCAGAATTTTCTTCAAATTTTGAATCTTCAATAACAACATTCAATTTTTTTTCTTTAATTTCCATAATCTCATTGTTATTAACAGCGGGGCTTTCCGCTATCATCTCAATGGCAGCAGCTTTTACAGATTTATCTTTTAAATTTTCTTTGCTTTTTGATTTATTATTTTCAATTACATCTTTCTTTTTATCGACCGAGTTTGCGTTACTTTTCTTTTCTTCTATGGGTAATTTTGATGATGCCTGCTTTGAACTACTTTTAACAATAGTTTCTTCAACTTCTTTTTTAATTGATTTAACAGGATCTTCTTTCTTTAAAACCGGTTTTGTAGCTTCTACTTTTTTTGTGACGGTTGTTGTCGCAACGGGTTTAGCAACTGCTTTACTGCTTGAATTGGTGATAATATTTTTTTCAGATGGCTTATCTTTTGCCACTGGAGCTGTTTTCCCATTTGCGGGTGTAGGAGCTGACTTCGCGGTTGAGATTTCAATTTTCTTAGGTGCAGGTTTTGCTGGTGCGGCTTTAGTAAGGACTTTTGCTTTTGGTGCTTCAATTTTCTTAGGTGCAGGTTTTGCAGGAGCCGCTTTGGTAACGACTTTTGCTTTTGGTGCTTCAATTTTCTTAGGAGCAGGTTTTGCTGGTGCGGCTTTGGTAACGACTTTTGCTTTTGGTGCTTCAATTTTCTTAGGAAGCAGGTTTTGCTGGTGCGGCTTTGATTACAGCTTTTGACTTTGGTGCTTCTATTTTTTTAGGAGCAGGTTTTGCTGGTGCGGCTTTGATTACAGCTTTTGACTTTGGTGCTTCTATTTTTTTAGGAGCAGGTTTTGCTGGTACTGCTTTGATTACAGCTTTTGACTTTGGTGCTTCTATTTTTTTAGGAGCAGGTTTTGCTGGTGCGGCTTTGGTTACAGCTTTTGCTTTTAGTGCTTCTATTTTCTTAGGAGCAGGTTTTGCTGGTGCTGCTTTGATTACAGCTTTTGCTTTTGGTGCTTCTATTTTTTTAGGAGCAGGTTTTGCGGGTGCTGCTTTGGTAACGGCTTTTGGCTTTGGTGCTTCTATTTTCTTAGGTGCGGGTTTTGCTGGTGCTGCTTTGGTAACGACTTTTGCTTTTGGTAGTTCAATTTTTTTAGGAGCAGGTTTTGCTGGTGCTGCTTTGGTTATAGCTTTTGGCTTTGGTGCTTCAATTTTCTTAGGAGCGGGTTTGACTTCTGCCTTGCCAGGAGCTGCTTTTACAGGATTAGCCATTATCTTTGATTTTGGCTGTATTTTAGAATCTAAAGATTTTTTTGCATTACTAACTGGGTTAGCTTTAATTGCAGGAGAAAGCTTTGATGGCTGATTCTTAGGTTCAGATTTTTTATTGATTATTTTTTTTGAAGTTTCAGGTTTTGCCTTAGCCATATTCATTCTCCATTTAAATTTTGAATATTTTTAAAATCATTTTTTTTAATTTTTATTATTGAACCACAAATTTAATACTATTAAGCACAAAACAAAATACAATTACTTTTTTTCGACTGAAAAAAATAAAGGAAAGCCATTTATCTCAGATTCATTGAGTTTGAGTTGATCATTTATTATTATTTCATCGGCAAGTGTTTCATTTTTGATATATGATTCCATTGATAAAATTGCAGCAATTATTTCATTTGTTGAAGACAATTCGATTTTTACATGATCGACAACATCAAAGCCAAGTGTCTTTCTCAGATTTTGTACACGATTTACAAATTCACGTGACATTCCTTCATTAACCAGATCAGGAGTCAATTGAGTATCGAGCGCTACCGTGATATTGTTATCAGTTGCGACGAGCCAGCCTTCAATATCCTCGCTAAATACCTCAATGTCATCAATTGAAATTTCAAATTCCTCATCTTGATTGATAATTATCAAAGAATGATTCTTCTCGATTTTTCTAATCTGCTCATTTGTTAGTTCTTTTATCAGATTTGCAATCGTTTGTGTTGATTTGCCATATTTTTTTCCAAGAACTTTGAAATTGCCTTTAGCTCTACGATTTACTATATCTATCTCATCTTCATTAACATATTCAATTTTTTTAATATTCAACTCTTCTTTGATTATCTCTTCAACAGATTGAATATCTCTGCGTTCCTGTGGGTTGATTACAGGAATTAGGATTCTCGATAGCGGCTGTCGGACACGTAATTTTGATTTCTCACGTAGTGAACGGGCTAAGAAAACGATTTTCTGTGCTATTTCCATTTTTCGTTCAAGATTTTGATCAATTGTTTCATGATTAACACTTGGCATATCAAAAAGATGGATGGATTCCGGATAATGTTTAAAACGAAGCCGCTGATATAAGTCTTCAGATAGGAACGGTGCTGCAGGAGCCATTATTGCTAAAATATTTATTAATGCCCAATGCAATGTTTGGTAGGCAGAAATTTTATCAGCGTCCTTATCACCCTTCCAGAATCTGCGCCTGTTGCGTCTGATATACCAGTTTGATAATTCATAAATCACAAATTCCTGAATTATTCTGTGAGCTTTAGTTAATTCATATTCTTCCATCATCAAACGATATTGCTGGATTATTGAATTGACCCGAGAAATAAGCCATTTGTCAATTTCAGGTTTTTTAGCAAATTCGATCATGGCTTCAGTACCGTCGAATCCATCAATATTAGCATACAAAGCAAAAAAAGCAAAAGAATTTGTCAGAGATCTAAAAAAATCGGAGAGTATTGTTCTTTCAATATCTTCAGGATTAAATAAAGTAGGCTTCCATGGCGGATTATTTACAAAGAAATACCATCTTATTGCATCTGCACCATATTTATTCATCATCATAAAAGGATCGACTGTATTTCCATCCTTTTTTGACATTTTTTTACCTAATTTATCAAGAATCAAATCATTTACAACAATATTTTTAAATGCCGGTTTCCCAAATAAAACGGTTGCTATATTGTGCAATGTATAGAACCAGCCGCGTGTTTGATCAATACCTTCAGCTATAAAATCCGCGGGGAAGCTTTGTTCAAATAATTCTTTGTTTTCAAATGGATAATGAAATTGTGCAAAAGGCATAGCTCCGCTGTCAAACCACACATCGATAACTTCATGAACACGTCGATAAGTTTTTCCGTTGCGTTTAAAAATTATTCTATCGACAAAAGGGCGGTGTAGGTCTATCTCTAAGTCGGATTCTTTTAATATAATACTTGTTCCGTCCGGATTTTGATAAATTCCTTCACTTAGTTCTTGAATTGAGCCGATTGCAAACATATCTTTTTTATCTTCACTAACCCAAATAGGAAGCGGAGTTCCCCAAAATCTATCTCTTGATAGTGACCATTCTTTAACTTCTTCAAGCCAATTACCAAAGCGACCAATGCCAATTTCTTCAGGCTGCCAATTTATTGTTGCATTCAATTTCAGCATTTCATCCTTGTATTCTGGAGATTTTATAAACCATGACTCACGAGCATAATAAATGATCGGGTTTCCGGTTCTCCAGCAGTGCGGATAGCTGTGGGTATAGTCATTGGTTGAACGATATATTTTATTTAATGTTTTGAGTTTGAAAATAATATCTTTATCTGCACCTTCTTCAGTTCTGTCCTCATATTTGAAGGTTTTAACAGCCCGACCGGCAAATTCGCCTAACTCATCAGTAAAGTGTCCATTGGGTGTCACTGGTTGCAGAAAAGGAAGATTAAATAATTTTGACATCTGATAATCATCTTCACCAAAAGCCGGTGCAAGATGGACTATTCCGCTACCATCGCCTGTTGAGACGAAATCGCCTGCAAGAACTGTCAAAGCATTAGGATGTTTCTTTTTATCTATAATACAGTATTGAAGTATTTGCTCATATTCGGTACCAATCAATTCCGAACCTTTGAATTTACTAATTATCTCGTATTCTCCATCAATGACTGAAAGCCTTGATTCAGCTAATACCAGGAGTTCTTCCAAATCGGTTTCTTTAGTTTTTCTTATATTTTTTATTAATACGTAATCAATCTCATCACCCACTGCCAGAGCGACATTAGAAAACAATGTCCATGGAGTTGTTGTCCAAACTAAAATATAATTTCCAATTAAATTCTTTATTGATGAATTTATGATTTTTAATTTTAAATAGCAATTAGGATCACGAACATCTTTGTAGCCTTGCGACAATTCATGTGAACTGAGAGGAGTTTCAATTGTAGGTGATTGTGGAACAACTTTGAAGCCATTATAAATAAGACCTTTGTCAAAATATGTTTTAAGTGCCCACCATAGCGACTCTATGTAGTTATTCGTACATGTAATATAAGCTGAATCAAGATCAATCCAATATCCCATTCTGGTTGTTAAAGTACGCCAGCCCTCATCCATCTCAATATTTTTGTAAACAAATTCTTTACAAGCACGATTAAAATTCTCGACGCCTAATTTTTCTACTTCAGACTTGTCCTTCAGTTCTAATTGTTTTTCAACTGCAATTTCGACAGGCAGTCCGTGAGTGTCCCAGCCTGCCTGACGGCGAACAAAATGTCCTGTCATGGTTTTAAAGCGGCATACGGTATCTTTGATAGTCCGAGCAATCACATGATGAATTCCGGGTTTTCCGTTGACGGTGGGAGGTCCTTCATAAAATGAATAAACCGGGCTTCCATCGCGTAATTTCAATGATTTTTGGAAAATTTCATTCTGTTCCCAAAATTCAAGAATATTCTGTTCTAAATCCGGATAGTTAAATTGCTCCGGTAAAGGCTCAAACATTAGTCTTTATCCTTATTTTGCAAAAAATATAAGCAACAAATTTATGATTATTTTTTAACATATTCAAATAATGTTTAAAGTTCATTTATTATGATTATTAGAAATAGCTAATTTATTAAATTGCATGATTAGAAATTTATTTATGATGTAAATAGATCATGTTTAAAATCTATCGATTGAAATTAATTCATTTTATTTTTTATTTAGGTTTATAATGAAGACTTTTAAAAGTATCCGAGTGATTATTTTAGTATTAATCACTTCCATTGCCTATCTTTCAGCGCAGCCACAAATCAATGTTACTGATCTGAATGCTTTACTACCGATTGACAAAGATGTTAAGATCGGAAAATTAAATAACGGTCTCAAATATTACATTCGGAAGAATTTGAAACCCGAAAAACGCGCTGAATTACGTTTGGCTGTTAAAACCGGATCTGTCATGGAAGATGACAATCAAAGAGGATTAGCACATCTTATTGAACACATGTGCTTTAATGGAACCAAGAACTTTCCCAAGAATGAACTTATCAATTTCCTACAATCAACCGGAGTGAAATTTGGTGCAGATTTGAATGCATATACAAGTTTTGATGAAACTGTTTATATGCTCGAAATTCCGACAGACAAAGAAGGGCTGCTCAACAAAGGTATTCAGGTGCTTGAGGATTGGGGACACAATGTAAGTTTCGATAATGCCGAAATTGATAAAGAGCGCGGAGTAGTAGTAGAGGAATGGCGTCTTGGAAAAGGCGCTCAAGATAGAGTTATGAAAAAACAACTGCCAGTCTTACTTTATAATTCACGATATGCAGACAGGCTGCCAATCGGAGATACTGCTGTTTTGTATCATTGTAATTATGAAAGATTGACAACTTTTTACAAAGATTGGTATCGTCCCGACTTAATGGCTGTAGTAGCTGTTGGAGATTTTAATGTTGATGAAATGGAAAAAATGATTCAAGAGCATTTTGCTGAGTTGAAAAATCCTGAAAATGAAAAGCCAAGAACTGAATTTCCGCTGCCAGACAATGATAAAACCTTAGTATCAATTGCAACAGACAAAGAAATGCCAAGAGCAACTGTTTCGATTCATTTTAAACATCACGAAGGAAAATTGATTGGAAATTATGCAGAATATCGAAAAAATTTAGTTAATCAGCTATTAGGCGAAATGATTAATAGAAGATTTGATGATATGAGACGCAAGAAAGACGCACCATTCCTCTTTGCCGGGGGAAATGAAGGTAAATTTTTCTCTGATGTTCGTTCATTTGATTTGATGGCAATGGTTGCCGGTAATGGTTTGATGAAAGGCTTTGAATCAATAATTACCGAAGGATTTCGTGCCATGCAGCACGGTTTTTTAGCCACAGAACTTGATCGCGCTAAGAAAGAAATGCTAAGATCTGTCCAAAAGATGTATGATGAACGAGATAAAACAAATTCTAAAAACTACACTCGTGAATATGTTTCCAATTTTTTACAGAATGAAAGCATGCCCGGTATGGAATACGAATACGCTCTTTATTCTAAATTTATACCCGAAATTACACTTGCTGAAATTAACACTTATATTAAAACACTGATCCACAGCAATAATTCCATCATCACAATGGTTGCACCCGAAAAACCTGAAATTGTTGTACCGACTGAAGCAGAAGCAATTGCTAAATATTCGGAAATTGAGAAATCCAAGATTGAGCCATACAAAGATGCAGAAATCGGGAAGCCTCTTTTTTCAAAAACTGTTAATTCGGGAAAAATAATAAAAGAAAATAAACTTGAAAAAATCGGTGTAACTGAATTGTTTCTTTCAAATGGAGCTAAAGTTATTCTGAAACCTACTGATTTTAAAAATGACGAAATATTATTCAAAGCCTTCAGCCCAGGAGGCACTTCCATAGCAAATGATGCAGATTTTATTTCCGCAAATTTTACTTCTCAATTACTTAATGAATCGGGTGTGTCACAATTTGATGAATCGGCGCTCCAGAAGCTTTTATCAGGGAAAGAAGTTAGTTTAAATTCATACATTGATGAATTAAACGAAGGCTTAGAGGGCAGCTATTCCCCTAAGGACGATGAAACTTTCTTCCAGCTTCTGAATTTGATTATAACAGAACCAAGAATTGATGAGGACGCTTACCAAGCGCTTGTTAAGAGAACAAAGGAATCTATTCTTGCCAATCAACGTACACCAGAAGGTATTTTCCGTGATTCAGTAAGATCAATAATGACTCAGTATCATTTTCGCAAACGTCCGATGACTGAGGAAATGCTTAAGGATTTTAATGCAATTAAAGCTTTTGATTTTTATAAAGACAGGTTCGCTGATGTCGGTGATTTCACTTTCTTTTTTGTTGGCAATGTTAATTTGGAAAAAATTAAACCATTAATCGAAAAATATGTAGCTTCCCTTCCAACACAACGCAGAAAAGAAAACTGGAAGGATATAGGAAGCAATCCTCCACAAGGAAAAATTGAAAAAACCGTTAAAAAAGGTGTTGAGAAAAAAGGCTCAGTAAATCTTGTAATAAATGGTGACTGCGATTATAATGCCGATAACCGTCTGAAGATGCGCGCTCTATCGGCACATTTGAGCGATAAATTACGTGAAGAAATTCGTGAAGAGAAAAGCGGAACTTATGGAATTAGAGCCAGTGGTTCTTTACAGAAATATCCCAAACAAAAATTCACATTTAATATTATGTTCGGATGCGATCCGACCAGAGCCAATGAACTTATCGACGATCTTCTCAAAGTTGTTGATAAAATTAAAACCAGCCTACCCGACGAAAAAGATATGAAGAAAATCACTGAAACTTTTAAACGTGAATATGAAGTAAATAGCAAAGAAAATCGGCAGTGGTTGGGATGGTTGGAGAATTATTACTGGATAAGTGAAGATCCTAATGCAATTCTTAATTTTAACGATATGGTAAATAAATTAAAGCCACAGGACATAAAAGATGCTGCTAATCAATTCCTGAACATGAATAACTTTGCAAAATTTATTTTAGTACCAGAGAAATAATGCTTATTCAAAAATGAATTAGTTCCATTTTAATATAATCCCCTTTCTGAAAGAAAGGGGATTTTTTTTATTCATTATTTAAATATTTTTCAGTTGCTGATCTTGCTATATCGCTACTAAAGCCAGATTTAATCAATAATTGAATAATAAAATACTTTAACTCAGTGTCTGTTTCAAATTTTTTATTTTTTAATTTCTTATGAATAGCTCTCAAAGCACTATTTAATTCATTATCCTCATCTGCAAACTGATGGAGCGTATCTTCTATGTCAAATTTTGAAATGCCCTTTTGATAGAGTTCGGATTTTATTTTATTTAATGGCATGTTCTTGCGCAACTGTAGCGCTTTTGCATAATCCAAAGCAAATTTCATATCATCAATATATTTAATTTGCTTCATATAATCAATTGCAATTTCCTTTGCTTCATCACTGAAGTCTTTTACATTAAGTTTCTGCCTGAGTTGATGCTCTGAGCGCGGTTTATATGAACAGAACCCGTAAGCGGTTTGTTTGGCTGATATAGATTCATTTTCTAATTTAATTTGCTTCAGTGTTTCCTCGTTTATTGAAACTCCATTCGATAGTGAATTTTTAAAAACCAAATCCGATGATAGTTCAAAGCATTCGCCGCTGTCCAAGCTAACGGAAAAATCAGTTGAAGGAAATTTTTGTTTTACAATTGAAATAATTTTATATTCATTCATAATTTAAAAATATTATTAATTGTAATCTAAATTAATAGTGGATTTCTCAGAATTAGAATTTTTACCAAAAATGTCATTTCGGCGCATGAGCTTGTGTGAAAACTGCAATTTCTTGTCATACCTGCGTATGCAGAAATCCCCAATTGCGCCATGGAAGGGGATTCCCGCATGCGCGGGAATGACAGATACGTGAATATTTCGTGTTTTCACACAGTCTCATGCGCGGGAATGACATTCAAGTGGAATTTCCTCGTTTTCACGCACTCTCGCAAGCGTGAATCCCCTTTCAGTTACGCTTTAGGCGATTCCTGCACTGGCATCAATGACAGAAACGTAACTTACGAGACTGCCTACTTGAATTCTTCAATTGTTAACAAAGTTAAATATATTTTTAACCACCTGTTATAGCTGTTCTGATCTCTGCTTCTAATGCTGAGAAGAGAGTTGGGGAATCATTAAATATTTTTTTCAATCCATCACGTCCCTGAACTCTTTCGGTTTTGTAAGAATACCATGAACCGCTTTTGGTTATAAAACCATATTCAGTTCCAATATCTATCATATCACCGATTTTCGAGATTCCTTCATTGTAAAGTATATCGAACTCGACCTCTTTAAACGGTGGAGCAACCTTGTTTTTCACAATTTTTACTCTGACACGGTTACCTATAATATCTTGTCCTTCTTTAATAACTTCTTTACGGCGAATATCAATTCTTACAGATGCATAGAATTTAAGCGCATTTCCACCGGTTGTTGTTTCTGGATTACCATAAACAACGCCGATTTTACTTCTCAACTGATTAGTAAACATGACTGTAGTATTGGATTTTCCGATTGCTGCATTTAATTTTCTCATTGCCTGCGACATAAGTCTCGCCTGAGAGCCCATTTGTGCATCACCCATTTCTCCGTCAATTTCAACTTTAGGAGTAAGTGCGGCAACCGAATCTACAATAATCACATCAAGAGCACCGCTGCGTACAAGTGTTTCTACTATCTCCAAAGCTTGTTCACCGTACTCGGGCTGTGAGAGTAATAAATTATTAAGATCTACACCCAATCTTTTTGCGTAAGCTACATCCAATGCATGCTCAGTATCAACGAAAGCGGCAATACCATTCTGCTTTTGAGCCTCAGCAATAATATGAAGACAAATTGTTGTTTTTCCGCTTGATTCCGGGCCATAAATTTCAATAATTCTTCCACGTGGGACTCCGCCAACTCCGATTGCAGCATCCAAAGACATGCAGCCAGTTGGAATAACATCAATATCAACTAATTTAGAATCGCTTAAAAGCATAATAGAACCTTTGCCATGGGCCTTTTCAATTTGATCCATAGCTAACTTCATAGCTTTCCATTTTTCTTCCGGTATCTTATTCAGATTTTTATCTTGATTCTTGTCTTGATTTTTATCCGGATGTATATCCTGTTTTTTTTCGCTTGCCATATAATACACTTTAAATTTTAAAACAATTTGCATTTATATTGCAATTTGCAATTTATGTTCGGATTATAGAAAAAAAGTTATAAACATCCAACACAAACAAAACTTTTTTCAATTGATTATAAAAAATCCCTGATTTTTCATTTGAATTTCGTAATTTCGTAATAATTGGGTTAATCACCTGATTTGATGCTATTATATATTTGAAAAAGGAAAATTGTGATTATTGATTTTATTATCTTTGGAATATTAGGGACTTTAGCAATAGCAAGTGCTTTAGTTACTATTTCAACCCGTCATCCGATTGTTTCTGCGATGTCGCTTGTACTGCACTTTTTCATGCTTGCTGGTATTTATTTAACTTTGCAGGCACAATTTATAGCTGTTCTGCAAATACTCGTTTATGCAGGTGCCATTATGGTTCTTGTAATTTTCGTAATCATGTTGCTTAATTTATCAAAGGAAGAGCATCATACGATTAAAGTAATTCCTGTTAAAGCCATGGCTATTCTTTTTTCGATCGGATTTGCACTTGAATTGGTAACAATATTTTTGACTAATAAACCTACTCAAAACAGTTTAAGTCCGAACGCATTACAAAACGGGACGGCTGAAGCAATCAGCAAAGCATTTTTCACATCGTATCTTGTTCCGTTCGAGGCTATAGGTCTATTACTTCTTGCTGCTATTATAGGAGCTGTTATTCTGGCAAAAAGAAGAATCAATCAATAAATTTAGAAATCAAAATAGAGGTTATTATGCTACCAATCGTTCCATTAGGATATTATTTAGGACTTTCAGCAATTATTTTTATTATCGGATCAATAGGAGTTATGACTCGCAGAAGTGCTATCATTATATTTATGTCAATAGAACTGATGCTCAATTCGGTGAATTTAGCCTTCGTTTCGTTTTCATCATTTTTGGGAGATACAACCGGTCAGATATTTGTATTTTTTATCATGTCCGTTGCTGCAGCAGAATCTGCAGTAGGTCTTGCCATTATTATTGCATTATTTAGAAATAAACAAACGATTTATGTGGATGAAGTCAATTTAATGCGCTGGTAGTTGCTCAAAACCTTTCATTGATTGCTTTTTCAATCAATGAAAATGTTTTCTGTACTTGCCCTGATGAATCAATTGTAATCACTCTATTCGGCTCTTTCAGAGCTATTTCATCGAAACCTTTAATAACTCGCTCAAAAAAAATCTGCCCGGATAGTTCCATTCTGTCCGGGTTTTTATATTTTGTTCTTTGATTGGAAAGATCGAGTGATATCTTTAAGTAAAAAGTTATATCGGGTTTAATATTTTGAGTGGCAAATTCATTTAATTTATTTATCATTTCCATGTTCAATCCTCTCCCATAGCCCTGATAAGCAATTGTTGAATCAAAAAATCTATCGCTTAAAACAATTTTGCCTTCGTCTAATGCTGGTTTTATTATTTGTTGGACAAGGCACGATCTTGCTGCCTCAAAAAGAAATAATTCCGTTACAGAGTCAATGTCGTTTTTATGATTTAGCAGAATAGATCGAATTTGCTCAGATGTCGCAGTACCTCCCGGTTCACGCAATTTTATTAGCTCTGCTCCTCTTTTTTCAAAATAATTTGATAATTGCTCAATTTGGGTTGTTTTCCCGCAGCCATCAATGCCTTCAAATGATATAAACACCTGATCCTCTTTATTTATTAATTAATTTCAATGTTGAATAAACCGCTTCCAGTGGTAATCCGACAATATTATAGTAACAACCTTTTATATGTCTGACAAAAACTGCACCAAAATCATCCTGAATTCCATAAGCTCCAGCTTTATCAAGTGGTGATCCACTTTCGACATAACCATCAATTTCATTTTCATCTAAATCCCTGAAACTAACTTCTGTGGCTACACAAGAACTGACAAGCTCCATTTCCGGACAAATTACAAAAGCAAATCCAGTATAAACAATATGTGTTTTGCCGGAAAGTAGTTTTAACATGCTGCATGCGTCTGCTGCTGATTTCGGTTTATTTAAAATCTGGTCTTTATATACGACAATAGTGTCGCCTCCGAGAATAAAAGCTCTTTTAGTATAGTTCCGTGCTACCGATTGGGCTTTATCAACTGCAAGTTTTTCTGCAATTTCATTGGGTTTTAATTGATAATCAATATCCTCATCAATATTAGCGGGAATAATATCGAATTTCAAACCTAACAATTCCAAAAGGTGCTGCCGCCGCGGTGATTGCGAAGCTAAAACAAGTTTTCTTTTTAATTCGATAATTTTTGTCATAATGATTTTATAAGTTGAAAATTGCAATAAAACCGGCTTTCCGACGTTTACTTGAAATTAAAATTACAAAATTTAATTTCCATAAAATGCAAAACTCTTTTATGAAATATATATTGATATTTCTTTGTTCATTGTTTATTTTGCTCGAAACTTCACAGGCACAAAAAATATTTATTCCTATGGATTTAGCCCAAACGAACCATCTGAAGGCTTATGGGCTGACATACTGGGTGCTTAAACAAGGACAAGAAGTGGATTGGCTGCTGAATTATCGCGGCGGTTCATTTATGACTGATTATAGTGATAAAATAGCAACGGAGCTTCGATTAAGAGGAATATTCTTTGAAAACCTCGATGGTGGATCTACTGGAAAGATATATGCTGAAGTCCAAAGCGAAAACAATAACATGGATGTAGTCCGGCTTGAAAAAGCTCCGAAAATATGTGTTTATGCACCACCCGGAGCACGCCCATGGGATGATGCGGTCAGACTTGCTCTTGAATATGCAGAAGTTGAGCATGATATTATTTGGGATGAAGATGTTGTAATGGGTAAACTTGAAAAATATGATTGGATCCATCTACATCACGAGGATTTTACTGGTCAGTTCGGAAAATTTTGGGCAGCATACCATAATGTACCTTGGTATATTCAGCAAGTGGCTTTGAATGAAGGTATGGCAAAGAAACTTGGCTTTGCAAAAGTATCCCAAATGAAATTGTCAGTAGTTAAGAAAATTCAGGAATTTATTGCTAACGGCGGATTCATGTTTGCTATGTGCAGTGCTACTGATTCTTATGATGTGGCTTTAGCGGCTGAAGGAGTTGATATTTGTTCTGAACCCTTTGACGGAGATCCACTGGATATGCAGGCTCAGAGCAAACTTGATTTTTCAAAGACAAATGCCTTTGAAAATTTTCGCATTGTTTATGATCCTTATGAATATGAAATATCTTCAATAGATATAGACCCACTGAAAATTCCAAATCCTGATTTAGATTATTTCACTTTATTTGATTTTTCTGCTAAATACGATCCAGTGCCATCAATGCTGACCCAATGCCATGTGAACATAGTACATGGATTTATGGGGCAAACAACTGCTTTCCATAAAGAATATATCAAAAAGAACGTCACAATCCTTGGAATAAAAGAAGGTTCCGATGAAGTGAAATATATTAACGGAAATGTCGGACGTGGTACTTATACTTGGTATGGCGGCCACGATCCTGAAGATTATCGTCATAATATCGGAGATCCTCCCACAGATTTGAGTTTACACAAAAATTCTCCAGGATACAGGCTCATACTTAATAATATCCTCTTCCCTGCTGCCAAGAAAAAGAAACTTAAAACTTAATAAAAGCAATAAACTTGAAATTTAATGTGAATAAGATTCTTATATTTAATTATGTAAATTATTACAGATCAAAAAAATGCACATTATAAAATTTTATTACCAGCAAATTGCAATAGTATTAGTAACAGTAGTTCATTCAATACGTATTTTACTGTACATGGCTTTTTCCAGCAATCAGAGCTTGTTCCACAGATATTCAAGAATATGGTCAAGTATCATTTTAAAAATTTCAGGAGTTAAACTTGAAATTATAGGTGCTGAATTATTAAATCCGAATGAAAAATATATTTATGTGGCAAATCATTCGAGTTTGTTTGATATTCCGGTACTATTGGCAGGATTAAATGATTCAGTACGAATCATGTATAAGAAGGAACTTGAAAATATTCCTATTTTCGGATGGGGACTACGCAAATCACCATTTATCTCCATTGTTCGTGAAGATCCGAGAAATGCCATGGCTGGGATTGAAAAAGCACTCGAATCAATAAGTACAGGTGATTCGATCATCGTTTTTCCTGAAGGTACTCGTTCATTAGACGGTAAACCTCAAACCTTCAAACGTGGAGCTTTTATGCTTGCTGCAAGGGCTGCCAAGCCGATAGTTCCTATTTCCTTGATAGGGACATTTAGTGTGTTTGATAAACCAAATAAAATTTTTCATCCTACGACTGTGAAAATCATTCTCCATAAACCAATTCCTCCGAATCCCAACAGTAGCAGTGTCGATGAAAAGAGGCTTATGGCGGCTGTTTATGAAATTATTAAAAAAGATGTTGAAGGATAAACCAATCAATCCATATTTTTATTTTTTTTAAATATTTCTAAAATTACATCGGAATGTCTGAGCAGGATTAAAAAGCATAAGAAAATTGAGGCATTTCTGAAAGTTGATATATCATAAATATTCATTGTCGCGAAAATATGAATAATTTTTTCAGGAGCACGAAAAAGTAGAATAGCTGCTCCTATTGAAGCTACTATATTTCCAACATGAACATCTCGTTTTATTGCATAATAACCGGTCAGCCACATTAGTACCCAGAAAATTATGATTAAAAGATTAATCGGTATTAAAACACCGCAAGCAACAGCCAATCCTCTGCCACCTTTGAATTTGAGAAATGGATTATAGTTATGTCCCAAAACTGCAAAGATAGCAGCCAGAAGGACTGTTTGCAGGTTATTTCCACCTAAATATCGGGCAATAAAGACTGCTAATAATCCTTTTATAAAATCCATTAAAAATACTACGAGACCTATCCATTTTTTATTTGTGACTTCATAGCTGTTCATGGCTCCTACATTGCCTGTACCAAGCTTCCGAATGTCTTTGCCAGAAAAATATTTAACTATGATATAAGCTGAAGGAATGGCTCCAAGAGCGAATGCAATCAATGAGCATACGATATTAGTTATTAACATACAAAACCCTTTAAATTTCTAAACATATACTTTTAAATAAATTTGAGTCATTAATCTTCAGTTCTTAAAAATTTTATCTGCAGAATCGAAAAAATCATAAGTATTACAAATAGTATAAAAGCTAGAGCAGACGCATATCCCATCATATCTGCTTTTTCAAAAGCATTTTCATATATCATGTAAACGAGGGTATTGGTGGAATTAAGCGGGCCGCCCTTCGTCATAACAAAAATTTCAATAAACACTTGGAAAGATTTAATAGTATTGATGAGCAGAACAAGAAGAAGAGTTGGTTTAAGCAATGGCAATGTTATTCTAAATAACTGCTGCAGCGGGCTTGCACCGGACAAACGAGCACTATCATATAAATCATTTGGAATTGATTGCATGCCCGATAAAAACAAGACCATATAATATCCAACTGCCATCCACACATCCATAGCCATTATAGAAATCATCGATGTATTCGGTTCGAGCAGCCAGCCATGCTGAGAAACCGGTAATCCAACAATCAATGCCAAGAAATTCAAATATCCGGTTTTTGAAAAAAGATTTATAAAAATTAAAGAAATAACAACAAGTGAGGTTGCCGATGGCAAGAAATAAACTGCACGAAAGAAATTCTTATATTGAATAAATTTACTATTTAATACGGCTGCCAGTGCCAGTGATATTGCTGTTGTCAGTGGCACAGTTCCAAATGTAAAGAAGGCAGTATTTGAAAGTGCTTTCCAGAATATTTTATCGGTAAAAGCGTATTTATAATTTGATACTCCGATAAACTTTATCTCATTTGTTAAGGTTGAATATTTCGAAAAACTTAGGACTAATGCGTGAATTAACGGGTAAAGATAAAAAACCAGAAAGGTGAGAATCCAAGGTAAAATTAAAATTATTGTTTGTTTATTCTGTTGTTGTTTTACTGTCATAAAATTGTTCGGATTTGATTCAATACAGGCGCTGCAATTATTGATTAATATGTTACAATTACAAATTTAAAAGCTGCAATTATTAATTTATATGATTATTATAGCTCTGTTATAAAAAAAACTTAATTTACATTTTTTTATTCTGGTAAACATGCTAAAACTCGACAAAAAAATATTCGGTGATCTTGCCAAAAAATACGGAACGCCGCTTTATATCTATGATAAACAGAAGATTGAATCCAATTACCTAAGACTGATAGATTCATTCCAAACTTATTATCAAAATACAAAAATCCATTTTTCGGTAAAATCGAATAGTAACCTTAATATTCTTAAATTATTTCATTCATTAGGGGCAGGAGCTGATTGTTCATCTCCGATGGAGGTATTATTAGCAGAGAGAGCCGGTATTCCTACAAATAATATTGTTTATACCGGCAATTATGAGAGTTTTGATGATTTAGCACAAATTTATAAAAAGAATCTCAGACTCAATCTTGACGATAGAACTTCCATGGAAAGATTAATTGAAGTGGGAAAAAGGCAGCAAATTGCCTTTCGTATAAATCCCGGAATCGGCAGAGGGGGGTTTGAAGGTATCGTTACGGCAGGTTCCGACGCTAAATTCGGAATTCCTTATGAAAAAGCTATTGATGCTTATAGGGCTGCTCGCGATGCCGGATTTAAAAAATTTGGTATTCACATGATGACCGGTTCCAATAATCTGGAACCATATTACTTTGCAGAAATCGTTGCAAGATTGATGAACATCGCTGGTGAAATTTTTGGAGAATTAGGCGTTAAACCTGAATACATCGACATCGGTGGAGGATTCGGAGTCCCTTATAACAATGATGAAGAGGAATTGAATATTGAACTAACCGCAAAATCAGTTTGTGACATCTTTAAAGAACGCTGTGCTAAGTATAAACTTGGGAAGCCTGATCTGATCCTCGAACCGGGGCGATACTTGATAGCAAATTCCGGTTATATTCTGTCACGTGTAACAGGAATAAAAAAGAGTTATAAGAAGTTTATAGGTCTGGATGCGGGTATGAATACTTTAATACGTCCAGCTCTATATGGAGCAAAACATAGGATAGAAGCATTGGTTAATTCATCAATCACTGAGTTTGTTAATGTTTGTGGTCAAATTTGCGAAAATTCAGATATACAAGCGTCGCATATAGAATTACCGGTGTTAGAAGTTGGAGATTTGGTCTTAATCCATGATGCTGGGGCTTATGGTTATGTCATGTCATCAAACTATAATAATCGCTTTAGACCTGCAGAGCTGCTTATTGATCATGAGAATGTCGAATTAATACGCCGTCGGGAAACTGCAGAAGATCTGCTGCGACTGTATGAATTTTAACTGTTCAATCAAACTGATTGATTAATCTATGATAAGTGTCTTTTTCTTATCATAAGAACCAGCTTTAAAGCCAACAGAGCCATCCGAATTTTTAAAGTATTTACATTCTATTTCAGTAAGTGTGCGCTTTTCATTTTTCTTTTTCAAATCCTGATTCAGACTTTGTCCTTTTGATTCATCAATCTGATAAGTAAATAATTTCCCATGGCGAATATCTCCAAGAGAAGTCTTGAGAACTAACTCACCATGTTCATTAACATTGATTGAATCGGCTCCTTCGAAGATTATTTTAATTTGATTCAAATCAGCTCCGGGATGAATTACAAAATCATATCTCAGATAAGGGACACCCTTCATACGTCTTTGAGTCGGTGATAGAAAGTTTGAATCAGTATCGAAATAATACCGGACATCAATTCCATGATAAATGTCACTAATATATGCTTCTTTGTAAAGAGGTACATAAGATGCCCATTTGGTAGAATCATTGCCGATAAAATAATTATAATAAGTTTCTTGCTTATCTATACCTTGACTTTTAGAGCGAGTTTTATCATTTAATTCATCAAGTTTATTTGTATCGATTTTTTTATATTCCTGAGCTCCAACAAATTTCATAAAAATTACATGCCCTTTCACTTTCATATTTTCATCGGGAGCCATACTTGGCTTTGGATCGCGGTTGTGCTTAATAAAATTATCCGATTTAGCTTCAGTTGTATCTTGATAGAGCTGAAAATAATCATAAGCAACACCGAATTTAGTAAGCCATGCATTAACACCATTAAGTTTTGTCAGGTAAAGAACATCCGGATTCCATTGTCCCTTGTTTTCAATAAAATTAATTGATTTTTCAGTTGGCGGATTTTTCAATATGCTTTTATTCTGAGCAGCTATTGCTAAAGCGCTAATTGAGAGAAAAAGCAATACCAGCAAAAATTCGGAATTAATTGATTTCATTGTCGCTTCATTTTAATAAAACATTGATTTCTTGTAACGATTAGAGAGAATTAATATTTTGTAAATTAATTGATACTTTTATATATAGTTATTAAACTCTTTATTATTAGAAATAAAAGTCGTAAATTTGTAATCGGTTTTTTTTGAAAATTAAATTAAATATAATAATGAGAGCTATTATACCCGTAGCCGGAGTTGGTGCAAGATTACGACCGTTTACCTATTCTTTACCTAAGGTTCTCTTAAATGTTGCCGGAAAACCTATTTTAGGACATATATTAGATGCACTTCAAGAAAATAATGTGGACAAAGTGACGATTATTACCGGTTATAAGGGTGATTTAGTCGAGCAGTACGTCAATACACATTATCATTTTCATGTGGACTATTGTCAGCAAACGGAGCAATATGGTTTGGGTCATGCTATTTGGACTGCTCGCGAAACATTTGAAGATGAGCCACTGATGATTATTCTTGGGGATACTATTTTTGATGCTGATTTAAAATCAGTTTCCGAAAGTAAATACTGCTCTATCGGAGTTAAAGAAGTTAGCGACCCCAGACGTTTTGGAGTTGTTGTTCACTCAAATGACGGTTTTATTAATAAACTGATCGAAAAACCAGAGACACCGGTTTCAAACCTTGCAATAGTCGGAATCTATTATATAAGCAATCCATCACTTTTAAGAACTTGTCTCGAAAAATTAATTGATGAAGATATTCGTACCCGTGATGAATATCAATTGACCGATGCCCTTCAGCTTATGCTCAATAATGGCGAGAAATTTACTTCATTCAATGTTGATGGCTGGTATGACTGCGGTAAACCTGAAACAATGCTATCAACAAATCGGATTTTACTTGAAAAGATGAATACCAATAATATTTATTCGGATGCTATTATCATTCCACCGGTTTATATCGCTCCTACAGCACATGTAGAAACATCAGTTATCGGACCATTTGCATCCATTGCCGAAGGAGCCGTTGTGCGCAATAGTATTATAAAAGATTCAATTATCAGCGAAAATTCCAGAGTAGAACAATCACTTCTTGATCGTTCGATTATTGGGAATAATGCTGTCGTTAAAGGTCAATTCTTTCGATTGAATGTAGGTGATTCAAGCGAAATCAAATATGCATAAAAATTTAATAACCTTAAATATTTTGTTAATTAGTATAAATTAGGATAAATCATGAGCAAAAACTTTCTTTTCACTTCGGAATCTGTTTCCGAAGGTCATCCGGATAAAATATGCGATCAAGTATCAGATACTGTTCTTGATGCGATGCTCCGCGATGATCCGTCTTCACGAGTAGCTTGCGAATGTTTCGCATCAACAGGATTAATCGTTGTCGGTGGCGAAATTACTACAACAACTTATGTGGATTTACAAAAACTTGTACGTGGAGTTATCGAAGATATCGGATATACAAAAGCCGGATACCGCTTCGATTCTTATTCCTGTGCAGTTGTCAATGTTATCAATCAACAATCTCCTGACATAGCCATGGGCGTTGATGTTGGTGGAGCCGGAGATCAAGGAATGATGTTCGGTTATGCTTCTACCGAAACAGAAGAGCTTATGCCTGCACCTATTATGTTTTCACATAAACTTGTTGCTAAACATACAGAAGTATTTAAAACTGTCAACTCTGCAATGCCCTATCTCAGACCGGATGCTAAATCTCAGGTAACACTGGAATATGCAGATAACGGTGAAATCATTCGTGCACATACGGTCGTAATGTCTGTTCAGCACGATCCCGATGTAAGTCAGGAAAAAATTCATCAGGATGTAACCGAACACATTATCAAAAAAGTTATGCCTGCAAATTTATTAGATGATAAAACAATTTATCATATTAATCCTACAGGAAGATTTGAAATTGGTGGCCCGCATGGTGATACCGGACTTACAGGTCGCAAAATTATCGTCGATACTTATGGCGGACGTGCTCCTCACGGTGGAGGCGCTTTCTCCGGTAAAGATCCATCTAAAGTCGATCGCTCAGGTGCTTATGCAGCACGCCATCTTGCAAAAAATATTGTGGCTGCCGGTATTGCAAAAGAATGTACAATTCAGCTTTCTTATGCTATTGGAGTAGCACAGCCTGTTTCAGTATATGTTAATACTCATGGCAGTTCGGAAATCAGTGGAATTGCAATTTCCGATTATATTAGCAAAAATATAGATCTAACTCCAAAAGGGATTATTGATCGTTTCAATTTACGTAGCCCAATTTACCGCGCTACCTCTGCTTATGGCCATTTCGGACGTCCTGAATTTCCTTGGGAAGCTCTGGAGTTAGTTGATTTG
Source organism: Candidatus Kapaibacterium sp. (assembly GCA_026390695.1). Classification (GTDB taxonomy): domain Bacteria; phylum Bacteroidota; class Ignavibacteria; order Kapaibacteriales; family UBA2268; genus JAPLFL01. The sequence continues at coordinate 10,503 of JAPLFL010000048.1, read as the reverse complement.
TTTAAAAAGATTTAATTAAATTTTACGTATATATTTTTCGGAGAAAAAAAATGTCTCAAATACCCCCTAAAAAAGCACAGGGTAAATTCGATGAAGTACCGGGCAAATATTGTGTTCGCGATATTGGTCTGGCAGAGGAAGGAAGACTTTTAGTTGACTGGGCTGAAGCACACATGCCTGTTATGATGAGTTTAAGAAAAAAATATAGCGAAACAAAACCTTTTGCCGGTTTTAAAATCGCAGGTTGTTTGCACGTTACTAAAGAAACAGCAGTGTTAATCCGTACTTTCGTTGATGCGGGTGCTGAAGTTTCATGGTCCGGATGTAATCCACTTTCTACCAATGATGCTGTAGCTGCTGCTATTGCTGCCGATGGAGTCTCTATCTACGCTTGGTACGATAATGGCGAAGATTTCTACTGGTGCATAGATCGCACAATTGATGATGCTCCGCATTTAACGCTTGATGATGGCTGCGATTTAATCAATACCGTTCACGAAAATTATCGTGATATGGCTGTCAATCATGTTATTGGCGGAACAGAAGAAACTACAACCGGCGTTCATCGTCTTCGTTCTCGTTCTGCTGATGGACAATTACTTTATCCGGTTGTTGCAGTTAATGACACTGAAACAAAATGGGATTTTGATAATGTCTATGGAACAGGACAGTCAACTCTTGATGGCGTAATCCGTGCTACCTCTGTACTTCTTGCTGGTAAAAATATTGTTGTTGCTGGACATGGTCACTGCGGTAGCGGTGTTGCTAAACGTGCAAAAGGCATGGGTGCAAACACGATTTGTACAGAAGTAAAAGCAACGGCTGCAATCAAAGCCACACTCGAAGGTCATCGCGTAATGACTATGGACGAAGCCGCTAAAGAAGGCGATATTTTCATTACTGCAACGGGCGTGAAAGATATTATCCGCAAACCTCACTATGAAGTTATGAAAGATGGTGCGATTATAAGCAATACCGGTCATTATGATGTGGAAATCAATATTCCTGAACTTGAAGAATTATCTGTAAGTAAAAGAACTATCCGATCAAATTGCGAAGAATATACTTTAAAAGATGGACGCAGAATCTATCTTTTAGCTCAAGGTCGCTTAATCAATTTGGCTGCTGCCGAAGGTCATCCTTCTGAAGTTATGGATATGTCTTTTGCCAATCAGTTCCTGTCGCATCTTTATATTCTTGAAAATTATAAAAAAGGAACTCCACTTGCAAAAGCTGTCATAGACATTCCTATCGAACAAGATGAGTTTGTTGCCAAAACTAAACTTGAAATGATGGGTGTTAGTATGGATGCACTTTCCGAAGAGCAACTCAATTATATGAATAATTATAATGCAGGAACATGATAATTTACTAACTAAAAATCAAGATTTTTCATATAAGAGGTGGACTTTGGTTCACCTTTTTTTTACAAACATTTGATGTTTAACACAAATATTTCATTAAGATTTAATGTAATTGAAATATTATATGCTAATAAAGAGCTTTCTTAAATCTCCCCTGGAGGCTGTCTAAAAAGCCTCATTTCTGTCATTCCTGCGAATGCAGGAATCCCCTAAAGTGGCACTGGAAGGAGATTCCTGCATACGCAGCATTGACATTTTTGTTAAATATGTGGCTTTTAAGACAGGCTCAATTTAGTTAAATCCCCCTTTGAAAAAGGGGGTAGGGGGATTTTCTCTTGCCTAATGAAATATTTGGCTTTAACAGTAAAATATCGTCTATTGCATATATTTGCATCTGATTGTATAAATCTGCATAAGGTATGAATAAATATTATGCAACGTTTTAGATAGATCAGAAGCGGTATCTCAGCTTCTTTGCATATCGTTGGATAAAGTTGCATACTAATTTCTGGTGAAGTTATGAAGTGCTTTTTACAGAGCAGAAGCCGCGTTCCAGTGGAATTGCATAAAATTGTATGCAAGTACGCATAAATATTAATATTTTATAATTTATTCCTGCTGTTTACCTAAATTCAGAAATTAAATCTATCCCTAAAAATAAGATAGCTTTAGAAACAAGCTCAGACCAAGCAATTTTCAATTATTTCAATGAACTAACCTACAAAAATAAGGGAAGAAAATCTTGCTGTCAACAAAACTTTTCAAAAACGACGTGCGAAATAGTTTGGAAAATATGAGGTCAAAAGTTTTCTTATAGTCTGGAGTTGCTTATGACTATTATATAATATTTTATAAATAATAATAACTAAACAGACGAGGACGTCTGTTCTACCGCATAGTATGTCAGACGAGGAGGTCTGTTCTACCGCATAGTATGTCAGACGTCCTCGTCTGACAAAATTTTAATTTATTGATGGACTTTATATAAAAGATCAGTAAGATTGAAAATCTGACCGGAGATGAAGATTTGTTAAGTAAGGCTTTGCAAATTAAATAAATATTAATAAATCTGTATAAGTGATTAATTAGCCGAGAGAATTATATAGAGGATTTTAAGGTTGAAAAATAAAAGTAAGCGTTGGCTTAGTTCATTTTTCTAAAAAACAAGGTTTTGATTTTTATGAAAATTTAGTTAAATTTGAAAAATGGAAAAGAAAAAAGAATATATTGAAACAAGCGTAATTAGCTATTTGACTGCAAAACCAAGTAGAGACCTGATTATTGCAGGTCATCAAAAGATAAATCGCATGAACTAATTAAGGAATAAATTATGTGGGAAGACGCTATTGTTGAAGATATACGACAAGTTCGTGAAAAACACGCTGCTAAATTTAATTACGATATAGATGCTATTTACTGTGACTTGAAAGAAAAGCAGAAGAAATCCGGTTTGCAAGTTATTTCGTATTTAAATGGTAATTATGTCAAAATTGAACAAGCTATTCAAGCGGCAACGCAATGAAATGACAAGTCCCCCCAGCAACGATTTATAGTTTATGCTGAGGGAGCGGGTCCTGCGGGGACGGTGTAGGAGCCGAATTTGATAATGTATTTTGATTATTATGAGAATTTAGTTAATTTTGTAGTTTTATTCTATCCATTTCAATTGCTGAAAACATATACCAAAGCAGAAGCTAAGAAAGAAATATCTGATTTAGTCAAGGATTTTGAAAAAGGAATTTCTTATTTCAAAGGAAAGGACTATAAAGAGGCGCAGGTGGAGAATGATTTTATCCGCCCACTCTTTCAGTTTCTGAATTGGAATGTTTCAAATCGTGGATTAGAGCCTGAAAAACAGGTATTCACTTTACAACCGACTGGTAAAACTGGCCAGGACAGCAATAAACGACCTGATTATCTTGTTCGTATTCCTGACCAAAATACAAATGCAATGAAATCCGTTTTCTTCATTGAAGCAAAAAAGCCGATTTATGATTTGAAAACTAATGAACAATATATCAGACAGGTCTATCAGTATGCTTTTTCAACGTTAAGTTCATGTGATAATCCGAATAATCATGTCCGATTGGCAGTTTTAACTGATTTTGAGGAATTTCGTTTCTTCGATTGTCAGGATGCTGCACCGCTTACTCAACACAGAGCAGAAGCCTTTAATAAACACGTCATCAAAGATTGGAACTTCAAAGAATACATTACAAAATTCGATGAAATATGGGAATTATTTGAATATAATAATGTCGTAAATGGTTCGCTGGAGAAGTGGTATTTATCAGCCAAACAGCTTGCCGATAATCGAATAACTCCCGATAAACAATTCCTTGAAGATTTAAGGTATTGGCGGCTCGAAATTGCTAAAAGTATGTTCCGAAATGATAAAAATTCAGATGATTATCAACTTACAAAAGGAACTTTATTATATATAAACCGAATCATTTTCGTAAAAATGCTTGCTGATAGAAATATCGAAACTGATTATTTAACAAATATTTTAAGCCAAATCGATAAATCAAAGAAAACAGAAATTAAACTATTTGAATTGTGTCATGATATATTTAATAGACTTGACCATATTTACAATGGCTCAATGTTTAATTATGATTCTAACGCAGATGATGCTCTAATTGATAATAAAGTTCTAAAGAACATATTCGAATCATTAAAACCCGAAAATTCAATTTATACTTTGGCAGCAATGCCTGTTGAAATAATAGGAAATGTTTATGAATTATTTATTGCAGAGCAGATTGTTAAAAAAGCTGGCTCAGTCTCGATAATTCCGAAATATGATGATAAAAAAGCTGGTGGAGTTTATTACACTCCACGATATATTGTGGAATATATTGTAGATAATACACTTGGTAATAAGCTCGAAGAATGTAAAGTTCCCGAAGACGTTTCAAAGATTAAAGTTCTTGACCCTGCTTGCGGTTCGGGAAGTTTTCTGATTGTTGCATACCAGAAGCTGTTGGACTGGTACAAGAAGTATTATTTTAATGAATTACAGAAGTGGTCAAAAAAAGAAAAAGTTGAAAAATTCAGAAATAAAACTGAAAAAAGAATCAGAGTAATGCAGGATGCAAACTCAGATTATTTTCAGATTCATTTATCTCATAAATTAAAATCTGAAATTCTAATAAATAATATTTTTGGGGTTGATATTGACCCACAGGCTGTTTTAGTAACAAATTTCAGTTTATCGGTTAAAGCACTTGAGGACTCAACTCGCGACGAGATAAAAGAAGACAATACTATATTTAATTTGCCAGTTCTGCCAAGTTTAAAGGATAATATTAAGTGCGGCAACTCTCTTATAGGGAGTGATTTTTATGATGATAAACAAACAAATGCTTTCAACATAAAGGAAAAGCGTAAAATAAATACATTTGATTGGAGTGGAAAAGATGGTTTTCCCGAAATAATGAAATCAGGTGGCTTTGATATAGTGATTGGAAATCCTCCTTATGTAAATATTGTTAATCTTCAAGATTATATAAGAGAATATTTGAAAAATAAATATACAATTACTAGAAACAAAGTCGATTTATATGCTTATTTTTTAGAATTAATTATAAAAAAACTAACGAATAAAAACAGTATTCTCGGATTTTTGGTCTCAAATTCATGGTTAGCAATTGATAGTTTTCAAATTTTACGAAAAATAATTTTCCAAAATGGTTCAATTTCTAAATTATGCAAAATGCCAAATGGCACATTTAAGGATGCACAAGTTGAAACTGTGATAATTATTTATCAGAAGTATCTTGTAAAAAATTTAGAAATATACTCATATTCAAAAGATTCCTTTGTGAAAAGTAATGATATTCTTACTGAAAATATAACAAAAGATTCGAAATATAGAATATTTGTTGATTCAAATATTATTGAATTTGAATTATTGAATAAACTTGATATGAATAAGCCTATTGAAGATTATATCCATTTTTCAAGAGGTGTTAAAACTTCAAATGATTCAAGGTTTATACTTAGTAAAAAAGAAAACAATAACTGCTATAAATTATTAAGAGGAAAGAATATTCAGAGGTATTGTATAGAATATGATAATTTATGGTTATTGTATAGACCTGATTTAATGAAAGAAAAAGTTGGGTGCTTGCCTCATACCAAAGATGTATTTTTTGTTGATGCCAAAATCATTTTGCAAGGTAGGAGCGGAAGGCGCCTCATTGCCTATATTGATTATGATAAATATTTCGTTTTGGATACTGCCTATTTCTCAAATAAAACTAATTTAAAAAGTCATTCCTTGAAATATTTTTTAGCTTTGATTAATTCAAAATTGATTAATTTTTGGTATAGTGCAAAATTTAAAACGCCTACTATTTCAGGTTATGAATTACATCAAATTCCTGTGATACCGATAGACTTCTCCATTCGCACTGAAAAGCAAATGCACGATAAATTAGTCGGACTTGTTGAACAAATACTCGAAAATCAAAAATATTTGTATGCTTCTAAAAATGAAAGTGATAAAATACTTTATCAGAATATTTGCGATTCCCTCGATAAGCAAATCGACCGATTAGTTTATAAACTCTATGATTTAACTGATGAAGAAATAAAGATTGTTGAAGGAGAATAGATTCTTCTTCTCTTTCTCACGCTTGGCATTGCGTCCCCTAATAAAAAGCCCCAGGGTTTTAAGGGTTCTATGTGGTCAAAGATTAGTTTTATTCCCAATAGTCAGAAAGAAATTCTGACTGAAGGAAGCAAATATCCAATCATTTTGCATTATTAATTTTACATTCTGCATTCAGTAATCATTCTGCATTAAATCAAGCAGTTGCTTGCAATCTTTCTGCTAACCAAATATTAATTACAGATTGACGGGATACTCCTAATTTCAATGCTTCTTTGTTTAATTCATCAATCATCCATTGAGGCATATTGAGATTAATACGTTTGGGAGTTAAATTGATTCTTTTTGCTTTACTTAAATCAAGCAATCCGGTAATATCCTCACCAGAATCAAATTTATTATCAAATTCAGTAGCTTTCATAAATATTTATCTCCTCTTTTCGTGAATGTCGAACAGAAATTATTCTTATATTTGAATTTCGATATGTTACAATTGCAGACCAATAAACTTTGCCGATTTTTCCAATTATCAGATTACGCGGTTCATCTTCTGTTCTCGCAGCTATTTCAAGCAAATAGGGGTCTTCCCACATTTTTTGTGCTTCTATGAAATTGATACCGTGCTTTTCAGCATTAGCTCTACTTTTATTATCGTCAAATTCAAACATAAACCATAAAATTAATTAAAAACTATTTCCAAAATCTAATGACGATTGATCAATATTCTTTATTTTAATTGATTCTATTAAAATTTAATTTTTTTTATATTTAGTCTTTTCCTAACTAATTGGCTTTTTTATTTCTCCCTCTCCTCCATCCAGAGCCAAATTCCATCTTCCTACCAACCCTTCTCCCTCATTTCTTCTTCATTCCCTTTTTCTCGCTTGGCATTGTGTCCCCTAATAAAAAGCCCCATGGTTTTAAGGGTTCTATGTGGTATTCTTTAGAAAGTAATCAAGAATAAAATAAAGATAAAATATAATCGTTTATACAATGGGTTTGTTAAAAATGGAGTATTTATGCCAATTTTGAGTGTCTTTTTCGGAATAATAATAAAAATGTACAGGGAAATTAACAGCCGTCATAATTTACCTCACATACATGCTGAATATCAGGACGATGAAGCAGTTATTTCTTTGGATGGAGATGTTTTAAGTGGAAGCCTGCCGGCTAAAAAGATGAAATTGGTGATAGCCTGGATTGAAATTCATAATGAAGACTTGCAAGCGAATTGGAAATTACTTTCCGAAGGTAAAGAATATTTTAAGATTGACCCATTGAGATAGCAATGACAAGAATAAAACCACAAAACGTAAAACCATTATCAGATTATTTTCTTGAAATTGAATTTTCTAATGGTGAAAAGCGGAAATTTGATTGCCACCCTTATTTAAATGGTGATTGGTTTTCTGAATTGTTGGATTTAGAGAAATTTTATTCTGTCCGTGTTTCTGGAAATACTATTGAATGGGCAGGTGGTCAGGATATTTGCCCTGATTGTCTTTATGATAATAGCCTTTGAAAATTCCTTCCCAGTCAGAAAAAACTCCTGACTGGAGGGCTGTGATTCATTTCTTCTTCCTCCCTTCCATCACGCTTGGCATTGCGCCCTCAAATAAAAAGCCCCAGAGTTTTAAGGGTTCTATGTGGCTTGAGATTAGTTTTATTATGCTTTACCAAGCTCTTTCTTTTCCTATTTTTCTTCAACCTTAGTAGAAAAGTGCCCCCACCCACAGCCCAAACCTTATTTAGTGAATTTAATCAAAACAACTTTTAGTCCTTGTTGATTAAACAACAGCAAAAGCGAGAAACTACCGCTATCTCGCAAAGAGATTTTGCAAAAATTTCAGGGTTTCACTGGAATACAATCTGCCAATTGGAGAATAAAGTTCATGCCAGCTATTTATGTCGAGTTTTCTTCTTCATAGAAAATACTTTTTCTTTCAGGATTCCAAATTTTTCTGTAATTTGCATGGTGTTCGTTAATCCGATACGGGCAAAAAGGTGGTATTTATAGACATATTCTAAAAATAAAATTATGAAAAAAAAACTCGCATCCCTTTTCCTTGCTATATTTGCATTTTGGACTAATTTGCTTTCACAAAATGTAGATTTCACAAAATTTGTAAATCCTTTTATCGGTACAGGCGCTCTTGATACATTATCTCTGTCCGGTTCTAATTTTCCCGGAGCATGTGCCCCATTTGGTTTGGTGCAACTCAGTCCCGATACGAGAGAATATCCCGACGATCCATGCAGCGGCTATGATTACAATGACACAACTATTCTTGGCTTTAGCCACACTCATTTGAACGGCACAGGCTGTCCAGATTTATACGATTTTCTATTTATGCCTTATGGTGGTAATTTAAAATGGAGCGCCGGCTCGGATGATGGCAAAACTAAAGGATTCCGTTCAAAATATAAACATTCAAATGAAAAGGCTTATCCTGGTTATTACAGCGTTGTGTTGGATGATTATAATATTAAAGCAGAACTCACAGCAACTCAGCATTGCGGAATACAAAGATATACTTTCCCCGATGCAAAGCCTTATCATTTGATTGTGGACTTAGATCACTCTCTTATAAGGACAAGTCCGTATAGATATTGCAAAATTATTTCCGCTCAGGTGCGGGTTGTCGATAATAAAACCATTGAAGGATACAGGATTATTTCAGGCTGGGCGAAACTCCGAAAGGTATATTTCATAGCGGAATTCTCTCGTCCCTTTGATTCATACGTTTTTAAAGCCGGTAAATATATTTTTAATAATGTACCGGTGGCCAATAATGCAGATTTGAAGATAGTTCTCAATTTTGATAAAAATAATAATCAACCAGTTCTTGTTAAAGTTGGGCTTTCTTCGGTTTCAGCCGATGGTGCAAAAAATAACTTATCCGCCGAGATTAATGATTTTAATTTTGACAATATAACAATTGCAACAAATAAACAGTGGAATAAGGAACTATCTTGTATTGAAATTGAAGGCTCCGACCTCCAGAAACGTATTTTCTATACAGGACTTTATCATTTGCTTATTCAACCCAATAATATTGCAGATGCGTCGGGCGATTATTTAGCCACTGATGATAGCCAAAAGCATTCAACAGATAACACGCATTATTCTACATTTTCACTTTGGGATACTTACCGCGCTGCTCATCCTCTTTATACACTTGTGCAAGAAAAGAGAACTGCCAGTTTTATTAACTCTATGCTACGCGATTACCAAACTTATGGTTATTTGCCAATATGGCATTTGTGGGGCACAGAAACTTATTGCATGATTGGAAATCACGCTATTCCGGTTATTGTCGATGCTTATTGCAAAGGAATTGCGGGTGTGGATTATGAATTGGCTTATCTGGCAATAAAAGCATCTTCCACCACTTCTCATAAAAACGCTCCGTTTGATATTTTGGATAAATACGGATATTTCCCAGAGGAATTGCAGACTCAATCCGTATCATTGACACTTGAAATTGCTTATGATGATTGGTGCGTAGCTCAAATGGCAAAAAAAATGGATAAAAAGGAAGATTATACATTTTTCTCTAAACGTGCTGGAAATTATAAAAATCTTTTTGATAATAGCATCAATTTCTTTAGGGCTAAAGATGCAAGAGGCAAATGGATTAATCCTTTTAATCCTCTTGCTTATGGCGGAAACGGCGGCTTTCCGTTTACCGAAGGGAATGCCTGGCAATATCTTTGGTATGTGCCGCATGAAGTTAATTCGTTTATCAATTTAATGGGTGGTGATAAGGATTTTGTTAAGAAACTTGACACATTTTTTACTTTGAATGCAAAGCCGGAAGACGTAAATGGGAATGCTTCCGGATTTATCGGGCAATACGCACATGGAAATGAGCCAAGTCATCATATTGTCTATTTGTATGATTATACAAGTGAGCCATGGAAAGCGCAATTCTACAGTGCAAAAATTATGAACGAACAATATAATGATAACCAATCAGGTTATTCCGGCAATGAAGATTGCGGTCAAATGTCAGCTTGGTATTTATTTAGCAGCATTGGATTTTATCCTTTGAATCCGGCGAATGGCGTTTATTGTTTTGGTTCGCCGCAAATCCCGAAAGCTGTGATAAATTTAGCTAACGGCAGAACTTTTACTGTTATTACAACCAATGCAGGTGGAGAGAATATTTATATTCAAAAAATCAACTTGAATGGAAAACAATATACCAAGAATTATATTTTGGATAAAGATATCAGAGCCGGCGGACAAATAGAATTTTTCATGGATTCAAAACCAAATAAAAAAATGGCTGATTGGGAAAAACCCAAGGAAGTAGCGGAATAAAGTTTATAAAGTTAGTTATTGAATGATATTGTATTAAGATATAATTTATTGAATATTAAGGCTATGATATAACATATTGTGTAGATAAATTGTTTGCTGAAACAAATGATGAATTTGATGTCAGCGCTAACTTTAAGTAATTATTTATATTTCCATTCATTGTCTTTTGTATTCTAAACCAATTCATATAGTTC
>JAPLFL010000071.1 GCA_026390695.1 Candidatus Kapaibacterium sp. | reverse complement strand
GAATAATCTAATTGCGTATTTTGCATTCTAAGCATGGCTTCTCCATTAATTGTTTATAAATTTTATTTTTACCAAAAACTAAATTAATCAATTTTTGGTTAAGCCTGCTTTTCAAACATACAAACTCAAAAGCCACATATCCAACAAAAATGTCATTCCTGTGTATGAGACCGTGTGAAAACTTCAATTTCTTGTCATTCCTGCATTCGCAGGAATGACAGTAATGAGACTTTTGAGACATCCTCATTGTATAGTTTTCTGATTATTATATTTATGGTAGGGTGGTGGTTTTTAAAGGATATTGCACTGTGCATTGATTAATTTCTGGCAAAAACAATCCTTAACATCACAAAAAAAAGAGAAATTTATTCAAGAATTTTTGTAAATTTGTTGTTTGGTCTAAAATTAAAATTATATTTATTAAATTTAAAAATTAGAGGGTATGGGAGCAAAAAAGTTGAAGATCGGGATTATCGGACTCGGCTCTGTGGGTCTGATTTTAGCTGTTCATTTAAAAGAAGCAGGTTGCGAAGTTGCAATATGTGATTATGATAAGGATAAGATGAATCTCATCCGTCAGGACGGAGTGAAATTAATTGGTCATTATCAGAAATCCTGTTTTTTCGATTATAATTACTCTTCTGTGCAGGAGCTACTCGATCATGGTGTCGATGTAATAATTAGCGCAGTGAAATCTTATCGGGTCGAAACAATTCTTAATCAGGTTGAAAAGTATCAGCACAATAATGTTTATGTAATGTGTGCTCAAAATGGAATTGACATCACAAATCAATACATTAGCCATTTTAATGAATCGCAGCTTTTGAGAATGGTCATCAACTTTGCTGGAGTATTAAATGCACCGAACGTATCGAATGTGACGTTTTTTGCTCCACCTAACTATATTGCTTCCATTAACGATTCCAATCCGGAAATATCATCTAAAATTGCCGAATTACTCTCAAGTGTCGGAATGGATACCAAGAATATTGATTCGTTTTCGCTGACAAATCATGTTTGGGAAAAAATGATACTTATAGCTTCTATCAGTCCTCTTTGTGGTATTTCTAATTTAAATATTAAGGAAGCTATGAGTAATTCCGAAACTCTTGAGATTGTAGAACAATTAATTTTCGAGTCTTTAGAGGTGGCCAAAGCAGAAGGTGTAAAATTTCGGGATAATATTTCAAGATTATTATTGCGAAGTTTGAAGAATGCTGGAACACATTTACCTTCTATTGCAGTAGATATGCTTAATGGCAGAGAAACAGAAATAGATTATATAAACGGGAAAATTGTCGAATACGGGCGCAAACACTATATTCAGACACCCTTAAATCTGATATTCACAAATTTAGTTAAAGCAATCACAAAAAAATCAAATTCGAATGGAATCAAATGATAGAAGTACCACGCCACATTATTGATTTGCAGCCATACAAGCCCGGAAGATTAATTGAAGACATTCAGAAAGAATATGGATTTGAAAGGGTAATAAAATTAGCCTCGAATGAAAATCCACTTGGAGTCTCTCCTCTGGCAATACAAGCCATGATAAACTCTATTCATCAACTTAATCGCTATCCCGATATAGCTTCTATGACTCTAAGAACAAAATTATCCGAATTTTTTCATATAGAAACAAGTTGTATTATTACCGGACATGGCTCTGAGGCTATTATCCAAACTTTAATGCGTACTTTTCTAAATGATGATGATGAAGCTATAACCGTAACAGGGACTTTTGTTGGATTCTATGTCATCACGAAAGCAATCGGAATAAAGTTGCACCTGCTTCCTTTGGATGAAAATTATGGTTTTGATCTGGGCGCCATTCTGGATGCAATAACTCCAAAGACTAAAGTGATTTATCTCGTAAATCCGAATTCACCGACTGGCACAATATTTACAAAAAAGCAATTTGAAGAGTTTATTAATTTGGTGCCGGAAAATATTATCATTATTGTCGATGAGGCATATTTTGAATTTGTTACAGATAATCCCGATTTCCCGAATTCAATGGATTATCGTCGTGACAATATTGTAACCCTTAGAACATTCTCAAAAGCTTACGGACTTGCCGGAATCCGCATTGGATATGGATTTGCAAATCCTGAATTAGTCGGATATATGTTGAAAGTGCGTTTACCATTCGAACCGGGAATTCCATCGCAAGCTGCAGGTATAGCGGCTTTGACTGATAAGCAATTTCTGGATTACTACTTAAAGGTTAATAAAACTGGTAAAGAATTTTTATATAATCTTTATGACGAACTTGGAATTAGATATATAAAATCAGAAGCTAATTTTGTTATGACAGTACATGATTCTGAAGAGGAAGTTAATAGAATAAACGAACAATTATTACGCAGAGGAGTTATCATTCGGCCTTTGCGGCCATTCGGATTGCCACATTGTTTAAGAGTGACAATAGGACTTCCTGATGAGAATGAGATCTATGCGTTTGCATTAAAGCAAATCCTTTGATAATGGGCAATGGCTATTTAATAATGCCGGAAATGATTTTTGACAATTTTTCAACATTATTATCGAAGTGTATTTATTTCTTTGGATGTTAATAATTTTTACAGCGAGCGAAGCAGTCAACAACTGAGGTTATAGGTGAATAAAGTAGAATAAAAAACCCCTCTTTGCAAAAGAGGGGTTGTAGAGATTTTCAAAAATAATTGTTTATATCAAATATTTGAGATTATTGATAATTTTACGGCGTAAACACCAATTTCACGATAAAAAATAGTAAAACAGCATTTATTACAACTCTTGCCCAAAACATGTCCCTATCCTTCAGTATGTGCCATAATTTGGATACGTAATAACACAGAACAGTTATCACAATAAATGCAATAAGTGTTCCAAGCCAGTCTAAACTACCTTTCAGTTGGTAAAACTGCCTGAACCAGTCTCCTGGAATAATATTATAGACTAAAAGGATATGACTTGTATATAAGAAAAGTGATTCCTGACCGCTTAACTGAAGTGGTTTGGAAATAAACCAATTTCTGTAATAATTTTCGGTTAAATATAAAAATGCGAAAACACATGATGAAACGCTTATTCTAAATAAAGAATGTCCGGGTGAATTCCACCACCAATTTTGATTTCCGGGATAAACAAAGGGTAAGTCTTTAACCCAAAAGATTACATGTGGAGCAATAAATGTAATTATAAAAACTATCCATGCAAATCGTCTTTTGTTCTCCGCTGCCATGAAAAAGGCTGTGAGGGCAACTCCACCAAAAAAATATCCGCTCCAAGGGAATAAAGGGAACTTAGAAATCATAACCTGAGTTCCGGGAATTCTACCTGTGAATAAAGCACCGATAAACGGATTACACTTATCCATGAAATTAATATTCCAAATAATAGGTGCTAATGCAAACACTGCAACACTTAAAACAAGGAAGACCCAGCGCAATATTTTCATATTTTTAATAATCATCATTAAAAATAATGAAATGAATGATGAATAAATAATTGCCTGCAAAACATCGCATTCAATCATACCATAGAAAGTGCGATAGGGGAAGGTAGGATCGGCAGGATTCAGAGGTGCATAAGCCAAATTAATTAATCTGCTAAGTGATAGAATTGGCGTGTGGAGCCAGAATCCAACTGCTAATATTAATAATAAACGTCTAATATAAATCCACAGAGGAAGCCTGAAATTACGGTAATCATCGCCTTTGCGCATTGAGGCAAGCCAGAAGCCTGCTCCCGCACAAAACAAGAAACTAACTGCAACAAATCCGTTTGAAATATTTAGTTGATTATAGAACCAGCCAACTTTATATCCTCTATTAAGCATAATGTCAACAACATGGGTCTCAATCATCCAGATAACTGCTATTCCCCGCAATACATCAATGAATATAAGTCTTTGTTTTTTTTCAGTAACTGCCATTTTTTGCTCCGATTATTTATGAAATTATATTTGCCTTTGTTATGAATTATTTTAGAATAAAAAATTAATTATTGACCTAATAGCAAAGATAATAATAAAAATATTAAGAATTATATTTTTTTTGAGCTCAACTTAATTTAATTGTTTTTTTTTGTAACTTTTCCCTTTAAATTGTTTTATTGCTATTGAGCTTAAAGGCAAGCAGAGAGCAATTTTTTGATCTCTATTGTGGTGATTATCTAATTGGAAATAATTAAAGTTAATCTAAAGTAAACATGAAAAAAATATACATTCTTTTTTTGATTTCTGTTTTAAAATCAATTTCTCTGGCACAGACCTGGATGTATTCCCCTTATTTCCAGCCTTACAATCTGGCAGACAGTTCTAAAATTCGTAATTTTTACGAAATTCAAAAAGCATTTAATTTATATGAAAAAGATTTTGATAAAAGAAATATTAGTCGCCTGGTCAGTCTTGATAATGGGTTTGAAACCGAAGGGAAATTTCCGGGATATGCCCAGTATAAGCGCTGGGAATGGCACACCGAATCAAGAGTTTACCCTACAGGCGACATTACGTTACCCTCAAATAATTATCTTGAATTTCAAAAATATCTTAATTCCGATATTTATAAAAAGTGCGTTGAAAATGTTAAAAAAAATTCTGTCCAGAGCACTGGAAACTGGGTTCCACTTGGTCCAACCGGAAATTTAATGGGTGGAGAATTTTTCGGAGGCTCTGCTCGTGTTAATTTCCTGCGCTTTGATCCGAAAAATAGTCAAATTATGTGGACAGGCTCTCCTACTGGTGGTTTATGGACAAGCACTGACGGTGGATTGAATTGGACATGCGCGAATACAGATCAACTTTCTATTATCGGTTGCTCTGATCTTGCGATTAATCCAGTTAATACAAAAATAATGTACCTTGCCACAGGTGACGGAAACGGCACTGGCTCTCAATTAACATTAAGCTCTATCGGTATTTTCAAATCAACAGACGGTGGTGGCTCGTGGGGAGCAAACACTATGAACTGGCAGGTCAGTATGAACAGGAATGTTTATAAAATAATTATAAATCCAATAAATCCGGATACGGTTTTAGCTGCAACCAGTGATGGTGTTTATAGAACGCTTAATGCAGGTGCAAGCTGGACTCAGGTTCAGAAAGGACATTTTACAGATATAGAATTCAAACCTACTAATCCGAATGTTGTCTATGCAGTTGCAGGATTATTTAACGGGGGATCATTTTATAAGTCAACGGATGGTGGTGGTACATTTTATCAAATTACTTCTGGATTACCATCCGGTTCAAGTGTGGGTCGGCTCGAAATCGGAGTTACCCCTGCTGATTCAAATTATATCTATGTAGTGGCTGTCAAACCAGGTATCTACGATTTTTACGGATTTTATCGCTCTACCGATGGTGGAGATAATTTTACTTTTCGGGCTAGTACTCCCAATATATTGGCTGGCGTGCCGAGTTCTCAGGCATGGTATAATCTTTCAATGGCAGTTTCACCTATTCGTAAGGATACAATAATTGTTGGAGCTACCGATACTTGGAGAAGCCTTGACGGCGGATTAACATGGATAAAGCACACAAGTAACGGAATTGGTGGCCCATTGGTTCATCCTGATCATCATGCCTTGGAATATTTACCCGGAACAGATTCTGTTTATTTTTCAGGTAATGATGGCGGAATATGGAAAACTACAAATTATGGTAAAACATGGAAACCCAGAAATGAGGGACAGCAAATTTCTCAAATGTATAAACTTGGAACTTCAGCACTGAATCCATATACTATTTTTACAGGGCATCAGGATATGGCCACACAACGCTTTAAATCCGGTAATTGGTCAATTTTTACTCCTAACACAGGAGATGGTATGGAATGTATTTTGGAAAGAACAAATGACACAATTGTATATATTGAATCTTATATGGGGTGGATAATTAAAGCCTATAATACTTATCCTCTTTTCGATGTTATTTGTTCAAATTCCGGAACAGGAGTCAATGCACAAGGCAGTTGGATAACTCCATTTATTATGCATCCCTCAAATGATTCAATTTTATTAGTAGGTAAATCACAGGTCTGGAGAACGAGTGATAAAGGAATGAGCTTTAAACAAGTTGGAAATGTAAGTGGTGGAGCCACAAATTTAATTGCTCTTGCCTATGCTCCATCGAATCCTGATTATATTTATGCAGCTAAATCAAACAAATTATTTATTTCTGTTGATGGAATTAATTTTGCAGATAAAACGTCGAATCTGCCCGTTGCTTCATCTCAAATTACGGCTATAGCAGTGAGTAATTCCAATCCCGGTCGTGCATATATCACTTTTTCAGGTTATAGTTCTGTAAATAAAGTGTGGGGGACAGCTGATACTGGAAAATCCTGGACAAGTTACTCAACCGGATTGCCAAATCTACCGGTTAATTGTATCGTTTATAGAAATAATACTAATAATGAATTATATGTTGGAACTGATGTTGGTGTTTACATGATTAATGATACATTAAAAGTATGGCAGCCATTTTTCACCGGTTTGCCCAATGTAGATGTTCAGGAATTAGAGATTGCTTACAGTATTAATAAAATCAGAGCAGCC
Organism: Candidatus Kapaibacterium sp.; assembly: GCA_026390695.1. Lineage (GTDB taxonomy): Bacteria > Bacteroidota > Ignavibacteria > Kapaibacteriales > UBA2268 > JAPLFL01. Next base: position 35,329 of record JAPLFL010000071.1, on the reverse strand, counting down.
ACAAATGGGCGAGGTTTATGGGAATCCGATTTACCTGGATTATCAACTTTAACTCTTTTGGTATCACCAAACAATTTAAGCATTTCTGCACCGGCAATGAGCAGCAAGTCTTTTTTGATTAACTCAAATGCAAATTGGATTATCTCCTGCGATCAGTCTTGGCTTTCTGCAAACATTAGTTATGGAAACGGTAATTCAACAATTACCTTAACTGCCTTGGAAAATAAGAATACTATCTCAAGAGCGGCATTAGTTACTGTAACGGCAATAGGCGCCGGATCTCAGCAAATTATCGTAACACAGGAAGCAGGTACAAAAGCTATCTATGATCAAAATGAGGTAAAAAGAACATACAATTTACAAATCACACCAAATCCATTTTTTGAGCATTCTTCGATTTCATTCACAATTGAACATAGCACAAGTGTATCTCTACTTTTAGAAGACATTTTCGGAAGGGAATTAGCCGAGTTATTATCAAATGAATTTGTAGGAGCGGGGACGCACAAAATTGATTTTTATCCTGATAATCTACCGGATGGAGTATATTTCTGCCGGATAAAATCACAGGAATTAACAGAATCAATAAAAATTATTATTATGAAGTAAAGGAAAATTTACAGAGAGAGTTTTGTTTTGTGTTGGATTCAAAATTTTAATGGATTCATTTCATTTTTTTTATAGAGTTAAGAAATAATATTCTATTTGAATCGTTTTATAATTTTTTTTATAAATGAACTTAATATAAAATTTTCTATGAAATTTATTCAATATGACTTTTCTCTTGATGAATTATCAATAATTGAGAATTTATCACAAAGAGCTGTAAATATACTTCAGAAAAACTCATTAACATCATTAAGTAAAATACTTTCATACTTTAAAAATAGTAATTTCATTAATTTAAAAAATTGTGGTAATTTAACTGAAAAAGAATTAGTTAAATTATGCAGGAAATATTCCAATCTTCTTCTTTCAAAGTCAATTGACAAAGAAAAATATTTTTTAGAAACGAACAATGATCTGGATTTTACATACATGGATGCTTACGAACTTGACTCAGAATTAATTACTTTTTCTAACTCAATAAATTTATTATCATCAGAAAACGACTCAATGAAAAACTCAAGCATTATTCAATTTAAAGAATTATTAAATTCTTTTACTTTTTTTCAAAAGTCGGTATTGTTCAAATATTATAAGTTAAGACTTATTAAGGATTTTAATAAATTAAATTCAATAGTTAATAAATTATTCTCTACTGTTTCTGATGAAGAAACATTGAATATTTTGCTTGCTGATGAATTTATCATTAAGGATAATAAAGGTTTCGGTAATAAATCTTTATCCGAAATAGAAGATTACATATTAAATTTGAAAGATGTAATAAAGATAATTCATCAAATTAGAAACGATCATATTGATTTACCTATTTTAAAAGATATTGTAGAAGCCACGTTTAAAAATTTGACTAATAACTTGGAATTCCAATTTAACCAATTTATTGATATTAATGGAAAATTGCAGCTCTTTTCATTAATAAATTACCTTATTTATAATACTAATATTTTATCAGAAATTGACAAAGCCATTTTTCTACAATTATATACAAATCATGATTCAATCAATAATAACTTAGTATTAATCGCTAATCAATATAATTTGTCAAGGGAAAGAATAAGGCAAAGAAAAAACATTATGAATAACAATTTACGAACGTTTTTGTCATTTGTCTCAATAATGAAAAATAGTGAAATCGTGAATTATTTGGAACAAGATAATTGTTTATATTATAAAATAAACCCTGAATTAATTAACAGTATCAATGAGAAAGAGGGAGTAATATTTAATGTTCATTTTTATACTTTAATATTTCAACAGCTTGTGTCTAATTCATGTAGTATATTACAAATCAATAATACTGTTCGTAAAATAGCGACAAAAAATTTACAACATGGCGAGTTTAGCTTCTATCTAATTGATAATCATGTTTCAAAGTGTTTCAATTTAGAAAAAATAATATTTGACATACATAAAATAATTAAAAAGAAGATTCGATTAATATCTAATGTAAATTTAAAAGAATATATAATTGAATCATCATTGACTATTGAAGATGAAGTATGGAATGATATAAAATTTGTATTTAATCAAATATTATTGGAAGAATTTGATCTGAGATTAAATCAAGACGATAGAATTCTCAATCAAACTAACCAGATCCCAACTGTTAATTATATTTATGAAATTCTGGAACAAGAATCTATTAAAATGTCAATTCGACAAATAGAAATTGCGTTAAAAGAAAAACATCCATCCCTCAAATTTACATATTCTTTTTTGAAAAATTTTTTAAAAAATAGAAATGATGTTTTTATACGTTTCGGTAAAAATGAATTTTATGGATTATTAAATCAATGTGATGAAGATGAAAATATCAAAATTGGGAGTATAAGAGAGATTGTTGAAGAGTATTTAGAGCAATTTGATGAACCACTACACATTTCAGTAATTACAGAGCATGTTAAACAATTCAAATCAAAGACTTACGAAAGAAGTATTCTTGATAATTTAAAAATTATGGAGAATTCTAATTTTATTTTTTTTCCATCATACTTTATTGGATTAAAATCGAAAAAGTATAATCCAAGATTTTATAAACTTAAAAAGTCAAATTGTGGTATTTTTGCAAAAAAAGCTTTAAAAAAATACAGTGGTTGGGAATTAAATGAATTCGTAAATCATTATTCAACTTTATACAATTCATCCCATTATCAAGTCAAACTTATTATATTAAGGCAAATAGAAAATGGTAAAATTAAATTAACCGATGGGAATATTTTAGAAATATCAGACTAAATTTAACCAGAAACTAAACAATAAAAATCCCAATTCGTAATTAGTAATTACAAAGCCCTACCATCATCGCAACTCCTATTTTAAGTGCATTCTCGTCAGGTGAAAGACGGGCATTATGCAGTGGGGGCAGTTCACTGTCCTCCGGTTGTACGCCAAGAAAAAAGAAACATGCTGGAATTTCTTTAGCATAAAAAGCAAAATCTTCAGCCCACATTTTGGGTTCAAAAGTTAAGACATTAGATTCACCAAGTATTTCAGACGCTACTTTTTGAACATATTCTGTTTGAAGTCGGTCATTATTCAGATGAGGATAGCCAATTGCGACTTCCACATCACAATCGCAGCCATAAAGGCTACATATTGCTTTGGAATTCTCTCGAATCAATTCGTGCATCTTCGATCTCAAATCCTCGTTGAAAGCCCTTAAAGTGCCCATCAGCTTCACTTCATCTGGAAATATATTTGTTGCACTACCTCCATGGATTGATGTTACTGAAAGTACACCGGGATTTAACGGATTGCGGAATTTTGTCATCAATGTATTCAAGTGCATTACTAAGTGAGAAGCTGCAAGAACGCAATCATTTCCGACATGAGGCTGTGCTGCATGACACCCTTTACCTTTTATTGTCCAGTATAATTCATCAGCAGAAGCCAGTATTGGCCCATGATTGACAGCAATTTGTCCGGTTGATGTGGATGGTTCAATATGTAAGCCAAAAATTGCATTAGGTTTAGGATTCTCGAGTACGGCTTCTTTAATCATGATGGAAGCGCCACCTGGAATTTTTTCTTCGGCAGGCTGAAAAATTAATTTTATATACTTTTTTAATTGAGTTTCTTGACTTTTTAGAATGGCAGCACATATAAGAAGGATAGAAGTATGGAAATCGTGTCCACAGGCATGCATTATACCTTTATTTTGAGATGAACATTCAAGACCGGTTTCTTCTAAAATGGGCAGAGCGTCAATATCGGCTCGCAATGCAATGCAAGGGTGATCGGGATTTCCAATATGAGCCACAACTCCGGTAGAAGCTAATATTTGAAAATTCACACCCAAATCTGTCAAATATTTCTGTATCAGAGCACTTGTTTGAAATTCCTGGAATGAAAGTTCCGGATTTGCATGTATTTTTCTACGAAGGAGAATTAGGTCTGTTTGATAGTTTTCGATAAGAGTGAATATATCTTTAGAATTCATTTTACAAATTTGAATAAATGATAATTTTGAGGAGTATTGATTTTTAATAAATAGAACTGATTCTTTAAATTGTTGATATTTATGATATTTTCTTTATTATATAAAGATCCGCTTGCTGCTATTCTGCCTTCAAGATCAAAAATCCGGTAATTGCAATAAATAAAATTTGAATCAAAAATTTTAATTAAAAGGCTTTCATCAAGATTGTTGTATTCACAGTTGAATGCTGTGATGTTATTGGTGTTTTGATCTTCAATATTCGTTTTCTTTGCTGGAAGTGCCCTGATAATTCTTGTTACAGGATAGCCGTATTTTGATGTGAGACCTATAAAACTGTTTAAAGAACCATCCAGATAACGTATAAGTGAAAAATTAGTTAAATTAAATCCCAATCCACTTGAATCAGTTATTATCAATTTGGATTGTGAAGGATCGAAATTAATCCCATCCTTGCTGTCGCAAAATGCGATACCTGTTTGAGTTGAATCCAATAATTTATTATTGATACGAAAATATAAACGATACTCATTATTAGATAAATACAAAGGCAAAGGTGAAATATTTTCTGTTTTTAAAATATTGGTTTGAGATTCAGGATGCCATGATAATCCGAAATTGGTTGAAAGAGCAGTTTTAATGCCTTGATTTTTATACTCATCGGAAACGTAGTACATTCTCCAAGTACTGTCATTAATTTGAATAGCAGTAGGATTAGAAGTTATTGAATCATCATTAAAAGTAGGATTGAATCTGATACCTTCTTCTTTGATAAAATTAATACCATCGTTTGAAATCTGGCTTGCAAGGTGCGATTTATGCCTTGTGAGCGAATAATCGGCTTCGAATTCTTCATAAATAAATCTATATCTTCCATCAGGAAGATAAATTAAAGCGCCTGTGCTATTAATGTGGTTAACTGCATTAAAATCATAATTTTTATTATCACCATTATTCATAAGTATAAAGGGACTGTTATACATAAACCAGGAAGAATACGAAAGAATGATATTCTCATTGTTGTTAATTGTTAAAACAGGTGAACCTGCAAAACTAATATATGGAGTTGTATCGACCACAAAGGATTTTCCCTGATCTGGGTCGATAGTAAAATATTTCTTCCAATCTGGTGTTGAACCGCTGAATTTTGGTTTAAACTTACTATCAAAAAAGTCCATAACTCTCATTCTAATAGAATCAGAATAGAATAAATTTCCGCCATGGCCGGTCTTTTTGAGAGGGATGTAAAATGAACTTACATTATTGTTTTTTAATGCTGAATCCAGTCGAGAACTATTTTTAATATCGACCACATTATCTAATTCTCCATGAACAATTAAAAATGAGGCTGAATTATTATTAACATAAGTCAATGGAGAAGCCATCTTTGCCATTTCAGGGTGAGCCGAAAGTGCTCCACCGATAAAAAGCGCCTCACCGGAAACTGTGGAACTCTGGTCTGAAAGACTAAAATCAGTATTACCATACCAATCACAAACTGCCTGAACATCACTGGAATATTTTGAATATAAACTTAAATCATTCTCGAAAGAAATTTGAACATTTCCTATTCTGTAATCTTTAATTCCGTTGCTTGTACCTAATAAACAGGCAAGATGCGCTCCTGATGAAGTTCCCCACACTCCGATACGTGAACCGTCTAAATTATATGTACTGGCATTTGCACGAATCCATCGAATGGCTGTTTTACAATCCTGTATCTGGGAGGGGTAAGTAAAAGTGGGAGCCAGTCTATAGTTAATACTTACAACAGCATACCCATGAGCTGCCAAATATAATGCTAAGGGTTCTTCTTTATCGCCATAAACCCAAGCACCGCCATGGATCCATACTATAACAGGTTTTGGAGAAATCGTGGTATCTGGAACATATAAATCCAACTTGATACTTGTGGTATCATAGCGGGCATATTCAATATTTTTGTATGATTTGTAGAAAAAACTAAAAGCATTGCAATTAGCTATGATCAGAAGGGATAATATGTAGCTTTTCATGTTACTCTGTTTTTACTTTTTCAACCTTCAGTAAAATTTTATCCGGATCAACCTGTTCGCCAGCCTTAACATTAATTTCCGTTACAATTCCACTAATTGTGGAAAAAATACAGGTTTCCATTTTCATCGCTTCGACAATTAGCAAAGCGGAACCTTCTTCTACTGCGGCTCCCGATTCAACTTCTACTTTTACGACACATCCGGGCATTGGAGCCTTGACTAATAAAATATCAGACGAATCGGCATCTGAAGTATCGTAAGATTTTTCTTCTTCTTTAGTTTTAGTAAAAACGTAATTATAACCTTGATAATTAACAAATAAATTGTTTGAATCCTCGGCAAAATATGCATTTGAATATTTGCCATCACTTAAAATAGCAATGGTGTTGTCGTTAATTTTCCTGATATTAAATGATTTGCTCTCACCATTAATCTGAGATTTTAGGATATTCTCTTCAATCTTGGATTCGACATTATATTTTTTATTTTCGTAGGTTAAATTCATATTTCATTTTTAATTTAAATTTCAGATACAATATAATAAAAAAATCAATTTATTGTATCCTAATTGATTTTTTTATTAATCAATTTTCATTCCAGAGTATATCAAAAAGGTTGATACACTTTGATACATTCTCAAAATTCATTATTATCATTCCTGAAATAGTGATGCAGAAAATTTACAACTAATCGCATCTATGGCAGTTATGATGAGATAATTCCCTACAATCAGGTTTTACAAGCTGATTGTAGGGGAAAATCAATTAATCATTTAATAATTGCTTCCTTTTGCTAAAATATTTGAAAAACGCAACTATGAATCCGAAAACAATTGCAATTACTCCAAACCATACAGCATTGATAAAAGGTTTTACAGATACATCGAAATGAACTATTTCCTTGGCTTCTGTTGCTGCTTCACCGACGCGGCGGAAACTCAAAATAATTTTAGATGCAGCAATATTTTCTTTACTTGGTAGAAATTGTGTAAATCCGATTTCAACCTTTGAATTTGCACTGTCAATCAGAGTCCACACAGGTTTTAATTCGCCAGATTGCATATCCATACTTGCTGGTATGTTCATGGTATCGCTTTTATTTGTCTTTTTATTATGAAGTAGAATAACCGCTCCAATGGCGAAATCATTTGGATTCATCTTCTCGTCGGACATGTGGCTCATATCGAAGGAAAGAAATTGGATGGAATAATTTGAATCATGCTCTACAACTGTGCTCTGGCCTTTTGCAAGTTCAGCAGATGGGCCATTATCCATCATTAATGCTTTTGGTGAAATATATAGATCGTGAGCCATGAATCTTTCGATACCCGGTTCAAAATACGGTGAGCTACGGCCATTGAAATCGTGTAAATAAATGATAGGTTTAATTATTTCACTCTGATTATCTTTAGTAACTTTTATATTAAATTCATATTTTTCACGATCGCTTAATTCCTTTTCAATCTGTGTTCTGTTAAGATAAGTGAACGTATAACCAAAAGCATTAGCAGATTCATTTATTTTAAGTGATATAGGTTGAGTCTTTGAATAGCCGCAACTGGCCACTACTCCGATCATCATAAGAGCAATTCCGAGATGCGATATATATGCTCCGGTTTTGGTAGGAGTATTAATGATTACTTTTCCGAATCTTATTATATTGTACACCAATGCACAGAATGAAGCGATTAGTAAAACAATATACTCAAAATCCTGAAAGTATTTGATGTTCCTGAACAGATGCACAAAATACATATCCAAAACCTGAACAAGCAATAAAACTAAGCCAAGGACACCAAAGAAAATCTGTGAAAGCAGAAATATCCATGTAACGTTACCCTTACTTTTTAATTCGGCAAATGATTGACCCTTCCATGATTCAATCAAACCCACATTATTCAATACTAAAATCAGCACTACAAGCGGTAAATTCCAGATATTATAAAATGAAATATCCACAGTTGCTTGAGTGGCATTAAAGATTTTTGCAATAATTGGCCAGCTTGTACCAATAAATATTACAATCGTTGAAGCTAAAAGAATTATTGAGCCAATTGATAATGTAAATTCTCTGGAACTCAGTCCGAAGGACATCTTGCTGGCTGCAATGTCTTTCATTCTTATGATTAATACAACAAAGCCGAGGGCAAGGAAGAATAGTTGAAGAAATAATAATATGCCATAGACTTCTTTTCCCGGATCGCCGAAGGAATGGACAGATGCGTCGGTCAATACACCGCTGCGGGTTAGGAAAGTGGCATATAGTACTAATAAAAATGATGTAAAAGCAAGAATGAAATTTGTTTTGATTAATCCTTTTGTTTTTTTCTGCACAAGCATCGAATGGATCAATGCAACTGCAACCAACCAAGGCAAAAGAGATGAATTCTCAACTGGATCCCAGCCCCAGAAGCCTCCCCAGCCTAATGTTTCATAAGCCCAGAATCCACCCATCATAATTCCTAAGCCCAATATTCCCGTTGCAATCACAGTCCAGGGCAAAGCAATATTAATCCAATTGTGATAATCCCGCTTTAGCAGTGCTGCTACAGCAAAGATGTAAGGTACACTCATTGCTGCATATCCGATAAATAAAACGGGGGGATGGATAATGATCCAGTAATTTTCAAGGATAGGGTTGAGTCCACGACCATTTGCTGCTATTTGACCATCTTTCAAAGCAAAAGGATTTTTGAAAATCAAGATTACTACTAAAAATAATAATAATAAACTATAAATCCCCATTACCACTGATTCATAACCGCGTTTTTTAGCGTAAGGTATCAGAAAGTATCCCACTAATGCTAAGAATAATGCCCAAAGTAAGAATGATCCTTCTTGTCCGGCATAAAATGATGAGATTAAAAGAAGAGTCGATAATTGGCGTGATGAATATTCCCAAACATAATTATATTGAAAATTATGTGAAAAAATATTTGACATTAAGAATGCTGACGTAGCTACAAATAATAATGTAAGCGTATAAAATAATCTTCTACCAATCTGAGTGAACTTTTCACCCTTGGAAATCGATAAAAAGTAAGCGATGGTTGCTGCGATTGAAACAAGCGACATGACAAAGATCAGTAAATTCCCTGAGTTTGAAATTGACCCGAAAAATTTTGAAAGTCCTTGTCCGAATAATGAAAAAAATGAATTCTCTGGCATATTTTATTTCCCTGTTAGTTTGCTTTTTGTGGTTCGACTGAATTAGCATCGTATTTCGATGGACATTGTGTTAGAATTTCAGAGGCTTTGAATACATCACCTACAAATTTCCCTTTGACGACAACTGAAGTTGCCATATCAAAATTGTTCGGAGGTGCGCCCTGATACTCAACTTTTGTAATTGCATAAGTTGTATCCTTCATATTGAAGGACATGAGGTTTTTTGCTGGGTCGTAGGTATATTTATTTTCTTTAACCCAATAACCTTTCACCTGAAAAGTTTTACCCTGAGCTTTGGCATAAGCAAAATCGGCATAATCTATTTTCTGCTGGCTAAAGGATGTAAATGCTAAGATAATAAATCCTACCAACAAAATTGCACCGACTATATATCGTGTTTTCATATAATATCCTATTTTTTTTGTGTACAAATAATCATTTATAATCTGAAAATGTAATTTATATATATTTTATATAAATATCTTTTGAGCCCGTCTTATAATTAAAATTTGTGCAAGATTGTCATTCCTGTTATCATAAAAATGGCTGAACTTTAACTTCTGATGCCGATTCAGCCGGAATACATTCCCTCAGCAAATTATAAAGCAGGGACTCATCAATAAACTCACTCGTTTGTCTCAATCAGTTTCTCAAGTTTCTGAACCTTTTTATCTACATTGAATAAATACATAGATAAGCCAGCCCATATAATCAAAACTATTCCGAGAACTATATATATTGAGTTTTTATCAAAAAATTCTATCATAAAACCTCTATTTGTTAAATTTTAATAATTCATATTTATGTTCTGCTTTAGCAGTTCGAACCCTAAGGTTGAAAATCCAGAAATATATTATAATGAATGCAGCAAGCGAAATGGCAAAACCTATTAAAAGCTGCGAATCAAGCATATTTTGCGAAGCACTTAGTACTGGCCCGGAGTTAGATTCGTCCTTTGAACCCGGATGAAGTCCGGTAGTAATCCTTGGCAAGACAAAAATAAAGAATGGAACAGTAACAAATGCAAGAATGGAGTAAACCGAACTCAATCTTGCTTTTTGCTCATCATTTTCGATTGCTGTGCGTAATCCGAAATAAGCAAAATAAATCAGCAAAAGAAAAAAGATTGATGTTTCGCGTGGATCCCAGTTCCAGTAGGCTCCCCAGTTGAACTTTGCCCATAACATACCTGTAACGGTAGCAAGTATTGTATAGAGCAGTCCTATCGAAGCAGCCGAGGAAGCAACTAAATCATAGTACAGATCTCTTTTTTTCAAATATTTTATCGAATATATCATTGATAATAAAAATGAAATAACACAGACCCATGCAACGGGGACGTGGAAATTCATTATCCTTATCCTATCTTTAAGTGTAGGAATAAATGGATAAGAGATGGATGGGGAAGTCGATACTATTTTGTCCGAATAAAATTTATTCAGAGTTGTATCATACTTTGATTCTACTATGTAAGTAGTGTTCAGAGACAGATTAGCTGCAATTTCCTTTGATGTTAGTAATGTATCGGTGATGTTGTTGTATTTTACTTCAAAGGCAGAAAAGGAGTGATAATCCTGAATAGCAGCCGTTGGAGTTAATTTTATCGGAATCAGAATATCCGATTTCATTTTTATTACATTTTTTGCAACCTGCAAATTGGTGGATAATGGCGGAACTAAATTAACAAGGCATGCAAGACAAAGCAAGCTAATAGCTAATATCTGCCACCACTGCGGCTTTTTCTTATCTATGCCATATAAAAGTCCAACTAATAATCCAATTCCAAGTCCTAAAATTATTCCTATAGGTTTCATATATTTTTATTATTTATTCCCAAATTAAAACTTAATACAGATTACAAAATTAAGAAAATCCCAAGTCATAACCATAATTATTATCTGCTGGAAATTATTTTCAATTTTCTGGAGATGAAATCAAGTTTTCTGTGTCATTATATTTAAGTACATGTACAAATTTGGGAAAAGTATGTCAAGATTTCTACTGAATTTTATTTGTTTTACGATTATAGCACTGGAAGCCAACTCTCAGTCTTTAAGTATTTTTAAACTGGATACAACATCTTACCCATTGATGAAAGCCAGCTTCTATGCTTTCGATGCTGCTTATAATCAAATAAATAATATCAGAGAATCCGATTTCAATATCACCGAAAATGGGCTTGCAAGGCAGGTTCTCAAGGTGACTTGTACTTCTGAAAAGACTATAATCCCTCTCTCATCAGTTTTAGTCATTGACATCTCAGGTTCTATGGCCAAAAAAAATCTTGAAGTCGCAAAATCGGCAGCTAAGGCATGGATTAAGAGTTTGGATATGTTAAACTCTGAATGTGCTGTTAGCAGTTTCAGTGACGGTAACCAATTGAATCAGGATTTTACTAAAAATAGGAGCTTGTTAAATCAGAGTATTGGTGATTTGGTAGCCGGAGGCGGTACAAATTATAATAAAGCTCTGCTTGATCCTGCTGCAGGAGGTATTCCTGTTGCAAAAAAAGGTATTAATAAACGTGTAATCGTGATGCTAACTGATGGTCTTCCGAGTCAGGAACCCGAAACTGATGGTATAATTGAAGCTGCAATTAAAGATTCTGTAACTATTTATGCAATATCTGTTGGAATGACATGTCCGCAATGCTTAAAAACCATTACAGCAAGCACTGGTGGCTTATATTATGAAAATATTCGTACCGAACAGGATGCTATTAATGCTTACATGATTATTCTTAAAGTTGCAACTGGTTCAAATCCTTGTACGGTAGAGTGGATCAGCAGCCCTGGCTGTAATACAACAGTTGATTGTGATATTAATCTTAAACCATTGAATCAAACCTGTAACTTGAAATATGAAATTGCATCAGATAGGTTGCTAAATCTTGAAATTGAACCTAGTTCAATAAATTTTGGTAATGTGGCTAAGGGGCAATCAAGGGATACAAATATTACATTGAGAGTGATTAATGGTAATTTAAATATTTCAAATATATCAAGCTCAAATCCTAATTTTACGATTGTTAAATTTTCACCTTTTAAATTAATTCCTAATAATCCTAAAACAGTTCAAATCCACTTCAAAAGCGATTCTGACAGTTTATATAATTTTACAGTTTTAAAATATGAAACACTCGAATGTGATCATTCGATTTCATTTGCCAATGCAGGTAAGAGGTCAAACCCGCAAAGTCTGATTCAAACTCTTAAGATAGTTTTTCCAAACGGTAATGAGAAATTAATAGCCGGAACTGACACCTTAATCAAATATGAAGGAGTTATGCCCGATGATACTGTTTCATTGAGTTACAGTATTGATGGTGGCGAATCATGGACTAATATAACTGATTCCGCTACGAACTTTAAATTTCTATGGAAAAATATCCCTTTGCCTGCAAGCGATTCATGCTTGATTCGAGCAACTTTATCTTTTCCATCTCTTAAAAAACGTGAGCAATCCGATGATTCAGTCAGATTATTAGAATCTCACAAAAAGGCTGTGTTAGCCGTTGCCTTTAGTCCTGACGGCAAATATATTGCAACCGGTAGTGTTGATCGCTCAGTAATGATCTGGAACAGAATAAAAGGTGGTGTTGTAGCTTCGATGATGGGGCATAATGGAAATGTGAACACGGTTACTTTCAGCCCTGATTCTAAATTAATTGCAAGTGCCGGTTCGGATTGGAACATTATTATCTGGGATATTGAAAAAAGGAAGCAAATAGATAAATTTATCGGCCATCAGGGCGGTGTCAGGTCGATTGCCTTTACCCCCGACGGTTCATTGCTGGTAAGCGGTAGTGAAGACCAAAAAATAAAGATATGGGATATGGCTTCAGGTTCCTGCTTAAAAACAATTCAGGCTGACGACTTTATGGTTGCTTCAATTGCGGTTAATCACGCGGGTACGAGGATTTTAAGTGGGGGATATGATTTTAAAGTTAAAGAATGGGATTTCTCTGGTAATTTAAAACAAACTTGTGACGTTAATGGACATAAAGGAAGTATTATTAAAGTTGGATATAACTTCGATGACACAAAATTTATGAGTTGTGCGGTTGATAATTTTATTAAGGTTTGGGATGGAGTCAGTGGAGCATGTTTAAGTTCTATTCGGGATTCAAAGGGACATTTTACTTCGGCTGCTTTTAGTCAATTTGCAGATTATGCGATTACAGACGATGATAGTTATGTTCTTAAAATTTGGGATTTGAACCTTGGGATTTGTTCCAAGACAATTAGCGGGCATAATAACAGGATTAATGATATATCTTTTACTGATGATTGTAAGGCTATTGCAAGTGTGAGTACTGATTTGACAATAAAAATTACTGATATTCCATCAGGAGAAACAATTTATACTTATGGTGGTCATACTTATATTGTTGGCGGAGTATGCTTCAATCCCGCTGGTACTGAAATTTACAGCAGCAGTACAGACGGGACTTTAAAAAAATGGGATGCTTCAAATGGGAATTTATTAAAAAATCAAAATAAAAAAGGTCTTGTGTATCTTGATCCTTATGGAAAATATTATGTGGAGGATAATTGGAGCTACTCTTCGACTGGTATTAACGTTTTTGATCTAAATACAAATGCAAAAGCTGCATCTTTTATTTATTATAATGACTGGTCTTATGGCCCTATGCCTAAGTTTGCAAGGGATACAACGATATTCGCTTATAATTATAAATTTAAAAATATTATGATAGCTGATCTGAAAAATGGGTTCGTTGTAGATAGTATAATTATGGGAATGAAGTACGAGTCTTATGCTTTGAGTCCCGACAGTAGAAATATAGCAATTGCTTGTGGAGATTCGACGGTAAAGATTATTTCTTTGCCTTCACATAGTCCTGTTGCGAATTTGAAGGGATTAACAGGAATTCCATATAAGGTTCTGTTCAGTCCTGATGGAACTACTATGGCAAGCACATGGGCAAGTTATCAATTTTTGACTCTGCCATACTTATTAATTCATGACTTAAAAAGCGGTATTATTCTTTCTAAATTCACACTTGGATCATATCAGGATGATTATAAATTTAGTCCGGACGGCACTAAACTTATTTTTGCGGATAATACTCAGACTTTTCATTTGTTTGATATTTACAATAATAAAATAATTAAAGATTTTGTTGGGCATGGAGTTAATGGAATTTGTCTTTCATATAGTCCGGATGGAAAAAAAGTCGCGTCAGGGGCCGCAGATTTCAGAGTTGGTATCTGGAATCTAAAAAGCGATATTTATCTTCCAACCGATAGAAGTGATGCACTTTTCTCTATAATTAAGCCTACATTGAAGCTAATAGATATAGATATGGGCAAAGTGCTTGTCTCAATGATTAAAGATTCAATTATTAGTGATTTTATTTCAAATGTCACTTGTAAAATTAAAGTCGATTCAATTGTTTTAACTAAAAAATCAGGTTTCAGATTTGTAAGCGATCCTCCGCCATATATGCTTGCAAGCGGCTCTAAGCAAGATGCAGAATTTTCTTTTGTGCCCGAATCGGTTGGAATTTTTGCTGATACAATTAAATTATTTTGTACTAATAACATTTTCGAAGCCATTATCAGGGGAGAAGGATTTCTTCCTGATTTCAAAATTAATACTAAAATTATTGATTTTGGTGCTGTCAATCTTTTTGATAAAAAAGATACACTTGTCGTAGCGATTGAAAATAATTCGGAAAATGATTTTTCAGTCGATTCTCTTGCATTATTAGGTCCGGACAGGATTCAATTTGAAATTCTGAGTCCAGTGGGATTTACAATAAAATCAGGAATGACCAAAGAAATTAGTTTACGATTTAAACCGAAATATTTTGGCAGAACCTCATGTGATCTCGGTTTTGTTTATAAAGGACTTGGGACACCGGCAAAAGCACAGCTTTTTGGACAAGGTATCGGGGGTATAGTCCGGATAAATAGTGATTCAGCTTATCCTGGTGACTTGAGACCAATATTTTTAACAATGATGAACGTCAAAAAGATTTCGTTTCAGGGTATTGCCGATACACTTATTGCAGAGCTACAAGTTACGGGAAATATTATATTTCCGTATAGTTATTCTCAAAATTTTGAATATATTTCATATAATATTAAAAAAGATACAACTGAAATTATTTTGAAAATGCCTCTTAATGTTAAGGACTCTGTCTTGGCGCAATTCGATGTTATTGCTGCACTTGGCTATTCGGATACAACGCTGATAAAATTTAAATCCCTTGTATTAACTGATAAAAATGGCGATACTGTGAATTTGGATTTTCGTTTGATTGACGGATCTTTTAAAATAATAGGAATCTGTTATGAAGGTGGTAAGCGTTTGATTGAAGTAAATGCGTCCCCAGTGGGTATTATCAGCATTTCTCCTAATCCGGGTAAGGATGAAATAACTCTTACGTGTGATTTGATAGAACAGGGATTAACTGAGTTGAATCTATTTGATTTATCAGGGAAGTTTATTAAAAATTTAATTAAAACCGAGATCAATTCTTATGGAGAGAGAAAATTTTTATTTTCTGCCGGTGAATTACCTAATGGTGAGTATTTAATTGTTCTTAAAACGCCATCAATGATTTTGAATAAAAATTTCAAAATAGTTAAATAATGGTTAATGATATATTCTTTTTCCTAATTGATTGAGAATGAATGATTAGTCTGCCTTTTGGCAAATCTGTCGTTTTCAGTTATTATATCACTTCCTATTTGAAATTAATCGATAGAACAGACGAGGACGTCTGTTCTACTTTGATTTATAGTAGCTTAGACGTCCTCGTCTGAGCTTGATTTTATTTTTCTGAAATAGGAAATGATATTAGCCCACAATTCAAATATCATATTTATTCGCTTTCTTCTCCAATCATTAACTTTAACCATTAACCATTATCTTCTTTGGTACGGAAATTGCTAATTATTTCCTGTAATTAATTTTTGTTCTTTTTTGGGAGTTTATAATATGGAAACAATCTTAATACAGCTATTCTTATTCACATCTATAGCATTGATCGCAATTTTAAAAATAAGATCTAATGAAAACAAACGTCTGCTAAGTGTGAAAGTCAGATCAAATCATACAAGATATCATTTATGAGATCTGGTCTGAAAATATTATCAAATTTATTTACTCTTCTGATAATGTTTGAGTTCATTGGCTGCCAGTCCGCTGTTCGATTTGCAACGTTAAGCGAGGCAAAGAAAGAAACGAGAAATATTGTGAAAGTTGATTCTGAGAAGGATAGGTCTGATAATTATACAAGGCTCAAAAAAAATATCGAACCTTTGAAAATTGATAAGAATCTTGATTCTGAACAAAGGCAGTTAATAGAAGAAGCTCAGAAATACATAGGCTCTCCTTACTGCTATGGCGGATCCGGTGCTGATTGTATTGATTGCTCGGGATTAGTGCAAATTGTATATTCTTCTATTGGGCTTAGTATGCCACGTACTGCTTCGGATCAATATTTAATCTGTAAGAAAATTGATGAAACCAACGTTAAAGCCGGTGATCTGGTCTTTTTCGGGTCTAAGAACGTCATTTCCCATGTTGGTATTTTTGTGGGAGATAATCAAATAATCCATGCTTCAAGCTCGAAGGGTGTGATTCTACAGTCATTAGACGATCCGTATCTATCAAGTAAATTTAATTCTTACGGAAGGATTTTGAATAATTATTAATTAAAAAAAGGAATAAGGAATGAAGAATTAGGAGTTTGGATGAGTTAATTATATCATTTCCTTAATGAAATAGGAATTATTGTCATTCCCGCGCATGAGGTTGTGTAAAAACTCTTTATTGCTGTCATTCCTGCATACGCAGGAATGACAGCAATAAAGTAGGAAACGTATTATATGTTAAAAAATTTACAATCTGTCTGTTTACAATCAAATTCGTAATTCATCAATCAACAAACTTTTAACTTTATGAATGTTCAACTTTGGATTTTAAAAAAATATGTTAAACAATAAATTGTACGTGTTATGGTAAATACTAAAGAATTTAGGGTAGTTTTTGTTAGCACCGAATCTTATGATAATGCTTTACTGATAGCAAAAATTCTGATTTCTGAAAATATTGCAGCTTGTTGTACGGTTATACCGAATATCAAATCATTTTTCGGTTGGCAAGGTACACTCGTTGAAAGAAATGAAAATCTGATAATTGCTAAAACTTCAGAAGCTAATCTGAATATTCTGGAATCAAGAGTTACTGAATTGCATACTGACGAAGTTCCTGAAATTATATCTTTGCCGCTTTCAGAATCATCTTCGGGTTATTTAAGTTGGATGCAACTTGCAATAGGGGACAGATAGCTATTTAATTAAACCTCTGGCAATCATTAATTTATTGATCTTGTCCGGAAAATTTGTTACAATAGCTTTTACGTCATACCTGAGAGCAATATCAAGTTGCTTGTCGTCATCAACGGAATAAACACCGATGATGATTTTATTTTTTTTACAATCCTGAGAAATATCATCGGATAATTCTTCGACTGCACACACAAAAGCATCGCAAAAAACCTCTTTTTTTAATACCGAAGCAGGAGTTGTATCTCCCGGAATACGTATAGCTGCTGTGGGAATATTTGGATTATATTCTTTGATAACTTTTAATAGAACATAATCGAAAGAGGAAAAAAGAACATAATCAACTAAATCATAGTACTCAATTCTTTTTAGAATCGAATATACTTTCTCATCTATTTTTGCGAATTTACGACTTTTAGCTTCGATATTAAGATAAACCTTGCCTCTTGTCAATTCAATTACTTCATCAAGAGTAGGTATCTGCTCACCATTATATTTGGCATTAAACCAAGATCCTGCATCCAAACTACGCAATGAGTCAATATCCTGCTCTACAAGGAATCCTAAACCGTTTGAAGTTCTTTCCAAGCGAGCGTCATGGAAAGCCACAATTTGATTATCCCGTGTGATCTGAACATCGACCTCCACCATGTTAGCACCAGCAGCTATTGCTTCGGAAAAAGATGAAAGAGTATTTTCGGGTGCAGTACCGGAAGATCCGCGATGACCCGCTATTAAATATTTATTATTTAATACAAAATCCTTTAAGGATTCCATTTTTTCCTTTTATTATTGTTTAAAATTTAAAAACGAAAATGATCGATAAATATTTATAAAAAAAAAGCGGAATACTTGTTAATAAATATTCCGCTTAAATTTTTCAGTTCAATTTATTTTGCAATCTCAACTTTTTGGGTGAAAGTATCGTAAATTGATTTGTATTCTGGAACTTCCGGGACAATTTCTACAGCTTTTTTATATGAAGAATAAGCTTCAATATTTAAATTATTTTCTTCGTAGAATTTACCAATAATTATATTCCCCAAAGCAGAACTTTCATCTTGGCCTAATTCACTCTTCAAATTTTTCAGTTGTTTTCCGATAAGCAGTGTTTTGTCTTTTGGAAGTAAGCTAAACGAACCTATTTTTGGGCTTACAGTAGTTCCTGTTGCAGGTTTGATTGTAATTGTATAATATTGATTATTCTGAAGTTTCATATCTTCGACATTAAAAGCAATCTGCGGTTCAGCCATAGTCATTTTTAAAACATCGGCTCCTTTTTTATCAGTTATTGTTACTTGATAATTTGCAACATTAGGAACTGGATCCCAAGATATTTTCACAGCGGGATCTATTAAAGAAGTTTTATTCGGAAAATCCGATTTAATAACGGAAAGAAGGGTGGTGGAATCACCTAAACCACGTTCTACAGCACCTGTAGCACCGGTTTTACTACCTTTTTTAGTTAGATCATCAATATTTGTAATTTCTGTGGTTACATAATCGGTAAATCGTTTGGTAAGATTACCTTTTCTACTTGCCATTTCATGAACTAAATCTGAAATGTTATACTCGCCCTCATTTTTTAATTCTTTTGTACCACCTTTAGAAAAAGACAAACCGAGATATGCTCCTTTGCCTATTTTTATTTTATCTTTTTCGAAAAGATCAGATCCGGCTTTGATTTTATCCCAACCTTTTCCATCTCTTTTTTGGAGAAATAAGTCTCCCTTAACGGCTAATACTTTGAAATCAGCATTTGCAGCCAATAGATTAACGGAAGATACCAAAAGAATTAACGAAAGAAATAGTATTATTTTTTTCATTGTGATTCTCCTTATATAATTAAAAAAAATTTTTCCAAAGTTTTGATATACTTGCTCTCTGAAAGAAGGACGACTATTATAAAAAATTATTGTCATCAATAAAATATATCAATGCAAATTACAAAATATTTAGCTCACAAGCAAGAAAAATATTAATTATTTATAATAAATGGCTAAATATTAATAATTAACTTATTTTGTTATTGTAATTTCAACTCTTCTGTTCATTTGTTTACCTTCTTCGCTATCATTAGTGGCAATTGACTTTTCCTTTCCATATCCTGCGGCTGTCAGTCGAGCTTCTCCAATTCCTTTTGTTATAAGATATGTTTTAACTGCATTGGCTCTGTCTTTAGAAATTATTAAATTTCTTTGCTCTGAACCAACATTATCAGTATGGCCGGAAACTTCAATATTAACTCCGGGATTATCTTTCAAAATATTGACTAATCTATCTAATTCGGGAAATGATTCAGGTCTGATAGAAGATTTTGCGAAATCGAAAAATAGGTTCTTCAAAGTTATGGTTGATCCGATTTCGAGAGGGGCAAGTTCCAAATTCTTTAAAACCTCATTTGAATCAGGTTTTACGAAAAGATTTATATTCTCGGAGATTGACAGAAATTTATCGGCAGTAGCATAGATAGCGTAGTTTTGACCGATTGGAAAAGATACCTGGTAATTACCCGCCGCATCAGGTCTGATAGTTGCATAAGAATTGCCTTCAGGCAGAATGTCGATGTGAATTTCAGCGTCAATAGGAGTTTTTGTTTTGGAATTTAAAACTTTTCCCTTACTCGAAAAGAATTGTTTCGGTCGAAAATTTTCAGGTAAAACAAATTTTATAATATCTCCAGCTGAAAATTTATTATTTAAAACCATATAAGCATACATTTCATCATTATCAAGTGTGAGATAGCCGTCCCAGCCATCTGTGTTGATTTCGGTTCCTAAATTCTGAGGAGTTGACCAATTTTGCCAAGTATTATCTAAACGGACTGATTCGTATATGTCAGTCAATCCATAGCCACCTTCACGATTGCTGGAGAAATACATTGTCATATTATCTTTGGATAGGCAAGGAGTGAACTCATCAGAGGCTGAATTAATGGTTTCAGGCAAGGGTACTAACTTTGTCCAATTTTTATTTGAATCAAGAAAGCTAATAAAGATGTTATAATTCTTACTTTGCTCAGATTCACTCAGGCAAATAAGAAGAACTTTTTCATCGAAACTCATAAATGCTCCATTTGAAGCACCTTTATCTAAAACCTTAAAACCTGGTATTTCCAATTGCTCAGGATCAGTCCACTTCCCATCTTTTTTTTCAGTAGTTGAGAATCCGGTACCAATATATTTCCCTTTTTCATAAGCACCACGTATTAGCATTTTAGTCCCATCTTTGGATACATGAATAAGAGAATTATATTTTCTCTGATTAAATGGTTTGTCCATCCTTTTTGCTTTTGACCACTTCCCTTTTGAATCGAGAGTGGAATACCATATATCTTGCGAATTTGGAATTTGTTTTGCAAAAGTATTATTCGGATCGTTTGTTCTTATAAAATAAAGAGTCTTCCCATCATAAGAAATATGAGGATTGGTCTCATCGCACAATGTGTTTACTCCGTCACCTGCCTGTATTTTTTTAACAGCTTGAGAATATGACTGCATGTTAAACAAAAATAGAAACACAATTAATATCAGAATTTTAAAATATCTCAAATTCATGTGCTACTCCTATTCTATTAAATTTATTTAAAATTATTTTGTTATAGTAAGATTAATTATACTATTGTCCGGTACACTTTCTCCAGAAGCAGGGTCTTGTTTAATAACGGTATTTTTCAGATATGTACCGTCCTTAATATAATCAGTTGATCCTAACTTGAATCCATTTTCTGTTAATATTTTTAGGGCTTCGGGAAAGGGGTACCCGATTAAATTTGGCGTCTGAAGCTGCTTCAAAGCTCCCTTACTTACTATGATACTAATTGTATCGCCGTAAGGAACCATTGAACCACCCTGCTTAATTTGACCTATCACCGTGTCTTTTCCGATACTGTCACTGAATGAGTAGATTAATTCACCTACGCAGAGTCCGCTTTGTTGGAGCATTGTAACTGAAGTCCTGATTGTTCTGCCGATTAAAAAAGGCATTTTTATCAGTTCACGACCTTTGCTCAAAGTACAAAAAATTTTTCTACCGGTTTTTACTTCTATTCCGGCTCTTGGTATTTGGTTTACAACTGTTCCGGGATTAAATTTTAAATTAAATTGCTCTGAACTTTTAACATATTCCAAGCCAAGCAATTGAACTTTTAATTCGGCATCATTAGCACTCATACCTATTAAATCGGGTATTTTTACAATATCTCTCGAACCAATTATATATCTCATAAGATAATTATCAAACAACAAAATACTTAATGCCAAACCAAGGACAAAGCAAATTGTGATGATAAAATACCCCTTGAAACCCTGAAGATTCCTGAAATCAACTATTGATTTGATCGAAAAGCCCATAAAAAAAATTTTTCCTTAACTTATAAGCTCAAAAATAAGAAAAAATGATTAAATTAATACTTTTTTAATACCCCTTATGGTCACAGAAATAATAAATGCCGAGAAAAAACCTGCTGAGTGTCTCATAAAAGCTATTGATATGCTCAGAACCGGAAATATTGTTGCTTTTCCGACAGAAACAGTTTATGGTGTAGGAGTTGATATATACAATACCGAAGCAATCCAAAAGATTTTTTCAATTAAAAACAGACCCTTCTCAAAACCATTGGCAGCGCATGTAAGCTCTATTGAAATGGCAGAATCTATTCTTGAATCACCACCACCGCTGTTTTTTAAATTAGCTGAAAAATATCTACCCGGTCCATTATCTATAATTACTTTTAAAAAATATAATATCCCGCTTGCAGCTACAGCAGGTGGCAATACAATCGCAATCAGATTTCCCGATAGTAAAATAACCATCGATTTGATAAATAAATTCGGCAGACCTTTAGCCGCTACCTCGGCTAATTTGTCTGGCGGGAAATTCGCTGTCACTGCTATTGAAGTTTATAAATCAATGAAGTCACTGATTCCGATTATTCTTGATACAGGGATTACAAAGTATGCTAAAGAGTCAACTGTCATTGATTTAACTGAAAATCCCGTTAAGATTGTTCGTGAAGGAGCTATACCAGCAGCGGAGATATTGCAATTTATATATAATTAAGAATTAAGAATTACAAATGATTTGGAGAGAGTTTTTCTTGTTATTTTTTAATGTCTTATGAAAAATCTGGTTTAATTTAACTTATATGAATATCATGTAATACTTGCGAATGTACAAATTACTGTTCCATGGCTATTGTAGCTTATTAACAAAATTCAACTTTACAAACTAATATATGACACTGCTACGCTTTTCAAGTTTCAGATCCTTTAATTGAGGCGCTCTGGCTGAGAATTTGAGATAAAAACCCTGATTTAAACCTATCGGAAACCACGAAAAGCCAAGTTCCCAACAGTGCATATCTTTGCTGATACTTATCATTGGTGAGATAAATTGTTTAGTTACAAAGTCATAATTAGCACTTGTAGAAAAATTCCATGTGGGAGTCAATTTCATTGAAAAATGCGATGAGAGGCTAACAGTGCGAGTTATACTGTGTATGATATATTCTGAATAACTATAACTCAAATCGAATGATACTGACCAAGGGAAAGAAAATGGAGTGTAGCCCGGGCTGCAGTCCCCATATATATCATCATCGTGATGAACATAATTGACACGCTCACGAAATCGTTCACCTAATTCCTGTTGTTTGCTTGTATCATTTTCCCCATGTTGTGTAGTAACCACCGAACCTCCATTCGAAGAAGAATATGAAGTGCTAATATGCAAATTGAAATTTGTTAAGCGCAGGAGCCCGTTATTATCTTCAATCAGGAATCGGTTTATTGGAACATAAGCACTATCATAGGCTCTGTGTTTCATAACTTGCTGATATGGTGTAAAGTTTGCACTGGATCCCATGTTAAGCCAGCTTGTAGTTGGAATATTGAATGACATTCCAACATCTGACCATTTCAATGAATCGGCTGCCATGTTTACTGAACCGTTAAAATGCCATTGCAAAAGAGTAATGTTTTTATCAAGGGTATCGTTGTCCTTGACTTTCAATTCAAAATTATTATCTGCCGAGTAAACCAAACTTTTTGAAAGCATTCTTGAGGCAATTCCACCGCCATCAGTCGAATACCTGCTGTAAGTTACCCATGAAGAATCTCTTGTATTAAAGTATCTGCCATAAAAACCTGGGTTAGATGATAAATCCGGTGAATATGAAAAACCGAAAGATGGTCTGAAAGTGTGTCGGAAGGCTCTTAAACCCCAAAAACCCGGCTTTAACATACCATATAAAGTAGTTGAAAAATTAACGCCGGTACTCCAGTTATATTCAGGGAAAATTCCGTTACTGTATGATGTCCTCAATGTAGAATCAGTACTGCTGTATGTTTGAGTCATTTGCCTAAAATAAAAATTAGAATTGGTTGAAAAGTAAGGACTGATATTAAAATATGAAAATCTCGGTGAAATAGAAAAACCCGGATTAATAGAAATATGCTGGGACATATTTTTGGAAAATGAAGAAGAGGAATTTGCATCGACCGATTTGGTCTGGCTCCAGATATATGAACTATTAGCTGAGACTGTGAAATCTTTTACCCAATCCAATGTATTCAGATTTTTTAATGGCTGCCAAATCGGTACAGTCACTGATATTGGCAATGACTGCGAATTTGCACCAGTTGTTATATTTTGGTTCATCTGATAGGAACCCGACAAACCAACTCCGAATTCTGTCTGATACACAACAGAAGCATTGGAAGTGGCTTGCTGAATCATACGTTCGGTTGGATTATATGAAGTATTTTGATAAAAATTATCAGAAGTAAAATGAATATTTGCGTTATATGAAAGGAATGGGTTCAGTTCATGGCGCTGGTCTAAATCAATCTTATAATTTGTTGATAATTGATCGTCAGGATGATTTTTGGTCCGTCCTATTTCAAGATGTGTACTACCGCCAAAGTTTTCGTCGGTAAACTTCCATCTGGTCGTATTTTTAACGATATATCCACCTTTTGAAAAAAAGTCAAATCCAAACTGGGTATCATAATTATCACTCAAGGCTAAATAAATTGAAAAGTTCTCAATTTTAACACCACGATCAGCAGAAAAGAAATAAGATGGGATAGTAATGCCAGATTGGCGGCCTGATTTACTCGGGAAAAACAATCCGATTGGCAGCATAAAAATTGGCATATCCTGAACATAGAATATAATAGGATCCAAGAAAATTTGATTATTAGCAATTATCTTCATTTTCGGTGAACCAAAATAGAAGTGTGGGTGAGGAGCGTCACAAGTAGTATAGTAGCCTTTATTAATGAAAAATTCAGCTTCAGAAACGCGTTTTATTTTTTCACCAAAGAAAAATCCGTTTGAGATCTTTGTTTCGCCAAGCCCGATTACACCTTTTTTTGTTTTAAAATTGAAGGAAATCTTGTCTCCAACGTATTCTTCACCTTTTTCGAGAAAATGTGGAAAGCCGGACAGCTTTTTATTTGAATCGATTTTTCCGTAAGAATACAGAGCAGAAGCTGAGAAATCAATATCAATATATTCAGCACTTAATTTTTCATCTTTATATTTTAACACCGATGAACCGCTCAAGTGCATGATCCTATTCTTTACACGTAGTCTGATTGTATCTTTTGCAGAAAAAGTTACGGTGCTATCCATTTCATTCTTACTTTTTTTTGTAATTGTTGAAGATGAAATTAATTTTACAGAATCTTGCTTTTTAAGATCATCAATTGATAATTTTATAGCCGAAGATGTGTCAGTAGTTAGCCTGAGAGTGGATTTGTCGGATTTTAAACTGTCCTGTCCGTAAGATGAGAAAGGAAACAAATAGTTAAAAAAAAGAAAAATGATAATAAATGAAGCTCTGATACAGCTACTAAAGCCACTACTTGACTTCATATTAAATTCATTAATACTGAATTTATGTTTATAAATATTTATGAAACAAAGATTTTTTCTCATTAACACAAATTCTATCACTTATTCTAATCTTTTTACCGGAACATCGTCCGGTTTATTGAATGATAACGGTTTTTCCGGCTTTTTATTGATTTTTGTTTCATTTTCGATAATTTCTATTTCAACTTCGGATTGGGGAAAGCGAATATTAATCTTTTTGGGTCGATAAAATCCTGAAATTTTAAAATATGTGGTATAAGTGACATGAATCAGTTCTCCTTCGCTGTTGCGGCGGCTATATTCAAGAATCGAGGAATTTTTATTGTTAAGTTTTACAAAGACATCTTCATTACTTGCATTTTTTGCTTTGAAATCAATTGTGCCAAGATCCTTATCTCTGGCTGATTCTTTGAAAATTAATGCTGACTCAGGAGTTTCAGCCCTAATCAATGCAACAAGGTCTGAATAACTAAGTGGAATTCGAACTGCATGTGATAAATTCTCTACTGTTGGAGTTCCTTCATAGATTTCATTCTGATATGTATTGTAAAATAAAAAATAATCTTTTCTGCTAAATAATTTCCCGATAGAAATTCCAAATGGTCCCGAAATGCTTAGTGAGAGCGAATCTCGCCGGCACAAGATGAATTTTCCACTTGCCGAGGCATCATTATCACCGGCTTTAATATTGAAATTACAATTCAGTTCCAGATACTCCATATCGTTATGCCATTTAAGCTGCACTGGTCCTAAATTTTCATCTATATTTGCATTCCGGCTGATTTGCTTACTTGTTGAACAGGATAAAATAAAAAATAGAATAAATATAGTTGAAAATATATTAAATAAATGTCTTAAATTTAATATTCCTGATGATTGTGAAACCTGAGAAAAAGCTACAGTGCAAGCTCTCTGAATTATCAGAGCTGATTGAATTGGTTTAAAATACTTTGTTTTTAGGGACATTTTTATCATAAATACAATTAACTAAATCTTTAAAACTAAGAAATATTAATCTAAAAATTGCGTCATCATGTTTTTTCATTAATTGGAAGAATAAGAGATGATGTTTGTTACTAAGCGTTCTGAATTTTCAGCGGCACATCGTTTGAATAATCCGGATTTTACACCTGAAAAAAATATAGAAGTTTATGATAAATGTAATAATAAATACGGGCACGGACATAATTATTTTTTGGAAGTAACCGTTGCTGGTGAGGTAAATCCCGAAACAGGATATTTGATTGATATGCGAAATTTGAAGCGTATCGTAAACACGGAAATTATTGAGAAGGTCGATCATAAGAATCTAAATTATGAAGTTGATTTTTTGCAGAGAACTAATCCTACAATGGAGAATTTAATTAAAATATTCTGGGATTTATTAGTTGATAAGATCACTGAAGGCAGGTTATATAATATCAGACTTTATGAAAATGAGACCAGTTGGGTGGATTATACGGGTTTATAAAGAAGAGATTCCATTAACCATTAATAATTGACGAGTTTTGTTGTTGATTGAATAAAAGTTAATTTTGTTTTTCTAAATTTGGAAAATAAATTATGAAAACAGAGTTAAATTCAGAGTTAAATAAGAACAATACTGTCCCGGACGACGGATCCGGTGAGACTTTTCGTGATGTTGTCGGATTTATTGATGGAACAGGGAAGAGAAAATGGATTTATCCATCAAAACCCAGAGGTAAATTTCACCGAGCTAGAATTGCCGTTGCTATTGTACTATTTGCATTCCTTTTTATTGTTCCATTTATCAGAGTATCAGGTCATCCTTTTTTATTATTCGATTTTTTCCACAGACAATTTATTATTTTCGGATTAGTCTTTTGGTCTCAGGATTTTTTTATACTTGCTTTAGCATTTATTGCTTCGATAATTATTGTTGTTCTTTTTACTGCAATATATGGGAGATTATGGTGTGGCTGGGCTTGTCCACAAACTCTATTTTTGGAATTCGTTTTCAGAAAAATCGAATATTTAATTGAAGGAGATGCTCCTACTCAGAGGAAACTTAACAATTCGTCTATGACAGCGGTGAAGTTTTTTAAAAAGTTTCTGAAGCATTCGATTTTTTATATAATTTCATTTATAACCGGAAATTTATTACTGTCATATATAATTGGTACAGATGAATTATTCAGTATAATTAAAGACCCTGTAGGCTCTCATCTGGTCGGTTTTATTGCTATGCTTTTATTTTCCGGAATATTTTATTTTATATTCGCAAGATTTCGCGAACAGGCATGTATCGTGATTTGTCCTTATGGAAGGTTGCAATCAGTGCTGCTTGATAATAATTCGATTATTGTGGCCTATGATTATGTACGCGGTGAGCCAAGAAAAGATAAAAATGATTCTAATGCTGATGGAGATTGCATTGACTGTGGAGCTTGTATCCGGGTTTGTCCAACGGGAATTGATATACGAAATTCCAAGGGTGCTCAGCTTGAATGCGTGAACTGTACCGCATGTATTGATGCTTGTGATGAAATTATGGATAGAATAGAAAAACCGAGAAAACTGATAAAATACGGTTCGATTAATTCTATTGCTTTCAATCAAAAATTTAGAATTACACCCAGAATCATTATATACTCTGCTTTGCTGACTGTTCTTATAACCCTTATCAGCGTTTTAATGCTAATCAGAACCGATGTGGATGCCCGAGTTCATCGTGTTAAAAATATTCAACCTATTGCTCTTGATAATTTCGTTGTTGAAAATGTCTATACTGCAAGTTTCACAAATCGGACATATAAGATTATGACTTTGGATCTTAAACTTGAATCTCCTGAAGGCGCTATTGAAATTCCGGGTAATGAAAAGATTATGGTGGAACCGAGCCAGACCAGTGAGGCATCAATATTGATTAAAATTGATAAAAGGAAACTTCCTGCTCAAAATAGCCAGATAATTATTGGAGTTTATGATAATGGTAAGAAATTGAAAGAGATAAAAACTGCTTTTTATTTTATTAATAAGTTAAAATAATTTGATATATTTGTATGCTTTATATTTAATTATTGTTGATTGAGACTTATTAAATGAATATTTTGAAAAACTGGGGATGGAGGATTGCAATTCTTTATATTGCTTTTGCTCTTGTCACTATTGGGATGGTAATTTACGCTACAACTCGTAAAATTGATGTTGTCGAAAAAAATTATTACGATAAAGAACTTAAATATCAGGATCAGATTGATATTATCAATAAATCTAAATTTTTACAGGCTGAATTTAGTATTTCTAAGAACCAGCATGATCTTATACTTAATTTTCCTAAAAATTTGAATAAAAGTTCAAAAGGGAAAATTTTATTCTATTGTGTTTCCGACGACAGACGGGATTTTCGTTCCGAATTAATTCTTGATTCTTCTTTTAAACAATTTTTTGATCTTAAATCTTTTGCTAAAGGAATGTGGAAAGTTAAAATTGATTTGTCTGATTCAGCATCAAGGTATTATCTGGAAACTGATTTTAATACGAATTAAAGCAATACTTTATGTACAAACTACTAAAAATATTTCACATTGATCATGTAATGGTATGCATTATAGTTTTTCTGGTTCTGAAATATTTTCCGTATTTTTTTCAAGTTGACTTTTTAAATCCTATTCAGAATATAATGCAGGATTTTGACGTCACCAACATTGTATTTTCGAGTTTAAATGATAAAAAAACAATAAAAACCGATACGAACATTGTTCTTGTCAATATAGGATATTTGAAACGTGATGGTTTGGCAAAACAAGTTGAAATCCTCAACAAATGGAAGCCAAAAGTTATTGCTTTAGATATAATGTTCTTCAAGCATAAGACCAAAGAATTAGACTCAGTCTTCGCAAATTCAATATCAAAAGTTGAAAATCTTGTCCTTGCCAGTCGTTTAAATGTTGATACAAATTGTAAGGACTGCGAAGAAGAGGACGATCCGGATAAACGATTTGATGATGTGACCAACCCAATTGATATATTTGGTAAATACGGCTATCAGGGCTTTGTTACCTTAAATGTTGAGAAACCTTGGGAAGAAGTTGAACGTACTTTTTATCCAGAAGTAAATATTAAAGGTAAGCATCTGATTTCGTTTGCTGTAGCCGCAGCTCGGCAATTTGATTCTATTAAAGCTGATGGATTTCTTGGTCGTGAAAATCGCTCTGAGATAGTCAATTTCCGTAGAAACACAGATAAATATTTGACTTTAGATTGGGACGATGTTTTTAAAAAGCAAGATTCACTCGGATTTCTCAAAGATAAAATTATATTAATGGGGTTCCTTGGACCTGATTTGAAAACCAAAACTCTTGAGGATATTTTCTTTACACCGATGAATGCTAAATATATTGGCCGCTCATTCCCTGATATGTATGGAGTTGTCATTCATGCAAACATCATTTCAATGATTCTTGATGGGAAGTTCTATAATAGAAATTCTGTAATATGGTCTCATGTTTTAAGTTTTATTATTATTTATTTAAATGTCCTTTTATTTTCTTTTATCAGAAAATATGATATTGATTTGTACGAGACTGTCAGCTTGCTTATAATTTTAGTTGAACTGGTGTTATACTGGGTTATAATTTTAGCAGTACTTAATTTTTTCCGGTTCGAGATTAATATGGTCGGTCAATTTTACGGACTTTGCCTTATTACTACTTCTTACGAAGCATATCACGACTCAATTAAGCCAATATCATTAAAAGTATTTGGCAGGTTCAGGAAGCTAATTTCGAGGAAGAATGTTAAAGAATCTTAAAATATTTACTTTTGATAATTTTATCAAAACTGTGATAGTTTTTGCTATTATGTTTTTGTTTGAGAAAGCATTTAATATCTCAGTTTTTGAACCACTGAGACTTACTCTTGATGATGTTGAAATAACTGACAACGCCTTCTCTTCAATCATAGAACGGTCCACAATTTCTGCCGATACTAATATCACATTAATCAATTCCGAAAATATTAGTAATCGTGACCTTGCTGCTTTGATAGCCATTATTGAACAATGTGCTCCCAAGGGTATCGGTATTGAAAAAATTATTAATAAAGACTTTTCTGATCCAATCGGAGATATTGAACTTACGCAGATTATTAATCATAATAAAAATATCATTATCAATAAGATTTTGACAAATTTCAATAGAGAACATAATTATTTTAATGGATATATTGTCAGTGACAGTGATATTGTGGGAGCTACAAGTACAGGACATGGGAATTTCTACTTTGATGAAAATAAACAATTTATTACCCTTCGCACTTGCCTTCCTATCGTACATTCCAAAGATAATATTGATACCGCTTTTTCTGTTAAACTTGCTATGCTACTTAATCCTGAAGCCGCCAAAAAACTACTTAGTCGTAAGTTGAGCCGCGAAACAATTAATTGGAAGGGCACTGATAAATTTCTGACCGAAAACTACAAGAATATAATAGCCGGTGATTTTGATAAAAATATCTTTTCAAATAAATTAGTTTTATTAGGAATTAGCAAAAAAGTTGATGCAGAAGCACCGAGTGACGAATATGCGTTAAAAGATTTATATTTCACACCACTTCAAAAGAATTCCGGCGTTTCCTGGCCTGATATGTATGGTTTGCAGGTTCATGCAAATATTATTTCTATGATTATCGAAGGTAATTACTTCAATCAAATGCCGCGTTGGCTCTTTTATCTTCTTCCAATTTTGGTATGCTATTGCAATATGGTTTTGTTTGGTTTTATATGCGATAAATTCCGCGATTGGTACGAGCTATCAAGCATTTTCATATTCGTCCTCGAATCCATTTTACTTCTGTTTATTATGTATTATTGCTTCCTTATTTATTTATTCGAATTGAAAGTTACCGGCGCAATCTTTGCATGCGCACTGTCTCTTATGATTTTTGAGGCATATACTTTTTCAATAAAACCAATCATTTTTCACGGATTAAAAAAAATCAACAAAGGAGAAAAATTATGAAAAAAATTATAACCGTATTTCTGCTTATTAGTTTCATTTTTACTGCATATTCTTATGCTGAGAAACTAACTTTCAAGATTCTCGCTGTTCGCGGCGAGGTTGCCATGCAGAAGTTCGGAAGCAGCAATTGGACGCAGGCAAATGCCGGTATGGACTTATTTGCAAAGGATAAAATCAGAGTCAGCACTAACGGATATGTTGGTTTGTCATATTCAATGGGGGGAACTAAGGAACTTAAAAATCCTGGTGAATATAATTGTGCAGAATTAAGTAATGAAATGACTGAAAAAAGAAGTAAACAATATCTTAGATTTTCAGAATATATCATAAAAGAAATTTCAAATATTGATGATCTGACTAAGAAAAATGTTAAAACAGGTGCTTCAGGTGCAGTGGAACGTAAGTTAGACGATACAATAACACAACTTTCGGAAATCAAATCAAACTTTCCGGTTCAAACAAATATAAGCAATGCTCCTATCGACGTAAAATGGCTGCCAATAGCTAACAACAAGAAGTATAAGATTACTTTGAAAGATAAAAAAGGGCAGTTGAACAGAGAATTTATTTCCGAAGAGCCAAGCTTTAATATTAATACCGAAGAATTGAAATTAAAAACGAATCAAATATATAGTCTGACAATTGAAGCAAGTGATGTTAATAATATTCATCCCAAAACATCTTCTTTTAAACTTGTTTCAAAGGAAGAAGCAATCCTGATTGACAAGGAATTGAAAAAACTTCAAACAGAGCTTGGAAAGGACTCAAATTCGGCGCTTGGTAATTTAATTGTCGGAAGGTTCTATGAGGAAAGAAAATTGATTTTAAACGCATTAGAGAGCTATAAAGCAGGTATTCAAGCAGAGCGCGGAGTTGCAGAATATGAAAAACTCTATAAGAACTTTTTGCTGAATAACCAGATCGACAATTGAGTTCATAAAGTTTCTAAATAGTGTAAAGTGGGCATAAGCTGAGTAGCTGTCATTTTTGCGAATGCAGGAATCCACTGATTGGCACTGGAATAAGATTCCTGCATACGCAGGAATGACATTTTTGTTAAATATGAGGCTTTTCATTCTTGTTACCAAGCTCCCGCCTGGGAACAGATTTTTTATCCATTACCATGCGGGAGCTTGGTAACGAGGTAAAAATCTGAAAAATACTTTATTATTAAACTCTCGTAATGGTTTAAAGAACTCCTGTAAATTATTATTAAACTCTCGTAATGATTTAAAGAACTCTTGTAAACGATTATTAAACTCTCGTAATGGTTTAAAGAACTCCTATAAATTATTATTGAACTCTGGTAATGGTTTAAAGAACTCTTGTAAACGATTATTGAACTCTGGTAATGGTTTAAAGAACTCTTGTAAATTATTATTTGAGTTCTGCCATCTATTAAAATGTTCTTGTAAATGTTTAAAATGCTTTTGTAAGAGATTAAAGCATTCGCGTAATGGTTTAAAGCACTCGCGTAATGGTTTAAAGCACTCGCGTAACGTTACGAAAGCTCTTTAACAACATACGAAACCACTTTAAGCCTTTACGGAACTGATTTAATGGCATACGAAACCACTTTAATCTTATACGAAAGTGTTTTAACGCTTTACGCAACTATTTTAAAACTTTACGAAAGTAAAATGAATGCGTACGAAAGCGTAAATCCGTAAAAATCATCAAAATTTATCAAAGAACTTTTTTTAATGTATAATGTAGAATGTACAATGCAAAATTGAGGAAAAGAAATGATAAATTCAAATTCTTTTACTTGAGACAGCCTCGAGTGCAAAAATCTCCCCTAACCCCTCTTTTGCAAAGAGGGGAATTCTATTGTACCCCCCACCCGAAAAAGTGGGGAATTCTATTGTACCCCCCACCCGAAAAAGGGGGGCAGGGGGGATTTTCTTAAAATAATCAAAGAACTTTTTTTAATGTATAATGTACAATGCAGAATTGAGGAAAAGAAATGATAAATTCAAATTCTTTTACTTGAGACAGCCTCGAGTGCAAAAATCTCCCCTAACCCCTCTTTTGCAAAGAGGGGAATTCTATTGTACCCCCCACCCGAAAAAGGGGGGAATTCTATTGTACCCCCCACCCGAAAAAGGGGGGCAGGGGGGATTTTCTTAAAATAATCAAAGAACTTATTTAACTACAACAAATTTATCTGAATATTCATATTCTCCATTTTTTATTTGAATGAAATATGTTCCGCAAGATAAATCTGAAATATCGAACTTTAAAGAATTTTGACCGACAGGAAGACAATCATTAAATAAATTTCTAATCTTGTCACCATTTATATCTGTCAAATTGATTATAGTTGATGTAGTATTTTCTATTTCAAAATTCAGAGATATTTCGCCGGTAGCGGGATTGGGAGAAATAATTTTATTATTTTTCTGTTCAGAATTATCCGATACTGAAGTTGGGTTCCATTTGGCGTTGAGCATAAATATAGCTCCCATACTTCCGACAGCAATATATTTAGAATCATTGCTTATAGATACACAAGTCGGAACATCGCCACCTTCTTGCCCATCTCGTAAATAACCTAATAAGTATGAATTTATTATTTTATTTATTGCTAAATTATATAAATAAAGTCTTGCCCAATCTTTCCCCCCGATAGTAAATCCAGCAACAACATATTTATTATCTGCCGAAAAAGTTACAGCTCTTGAATCAGAGCCAATAGTTATATCTGTAAACAGCGACCAATCAGAAGTATTCCAGATTTTGACACCGTCACTTGTTGCTGCTGCGAGGTATTGGCCATCCGAAGAAAAACTAACATGGTAAACGTGTAAGGATTTTTTCACTAATAATGTTTTTAACCATGTTATATTTGGAAAACTGAAAATACTGATTATACCAGATGAATCCAATTTTAATCTGTTCCAACTTGATACACCCAATGCCATAAATTTAGAATCATAAGAAATATCAAGAGCATCTAAACTCAGATTTATAGAATTAATTTTTAACCATGATTTTGTATCATAAATTGAAATCCCAGCATAATTGAATGTACTCCCGTTATTTGTTATTAAAAAATTCCCATCACTTGTAAACTTTACAAATAAATAACCGGAATCTTTAAAGAGCAGAGAATCAGTCTGTAAATCATAAACACTTGTTCCTCCACCTCCTGCGAAGGCAATCATATTTTGATAAAAATCAATGCTCCTTGTTCCACCGCAAGAGAAGCAGAGATAAGCACAAAAAGAAGTGCTAAAACGAGTAATAAATTCTTAAACATAAAACCTCTTTATTATGACTTTCCGTTTGAATATTTAAAATTAATTTAACAAACCTAATTGAACTTCGAGATTAAATCTCTCATAGCAAAACTTCGATATTACCCAAATTGTAAATTAGCTATTATTAATAATCTATGCAAGCCGAATTTGCTGCCACGAAACTTTTACCGAAACTATTTCGTGAGTCGTTTTTGAACTGTGTAGTTGACAGCGAAGATTTGAGGAGTTAATTTTGTGGAAGTTCTTTGAAAGTTTATCATGGTAAGAATGAAATCGAAAATTTGTGTTTCTTTCATTAGGGGATTCCTGCATTCGCAGGAATGACAGTTTCATCCTCCGTGTCATTCCCGCGCATGCGGGAATCCCCTTCGAGTACAACTTCACAATCCAGAATCCTGACAATTGATAGATTAAAAAAAAATGGAAAATTCCAAAATTCTTTAATCCCTTAATCCCATAAATCTCAGTTCAGACACGAAAAGGGCAAAAAACTATGCAAAAGTATGCATAAGGCTTTTGGAAGCGCTGCTGGAGCAGCATCTCGTTGCATAATGTACTATGCAAAAGTATGCAAAAGATTGCATTTTTTCATTATAAAATGTGCAAATTATGCAAATTTGTTTATAAAGTTGAAGAAATAA
>JAPLFL010000124.1:43887-65452 GCA_026390695.1 Candidatus Kapaibacterium sp. | reverse complement strand
AAGATTGGCTTAAAAAGATCAGTTGAGAAGCTAAAAAAATGGAGCTTTTAAAAATTCCGAACCCTGAATTTTTAAAAGCTAAAAAAAAACTGTCTCAGGTGAAAAAAAGCTTGGAATTCAACATAAAAGACAGCCTCAAACATCATTAACCATTAACTATTCATTTACAACAAATTTCAAAACTCTTACGGAATTATCTTCATTAGATATTAATTTTAGAAAATAAATTCCAGTGGAAATATCGGAAATCGGAATGTTTAGATCTTTTAAATTTGTAATATGATTATCTTGTTTAATTAAACTTCCATCTATGTCTGAAATCACCCATTGATTAATTTGCAGATCATGTTTTGAAATTAAGCTAATCATATCTTTTGATGGATTAGGGGCAATTCTTATATCGGTTTCAATTGAAATTAAATTATCTTTTACGGCAGAAGTTGGGATTTTAACAATCGTCATTTCCACTTTTTCGATAGGATTATCCTTTGCATCTCTTGGTGAATTTACAATTGAATCAACCACATTCATTCCCGATACAACATGTCCATATATCGAATATTTGCCATCAAGACTGGGATAAGCAACAACACAAATAAAAAACTGTGATGTGGCGCTATTAATATCCTGAGCTCTGGCAGCCGACATGATTCCTCTGACGTGCTTCATATTATTAAATTCAGCCGGAACTTTTGTTTGCGAAGGATCTCCATAACCCCATGTACTTTTAGGGCCGTTTACCGAATTCGGATCTCCACCCTGAATCATAAAATTCGGTATTACACGGTGGAAGGCAGTTCCGTCATAAAATTGAATAGCTACAAGACTGTCGAAATTATGACAGTGTTTTGGAGCGACATCGGGATAAAGCTCAATTTCAATTGCACCTATTGGATTGCCACCGCGAGTTATTGAAATTTTATAATGATCACCGATAGTAACTATACGTGTTATATCCTTAGCAGAAGAAAAAATAGTAAAAAGTACACAAAAAAGAGGCATCAGTTTTTTCATAATTCACCAAAAAATAATAATGAATAAAAATAAGTTAATATTTAAAATTTCATACTAAATCCCACTGACGGAATCAGCGGCAAAAGATAAATCTGCTTGATATAAGAGCCGTTGCCATCATTGGCAACATACCACATATATGGATTGTGTCTGTTATAAGCATTATAAATGTTAAGAAAAACTTCATAAGGATAATACTTATCGTGATTTTTATAAGCAATATTCAGGTCGAGTTTATGAAAAGGAGGCAGTCTGTAACCGTTCCTTTCTGAATAATCATAGCTTGTGCTGCCACCGTAGCCTGATCCTCTGTGGGGATATCCAATTGGGTCATAAAAGTAAGCCGAAGTTGGCACAGTGTAGGCTTGACCTGTATTATAAATCCATGAACAACTGGCTTCAAACATACTATTTATTTCATAAGTGAGGGCTATACGTATATCATTGCGACTGTCATTGCGGAGATAGTACCAGCGTCCTTGATTTAACTCAGGAGTTTGCGCCATTGTCCGGGATAGTGTATAACTAATCCAGCCACTGAGCTTACCGACTTTTTTTTGTGCCATTATTTCAAGTCCATAAGCCTTGCCGGTGCCTCTTGTCAACTGGGATTCAAGCGGGAATCCGAAATTAAATTGAGCAGTATCTCTAAATTCATAAAGATTCTCCATAGTTCGGTAATAGGATTCGGCAGTAATTGAGTATTCACCGTTGAGGAAGGATTGCTCAAGCCCTAAGACTGCTTGCCACGAATTTGATGGCAATATGAGATTTGTTGACGGAAACCATAAATCGGTAGGTAATGAAACACCATTTCGCTCGATCAGATGCAATGATTGACTGGATTTTGCTAAAGATGATTTTAATATTGTATGTTCATATAAATTGTATGCAAATGAGAGCCGTGGTTCCAGACTGAAATAATTAGTCTGATAAAAATAGAAGCCATGGATGCCAAGGTTGGTAGAAATTGCAGGTATTGGCTTCCATTCATCCTGTGCATAAAAATTCAAATCAATAGCATTCATTCTCGTCTTAGGGAAAAGATCACTATTCAGGTCAATGTTGAGATTGGACTGAGTATTTGCATTTGCTACAAAATTGTGATATGTGAATTCTGAACCGAATTTTAGGATATGCTTCTCGCTGGGGAATGCTTGTAGTTCACCTTTAAGCACAAAATCCTCAATTTTTGAAAGTGTATTGAAAGCTATTGAATTGGTGTCATACTTTTCGGTGATTTCAATTTCCGAAAGATAATTAGTATAAATTGCACAAAAATTAGTGAATAACTTAGGTGATATAATATGCATCCATCTTGCATTGACAGTAGAGTTGCCCCAATCCCACAAAAAACCGCCTGTACTGCGATTCTCATCGATATTAAAACCCACAGCATCTCGACCGAAATAGCCACTTAAAAAAATTCTGTCGATCGGACTGATTTTGTAATTTGTTTTGACATTTAAGTCGTAAAAATAAAATTTAGGGGTAATAGAGCTTGGCTCAGAGCTGTTCAAGGATTCAAATAAAGGGAATAACAGAATAT
Source organism: Candidatus Kapaibacterium sp. (assembly GCA_026390695.1). GTDB lineage: Bacteria > Bacteroidota > Ignavibacteria > Kapaibacteriales > UBA2268 > JAPLFL01. The sequence continues at coordinate 62,889 of JAPLFL010000124.1, read as the reverse complement.
CGATGTAACTACGGCGACCGGAGATCATAAATGTCCAGTCATTTGTGATAGGTCCCTCAACGGTTAAACGTGAAAAAATAAGGCTGACACTGGCTGAACCTTTGAATTTTTCAGATGACCCTTCCTTCATTGTCAAATCAATAATTCCGCCGATTCCACCTCCGTATTCTGCAGGATAAGCCCCTTTAATGAGCGATATATCTTTGATCGCATCTGTATTGAAGGCACTGAACAAACCGCCGAAATGGTAGGGGTTGTAAACTCGGACTCCATCTAAATATGTCAGATTCTGGTCTGGAGTTCCGCCACGAATATATAAACCGGATGAGAGTTCACTTACTTGGGTAACTCCGGGCAGTAGCTGTAGCACACGGAAAATATCGTTTTCACCAAGGAATGAGGGCATTTTTGCAACAAAAATTGGTGATATTTTGGTGGTGCTGATTGTTTTTGCGGGATTAGTCTCTCGATCGGCTTCTACAGTTAGTTCCTGAGTTTGAATATCTCTTTGTTTAAGTTGTAAATTTAAAACAGTGTCATTATCACCATTGAGAAATATCGGAGAAATTAAATCCTGATATCCTAAACCATGAGCAGATACCCAATAAGTCCCAGGGCTAACATTTGGAATTGAAAAAAAACCGAATTTATTTGAATAAGCACCACGAACCGGTTTGAGATTTACTGTATTGGAATCTGTATAAAGCACCACAGAAATGCCAATACAAATTTCACCGGATTTCGCTTCAGTCAATGTTCCGGCTACCGTACCTTTCGATAATAATGTTAATGGAATTATCAAAAGAAAGGTTAAAAGAAGATAGATTTTCATTTTTATCAAATTTTTTTATTTAATAATTGATTTTTGAGATTTCGAGAAAAAAGATAATTTCTATTTAACCGAATTAATGTTAATCATCTTCGGCTTTTTCTCAAATAATTAATTATTTTATTAACGAAACAATAGGAAATTTAGCGTAATCTAAAACCATTTATTGAATTTTTTATTAATTTAGTTTTTTTATCATTAATCCAATTAAAATTTATGTTAATTGAAATTACCAGCCATAGAAAAGTCTATTATTTGAAATCTCAAAAAGGTGATATCCGGATACGTACAAAGGACGGACAGTGCTTTGATTTTAGAGATTTGCCTTCCAGTGAATTTCTTTCAATCTGTGCGGTTTTAGAAAACGGGCCTAATCTTTATGATCCTCAAAAATACTGCATTTTTGATAAAGAATGGGAATAGGATAATAGTTGAAAGTTATAAAGTTATAAAGATTAAGACTGGGGAAATGTGGAAATTAGCAGTAGATATTTTTCTGAGGCTATGATAATCGCTTTGTTTTCAAAGTAGAAGAAATGAAAATTTCAATATTGAGGTGTCTTAGATGCATAATATTTGCCAGCACTGTAATTCTCACGCATGCGTTAATCCACATCCAGACCACTTTTGTTGATTTCTGCATTCGTATCAATTACAGATACGAAACAGATTTTCAATGATTTGTTTACTTTGTATGGAAGAAGCTTCTCTGATTGAACGTATGAATATCCACCCATGTCTCACGATTGGCTTGCTTTACGTCTTATTGATGGGAATTTTGGAATCATTTATCTAAGATTAAACCATTTTTCATTTTTTTTGTCTAAATTACGAGTAGTTTGACGGAATGTGTTTTTTGTCACTTGAAAATATTGAGATATGATTGCTGCCTCATTGGTAGAAGATAGCGAAATAATCAAAGCATTCGTTGAAAATGGGGCTGACCGTGCTTCCAGTTTGCTTGTACGTAAATATCGGAAATTTGTTTTCGCTACTGCATTGCGTTTTACAAATTCTTATGACGATGCAGATGATATTTCGCAGGAATCATTTATCAAAGCTATTGAAAGTATTCAGAAATTCCGCGGTGAGAGCAGCTTAAAGACGTGGTTGTACAGGATCACACGGAATTTATGTATCACACAGATGCGTAAGAAGAAGTTCTATTCCTTATTTTCTTCAGAATCCGATGAATCTTATCTTGAAGTGCCAATGGACGAAGCAAGTGCAGAGACAAAGATAGAAAATGAAGAATTTGAACGAAATTTTGTAAAAATTCTTGCAGAATTGCCTGAGAAGCAGCGTGAGACTTTTGCTTTGAGGTACTTTGAAGAACTTTCTTATGATGAAATATCAAAAATGGTGGGTGTGTCGGTCGGAGGATTGAAAGCAAATTATTTTCAAGCTGTACAAAAGCTGTCAAAGCGCTTGAAGATGGAATAATGTAGAATGTAAAATGTAGAATGTAGAATGTAGAATGCAGAATTTAGAATTTAGAATGTAGAATGTAGAATGTAGAATGTAGAATGTAGAATGTAGAATGCAGAATGAAAAATTAAAAAAAATATTACAATGAGGTTTGTGATGAATTTAAATAAATCGGAATTCTTGGATTATAAATTAATGCAGATGCTTCTGCCTGATTACGTGTTCGGAACTATTTCAGAAGAACAGAAGCTTGCCTTTGAGAATTCATTGCCTAATTATCCTGATCTTCAACTTGAAATAGCTGATGTCAGAGCGGTTTTTCACAGAGTTGAAAAAATGGATTTTAATAAATTAATTGATTACAAGACCAAAAATCTTTCTGTTAAAGTGAATGAACGTTTGCATCAACGTAGGGAATCGGACGATTTCAGCCTTAAACTCAGAAAACTTTTTGTTCCTGCCATCGGAGTTGCTGCTGTTGCTATATTTTTCATTTATTTCAGTAATCTATTTAATGAAAGTAATGAATTTTATATTTTAAAAAATAGCGATAAAGATAATATAGCTGCCGTTCTGAGCGAATCTAACTTTCTTGATGTAACCGTTGATGAAAAAACGAACGTTGGAGATTATCTTTCTGAATTGATGGATATCGGCAGTCTGAGCCATAATAACACGCAAATAATAGATTCGCTTTTTGCAGATTCTGGTTTATTGAACGAAATAGACAATGTTAATGAATCAGATAAGCAAATTACTTCCCAAGAAGTGAACAATAATCCAAACGTAAGATCTGATGCAGCTAATTATAATTTCAATGAAGAGGATTTTAAATTTTTGTTAGAGGGTTCGGAAAATGAAAACTAAATCAATTTTAAGATTAATTATTTTATTCTTCTTGTTTATATTCATTCAGAGCCACTCTTCAAAAGCCGCTGAAGAACCGAAACAAAATCAGATTAAATTCGAACAATTGAAAAAAATGAAATTACTCGAATATCTCAATTTAAGTGAAGTTCGTTCAGAGCAATTCTTAATGAAATATTCGCTTTTAACAAAAAAAATAAAAGAAAAAAACGAAGAAATAGATTTAGCTGCTAAGAATCTGAATCAGGCTGTGAAATCGCACAAAGGTTATGAAATTAAGATCAGAACTGAAGAGCTAATGCGCAAGCAGCGAGAGATGATGGATATGCTCAAAGATATGCAGCAGGAAATGCAATCGGTATTAAGCGAAGAAGAATTTGCAAAATATTTACTGTTTGAAAGAAATTTCAATCGTGAAATGAGGAAATTCGTTCAGAAGAATTTAAAGAAATGAGATTACTTTTTTCTTCTTGAACCTGTTTCACAAGGTTCTTATCTGTCATTCCTGCAAATGCGGAAATCCTCATCCAGTGCCAATCAGGGGATTCCTGCATTCGCAGGAATGACAAGGAATTTACGTTTTCACACAGTCTCAATGCGGGAATCCTCATCCAGTACCAATCAGGGGATTCCTGTATTCGCAGGAACTGTCATGATTAAGAAATCACAAATTAGTATGAAAATATAATTCATCCAATGACTCCCAAGTCATCGGATGAATTGATTATTTTCGGAAGAATGACAAGGAATTGACGTTTTCACACAGTCTCAATGCGGGAATCCTCATCCAGTGCCAATCATGGGATTCCTGCATTCGCAGGAATGACAAGGAATTGACGTTTTCACACATTCTCATTCGCAGGAATGACAAGGAATTTACGTTTTCACACATTCTCATTCGCAGGAATGACAAGGAATTTACGTTTTCACACAGTCAAAGGTGCTCTGGAACCGTGTTAAAACGAAAAGAATGATGTTTGCTCGCATTCCCAATTGAGTGATAACATAAACGGCAATAGCTTTTAATATTTTATTGAAAGTAAGAAAAGTTATAAAACAGGTGTAACAAATAAGGCATTTTGGTGTTATTGTTCTCAGGAAAATTTGAATTCTTATATAAAAATGACAAATGATATATTAGATAAGATTATTTTCTTTGTTATTTGAGGTTTTGTTAGTAATTTAATGTTTAATGGAAATAATGTTTTTGTAAAATATATTAGGGTTATTTATTATGAAATTAAGTTTATATAAAAAGTTGTTCTTGGTTACAGCTCTTCTATTGGCATTCGTTGTCAGAGGTAGCTCCCAGACTATTTATGAGCTTGCTATTAGTGAAATCAATGGAACCTATTCCACATTTGCAGGTACTTTGATTGGGTCGGGTGACGATACTTACTGGGGATATTATTTGCCATTTAATTTTCAGTATGATAATGTGGTCTATACTGCGAATACAAGTCTTATTCTTATCTCTTGTAATGCTTTTATGCAACTTTATACTGATATTAACCAATATAATAGCTATGCCTCCAGTGCAGCTTACTCATATACTACGGCTCCTGGTTATACTTACCATTTTAATTTCATGGCATGGGCACAGTATGACATGTACACCAACGGTAGTATCCAGTATTTATATACTGGAGTTGCTCCAAACAGAGTGTTCGCTGTGCAATGGGACAATGTTGGCTGGTATGCCTATGGCGGTGGCCCGCATGGCTGTCAGATCAGATTGTATGAAACATCCAATAAAATCGAAATGCAATTCGGAAACGTCGGAGCATTTCCATCATCAGGTTATAATGCGTCCTGGAGCTTTTTACAGGGTGCTTACGGAACTACCAGATATATTAATATCAAACATGGTAATCCTACAAGTACTTTCTTCCAGGGTAATGATGTGAACAGGTATTTTGCAGCAACTTCTCCACCAACACCCGGACATCAGATCACTTGGGTTGGAGCACCGTCTTATAATGACACTTGGCCAACAAATGGTACAGTTCTTATGCGCGGTACAGTTTATCACGAACCATACACTGCTAATCAACATCCTGCCGGATTTTTCAACAGATTAGCTTCTCAGCAAGCAGTTGCTGTCAGATATAAAATCAGAGGCCCACTTCCAGCCAGTAGTCCAAGTTATCAGACAATTTATACAGCTACCGCTGTTTATGATACAACAAATACTTTACATACTTTTTCTTCACAACCTGTAGGAACTAATGCCAGAGCCCTTATCACTTATGCAAAAGGCTTGGCAGCTAACTGGATTCCTTCAAATGACGGTGGTTTGGATTTATATACAAATCCTAACAGTATCCCTGCCGGATATTATGCTGTGACATCAACAATGGAATTAACAACGGGCTATACTCAGGCTCTGAGCGACAGACAGTTCAATATAGCATTAAATAATGATCTTGCAATAATGACAATCAATTCTCCAAAATCATTGATATTGGATGGAAAAAGATATCCTTTGACCAGTCCTGTTGCAGTTGAATGTAATGTTGCAAATATTGGTGTTAATCCAGTGACTGACTTCTATGTTTTGGCTGAAATATTTGTTACAAATAAAAGAAATGGAATTGAATATAGAATCTATAAAGATTCTTTAATGTATGCTTCACCAAATCCTGCATTAGGAACTGGTGTTTTTGCTACAATGACTTTCAAGGATTTTCATCCCGATTCTTCTTCCGATTACCGAGTTCAATTTAGTGCAACTCTTTTGAGTGCTTTAGATGAAGACCTCTCAAATAATATTGCTCCTATTGCAATCCAAGGTTCTTATTATTTCAATGTTGCCGAAGAAGTTGAACTTCAACTTAAAAATGATAGCTCTTTAGTAGCTCCTACAGGGAACATTTATGTTGGCAGACCGGTCCGTCCATATATTAAAGCATGGAATAATGGTATCGTCGATGCCTCTGATGTACCTGCTTATATGGCGATCGTAAGACTATCCACCGGAGATACTGTATGGCGTTCAAGTTCAAATTATAGAATTACCGACATCCCAAGTGGTAGATATAACTTTTCAACCACAAAACTTGATGCTGACTTTGTCCCTCCAACAGCCGGTCGCTACCGTGCCTGTATGTGGATTATGTCTCCTGATGATCGTGTAACAGACAATAACTTTGCAACTGGTGAATTCAATGTAGTCGATGCTCTTGCCGGTGATTATACTATTGGAGCCAGATTTGCAGGTTCAGCAAACAATTTTGCAAACATTCAAGCTGCAATGGATGCTTTGTACCAACAAGGTGTTACCGGAGCTGTTACATTTTATTTTACAGATGCAAGCTATGATGTCGGAAATAAAGTGGCAATCGGTTATCCAGCATGGGATATGTCATCAAAAATTATCGGAGTCAGTGCCACCAATACTATAACCTTCAAACCTTATATAGACATGTCCGCCGGAAAATCAATGGTAAGAATTAATTTACTTACAGAATCAGGTGTTGGTATCTTATTAGGTCAGAATGATAGTCCTGCACAGAGTTTTGCAGTAGTCAACGGTGTTAGTGAATTAACAAAGAGAAATTATTCTAACAGTGACGGATATATTACTTTTGACGGTGGAACAAGAAGTTCACTTCAATTCACACTAAACACAACAAATAAATACCGTGCAGTATTTTATCTCGGTAATGGAACAAAGAATATAACTGTCAAAAATTGCGTCGTTACCGATGGAATCAATCAAGCTGTAAATTATGATTGCAGTTTACCGCTATGCTGGTATAATACATCGAAAAATCAGTTTACTTTCGAACCGGATCAAAGGCAAACCATTCCGACTTATACACAATATTCAGCCGGAATCGTAATGAGAAACAGAGTACCGGCTAATTCTAAAGCTGATGGTAATAATACCAGATATCTCGATACTTTGCCAATAACAAACAACTTGATCCAAAATAACGAAATCAGTGGTTTCGGTTATGGTATTGTTGACATCGGAACAGGTGTCCTGCGTTATTCTGATGTCTCGTTCACCGGTTTCAGAAGATATTATAATAAATCCAATACTATTAAAGGTAATAATCTTTTTGATATCGGACGTGCTGGAATTTTTGTAGGATATGAAGAAAATTCAACTGTTTCCAATAACAGAATTTATACAATCCGTGGAGCATGCGGAACAGAAGTTGCCGGAATAATAGCCGGTGGTGAACAACAACCAACAAAGAACGGTTATAATAATATCGGTTTGACCATTGATGGAAATGAAATCAGTGATATGGCTGGTACTACAACTTTAATCGGTATTAAAGTTCAACAAAGCTTGAACAAATATCCTGATCCTATGCTTGGTCTTGTTCCATTCCCGGATTTACCAGATAACTTGACAATTTCAAACAATATTGTTTGGGGATTAAATCAAACTGTCGGATCAGCAAATCGTGCCGGTATATGGTTAATGACCGAAAGAGTTTCTAATCCTGACTTTTTAACTATGGTTGTTACTCCATCGGAACCAAAATACTTTATGACAGGTTGTAATTTAGTAAACAATACCGTTTGGATTCAAAAAGATGCTCTTGCCAAAACCGGTTCTTTAGCTGGAATTGCTTTCCAACAACTTAAAAATTCTGTAATCAAAAATAATGCAATTGCTATAGATGATGATCAGATTAATGCTTCATCCCCCGTTGCAACAGCAATGTTCTATAATGGGCAAATGCCAGCATCATTAAATGTTGTTTGCGATAGAAACGTATTTTGGTATGGAAAAACAACTGGAGCTTCATTATTTAGATTCGTTCAGACTGATTCATTATCAAATATTATTGAACAAGGTCTAAGAAATGAATTTAATACCTTACCACAATGGCAAGCATGGACTGGAAATGATTTCAATTCTACTTTCGGAAACTTTACTGGAGATTTGAAATTCTATAATATATTCCCGAAAAAACTTAGAATCAATTCAGATAATAATTATCCTCTCGGTTCACTTCTGAATAACCGGGCTGATAAATTGACAAATATTGCAAATGATATCGACGGAAATACTCGCGGTGCTGCTGGACAAAGACCAGACGTAGGTGCTTCGGAATTTGTCGGAAGAATGTATGTCAGTGATATTGAAATGTTAGTCTTCTCAACTCCACGAGCATATCAATCAACAACCGGTATGTTTGCTGATGCTGAGTATATTATGACTACTCCACCAGTTGAAATTGGTCTTGAACTCAGAAATAACGGAGCTTTACAGCAGTCAAATGCAAAAATCAATTTGAAAATATTAAAGCAAGATCCAGCAGGAACTTACTCATTGATTAAATCGGTTGATACTACTGTAACCGTGGCTTCGACTGAGAATGCAGTTATTAACTTTGGTCTGGCAAAAGGTTTAGGAAGCGATTTCGTTCCACAGTCCTTCAATGATTTGGCACCAAGTTATGATGCAGTTGTTCCAGTGCAGTTCTCAACAATGAAAGCAAATATAAGTCCTATTTACAGATTCCAGGCAATTTGTCAATCAGACCAGTTCAAGGACAATGATACTATCAGAAAAGATGTTCGCTTCTATATAGTAAGATCAGGATTAAGCACCTGTATTTCTGCAGAAAACAGTTATATTTCACTTAGCACTGCATCTACCAATGATCAAATTGCTGGTAGTTTAAACCATGATACTATTAAAACTGCATTCAATAGATTAGGTTGGAAAATTGATTTGCCTAATAAACGCTATGATTATGACTTATTAGATCGTTTCGGATGGGAAAAACGTTCTGTTAATTATACATTTTATCGTTCATTATTCTGGACCGACGGTGATAATAAGCCATTGGATATATATCAGAAAAACAATATGAATGCATTTTTAAATAGCTACGTCGCAGGACAAGACAAGAAAAATCTAGTTATTGCATCTCAGGAAATGCTGAATTTAAATCAAACAATTGACCCTGGATTTACTGCTAACATCTTACGTGCCCAATATGTAAGTTCTCCTTTAACCGGTGGTACTTCTTATGAAAAGAATTCTGTTAAAGGTATTAATATTGGTAAAAATGAATCATACTTAATTGATACTACAAAATTCTCTTATTATCCTGCTCTTGATCTTAAACCAATAGGTTCAATGATGAGAGTACTTAATCAAGGTGAAGGTCAAGCTAAACCAGCTCTTTATTATATTAATCATACAGCATCTCCAACTGATAGTATCATGGGAGTTGTTACATCGTCTATTTCAAGAAATGTTGTCTATTTCGGTATGGACTGGCGTCATTTCGGCAATTTAGCAATGGATCAGGTATTCAGAGCTACACTTGATTATATCATAAAAAATGGCGGTAGAATTACACCTATAAACTTGTTCGAGTTTGATGCTGTCCCACAAGGTAAAAAAGTTACTTTGAATTGGAAAACAGCAAGTGAAGAAAATTCATCCAAATTCGAGATCGAACGTTCATTATTTGTAAATGGAACAAGCGGATTATTTGAGAAAATATCGGAACTTGCAGCAGCAGGGAAGAGCAATAGTTTAATCGAATATGGTCCGGTCGTAGATTTAAATGTGGATTATGGCAAAACATATAGCTATCGTTTAAAAATGATTGACAAAGACGGTCAGTCAGAATATAGCAATGAAGTTAAAGTAAATATTAATGGTATTAACGGAAACTTCGGAATCAGCGAAATCAATCCTAATCCGGTTGAAACTCTTGCCAAATTTGAAATTACATTAACAGATGATGCACAGATTAGTCTTGCTATTTATGACATCAGTGGCAAATTAGTACAGAATTTAATAAATGGTACAAAATCAAAAGGTTCATATCCGTTTGAAATTAATACTCATAATTTTGTCAATGGTGTTTATAATATAATGCTAACAAGTGGTGATGTAGTTATCAATCGTCAATTTACTGTCGTGAAATAAAAACTCTTCACTGAAATATAAAAAAGCTGCTCAGGACTACCTGAGCAGCTTTTTTAGTTTTAAAGTTTAATATTGATGGTTAATTTTTATTGAATTTGTGCATGTAACCATGCTCCAGCATGGTTATATATTAAATATATTCAAAATCCAGTAAAAAATCTGTGTTAAATAACCTAAAAAATAATTTCATCAATCATCATAAAAAATAAGTCAAAAAGTGATAATTTTGCACTCATATTAAATTAATTTTTGAAATAGGAAAATGATCAAAACAATTAAAATAACCGTACTAACTTTTATAATATTTATCACAGCTCCCATACTCAAGGGATATGAGTGGGCGCCCGAATACAGGAAATTATACAATTTGGAAATCGCAAATATCAAAGAAAGTAAAATTTCAAAACTAACTAAAACGTTAATTAGTTTAAATGATAAAAAGATGAATCAAATTGTTGAAAAAATGGCATTCAATCGGCTTGGGAAGCCCAAATCCGATACTTTATATCTTCAACAGAACGGGAAAGAACATCCAATAGTTACCGTATTCGAATATGATGCAGCTCAACGCTTTGTCCAGACCAACGTTTCAGGTATTGTGCCAAAAGAAGAATTCCATGTCTATTATATTTATGTTAATGATTCAACTATATACGCCAATTCTGTCTTTTCGGATGAACCAAGAAAATATCTTTACAATAATAATTCTGATGGAACTCCCGTTTCAAAAATTGGCTACATTCCGAAAGGCAATCAGGCAGCGATCGATGACACATTAAGTCTTAACCGCGTGGATGAACTCAACTTTTATTACGATAAAGAATCAAATCTTCAAAAACTTGAGTATTCAGATGTGAATAATAATGTGACAATTACTATTTTCATGTATAATCAGCAGGGATTTCCCGTCTCAAAAATGATGTTTGATGGCAATGGAAAACAAATATACCGTGTGGCTTATAAATATGATGTCTTAGGGCTGCTAATCGAAGAGAAGGAAGAAAATACCTCTGAAAAAATAACAAAAATTTACCGCTATAAATATGATAAATTTAAAAAATGAGATCATTTATTATTTCAATTGTGTACTTCCTGAATGATTGAACTTTATATTATCAATGACTAAAGCTCATCGTAATTTATTTACTTATTTAAAACTATGCAACGCCGCGCTTCAACTTTATACCTTTCAACTTATAAGATATACCATTCATTAGACGGATAATTAAAAGTAGAATCTTTCTGATTAGTATATATTTTCAATTTAATCAGTGGATTTACTAAAGAATTATCTTTAAGTGCAATTATTGGAATTGCAAGATCGATACATTCATCCTTGGCAAAAATCAATCCTTTAGGTATTGCTTGATACTGGCTTTCAATGCCATTTTGGAGAATTTTTAAAATTAAATTGTTAGTAGTTTCAAAACAAATATCAATAGATTCATTTTCACAAATATCTCTGGAAATTGAAAGTTTTAAATAAAAATATGAATCATCAAAACCAAAGATCGCAGAACTAAGAAGCTCACCTGTTCTGTGCATTGAAGACATTCCGGCATTGAGATTCAAACTCCCTGCACCTTTCCAATAATTTAGTTCAGAGCTCTTTCCATTAATTTTTGGAGATATTTGGTTACGAGGCTTCTGTATGTATTCATCCGTAATCAGCCTACCAATCGGATAATTTGTATCATCAGGTGGATCAATATTCAATAATTTATAAATATTCCTAATATGAGTTCTGAACATTACATCAAAATCATCTTTGTTCGGAGCCCAGTGCTCATCTCCGTACCACCAGAACCAGTCTGATCCTTCAGCAATCAAGAATAAATTCATGATTTCATTTTTTAAAGACAGATCCATTTCCATCTTTTTTTCTTCAAACAAATTACGAACCTTACTAAGCATCGACCATGCAGCAATATCTTCAGGCTTTCCAGCCCAGATCGAGAAATCGCCATTAATCCAGGAACCAGCTCTAATGTGATTCATTGGTTTACAATAAGGATTATCTGCAAGTTTGGTAACATCACTCATCAATACTGTTTCGATCAAAGGATTGTTCGAAAGATTGTGATAAAGGGATTTGAGAAAGTGAATCCCATTGTCAGGATAAAATTCCCAGCAATTTTCACCATCGAGAATAATCGGCACTACAGCGTAATTCAAGGCTTCTTCACCCCAATTATTTATTATATCCCTACGGATATTTTCCAGATAATGACAAAAATCATTTGATGCGTCGTTAGGATTCCAGTTTGAATATACAAATCCTATTCTATCGGATAAATAATGATCACGGAAAAATATAGTCAGGTTGCCTTTTTCCGTATTAAAGCGATGCGGGAAATATTTCAACAGACTGCCCAAATTGGATGTGTTGTACAAGATGTCTTCATCGCTGGCAATCCATTTGAAGCCAGTTGCTGCAATTAATTCAAGAGATTTATCGGAAATTGACCCTTCACTCGGCCACATTCCGGAAGGGTAAAAGGAAAATCTTGTAAGGAAATAATCCTTTGCCCTTTTAATATGCAAAGCAGCATCCTCAGGGAAGGCAAATGGTGGCTCTGGTAGCTCGACATTGGGCAAGGCTTCGTGAACTGATCTCGAATCAATTAACAGAGGTAAAATCGGGTGGAAAAATGGTGAGACACTTAAATCAGTTTGTCCCAAAGCCACTAAAAGTTCCAATTCGGAAAAAATATTTTTTAGAATAATTAAATGAAAATTTAATAAATGTTGTTTCTCGTATTCAGTAAAGAGTGAACCTTTTATAAACAGACGATAAATCGATGGCTCACGGCGACTATACTGTCCCAACCATGTTAGATTATATAAAACCTGTAAATCTAACCAATCCTGAACTGAAAAATTCAAGAGCGCACTATTTTTATCGCTTGCGCGCTCCTGAAGCTCTTTGAAGCGAGGGAACGGATTTATCAGATTCTCTTGATTGCAAATAAAAAAACTTCCAAGTATATCGATTTTATCGCTTTCAGTCAGTTCAGAGGCTCTGATCTGAGATAATCGATAAATTTTATCTGTTACTTTCTTATCCACATACTCATCGAGCTGCATCAGAAGCGAAGGAACAAGATTAATTGTTTGTTTTATTTTCGGAAACTCATGAAGAAGCTGAGGAATATCCAGATAGTCCTTTATCCCATGAAATCGCACCCATGGCAGAATATATTCCGAGTTCAGTTTATAATATGGCTGATGCTGATGCCACAAAAATGCGATTTTCAGAGGAGTTGACATATAAAACTTATTTTTTGGTAAAAGTTGATGCTAAATCAGGTGCTCCCGTGGTTTTTAATGTACCAGAGAATGTTTTCCCATCCGAAGCCATAGTGCCGATGAAGCTGCCTCCACCAACTGCTCCGGCACCCGGAATAGTTAAGCTAACGTTAGGATAGCTGTAGGTTCCGGTAATAGCTGGTATTGAATATGTGGTATCGGATAGACCTGGAACAAGTATTCTTATAGTGCCGGTACCACCTATTGTAGTAACTCCGGTAACGCTCTTAAGATTCAGAGTAATGGTTTCAGTAGCGATTGTTACTGTATTGGTGGAGATCCATGTTCCGTCAATTGAAGGATTGGAGAGAGCATTAGTAATGCTGTTGCATGAAATTACCAATAAAGTAAATCCAAGTAAGAAAAAAGCCAAAAATCTGTTCATAAAACCTCCTATTTATAAAATATATTTGAAAAAATACAAAAAATTCCGTAATTTTGTAATCTGTCAACATGGCGGGCATAGCTCAGTTGGTAGAGTACCAGATTGTGGCTCTGGTTGCCACGGGTTCGAGCCCCGTTGCTCGCCCTGCCAAAGGATGCAAACGTTTGCATCCTTTTTTTATTTTATTTACTCGAAAAATTGTATCTTTCGGTCAATAAATTGAAATAATTAATAAATATCAAATGGCAAAAATAATTGCTCTTGCTGACTGCAACAACTTCTATGCTTCCTGTGAGCGGGTATTCAATCCCAAACTCAAGAATAAGCCTATTGTTGTGCTGTCGAATAATGACGGAATTATTGTTGCCCGCTCCAATGAGGCAAAAGCTCTGGGAATCAAGATGGGCTCACCACTTTTTAAGGTTCAGGATATTGTCCGCCAGCATAAAGTGTTCGTTTTTTCTTCGAATTATACTTTGTACGGAGATATGTCACATCGTGTGATGACAGCTCTGGAGCACTTCTGCCCCGATGTTGAAATATATTCGGTGGATGAATGTTTTATGAACTTCGATGGTATTGAATCGAATAATCTGACTGCATATTGCAAAAATATTCGTACAAATATCAAACAATGGACTGGTATCCCTATTTCTATCGGTATCGCAAAAACTAAAACATTAGCAAAGATCGCAAATCGTTATGCAAAGAAGAATCCCTCTACCGGCGGAGTTCTCAATTTATTTGAAGCAGATGATCTTGATGTTTATCTTAAAGCAACTGCTGTGGAAGACGTTTGGGGAGTTGGCCCGGCATATACTAAATTTTTAAAAAGATACAATGTACTTACCGCTTTCGATTTAAAAAATGCAAATAATAAATGGATTAAGAAACGAATGACTGTGATGGGACTCAGAACAGTTTATGAACTGCGCGGAACACCTTGTATCAGCCTTGAGACTGCACCTGCATCGAAAAAATCAATTGTTTCATCCCGTTCGTTTGGCAGATCCACTCCAAGCAGAAAGGACGTGGAAGAGGGAATAGCGCTCTTTACAAGCCGTGCTGCCGAAAAAATGAGAAGCCAGAAATCAGCAGCGGCATATATAACTGTTTTTTTAAGAACAAATCCTTTCAAAGAAGTTCCTCAATATCATAATGGGTGCATGGTTCGCCTTCCGGTTCCTACTCAGGCAACTCCGGAGTTATTAAAATTTGCAAAACGCGCATTAGATCAGATTTTCAGAGATGGATTTCTTTACAATAAAGTCGGAGTAATGTTAAGCGGATTAATGCCTGAAAGAAAAGTGCAGTTAGACTTCTTCGATGCAGAACAAAGGCAGCGTCAGACTGAAATTTCAAAAGTTGTGGATCAAATAAATGACACTTATGGAAGTGAAACAGTAACTTATGCTGCTTCCGGTGTTAGAAGACGCTGGGCAATGCGGCGTGATCTTAAATCGCCGCACTACACTACAAGCTGGGACGAACTGCCTGTTGTTTCTGCCGGTCTTGAAGACAGAGAGCAATCTACTCTTGATATGGAACATCTGATTAACGGCGAAGATTTGGATGTGATAAATTTTGAGATATTATAAAGACTAAATTCTTGCCATTTTTCTTGTTAAATGGAATGTTTCGAGTTATTTTTGTTATTGGTTTTATTTAAAATTATAAAAGAGATGTAAAAATGGATAAGTCAATCAAAGGAACAAGAACCGAACAAAATCTGCTTAAAGCTTTTGCCGGTGAATCACAGGCTCGGAACCGCTATGAATTTTTTGCAAGTGTTGCTAAAAAAGAAGGCTATGAACAAATTGCCGCTATGTTCACTAAAACTGCAAATCAGGAACGTTCGCATGCCAAGACTTTTTTTAGATTTTTGGAAGGTGGAGCAGTTGAAATTACGGCAATGTATCCTGCTGGTATGATCGGAACAACATCCGAGAATCTTAAAGCTGCGGCAGAAGGCGAGAACGAGGAATGGACGGATATTTACCCCAAATTTGCTGAGATTGCAAAAGAAGAAGGATTTAACGAAGTTGCGACAATGTTTAAATTAATTGCTAAGGTAGAGGCTGAACATGAACGCCGCTATCTGAAATTATTACAAAATTTGAGCGAAGATAAAGTTTTTATTAAAGAAGGCAAAGTTTGGTGGGAGTGTATTCACTGCGGTTATGTCTATCAAGCGGAAAAAGCATTAGAGAAATGCCCGGCATGTCAGCATCCTAAGGCATATATGCAAGTTCGTGATGAGAATTATTGAATTTGAGATATTGGGGGTTGTTGCTTAAAACTTTATTTGCTGGAGGCTGTCTCAAAAGCCTCATTTCTGTCATTCCTGCGAATGAGACTGTGTGAAAACACGAAATATTCACGTATCTGTCATTCCTGCATTCGCAGGAATGACATTTTTGTTAAAGATGTGGATTTTGAGACAGCCTCTAGGTGGTTTAAATTAGCTTGTCATTTTCACCCCTTTAAACGTAGCGTTTATAATTGCCTCAGGATGACAATCCAAGGAAATTGTTGGTTTTGACACATGCTCATGCGCACAAATGATAATTTTGCCAAGTATAATGCTTTTGATACAGCCTCAGCATCTATTCAATGAGAATTAACCATCAACTTTATAACTTTAATACTTTATTACTTTCAACTCAACTGTTCTTCTTTAGAATCAGATAATATTTATTCTCGAAACTTATGGAATATTTATTGGCTGATATTTTTAATAAGCGCTCAGGAATAGTCAGGAATAAGGTTGCGTCTCTTGTGCCGAATTTATTAAAAACAATTAGCTTGTTATTTATTCCCGAAATATCGCTTTCCTGATTTGATACTAATCTGAAATTACTAATTCCCAGTCCGCTGAATTTTATTAGTCTGTGATTATATCCAGTTCCTGTGAGCATTAATATATCATCGGACTGGAATTGCTTCAAATATTGAGAACATTCTCGTGTGTAACTGAGCCGGTCACTAAAATAACCGCTTGTTGCTTCTTTAAATGTTGCCAGATTTTCTGTTGGTATGATAATCATTGAGATGTATTGAAGTGCAGTAATCAAGAATAAATTTAGCAACAGTTTTTGTTGCTTTTTTCCATCCTTTATTTTTGAAAATTCTAAGCCGAAAATAATATTAATTGAAATTATTGCCAGTGCTACATATCTGAAATTCAAACCATAAACAGACATTTCAGTTAATCCGAGAAATATACTAAGGAAATTGAATACAGGAATAAGTAAAATGAATAGCCATTTAATATAAGTGTTCATCCTAACTGGTATTGACGGAATTTCGGATTTGAAACTAATTTCGTTTGACTCCGTTGAAATGCCCGTTGTATTGGAGTTATCTAAATTATTATTTTCTTTCGAATGGTGAAGGGATCCGATATTCTTGAAATATTTTAATCTTTTGATAATCGGGAATATAATAACCAGAATTACGGAAATACCAAACATCTCCCAATACGATTTAACAAATAAATAGAGAGTTAAGGGCAGATTCAATGTCGCAATATCTCCGCTTCGGCTGAATTTTGATTGCCATGAAGTTGAGTAATACTCCGCATTCAGGAAGTAGAACCAATTACCATTTACAATTTTCTGAAAAATCAACCACATCAGAATTCCTGAAATACTTATAAGTATTATTCCTATCGCCTGATAGTTATTCAAAGAGGATTTTATTCGATAAATGATTATTAATCCCACAAATATTATACATACGAGCCATGCTTCATAGCGGGCAAGCGTTGCAAGAGCGAGGAATATTGATGCTTTGGGCAGATCGCTTTGTTTGAATAAAAAATAAAAAAAGCCAGCCAATGCCGATAATGCCGATAACTCCGACATTGCGCTGAATGAAAGATAAATAAGATTCGGATTAAGGGATATTATTAATGTAAGCGCCAATGCAGATAACCGATGCCTTAGAATCATCAGATTCGACTTTGATATAAAGAAAACAAAAACAAGATAGAGTATAATATTTGGAATTGAAGCTGCAAAACCAGAGTGGAATAGCGTTTCCGATAAGCAGAAAGGAATAACAATAAGATAGGGGAGTGGCAACCAGACTAATTCTTTGAATATCTGAGGATATGAAGATTTCTCTAAAAGAAGCGCAGACTGGACAAGTCTGGAATTTGAATCCCCATAAAAAATATTGGAATCGGAATTATGGTTCTGCATTAAAATCAATGAAAATACAGCCACAGCAAAGCTAATCAGGATCGAACTAATGATTACATGCTTATCTTTTGTAAAATATTTCATCGTAACAAATGGTAAATAATAAAAAACAAATATACGGAAACTTTTGGAAATAAGAAGAAACAAATTGAAAAAAAATTTTTCTAATTTCTTCGTATGCAGTAAAGTATGATAAAATATAGATTAGCTCCATGATCTGCTAAGTTATAAAAAGGAACATAGCGAATTATTTGCTGCATATATTCTATCATTTAGTGATGATTGGAATTACAGTCAAGTTAGTATTTCATCCTGATAATTTCACATTAATTAAAATAAAGTAGAAATTATCTTCGCTAATAAAATATAAAGTGTGATCAAATAAATTTATTTCAATACTCATAGAATTTATGGTAATGGTTTCGGAATTCATTCATATTATCTATGAATTAGTAGTAATGCATCAAGAATTAATTTAAATGATCATTGAATTAATAGAAATGAATCCGGAATTCATTCAAATGGTCGCTGAACTTGTTGTAATGAATCCGGAATTCATTCAAATGGTCGTAGAACTTGTGGAATTGGTACCGGAATTCATTCAAGTGATCACTGAACTCGGAAGAGTGGTCTTTGAACAACTTCAAAGAGCACGCTACCGGGTTCAATGACTACGCTACCGGGTTCAATGACTACGCTTCCGTATGCGATAACTATGCTACCGTGTACGACAACTACGCTTCCGAGTGCGCTAACTACACTACCGTGTACGGCAACTACGCTTCCGTGTACGGTAACAACGCTTCCGGCTTTTTGGCGTATTTTAATAGATTCTATGTTTAAATGATATTATTCCAGATATATTCTCTGATATAATTTATATTATATTAATATATTTTATTATATTTCATAGTCAGAAATTTCTTCTAATTATTTTATGTCAGTCAAATGTAATATTTTCTGGAGGAAGGAATAACTTCATTCAGGAGATTCCTGCATGCGAGTCTTTGTGAAAACTTCAATTTCTGTCATTCCTGCGAATGCAGGAATCTCCTTCCAGTAC
>JAPLFL010000124.1:0-43842 GCA_026390695.1 Candidatus Kapaibacterium sp. | reverse complement strand
TTTTTTTGAGGGGAATTCCTGCATTCGCAGGAATGACAGTGATTTTTTTGTGGGTAATGCCTGCATTCGCAGGAATGACAGTGAATTTTTTGAGGGGGATTCCTGCATTCGCAGGAATGACAGTGATTTTTTTGAGGGGAATGCCTGCATTCGCAGGAATGACCGTGATTTTTTTGAGGTGGATTCCTGCATTCGCAGGAATAACCGTGATGTTTTTAGGAGATTTTTACTATAAATAAAAATCCCCCAATGCCTTAAATGTATTGGGGGATTACTATTTTATTTGAATTTAATCTATTTTATAACTTCTATCTTGCGAATTATATCATATTTATCAAATCTTATGGTAAGATAATAGATTCCTGAGCATAAATTATCTGTATTTAAACTAAGCTGACTAATGTCATTATTAATTGCGAACTCTCCCTGAATAATTCTTTCTCCGAATGTATTGGATAATATATATTTTGCCTGATATGAATCGGTAGAATTTATAGATAAACTAATATTTCCTCCACTTGATGGATTTGGACTTATGGATGAAATCCAAATTCCTTCGGGTAAATCATCTCTGACTTCTTTTAAATTATAAATTGTGAAGGGCATTGTTCTATCAAATTCAAGTTCAGGATCTCCCCGATAGATTGCTCGCATTAATGCCATATCTGATGATTGTAATCCGGTGCCCCAATTGAAATATGTTCCGGTTCCTATAATATTTGATCCTAAAGTATTCCAATTTATTCCATTATCGAGGCTTAGCTGAAGATCAAAATTGGTTACATCTGTTTGCGTCCATCTAACTTTATAAAGACTGTTAATGCTGATTCTTTCGCCACCGATTGGATTTTTAAATAAATATGTTCCTACAAGTATCTTAAACATTCCTGACCGAGCAACTTCAAATCCTGTTTCAAT
This sequence comes from Candidatus Kapaibacterium sp., assembly GCA_026390695.1. Lineage (GTDB taxonomy): Bacteria > Bacteroidota > Ignavibacteria > Kapaibacteriales > UBA2268 > JAPLFL01. The sequence goes on along the minus strand of JAPLFL010000124.1, from coordinate 42,924 downwards.
ATCAAGGAGTCGGATATAAGCTGTTTTGGTTGTAATCTTAGGTATTTTCCATGCGAATGTAAGTTGAGGGCCGTCAACAGTACTTGCAACGGTACTCCAGCTTGTTCCGCCATTACTTGAAAATTCTATTTTAACTTTTTGATAACCCTGAATAACCCAATTGATAAAATCAGATTTTCCTGAAGTATATATAGGATCTCCGCTTGAAGGATGAATAATCTGTGCGAAACTTGGCAGGATACTGAATGTATTTTTACTTTTGGTTAATATATATCCACTGATTGCATCGACGATTCTAACAAGGCAATTAGTGGATGAAACATCGGGAATTGTCCAGCCATAAGCTTTGCTGTTGGATAAAATAGAATTATTTATAATGCGTGACCAGCTGAATCCACCATCAGAGGAAAATTCAAGATACACTTGTGCCGAAGCTGTAGTTGTCCAGTTAATCTGGTATGATTTCATAGGAGTAAGAGATTCGCCGCCATTTGGATTTATAAGTGAAATACTATATAGAGGAACCGTTTTGATGGAATCGAATTTTCCTGATGTAGTTATTATATCGCCATTGGTTGTATGAACGGATGTACATGAATCCCAGGAGAATGCAGCAACTCCGTTTTTATTCTTAATCTGGAATCGAAGAGTGCCAAGGAAAATATTTGTATCCGGCAGAGGGATTCCGCTTGGATTCAGGAAGGCGTCATAATCTATCTCGATTGTTCGTACTTCCGGCAATTGATGGGAGGCAGTATCAGTGGGCGCGCTACTAATATAAGTATATCCTTTTGCAGGCTTATAATTGTACATTACAGAATCTTTGCCTGTTAGAGCTAAAAACTTTAGAACTGAAGTATTATACTTAATACCGAATGTACAATTAGCGGGCGCGAATGTACTTCCTGTATTTCTTAGATATATCTTAACTTCGCAATAATTAGCATCAGTAAAAATAGTAGAACTTACATTGAAAGAAATAGCACCCTGAATGGTATTTTCATTAGAATTTTTAATAATATTATTTATCGACGGATTGAGTAGAACAATGCGTGCATTGTCATTGAAAAACTTAGATAATTCGGGATTGGATGGATCAATATTTGAATAAGGATCATCACTTTTTGGGTTAGGGAAAATAAGATTTGAATGACCTATTGATCTATTGGAATAGATAATATTAAGTTTTTTAATATCGGAATTAATACTTTTACCCATATTCCTATCGCAGATGGTTCTATCATCGGCATTTACTATACCATCACCGGTAACATCGGAAGCTGCATTGCTTGTACCGTTATCTAATCTAACTCTTGTACGATCTGAAGAATTAATTACTCCATCTTTCACAACATCCCCGCCAATCAAAGCAGGGAATGGACTTGTTCTTTGTCCGGCAACGCCATTATTATAAACAAGACCAGTAGAATTAGATGAAGTATCAGCATCGCCATAGAGAGTAAAGTAATTCAAAGGCCAAGGATTAGCAGTATCATTGGGTAGAATATTATTTAATTTGCCATTCCAGCTTTCAAAATCCCATCCTGATTCAATTGACCATGTATTTTTAACATCGCCTTCATAGATAAACGGAGCTGCAAATCTGGACATTACAGGTAAATGGTTAATCTGATCAACAACAACCCAATATTTTCCATCTGTACGCTTGGTAAAGACAAAATTAATATTTCCGAATCTATTATTAAATCCATTTCTATTTAAAGGATTTCTTTCGTCGTAACCATCAATAGATTCTGCTGAATCTAACAAAGTTCCGACACTACCGCCATTATCACTGAAGAGTTTAATTTTAATTCCCCCTTTAGAATAACTTGACGGAAGATTTCTTATCAACATTCCTGAGATATTTCCATTGTGATAACCTTCAAGTAAAGCTCGAACGGTGAAATTACTTGATGGAGTAATAGAGAATAAAGGACTTTCCGATTGCATAAAAGCAGATTCGGAGTTAATCGTATATTTGGACGTTAAACGGAGACGTGCATTTGTCAGAGATGCAGCAAGTGGCCCTTGAGCCTCAAATTTTCCGTTTTTAAGCGCATCAGGATCTGAGATAGAAATATTAAGTTGTAATCCATAATCAATGCTATTATTAGCACCTGAAAAAGTAAAATATTTAGTTGCAGGGATAGTGAGGGCATTTGTCTGAGTGAAACGCCAGTATTTAGATCCAACATATTGATACGGCTGGATGGTATTTCCACCGCCACCACGAAGAGAGAACTCTAAAGCAGGAGGATTATTAGCATCAGAGCCTCCGGAGAAATCCGTTCCATTATAATCGAACCCCACAAATCTTACTTTTAAATCTTGTTTTGAATTACTTATTTGCTGTTTGAAAATTGGTTCAACAACTTTAATATAAGGAGTAACCGGCACAAATTGAAGAGGGGTTGCATAATGTCTCAGAAATAAATTAGGATTGGTCGGACTGCCAACAATACGATAATAACCATTATAACATAAACTTCCCATATCAAAAGAGAAACTTGAATGTAAATTAGCTTTGGAAGTTAATTTCATAGCTTCGGGTCTGATAGATTGAGCACCTTGAATGAAAGCTGTCATATCGGTTGGTTCAGTTCCTGTACCAGCCATTTTATCCGGAGAACCGCTCCAAAAACGTAAATCACGTATTTCACCAATAAAACCTACCGCAGAGTCAATTAAATTTTGCGGGTAATAACCAATATATGTAGGAAATGCGTTTGTGGATTTCATTACAATGTTTTTACCCAATTGATAAGTTATCAAAGTATCGCGTTGAACAGTGCCATCAATATAGAACCGCACATCTGACTGTCCAGAGCCTCCATTATTAAAGAAATAAACTCCAATATGAGTCCATGCAGTATCAATCATAATGGAATTAGGTTCAACAAGTGGGAAGGCAGTATCCGAAACGGCAACATGGGCAGTACCGGCAGAATCTTTAATAATAAATTTAAGTTGTCCGGAAGGCATTAAATGTAATTGGTAATGGTAATCACCCGTCGAAGAATCCATTTTCGTTAAAATAGGGAAAATTCTTTCCTGCAAAGTCGGAAAACGATAAGGTCTGATCCATGCTTCAACGTAGGCGGCAGAACCGGTAATATTCATAGCCTGAGAGCCGGGAATCATAATTATAGAACCTGCTTCTTTGCGTATGGAAAAATGTGGAGCAACTGTAAATGTATCGGAAACATCACCAAGAGGAATAAGAGAATTACCTCCCGAACCGTAAACTCTCAAAATTGCTTTATGGGAATATGGATTTATCGTTCTTAAATCAGCGCTTGCGGAATTGTTTAAATATGGCTCCCAGTATGCGGTTGTAGTATCAGAAACAGGAGCATGAGTATTAGCAAGGTCATTTCCGATTCCATTTGTATCTTTTGCAAATGTCCAGTTATTATCACCAACTATATTATATTGAATATCTACATTTTTAACAATATCATTTAAACCATAAGCAATCCATCGTATCTGAGTGGCATCATTAGGAGTATTTTTAACTCCTGCTCCAGCTGCCGGTGCAGTTATCTTTAAATGAGGAAGATCAGGACGATAAACAATTGCATTATTATTGACTGAATTATTTATATAATAATCAACATTCTGTTTTCCACCTTGAAATGCACTATCACTTGCAAGGTCAGCCCTTGTACCTTCGAAATTGTAATAAAGCTGTAAACCTCTTTTTAAGTCTCCATAAGTGCTAACATCCGAAGGTGAGGTCACCCCTGAAGCACGTTTTCTTATCTGATCCTGTGTTAGTGCTGTTTGCCACATTCTAACACCCTTCAAACCGGCATTAATCATACGATTATTGTCGATCATCAAATTAGGATTTACACCAACCCAAACCGGATGGTTACTATTAAGCATTCTGATATCGGTTGCAATTGTATTTACAACTTTATCAACTATTTCTCCATTAACATATAAAGTAACTTCATTATTCATTACAGTTGCAGCAATATGAGTCCAGTTCTTCGAATGTTTTTGTGATAATGGCCGTGAATCGGTTATAACGGGCAATGGATCGGTAGAAGTAATCCATGCGATATATCCGTTTGTTCCACGATTTGAAATTTCACGTACCCGAAACGAAGGATAGCGCCCGTCTTTTAAATAAAGAAGCCATGATCCTTCTTTTGAACCATTGATTTGAGTAGCGCTTGGGCCACCGCTTGAGGCTAAAATTCCGGGTTCTGTTCCCAGTGAATCGTAGGAATTGAGATTTACCCAAGCTTCAACGGTTAATTGAGTAGTGTTTCGAATATTCATTGGAGTACGGAGATATTGAGTAGATCCGTCAAGTTGAATAAAGAACAATCTACCTAATATGAAACTGAAATCACTTACATCCCATAAAAATGACTTGGCACGAGTAGTTATATCTGAATTAAATTTTCCATCAAGATTAGTTATTTTTAATTTCCCAGCTTCGGAACGCTCAATGAATTGAGCATTCTTTTTCCAAATCACCCGCAGTGGGTCGCGATAATTCGATAATTGAATTTTCTCACCTTTGTGAGTAGTTATTGTATAAGAAATCCCAGTTCCGGGATTGAATATACCTGAAGAACGATAACCTGTCTGATTTCCAACTTGGATTGCAGCTCGGTCTGTTTCAGTCACACGGCCGATTTCCGACCAACTTTGGCCGTCATCAAGAGAATATTCAAGATCATAGCCCAAATCTTCTGCTAATGCCGGTGAGACCAATGTAATAGGGGCTGGATAAATATTCGGATTAACCGATCTTTCAAAATATATCGGATAGCCGCCACCACTATAATCACCGCTAAGTGAAGTATAATTTTTATTTAAATTAACAACCTGCCACGAGTAATTTGGCGATAGAATGGTTATACCTAAAACGTTAAAATCAGCGGGATCTGTAAGTTTTATATTCGAAGTAATTTCGGTACTGTCTGTATTGAAAACATGTATAGCGCCCGGAAAGGCAGATTTGCTCCACATAATGGCAGTTTTTGATGATGAATCCGGATTAGAGATTATGTTGAATATTAATTTTCCTACAAAACTACCTTTACCTGTTGAAATTGGGCTTATACCGCCCTGACCGAGTGAAGCAAGTGTAAGCTCAAGAGAAAAATAACCGGATGTATAGACTTCATTACCTAAGGCATTATATCCGTTAACTGAATTGAAACCTGATGGAATAGAATCAATAGGATTAGCCATGTCTATATCGGAATTAACCGAATCGGTTGCTCCGGGAGCTTGTACAGAAGCCGGTGATAGAAAATTCGGGTCATACTGCACAACTAATGTGGCATTTCCAATTCTCGGAGCATTTGCATTCAGTGCACGTGCCCAAACTTCCACATGGATTTGATCATACTTCCGTCGCTGATTCAAAGTCAGCTCGTAATTCTGAGCAAAAAGCCCCGCAATTGGGAACATAATGAAGGTAATTACCGTCATCACTAATTTTTTTAAAATATTTTTCATCATCATCTTGCACTCCGGCTATTTTTTTTAATTAGAGGTTAATTTTAACCATCTGTTTAATATTAGTACCTTCAATGTAAAATATCGGCAATTTCTTCCCAATATTTAACATATTTAACAAATAAATCAATTAGCATGCCATCAATTTAAAGCAGTCTGGCACTTGTTTTTTGCATATCTCAAAAAAATTAGGTAATTTTACGTAATTCTTATTTTTCATATAGATTTAACTTTAGATTGACTAAAAATTAAGAACTTAAATATTCGTGCCAAATTTTGTTGAGTGATTTATGTGTGGAAGATTTGCATTATCAATAAAAACCAAAGATGTCGAAAAATTATTACCCCAAGCTTTAGTGAAGATTGAATTAATTCCTAATTACAATATTGTCCCTGCTTCCGAGATAATTTGTACATTAAGCAATAGCTCAAAAGAGCTTACAAAACTGCGATGGGGGCTGATACCATCATTTTATAAAGAAACCGCACTCGGCTCGCCAATTATAAATTCAAGGATGGAATCAATAGCAGAAAAACCATTTTATAAAAAAATGCTCGGTTCTCAAAGATGTATAATATACGCCAATGGTTTTTATGAATGGGAAAAGAAAGGAAAAATTAGCCAACCTTATTATATTTCATTGAAGGATGAAAGTCCATTTACTTTTGCCGGAATCTGGGACGCATGGAAAGCATCGGATGGCACTACTATTGTAAGCACAAGTATAATCACAACCGAAGCTAATGAATTAATCCAGGGAATTCATCACCGAATGCCAGTAATTCTTGATGACGTCAGTAGATCAGAATGGTTGGATAAATCATTGAAAAATTCTCAGCAACTTTTAAATCTACTCAAACCTTACAATAGTGACGGCATGAAGCTCTATCCAATTTCTAAACTGGTGAATAATCCGAGAAATAATTCTGAGGAATTGATAAAACCATTGAGTGCAGAGCTGTTTCAAGCGAAGTAAGCAGATCAATAGCTATTAACTTTACAAACTCATTTATGTTGATAAGTTTCGACCTAAGTATAGCTGCCATAAGTAGCAATTTTCGTAATTTTGTAAGCTATTTGTTTAATTATTTTGAAATTATTAATGTTCGATATAAAGCAATTCCTAACCGCTGAATTAAAAACTCAAGCATGGCAAGTTGAAAACGCACTGAAATTAAAAGAAGATAACTGTACCGTTCCTTTTATTGCCCGGTACAGAAAAGAAATGACCGGCTCGCTTGATGAAAATGTGCTGCGGGACTTGTTCGATCGTTTTGATTACTTAACTGAATTAGAAGACCGGAAAAAAACAATTATCAAATCAATTGAAGAACAAGGTAAAATGACCGATGAGCTAATGGCTAAAATACTTGCCTGTACTCAAAAAACCGAACTCGAAGATTTATATCTGCCTTTCAAACCAAAACGACGTACACGTGCTACTATTGCAAAGGAACGCGGATTGGAACCGCTGGCTATTTTAATTAAAGAGCATAATACTCCAAATTCTCCGATAATTGATCTCAATGCTAGGGCTATGGAATTTGTATCTGGCGAAAAAGACGTTCCAAGCGCTACTGAAGCTCTTAAAGGCGCAGCAGATATTATTGCCGAGGAGATTTCCGAAATCGCCGAACTTCGTGGATGGTTACGCGATTTTATTGCCTCTGATGGTACTTTTCGTTCCAAAATCAAGTCCGAATTCCCCGAAGGAAGCACAAAATACGAAATGTACCGCGAGTTCAGTTCTTCCGCAAGGTCTATTCAGGCACATAATATGTTGGCACTGAGGCGCGGTGAAAATGAAGGGATCGTTGTATTAGATATGGATTTCGATGAAGAAGCCGCTTTAGATTATATCAGAGCCAAAACATCCTTTGCATTGCATCAGAATATCATTGATTTCTATAAAGCATTGATAAAAGACTCTTTCAATCGCTTGATGAAGATTTCTATCATCAGCGAAGTGCGTCTTGCAAAAAAATCTGATGCCGATCTGGATTCTATCACCGTTTTTGAAACAAATTTACGACAACTTCTTCTGGCTTCTCCGGCAGGTATGAAGCCGACAATCGGGATTGACCCCGGTTTTCGCACCGGTTGTAAAGTTGCAGTTCTCGATTCAACCTCAAAATACATGGAATATAAAACAATATTCCCATTTAATTCCGAACGTGAAAAGGAAGATGCCCGAAAAACCATTCTGCATTTTATTGATAAATATAAAATTGAACTTATTGCAATCGGTAATGGCACTGCCGGTCGCGAAACAGAAGAGTTTATCAGCGATCTGATTTCCAAAATGGAAAAACCGCCGATCAAAGTTATGGTGAGTGAAGCCGGAGCGTCGGTTTATTCCGCATCAAAGGTGGCTAATGAAGAATTTCCCGAACTGGATCTGACGGTACGCGGCGCGATTAGTATTTCACGTCGATTGCAGGATCCGCTTGCCGAACTTGTGAAAATTGATCCTAAATCAATAGGCGTTGGACAGTATCAGCATGATGTTGATCAGAAATTATTGAAAAAGAAATTGGAAGAAACAGTAGTGAGCTGCGTCAACTTTGTTGGAGTTGATCTTAATACAGCTTCCGCCGAGCTTTTGAACTATATTTCAGGTATTAATTCTACTATTGCTAAAAATATTATCAAATTCCGTGACGATAACGGAGCCTTCAACAGCCGTCGTCAATTGCTGAAAGTCGGTGGCTTCGGTCCGAAAGCTTTTGAGCAATCCGCAGGATTTCTAAGAATAAGAAATGCCGACAATCCACTTGATTCAACCGCCGTTCACCCGGAATCCTACTCAATTGTACAAAAGATGGCAGATGATTTGCAAATAAAATTAGCCGATATTACGAAATCAGCTGATAAATTGAAGCAGATTAATCTCAAAAATTATATCAATGATAAAGTTGGTGAACCCACACTTCGTGATATTATATCTGAACTCGAAAAACCCGGACGCGATCCAAGAGCCGCTTTTAAATATGCAACATTTAGTGAAGGTGTGAAAGAGATAAGGGATTTACGTGTTGGAATGATACTTGAAGGAGTTGTGACGAATATAGCTAACTTCGGTGCATTTGTGGATATTGGTGTTCATCAGGACGGTTTGGTACATATTTCAGAAATTGCAAATCGTTTTATTACAAATCCTGCATCGGTTTTAAAGGTCGGGCAAATTGTTCAAACAAAAGTTTTAGAGGTAAATGAGCAATTAAAGAGAATAAAACTTTCTATCAAACAGGCAGCAGAACCAAACGCACAAAGGATAAATACTCCGCTTGCACCAAAACCACAAAAAGAATTCAATCTGAATGATCTGTCAAAACGTTTTCAGGGATAAAAATTAAAAATAATATCTCAAAAATAACTTAATATATCTAATAAATCAGTACAAATTAGCCATAGAACCAACCCTTTCGTCGGATGTTCCATCCGATGTGGTGCAATCTCTATCAATGAGGCTGTCTCAAAAGTCTCATTTCTGTCATTCCTGCGCATGCAGGAATCCCCTAAAGTGGCACTGGAAGGAGATTCCTGCATACGCAGGAATGACATTTTTGTTAAATATGTGGCTTTTGAGACAGACTCGGGAAGAAATCTTCAACTGTAAAAGCCAACCCCTCGGATCCTTGGCTATCAGCGGGAGATAGCCGGCATAGCTATATGGCGACAAATCTCTGTAACTTTCAAAGAACGGATCGGTTCCAGAAGGTAGAAATTAGAAAGTAGGAGCGAGGTTTATTGTGCCCGATGACACGACTGATTACCGCTATGTGAACGAAGATATTTACAATGAATCGTATAGTTACGAAGGATTGGGCGGTAGATTGAAATATAAACATCTTTTACCGCTGAACATACAGCTTGGATTAAGCTTGGATGTGCAGCAAAAGCATTTGGGATATGCTGGATATAATTTGATAGGAGATACGGTTGCGGTACGGCGTTTTGATTTGCGTACGAATGTGGATTTTAGCTTATCGCGTTACTTTGAAGTTTATAAGAATTTGAGTGCGGAGCTGATATTTTTAGCCGGATACGACCGGAATCAGTCGAATGATGAATTTAATAATTACTATTTATATTATTGGTTGATTGGATTGGGAATAGGATTTTGAGATTAGTGCTTGTTCTCCCACTTGAAGATTTATCCGGTGTGTTTAAGTTTTATTTTCGTTTTGAATGGCAATATTTTCAGAGAACTTGGAGATAATTTCTTCCGAAGGTTTCGGAGCTCCGGAAGGAATTGTTTGATTATTTAATAATCGTAATTGGTTTAGTTATTGAACCATATTCTGATATAATTGTAATGTAGTACATACCGGATGAAAGCTGTCTGGTGCTGATGCTTTTGCTGTATTTATAAATACCGGAATTGATCTCGCTAACTGCAAGCACACTCCCTTCCTCTAAAATACATGATATATCCTCACCAAGAGCAGAATAGAGAGATATATGCAGAGACCTTGCATGCAATGTCTCTACTGTTATATTTACCTCATCTGTTGCCGGATTCGGGCTAACATCAACACTGTGAACAACAGACTGCTGCCTATTGTCAGCATCTGGCTCTTGCACAGACACCGCCGCACACTTATTAAAAGCACAGAGCCGCGGGTAGTCCTTGCCTTCGTCTATGCACCAAATATTTTTAAAGTCCCAGCCATCATAAGTGCTACGTCGCATCATTTCGGCGGTTGTTTTGCCAATACTCTGGCTTTTAATTGTATCAAGTTTTATATAAAAGTCTTTATTCCAGTAACAAGTCAAACCGAATGAGAAAAAACTTAATTTCCCTCCTCCATTAAGAAATCCGGAGTAATAGCAACCTGATGTGCCGCCCCAACCTATAAATCCATTTGCGAGTGAATCACCTGGATTCTGTGTTAGTGTTCAAGATGGATAACTATTTGTTATATTACCAGATTTAGAACTATTACAAAAACCTGATTCAACATTTACAAGAACTCCACTATTATAACATTCAGATACGACGCTTTGCTCTCAATGTAATGAACAAAACCAGCTCCGCGTTGACAATGTACAGTATCATATTCTATTCCAAGTTTTTTAATATTACATCCATTACACAAATCAACTAAACCACAGGACTTAAGATGCTTGATTATATGGCCGTTACCATTTAATATAGTTCCTTTTCCCAATATTAAAATAAATAAATCAAAATCTGTTGCATCGAGGTCATTCATAATTATATATGAAGTTTCATAAGTTTGATCCATTTCCTGTAATTCAGCCATAGTCGTTATCTGATATGGATCTGTTTCAGTACCGCTTCCTTTGCCAGAAAAGGAAAAGAGAGCGTAATTAATAAGGAAGAAGAAAACAATTAGTAAATTTGTCATACGTATCCTTATGTCTTTTTATTCAATAATTAATTGCAATTTAAAAATTACAAAGATTTTTAGATATAAACAACAATAATTTTATTTACATTTTCCCTTATCTATTAAAACATGAATGTCCAACAGTAAGAGGCATTAAAATTCGAACTATTTTTTAAGTTTATTAAAAAAAATATTACCAAAAGATGAATTCATATTTTCTCTTTATGTTGGTTGCAAGTCATTTAAAATATTACAGAATCTTTCTAATTAATAAATCAACAACCAAACTCACCATTCGAAATATTCACTTTCCCTTCATTTATTAATAAATTTTTCTTGCTTTGTATTAAAAATATATTTAAATTGCATTCGTTTTTAGGCACAGCTAAATAATTAATTAGGAAAAAATGAATCATAAATATACTTTAATTTTACTTCTCGCTCTAACAATGGCTGCTACTGCCATCTTAGCTGCTCCGACAAATACTCCCAAAGTTGGAATTGAAGAACATCTTGGGGCTTCAATTCCGCTTGATCTGAAATTTATTAATTCTGCCGGTGACACTGTCCTACTGGGACAACTCATCGATAAGCCGACTTTGCTCTCATTTGTGTATTTCAAATGTTCCGGTATATGTGGCCCTCTGTCTAACGCTCTGGCAGACGGTATTGCTAAATTAAAGATGAAAGCCGGATCTGATTATCAAGTTATTTCTGTATGCTTCGATCCACGTGAAACCACAGCAGATGCAGCTAAATGGAAAAAAGACTATGTGGAAGTTATTAGCGATAAATTTCCACAAAACGCATGGCATGTGCTCAGAGGCGACTCTGCAAACGTTAAAAAGTTATCCGATGCAATCGGTTTTTATTATAAAAATGACGGGCATGACGGATTTATACACGCTGGCTCTATATTCGCTATTTCTTCAACGGGGTTAATCTCCCGATATTTGAATTTCGATCAGAATTATAATCCTTTTGATCTGAAAATGGCTCTGCTCGAAGCTGATCAGAATCAATCCAATCCAACTATCAGAACTGTTTTGCAATATTGCTTCAGTTATGACCCGATGGGCAAAAGATATGTTTTTAATACAACAAGAGTGATTGCAGCTTTTATGCTAATTGCCGTCGGTGGATTATTTACATTTTTATTAATTAAAGGCAAAAAAGACAGACAAAATAAATTAACTGAAGGAATTTTACATGACTAATCCTGAAACTCATTCTAATTATGTAAGTTATCTCGATTATCAGGGCAAGCACAAAGGAATCTGGGCATGGCTGATGTCAACTGACCATAAACGTATTGGCTTGATGTATTTATCAGGCATAATTTTATTCTTTCTTGCCGGTATGACCTTGGGTTTTCTGATGAGAACTGAAATGCTCACACATGGAAAAACTATAATGGATGCGCAAACTTATAATGCAATATTTACGTTGCATGGCGTTATCATGATTTTTCTTGTGATTATTCCTGGTATTCCGGCAGCGTTCGGAAACTTTTTTCTACCTATACAAATCGGAGCAAAAGATGTGTCATTCCCAAGATTGAATCTCTTTTCGTTTTGGCTCTATATGATTGGCGGAATCCTCGCGCTTTCATCGCTTTTTCTTAAAGGTGGCCCGATTGATACCGGATGGACATTTTATGTGCCTTATTCTCTCAGAACAAACTCAAATGTGTCTATAGCACTGCTTGCAGCATTTATATTAGGATTCTCGTCGATATTAACTGGATTGAACTTCGTTACGACAATTCATCGTCTGCGTGCTCCTGGAATGGGATTTTTCAAAATGCCGCTCTTTATATGGGCTTTATACTCTACTGCCTGGATTCAGATTATAGCAACACCTGTCATCGGCATAACTATAGTTTTAGTTATAATAGAAAGACTTCTGTCCATAGGAATTTTTGATCCTGCTTTGGGAGGCGATCCGATTTTATTCCAGCATTTATTCTGGATTTACTCACATCCGGCAGTATATATAATGATATTACCTGCCATGGGAGTTGTTTCAGAGATTATTCCTACATTTACAAAAAGAGATATTTTTGGTTATAAAGCCATAGCATTCTCAAGCCTTGCAATTGCATTTATCGGCTATTTCGTTTGGGCTCACCACATGTTCAGTTCCGGCATGAGTGATTTATCACGTATGATCTTTTCGCTATTCACTTTTTTAGTGGCTATACCAAGCGGAGTGAAAGTATTTAATTGGGTTGCCACCATGTATAAAGGCTCAATTGAACCAAAAGTGCCATTTTTATTTGTTATGATGTTTATATTTCTTTTCTCAATCGGTGGATTAACCGGTTTAGTTTTAGGAAGTCTTTCGACAAATATTCATGTCCATGGTACATATTTCGTCGTTGCTCATTTCCATTACGTAATGTTTGGTGGGACGGTTATGATCATGTTTGCTGCACTTCACTACTGGTTCCCGAAAATGTTCGGTAAAATGTACGATGAAAAAAGAGCAAAGATTGCAATTGCTTTCATATTTGTCGGATTTAATATGCTTTATTTCACAATGTTTATTTTAGGTTATATGGGAATGCCGCGACGTTACTGGGATTTCCTTCCCGAATTTCAATTAGGGCAGACAATAGCTACTATCGGTTCTTACATAATGATTACAGGCTTTCTTATTCTAATCCACAATTTGGCAAAAGCTTTGTTCAAGGGGAAAAAAGCCGAACAAAATCCATGGGGCGGTTCAACTCTCGAATGGACGATTCCATCGCCTCCACCTATCGAAAATTTTGAAGAAATTCCCGTTATTACTCATGGTCCCTATTACTTCCCATCAGCTAAGGAGGCAAAATGAAGACTGCAATAATCGAAAAAGTAAATTTTTCTAAAGAAAATGACCATACAGAAATACATCAGGAACATGTTCATCGTGACGATATGGGTGCAAAAATAGGAATGTGGCTTTTCCTACTCACTGAATTGTTATTATTCGGAGGACTGTTTATTTTGTATATGGCTTATCGTTTCCAGTATTCAAGTTCATTTATTCTTGCAGCACGAGAACTTAATGTTGGCATCGGAGCTTTGAATACCATCATTTTATTGACGAGTTCGCTGACGATGGCACTGGCAATAGTTGCAATCCAAAAGAATAAAAAAATATTATCCATGATATTAATTTCTGCAACAATCATTTTCGCTTTGTTATTTATGGTGAACAAATATTTTGAGTGGAGTGCAAAAATAGGGCATGGACTTTATCCCAACTCACCTACTTTACTTGATAAAGAAAAAGGTGAAATAATATTTTTTGGATTATACTATACCATGACTGGTTTGCACGGTTTACACGTTATTATCGGTGTGACTCTATTGGCTGTTATGCTTGTATCCTTAAAAAAGAATAACACCCGATCCGATAAATATGTACGGTTGGAAAATGCAGGACTTTATTGGCATTTGGTTGATCTAATCTGGATATTTTTATTCCCGTTATTTTATTTAATACATTGAAAAAACAATATTTATAAGCACACACCCTCTTTTTTGAGTAAAGTCACTTGATTTAGAGAATAAATATACAAAAAATGGAGTTAGGGTATATAATTAACAAAAGCAAACAAGTTAAATAAAAATAAATTATTGGAAATTAGGAAAAATGGAAAATGTACAGGAAATTCAACAAGAACATCATAGCGGATATGGTGCTTATGTGCTTATATGGTTGACTTTGATCGGTCTAACTATTTTAACTGTCTCAGTTGCCGGTTTCGAGCTTGGAAAATTAACTTTGGTTGTTGCATTAGGAATCGCAGCTATTAAATCAGGACTTGTAATCAATATTTTCATGCATGTCAAATATGATGATAAAATATTTAAATTTTTCATCGGAGTGGCTTTAATGATTTTAATGGTTGCATTCGTTTTTACTTCATTAGATGTATTTTTCAGATAGGAGGAAATTTATGTTTTCAGGAGCAACCCGGCACGCAGCAGAAGTAGATGGTATAATGTTTTTTATTGTTTTATCATCGGCGATTTTGTTGGTTTTGATTACTATAGCAATGATATACTTTACAATCAGGTATAATAAAAAGCGTAATCCGGTCGCAACTAATATTGAAGGAAATACAATTCTTGAAGTAGTTTGGATTGCAATTCCAACGATTTTAGTTCTATTCATGTTTTATTATGGTTATGTAAGTTTTGCAGACACAAGATCAATTCCAAAAGATGCAATGAATGTTAAGGTTTTAGGTAAAATGTGGGTTTGGAGCTTCACCTACGCGAACGGTAAAACCTCGGACACTCTCTATTTACCTTCTGGCAAAGCTATTAAATTGGATTTGCTGACTTCTGATGTTAATCATGGTTTTTTTGTTCCTGCGTTCCGTATTAAGGAAGATTGTATTTCTGGCAAACAGAACTATATGGTGATTTATCCCGATAAAACCGGTGAATATGATATTTTTTGTTCGGAATATTGTGGAATGAACCACTCTTCTATGTACACGAAGATGAAAGTGGTAAGCGAATCTGAATTTAATTCATGGCTGAAGAAATAGTTTTAAAGTTATAAAGTTGATGGTAAGTTTAATTAAATAAATAACGATATAATGAAAGAAATATTGAAAATCATGTATTTATTAGGTAAAGTAAAAATCACTTTATTCGTTGCCATTTCAGGAGCCTTGGGATATATTCTGGCAACTGGTCATATTGATTTTGGGATGATTGTCCCTACACTCGGAATATTTATTTTATCTTGCGGATCTTCGGCATTGAATCAAGTTCAGGAGTGGCGATTCGATGCTTTAATGGACAGAACCAAAAATCGCCCTATTCCGACTTCAAAATTATCCCCATTTCAGAGTTTATTCATTTCCAGTGCATTAATAATCATCGGACTTAGCATTCTTTATATTTTTGAAGGTAGCACCGCTTTCTATCTGGGAATATTTGCAATCGTATGGTATAATGCATTCTATACACCACTTAAAAGATATACAGCAATGGCTGTTGTACCCGGCGCACTCATCGGAGCAATTCCTCCGCTGATCGGATGGGTATCCGGTGGTGGATATATATTTGATCCATCAATTTTATCTTTGTGTTTATTCTTCTTCATCTGGCAAATTCCTCATTTTTGGTTATTGATTTTAATTTATCACAAAGATTATGAAAGAGCCGGATTTCCTACTTTAACCAAAACTTTCCCTCAGGAACAGCTTAAACGCATAACCTATATCTGGATTATTGCATTGGCTGCAAGCTGCATGATGATTCCCATGTTTGGATTATCAAGGAACATCCTCACTTTGCCTATTTTATTTTTCGCCGGTGCTTATTTGGTATGGAGAACAAAACCCCTTTTAGAACAATTCCATACATCCAAAACATTCAGAATTGCATTCATGGATATTAATCTTTATGTTGTAATTGTTACACTTATTTTATCAATCGATAAACTTATATTATTTTTTTAGAAAGAAGCGAAAATGGAATTTATTGATAAACTTATTCTACCTCAATCTGCAATTACAATCGTTTTGCTGAAAAACCTCCTTTTCTTAGGACAAGTAGTTTTTTATATTTTTACAGGTACTTTATTCGCAAGTACTTTTCTTTCAATTAAATTCGGATCCAAATCAAATAAATTGAAAAGTGACTTTTATTATTGGTTAAGTGCCGATTATATTAATTTAATTTCCTCAAATATACTGATGCCTATCGGACTCGGATTGATTCCTTTATTTAGTATTATTCTAATTTATATGGAATTACTTCATGGTACAGGATCCAAACTACCGATCTTTCTTTGGATCTCTTTTGTACTTTATACAATTGCTATTTTAATTATTTCCAAATATCGAAGTATGATCAATAGCAAACCGGTTTCTCAAATGGGTACTGAAAATACAGCAAGAGATAGAGCAAAAATTTACGGTATCATCGGAACTGCACTATTATTTGCTTTTTTCTGGTTATTCTCTGCTATTCTAAGTTCATCCGATGAAAAATTTGTCTGGACATCAAATATATCAGTTCCTGCAATGTTATTCTCATTCGATACATTCCTTCATTTTATCATCATCATGATAAGCTCATTCGGATTAGCAGGAATAGGATTCATTGTAAAATATTTTTTCTGGGATAAACCAGCTAATATTAATGAAAGATACCTTAAGTTTGTTGGAAATTTGAATTCTAACTTCACCCTACTATTATTTATCATCGTTCCATTTCTTTTTCTTCTCAATTTTGTATTAATTCCAATCGAAACATTATCGAAATCATCATTCCTGATATTTGCAGCTCTTGTTGCAGTAGATATAATTGTTGTCGGATTAGTCTATTTTAATCAGAAATCATATAAATACGATTTATCAACCTGGGCATTTTATGGAATAATCGTTATAATATCATTAAATCTATATTCAGGAGCTTTATCATTCGATATTGCATCGAGTGCACATACCTACGTATTAGCAACTAATTACGCTAAATTTGAAGAATCTACAACGCCAGTTAAAGAAGTGAATATTGCAGATTTAGGAAAAGAGATTTATTCCTCAAAATGTATGGCATGTCATCGTTTCGATCAGAAACTTGTTGGCCCGCCACATAAAATAGTCATGCAAAAATATGCAGATAAGCGTGCAGAGATGGTATCATTCATATTAAAACCCGTCAAAGTCGATCCGGCATATCCTGACATGCCGTCACAAGGCTTGACACCCAAAGAAGCCCGTGCGGTCGTAGAATACATGTTCAAGGAATACGGTGAAAAGCTGAAGTGAGTTTGTAAAGTTGATAAAGAATTCTTGTGCCTATGTTTCTGCCTGGGCACATTATTTTTTCAAAGATAATGTCATGCCAACCATACTATGACGGTTACAAACGAGGACATCTATACTACTATTGCGGTAGAATAGGAGTACTCATCTTTTCATGTATAATTGACATGACAATAAGGCTGTCTTGAAAGTAGAATATTTGCCAAAATTGTCATTTGTGCGCATTAGTTAACGAAGTTAATTTCTGCTTGAACGAATTTCCAATAATATTAAATTCACTATTTAAGATTTCCAATTTACTGCCGATACTGAGCTATTTGATTTGTTTGTTTGGCAATATGATTTTAAGACTAATAATTTATATAGAACTTTTCTTTCTGGCATGCGCTTTTTCCATTGCTCAGGTTCCTATTAACCGGATTTTTAAAAATTTAGGGAGTTTGATCAATAGTTCGTCCGATGAATTTCAACCAGTTATTTTTCAGGATACTCTTTATTTTCATCGGGATTTAAGCGCTGAAAAATCCAAGAACTATGAAATTTACTGCATTGCTCTGAAGGATATTTATTGCCCTTCCCCGGATAAAAGCAAATTAAATCCTATTAAATTGATTAAACTTAAATCCATAAATTCGCCTAATAAAATATTTTCCGGTACAACTCCGAGCTTTTTCAAATTTTTCTCTAATGAAGTTTCTGATAATAATCTTGATAAATCAGTTGCTCAAACAGGTCTCAATTCGGATTATAACGATATACAACCTAATATTTCTGCAGACGGACAGATCATTGTTTTTGCTTCCGACAGGGCGGGCAATCATGATAATACCGATTTATATGTCTCCACCCGAAATCCTGATGGCTCTTGGACTGCACCGCGAGTTCTCAGCTCCGGCTTGAACGGCATTAATACAAGTGAAAATGAAATTACTCCCTATATAGCTCCTGATGGCAGCCTTTATTATGCTTCAAAGGGTTTTCCGATAGATAATACTGAATATTATTTCTCAGCAAGTGAACTATTATCAAAACGTAAGGCGGAGATTTATAAAACAAATGCAAAACTCAACTTCAATATCGTGCGAGCCGAACCTGTTGCCGGTGCAAAGGGAAACTGGCAAAATCCTAAGGTCTTACCTGCTCCGTACAATACAAATTGGGATGATCTTGGTCCGGCAGTTAAAATTGATTCGATCACAAAAGAAACACTGATATTTTTATCTTCGAATAGAATTTCCGATCCTGCATGGGGCGATGCTTTCGGTAATTTTGATTTATATGGATTTTGCAGTGAAAAATGCACAAGTTGTTTGGATTCTTGCGTTTCAAATATTGTCGAAGGATTTATTGATGTTGAATGCCCGACAGTTAATGATTATAAGGGCAGACTCAAATTCTACAGATTTGAAAATGAAACTCTAAAACTCGAAAAGGAAATGTTTGTTCCGAATAACGGGAAATTTTCCTATAAACTTCCTGTTCCGTATAATTGCCGGTATGTTGTTGAATTTATACATCCTTGCACTGAGGAAAAAATTACGAGGCAGTTCTATCTTCCATGCGAAATAGATAATTTATACAATTGTCCGGATTGCACAAGATTAACCCCACAAACAAAAATAATTAATCTCGATACATTTGCGCTGGGACATCCTTGTTGTTGCAAACCAGTCGAGATAGAAGTTCAGATGAATTGTTACAGCAAAAAGAAAAAGGGAATGAAATATGAAATATTCGATGATGAAAAACTTTTAGCAAGCGGAAATGTTGATAAAGCAGGAAAAATCAAAAAGACTCTTGACTACTCATCTCTTTATAAAATCAAGGTTTATTATAAATGCAACGGTGATACCAGTTCAACGCTTATCATTCGTCCGGTGTGCAATAAAACAAAGAAGCAGAAAATTAATGCAAATATTGATATTCCTCTTGAATGTTGCTGTGTGACTCAAAGCTTTGATCTGGATCAATATGAAATCCCGTTTTTTATCACTGGATATTATTTTCCGACGACTTCTTCCAATTATCATAAATTAGTTGAGAAATTCGATGGTATATTCTATGATAATCCTAATGTAAAATATATTAATATCGAAGATTTTAAATACGAAACTACCAGCGAAACGGTCGAAAAAGTGTTGAAAGAAATTGTTAACTCCATAAAATCAAATATTAACGAGGATGAATGTTCGTGTAATTTGATTGAAGTTTACGTTGAAGGTTTTGCTGATCCCCGATTGATTTCGGAAAATGCGCAGTTGGTCGAGCATATACCCGAAGATAAGGAAATTGAAATAATGAATGATAATATTGAGAACTTCTTTAGCTCGTATCCCAAAATGACAAATAATCTGCTCTCAGTTTTAAGGGCGTATAATACTGCTAAATACTTGAAAGAACAAGTTCAAAATTCAATTAAAGAAGGATCGACTCAAATTGAATGGAAGGTGGAAGGAAAAGGAATTGACATTTCCAAGCGTCCATCTGATTTGCTTCGTAGAATAAAAGTATCTGTAAAATGCTTAAAGTAATGGTTTATGATTAATGATCTATTCTATCAGTGATTGTAACTTCTTACAGGATACAAGCACTAATCTTAAAACCCAACTCCCAATCCTATCAACCAATAATATAAATAATAATTGTTAAATTCGTCATTTGATTGATTCCGGTCGTATCCTGCTAATAATATCAGCTCAGCGCTCAAATTCTTATAAACTTCAAAGTAACGCGATAAGCTGAAATCCACATTCGTACGCAAATCAAAACGCCGTGCAGCAACCGTATCTCCAATCAAACTATATCCAGCGTATCCCAAATGCTTTTGCTGCACATCCAAGCCTAATCCAAGCTGTATGTTCAGCGGTAAAAGATGTTTATATTTCAATCTACCGCCCAATCCTTCGTAACTATACGATTCATTGTAAATATCTTCGTTCACATATCGGTAATCAGTCGTGTCATCGGGCACAATAAACCTCGCATTCTTCTGAAAATTCTTATTGTAATGGATTTCACCCGATACTTCCACCTGTCCAAACTTCCGTGAATAATAAAATGAAGGTGTAAACTGCAAAAGTTCGTCCGGCTGATAGCTTATAAAGTTGGAATCAAGAAATCTATCGTACAATGTATCCTTATATTCATTCACAAAATGCTTTACACCAAACGATAAAGATAATCCATAGTTCACAATCGGAGATGTTTTGCTCCCAAAGCTCAAACTAAACAAATTTGTTAGGTTTGAAAGCGTCGGAAGAATGTAATATTTGCGAATTGCCAGATCATTATCCAATCTTAAATACAAACTATCGAAAATCATTAAGCGATATGATGCCGCAAAACCCGAATGCCAGTTGTCAAACTCACGAAAAACCGAATGATCTATTCGTGAACCTCCTTTTAAACGGAAACTAAGATACTTTGACGTTGAATCATCAAAAACTTCTGTCGAATCATCCTTCGCTTCCGCTTCTAAAGAATCATTTTCCTCATTTTCAGACGAATCTCGCAACGCACAAAGCCTTATCGGACTTAATCTATCAAATACAAAGGTATATCCGGCCGAAATCCGATGATCATAATAGTTCCGTTCTTGAATTTGATTGAATATGGAGAGCGATCCGACATATTTAACTGCAAATAAATCGGATTTTAATGGCAAACCATAGTTCAATTCAATATATCCTTGACTCGCACGCGATGATTGCATCAAATACGAATAAAGAGGATTGGAATAGTATCCGTGACCAAGCGATGTATAGCCCGATAATTGTCCAAAAGACTTCGAAACAATTACGAGAAAGAATAAATAATAGAAAATATTTTTAATACTCATAGAATTTAATAACTAATAAAGTGAATAAAAGAGTGATTTATGTTTGATTTTTTCATATCTGTGCAAATATAAATCCTTATAAGATGAATTGTAGTGGATTCCAGCACACGCAGGAATGACACTAAGAATAATATTGTCATATCTGTGCAAATATAAATCCTTATAAGATGAATTGTAGGGGATTCCTGCATTCGCAGGAATGACACTAAGAATAATTTTGTCATATCTGTGCAAATATAAATCCTTATAGGATGAATTGTAGGGGATTCCTGCATTCGCAGGAATGACACTAAGAATAATTTTTTCATATCTGTGCAAATATAAATCCTTATAAGATGAATTGTAGGGGATTCCTGCATTCGCAGTAATGACACTAAGAATAATTTTTTCATATCTGTGCAAATATAAATCCTTATAAGATGAAATGTAGGGGATTCCAGCACACGCAGGAATGACATAATCATAATAAAAATAATAATTAACATAGTTAAATTGCGATCATACGAAGTTATTATCTCATTAAACAGCAAATAAATATAAATAATGAAGTTTAAAGACATTTTTCCTCTGTCAGATGACATTTTTCCTCTGTCAGATGACATTTTTCTTCTGTCAGATGACATTTTTCCTCAGTCAGATGACATTTTTCTTCTGTCAGATGACATTTTTCTTCTGTCAGATGACATTTTTCCTCTGTCAGATGACATTTTTCCTCAGTCAGATGACATTTTTCCTCTGTCAGATGACATTTTTCCTCTGTCAGATGATCTTTAAAATATCATAGATTGCTTATTATTTTTATTGGAAATGGAAGATTTTCTTTTCAAAGAACGTTTATTTTATTTTGATAATAATCAATAATTGATAAATTGAAATAAAATATATATTAATAATGTTAAATGTCATTCAAATGTAAGTGGGAATCTCCTTGCAGAACCTCTTTAGGTGATTTCTGCATTCGCAAAAATGACAGAAGCAAGATTTATGAGATTAGCTCTTAGATTTTCCCACTTTTTTAAAGTGGGATCAAGGGTATTTCTTACTGTAAATTTATTTATAATCCTTCCCATTCCTATTTATCCGATTCAATTTTAAATTTTTATCAATTTTCCGAATTTATTTCCAACTTGAATTAAATATAATCCGGGTGGAAAAGACTTTATATTCACTTTAATTTCCTCATTATTGAAATTATTTATGTTAATATTCAATAAATTTTCTCCATAAGAATCATAAATTTTTATATTTGTAATTCCTGATTCGTGATTTGTAATTGAAACTTCGTTTGTTGCAGGGTTCGGGAAGATATTTAATGAATTATTATTGATGTTTATGAAATCGTCAGCGACCGCATCGGGTGTTAAGTCTTTTACAGGGAATTCAATGTTTGATAAATACTTGGGAGACATGTACAAAGTGTTTTTGGCGGGCAACATTAACGGCAAAACGTAGGGGTTTGTCGTTAGAAATGAATCTGCTGGCTGTGTATCGAGGTTTGTCAGCATTATTCTGATTTTATTTCCCTTTTGAAAGATGTGGGAATGCGCTAATCCTTCGACGGATGCCTGATTAATTTGGTTTGGTGTGGCGTGACGGTCTGCGAAATTGATTCTGGTGACGAGATGTGCATCTTGTCCGGGTATTATTTCCCAGATTTGGAAGTTAAATTGCGCTGCATTTGCATCAGTTGAATAATTGATATTGACTTTTGGCGCTCCGACGAGTTGGAATGGATTCTGGAGGGGTGCTGTTTCGAAGAAAATTACTGTTTTTCGGAATGATGTCCAGAAATCTAAGCCTGTGAATTCGTCATCCAGAGCGTTTTCGAGTGTGTAAGTGGAATCAAGGATGATGTTTTCAAATTGAAGAGTGTCCGCACCGGCTGGATTAGGTTTTAATCCAAGTGAATGATTTGTATGAAAATACAATTTTAGGTTAGATACGTTTGAAGGAGGCCATGAATCGGAATTATTTTGTTTAAATGACCACATATTTCCGTTTAATGGATATAAACTGGAGGCGTAAGTAAATTTGGGGAGCTTTAAGACCTGCACAGTGTCGTCATATAACCAATAATCCATCCATGAACCTTGATAATCGGAGAGGAAATCATTTTCAGATTGTGCGGAATCGGATCCATGACCGTCAATTGCACCGAAATACATTCTAAATGGCGATGAAAGTTGGTTAGCAGCTTTTATATTTCCGGTAGCATTGAAGAATTCATCCATCCAAGCGTTGCTTAAGAGGATTGGTACTTTGTTTTTGTTGAGTAATGAGGAGAAATCGCGGTTTTTTGGCATTAAAGCGGCTAAGGAATCCCATTTATCTAATTCGGATGAAAGGATATATTCTCTGATTTTCTTTACTTCATTGTTATATCTGACTGTGGTGGAATCATAATCGACTGAGAAGAAGAGGGTTGACTTTACGCAACCGTTTTCTATCCAATTGGAGGCGAATTCCGGGGATGCGAGGTCGGACATTATCATTCGGACATCGAGGCCATTGCATGCAGCCATGTATGGGATCATTCCGCCTTGCGAGGAACCGGTAATTCCGATGTGTGTTGAGTCTATTCCGGCTTTTTTATCGTGTTTGACATAGTTTATTATTTCTTTGAGATCGTTCATTTCAGTTGTGCTGATCAAGTTTGATTCTCCTCCGGACTTGCCTTGACCTCGCATTGAGTAGCATAGGGTGTAATATCCGTATAAAGCCTGTGAGTATGCGGTGTTTATGGAACTATCTTTGTTGTCACCGTATCCGTGGCAATAGACTATGGCTGGCCATCCGTTATCTGGCATGTAAGTGTCGTCTAATTGCACGAATTTGGTGCATTCGATCTTTGTTCCGTCTTTGGTTGTGAAGAAGAAGTCGGTTTTTTTGACTGTGCTGTCGAGTTTTTTGATTGAAAAATCGTTAGCTAAGGCTGAGAAGTGTAAGGAAGAAATCAAAAGAGCAAAAAGTAAAGGTTTAAACATTTATTCTCCGTGTGAAATTGTGTTAGTTAATTGTCGGCATTTGATTGAATAGACGAAAAAGTTGTAAAAAAGGTTTAAAATAATGATAAATGTTAAATAATTTATGATTAATGGCGGAAAATGGAGATAGGATCAATGATGATTTTAAATAATTATATTCTTAAAGCTACCTGATAATCTTGGATGATAATTTAATATATATTTCCGGTATATAAATCCCAAATAGGGAAGCACATTTCATAATCATTCCAGTTTAAATTTCCATAAACGATTTCATATTGTTTAAAAAAAGTATCATTCAGGTATTTACGGATAGAAGGATGATGAGAATTTTTCAAAAATAATTTAAAATTTACTAATTGAGATGCTCCATCATTAAAATTAATCCTTAAAACAAAATCTCCGAGATTATCAACTGAATTAATTGATATTACTTTAATTTCTGTAGAATCATATTCTTCTATTATTCTCATTTAATTAACCTTTGAATTCTCTCAAAATCTATATCTTTATGATAAATAAAATAATCGACCCATTTTTTAACAATATTATCTGCATAAATTTCTAAAAATTCTTTAAAATCCTTAAGTTTAGGACCAGTCAATGGCTTAATTCCTTTGACCGTTTTGATTTTAATTTCTTCAATTATTCCATTTACGAGATAAAATTCTGCTCTGCTTTCAAACTCTGCATATTTAGCATGGACATGAATTGGATCATGCTCTTTTGCATTAAAAAAGATCACAATTCCCAGATATTCAAATATTTTTGGCATAATCAATCTTCATTTATAAACTACGAGTTATATTGACGAATTAATATTTTATTTATTTTTCCGCTGAAATCTGACAGTTTTATCCCAAGTTCTTTTTTCTCTTTTTATAAAATCTATATATCCCGCACGTAGAACCAAATAAATCCAGAGCTGGCAATAAGTAAAGTACATTATGAAGGCAAGAAATATATTTCCGAAACTCTCTTCGTCGTCATAAGAGATGGCTAACATAATTTCAAAGACAAATAGAATGATTGCAACAATCCAAACAACTGTGTAAGGCCCGGGCAAACTCATTGAGATTAAATTGAATGCACCCAAAAAGAAGAGTAAATCAGAAATAATGATCGCTACAAAGAAAATGTAATAAAGCGCAAGTGTATAAAGAAGATCAAAAGCCAATCGTTTGTGTTTGAAGTTAGGAATTTCACGGAAAAATTTCGATATAACGTAAAAGTTGCCTCTTACCCACCGAGTACGTTGCCTTAAAAAGATACCCCATTTCTCAGGTTCTTGTTCGTAGGTCATGGAATAAGGAATAAATTTAATTAGCTTCCCTTCTTCATAAATTCGGATGCTTAACTCAGAATCTTCAGTCAGTGCTTCTTCATCCCAGCCGTTAAGATCATTAATTAGTTTTGTCCACATCACAAAATTAGTGCCCGGCAAAGTCGCAATTTTATTCATTTGCCAGCGTCCGGCTTGTAACATCGACTGGAAGCTGAGAGTTTCAATATTGATAAAGCGTGTAAGCAAATTTCTTTTTTTATTTATTGTCCTGAATTTACCTAACACAGCACCGAGTTTTTCATCCGATATCAATGCAGCCACAAGATAGCGAAGTGCGTCCTTATCGGGAGTGTTGTCGGCATCATAAATTGCGACAACATCGGATTTAACAATCTTTATTCCGAGATTTAAAGCCCGTGATTTGCCTTTGCCACCCTCGCCTTTGGGAACATTAAATAAAACTACTCGTTTATCCTGAGCGGCAAAGCTTTTTACAATATCTTCAGTGCCATCGCTCGAACCATCATTGATTACAATAATTTCGAGTTTATCTGCCGGATAATTAAGTTCAAGCATAGATTTAATTGTATCGCTAATAACCATTTCTTCGTTATGAGCAGGAATGAGAATTGAGCAAGTCGGATAATCGAATTCGGTTTCATCAAACTTCTTTTTCTCTTTGATTGATTTGAGATAATTCACATAACCGAAAACAGTTAGTACAAACTGGTAGCCAATCATAAACCATATAAGGATTACGGCTACAACGAAAATAAAGCTGAGGTCAAGGTCAAGCGAGTTCATAAGATTTTATTTGCATAAGTGAATAATCATTTTTTACTCTTTTCATTTTATCCAAATATTGAATTACGATACGATAAGACGATAATATTGTGATTAAATTGCTTCACAATTCAAGGTTTTATTGATAAATTATTAATTTTCTTTTTCATAGAACGAATTTGTTTAGTTGAGTAATGAAATTAGCAGGTTTAATAAGTTCTGAGATTCTTTGCTGCTGGTGTAGTCATGTTAAATTTCCTTATAAAATTAAAAAATAACTAAAAATATACAATTTATAAATACAAAATCATCAAATCAAACACAAATTTCATCAATTCAGAGAATATAAATGACATATTCTCATTGCCAGAAGTAGTAATCTCGACGACAGAAGACTCATTTCCATTGCCAGAAGTAGTAATCTCGACGACAGAAGACTCATTTCCATTGCCAGAAGTAGTAATCTCGACGGCAGAAGATTCATTTTCATTGCCAGAAGTAGTAATCTCGACGACAGAAGACTCATTTTCATTGCAAGAAGTAGTAATCTTGCTGCCAGAAGACAATTTATCAATCATATAAAGCAAATATTTTATCTAAAAAATAATTGATTTTATTTCGAAAATTGTCTGAATCAGAATTTTCAGAATTTGAGAATGTTCAGAATGAAGAAAATAATGTCCAAATTCTGTTCATTTTTTAATTCTGTAAATTCTGATTCAGATGATTGCCAATATTTTTATTTCAAAGAACGTTTTTTGTGTTCAGTACTCCGATGGAGTTAGATATTAATAACCAAGAATTCCCTTAATGATCTTGAGCTACGTAGTAGCGACATCTTTCCAATGATGGGGTGAAGAAAAATATCACATTCACACCTTTTTCAAAATTACAAATTTAACTCAAAAATACAAAATTACAATAATTTTCTCAAATAACTGCACTCTTCGCCACTCTTCTCTTCACAATTTTAATTGAAATATACATCACAATCAACATCAACACTGCCAATGTCCCAAATAATGCAATGCCTGTACTCGACAGCAGACTTGTAAGATTTACACTATATGAAAATACATCGCTAAGAACCATTTTCACCTGATGATTACCTGACGGAATGAATACCGAATAACAATTATTTCCTTTAAGTGCAGAGAAACTAAATTCTTTGCCGTCCACTTCAATTGTAACAGGTTCGCGGTTCACACAAACTAATGTCCGAATATCTGAAGAGTAATTAAAACTAATTGATCTCATATCATATTGCAGAGAAACTAAATTACCTGTGATGGAAATGATCTTTGGTTCAATCTGTGAAGTTGAGAATAAATCTCCTTGAGCATTAAGAAACTTTACAGTATTCTTACCAGCCGGAATAAGAAATGAATTTCCAACTGATGACGAAACAATTGAGCCGTTTAAGCTAACAGCTTTAATCTTATCGGGCAAGGAAAGATAAAATGAGGTGGGGGAATCGAACTGAAATCCCTCCTTTGAGGCTGTATAATTGACACCAGAAGCTAAAGCAAACGGCAACATTGCCATATCCTGCGGATTTACACTTGCTTCGGAATAAATAACAACCCGCGGAGTTGCAAGTGATGCTGAATTGACTATCAAATAACTTTCCGTACCGGTTTGGATTAAAGTAGGGAAGGCAGTGAAGGCTTCTTTTTTACGGAAATTCATAATATTTAAGTCTAATAATAGATCTTTATTACCAGTAAGAAGCGAATCGTATTTTCTACCGATTTCTGTATATCTTTGCGGATCAGTTGACCATAAATTTTCAGGGTCTTCCACATTTAATGCGAATTTAAATTGATTCTTTAATTTTATGATCTCGCTCATATCAACAGCGATATTTTCTTTAAGTTCCGGCGAACCATAACTATCCATTGCCGTAACGATAACCTGAAAACCATCTTTATTTTTATTTATTTTACTGAACTCGTTTAATAATAATTTGTAAACTTCAGTTAATTTTTTTATTCTATAATCAATTACTTCATGTCTGACAATCGTGTTTTTCTGCCAGTAATGTGCTGATGCAGGGTTGAAAATAGAGGGTAAATCAATATTATATTTATTCTTAAACTCTTTCTTTGCCGATTCGTGCATTGGTGTGAACAATTCAGGTTGATTCATTCCTTTTCCGGCTTCAAAATATAGTTCAGCAAGATTAACCCCGTCCCAGTCAAAGTTATTTAGCAAATTTAAATACTCATTCTTTACGGCTTCCAAACAGTTTCTATCAGTAAGGGCGACGGGATAACGCCATGATGGGCGGACATCTTCACCTTTATAATTCTTTTCGCGCCATTCGGGATGATTATCATAAAAAATCTTACTAACCTGTGGTGGTTCAATCCAGGCATAAACTAAAATACCATTTGCATGTGCTAAATTTATTAAACGCTTATAATCGTAAGTATATTTCTTATAAGTATGCCACCCTGCAGCATGAATAATTCTTACTCCTGCATTTACCCATTGTTTGACTAAATTTTCAACACTGAAGGTTGCACGAAATCCCGGATCGAAATAAACTTCCAAATTGTTTCTCCTAAGGATAGGTTTCAATTTGAAGTATTTCCTTACATATTCCATCAGATAAGGGTAGCGGGAATATCCCTGCTGGGTGTATGGATCAAATAAAGTTGAGAAATATATCAATTTTCCTTTAAAATAATTCCTTCCGACCGCAATGGGAGCATCTGTATTATCGTCCTGACACAGGACAATATCGTCGGGGTTAATATTCAGTTTTGGAACTTGTCTTGAAAATTGCCATCTGATAGCTTCTTCGGGATAAAAATAATCTCTGATAGCTGAGATGTTCAGCGTTTTACCTGTAAATTTAATTCCAAACTCATCGGCAAGAAAATTATTGGTGAAATCTGTAATTAAATTTCCTCCTTTTTCAACAAAACCTACAATCTTATCATAATCCTGAAGTTTTAAAGAATCGACGCTTGTATATGGTACAATCAAAAGATTATACTTTGTCAAATCATAATTCTCCCCGATAAAGATTGTATCGACATTTATATTCAAAGAATTGAAAACAGCAGCAAACGACGCCTGGTCATTGTAGTATTCTCCTAAAGCATAATAATTCCAAATTAGCGCCACATGCGGAATGTCCCATTCTTCCTTCGGGGAAATTACTTTTTTTACAAATTTCTTTACATCATTAACCGATTTCTCATACAGTGAAAGCTCCCGTTCGCGATATTCAATAGGATGAGCAGTATAAATCTGACCGGGTTGCAGATCAATATGTTTATTTATGACTCCGTTAATTCTTTCCGAAGATATTCCTTTAAATGTAAGTTTACCATTTTCTTCATAATAAGATTCTAATAAATACTGGTCTTCCATCTTTACCGAGTAGTCTTGTGACCCGGTAATGATCACTCTGTCCGCTGTTTTTACCCAGTTCGTAAAATCTTTAACTTCTATAAAAGTATAACCCATGTTCTGGATATTATCAACAATTTCTTTCAATAAATTTAGATCTAAGAACGGATGAAAGAAAAATGCTGCGAAACCATCCCGAACATATAGATTAGAATGAGCACCTTTTATAATATTTTGAACTCCTTCTAAGGCGACACTTTTATCATCGGGATCATTCGGAACATATCCTAAATTCTCAGGAAGTATTCGCTGTCCGAATAAATCTTTATTAATGATATATGGGAAATACTGGCTGTAGTCCGAATTTTCTATGGCTAACTTCTGTTCAATTGATGTAGAAAAGTATTTGGTAATGGTTTTATATAATTTATTAGAAGCTGTATAATGCGGAGTTTCCCATAAAATCGGATGCAGTCCGTTCTTCAAAAATTCCTGAATACCAATCTCAATCTTTTTAGCGATTGCATCCTCTGTTTCATCCTTAATTGGTGCGTTCGTTTGCTGATCCCAGAATTCGTAATCCGCGGTTGAAACTCCTTTGTACTGATGTGTCACTCCGTGCATAACGATAGTTCCTCCATTATGTTCCATATACTTCAGAGCATCTACAATCGCAGGTTTATCGGAAAGAGTAACGCGTAAACCTTCGCTTGGATCAACATAAATCGGCACAACACCGACCAAAAAGGGTATGCCACGTGAAGAAAGAAAATCCGCTATGTTCCGCAACTTGTCAGGGTCGTGCATGGCAGTCACATCTTCAATCCTAACTATTGCGGAGTGCGAATGTTCATGCTCTTCGTTCAAAATATCATGCAACATATCGGCAAACAGCAAGTATCTGTCAGTTTCATTTGCATATCCGAAAGGAGAATCGGCAATATAAATCAGATTTTTGGATTTAACAATATATGGAATTTCCTTTTTTTTAGCCGTTGAAAGCGCAGTAGCCAGAACGTTTACATTTTTCTTATCAATAATATCAATTATATGTGAAGATTCCTCGCCTTTTGTAAATTTTACATTGCTGCACAAAACCGCATCATAAACGGAAAGCGAATCAATTTTTGATACTTTAAATCCAAATTTGTCAGCGAACTCTTTCTTTGCCGAAACATCAATAATTCCGCTATTGAGCCATACTACCGGCCGATCGGTCTTAATTATATCTCGTATAAAATTATCAGGAACATTATTTTTTCGATTGAACCCGATATAAAAACAGAATTCAAATTTTTCGACATCTTTTGGCTTGTAATCATTAACGGAACTAATAGTTAGGTTAGTATTAAAATGTCCCAATAAATTACCCAATTGCCGTGCATCAGCCATTGCATAATTTTTTGAATTAGCATTCCCTTCATAAACAACGAGAATTTTCTTAACCGCAATCTCCGATGCAATCAGATTAGCAGACATTCCAAATAAGATGAACAAAAAAATAAAGTATTTAATCATTGTAAGATATATTTTGTGAAATAATTTATTTGAATTAGCTTTAATTAGACGATTAAGAATTGAAATAGTTTAATTCTTTGAAAAGGGGATTGGGAGTATCTCAAATATTTGTTATTGAGAGAAAAAATCAGATAAAAGTAATTTTATATATAAGATTGGAAATAGGAGTGTACCCAGAAATCAGGACAGCAAGTTAGAGTGGAAAAAATGTTAAACACTTCACTTTTCTATAATCGTTACTAACGTTGTTTGTATCTTCAAGAAGTAAAATTAGAGAATCTGGATTTTGAATTACTCTATCAACAAATTTATAATTCCATTTTAGCTCTTGATGGCATGAAGTTAATGTAGCTAATCCCATTAACAAAATCAATAAAATTCTCATTGTTAAACCTTTAACAAGTTGTGATATAAATGATCCACCACCTTTTGTGCTCCATTCTAAGAATTCATCAGCTTTCATTCTGCATTCATCAAGCCAATTTTGTAAGTATGCCCGCTCCATGCCTAAACGAGATTCTTGTATAGCTCCCAAATCTGTTTCAACTGTGAATGCCAATCCACTCGGATCCTTGGCAATCAGTGGACTATTGCAGGCATAGCTATATGGCGAAAAATCCCTGTAAATTTCAAAGAACGGAAACCGAGAGCCTCATTTTACTGAGGTTCTTGGTTTATTTTATAAACGTGCAGTAGCGAGATTTATTTTATGTCAAAGAACTAAATACTTCCTTACATTTTCTTACTATTTCTTATCGCATGGCTCGTTAATACCAGGTACAGTCGCTTCTGGATTATTACAAAACTCATAAAATGACAATAGCCACTTATCGGATTCAGGATAATTATTGAAATAGAACCAAATTATATCATTAGTTAATTTTGATCTGAATCTTATTTTGTGTACTATTATACTTTTGCTATTGTACTCTATTTGTTCGATTAGTTCTTTATCAAATTCAAAGCCATCTTTAAAATGATTAATTTTTAAATGTTCTATAAGTTTTTGTATAAACCTCGAATTTGTATTTCTTGAAGTTAGATGAAAACCAAATGAGACCAGATTTGTGTCATTTAATATTATTAACAGTGAATCTACGTTATTAATAATTCGTTTCCCAAATTCAATATCTTTTTGCTTAGTTACAAAAGAGATATGTGAGCAGGAGATTAGAGTTATCGATATAAAGATTATTAAGTTTTTCATTTTCGTACGTCCTATCTAAATTTTAATTGTGGATTGTTAAAAGCTGTTTTATATTTTCTTAAATACCAATCGTTATAAAATAACCCTGGATTATTTGCTTCCCAAACTGATTTTTGGAATAGAACTGCATTATACTCAAAGTAGAAATCCGTTGTACAAAAATGATAATCATACATATGTCCAAATTCATGAGTTGCTACTAAATTAAAATCCATAGTTCTAATAGCATTCCTAAAATAATCCCAAAAATTTCCTTTTTCAAAATTATATTTATAAATTTCAACCGGCACATCATGCAAGTATTCACTTGCAATATATATCCATCCATCTTCCAATCCGCATTTAGAGTTATTCCCAGTTAATGCATTAGGTGTTAAATCTTTACATCCAAAATTATAATCTGACGAGGTCGAACCAGCAATGAATGTTTGATCATAACACTGAGCAATATCTGATCCTGATTTTGTTAAATCCATCTGAATTGATTTCCCATCAGCAAACATATTTTGAAGACTAGTTTGCCCGTCCTTTGAGTTGTTCATATAACCTAACCAATCCGTTACTTTGGACATTGCTGCTTGTGCATCACCTGAATAACATCTAACATTTACATTTCCAGAAAATGCACCATTATTAAAATTGATACTCATAGTACAAATTTGCCCATTATCTCCAGCCCCATCTTTCCCTAATCTTTCACTTGGACCGAAGATGGCGTCCCATGCGCCTCCAATCGCATCAGAAATTCCCTTTCCTATTTTAGCGATAGCATTACTAAATTGTGATATAAATGATTGCCCTGCTGGTTTCAGATAAAATACTCCTCCTCCACCACCTTTTGTGCTCCATTCTAAGAATTCATCAGCTTTCATTCTGCATTCATCAAGCCAATTTTGTAAGTATGCCCGCTCCATGCCTAAACGAGATTCTTGTATAGCTCCCAAATCTGTTTCAACTGTGAATGCCAACCCGCTCGGATCCTTGGCTATCAGCGGACTATTGCCGGCATAACTGTAGGGTGACAAATCCCTATAACTTTCAAAGAACGGATCGGGAGCCTGGGTTTAGGAGGCTCTCAGTTTGCTTAATAAACGTACAGAAGTTTGGTTTATTTTATTTCAAAGAACTTATACTATGCATTTCATACCTTTCTGTTTGTTTGATTAACATTTATCATTCCCTTATCCCTAAATCTATGTTTTTTTCAATATCACATATATACTTTATTATTGATATTGATAAACCAGAATATTAGCATAAACTTGCCATTATAGAATTGGATTCCATAACAATCATTAATATCAACTTTTTGACTAATATGATACCTATATTCATAAGACAGTTTACCGGCTTTGGTTACTTTAACAATTTTAGCACCACAAAATGTACTGAATGTATCATGTACAAACAAGTAAAGTTTAGTTAGATTGGATATGTCTTTCATTTCTCGTGATAAATAATTTTCATCAATGTGCGCAGGATAAAAATAATTTAAATCATATAACCTTGTATAATTTTTTTTAATTTCCAATGCTAATTTGTAAGATTCATTATAAATTGAATCTTTTTCAATAATATCTAAATCATCGTGATATTGTTTAAATATCAAGTTTACGCATGACATTAAACTAAAAAATAAAATTGCTAAATAAAGGATTATCTTGTTTCGCATATACGCTCCATTTATATTAATTAAATTTATTTACCTTTATAATAAGGATCCTCCCAGGGATTTGTTCCCCGGAAAAAATTTCTATAATTTTTAAAGCAATTCGCTTGGTCCGTTAATGAGCTATATAACGGTACTGGTGACACAGACATAATAATAAAGAAAAAGACACCAGAACCACCCTCCATCCAACCTGTTTGATTGTATGCTTGTTCGGGCAGTTCATTGGGTCTAAGATAATTTTGGTTTGTAAAATCAATCGCCCAAATTTCTTTATAATCATAACACCAACTGTTGTATTCATTGGTTCCAACATTTTGATAAGCCCACTGATGCCCTAATTCATGAAATACTAAAGTGCTAAAATTCAGCCTCTGACCTTGATATCCACCATTGATGTTAAAATTATTATTACTACTCACAATATCTGAGGAAAAATAACTTGTTTTTCCGTCATAATCAGTCAAACCTAAAGCATTGGGATAACCTTCTGAGGTTGCTTTAGTTTTAAATTCATTAGGAGCCATTAATTCTATTTTATATTGATTATTTGTTAAATTATCATAAGCTCCTTTAGTCATAGTAGAATTTTCAGCCCAAAAAGTACACCAAAAGGCATCTTCGGCTGCTTTTTGCTCTTCAGGACATGAACCGCAAGCATTAACTTTAACATGT
Source organism: Candidatus Kapaibacterium sp. (assembly GCA_026390695.1). Classification (GTDB taxonomy): domain Bacteria; phylum Bacteroidota; class Ignavibacteria; order Kapaibacteriales; family UBA2268; genus JAPLFL01. Next base: position 7,976 of record JAPLFL010000124.1, on the reverse strand, counting down.
TTTTCAACTTCGTTTTTCTGCTCCGGAGTTAAAATCATTTTCTCGTCAGGTTTTCCATTCTTCCCATCTGCATCTTCTCCTGTCCGAGGAGCTGGTGTATAGCCTGCACCTTGTTCATCTTTAGAACCACCAGCACCATGCATCAGTTTCATCAATATTTCTGACCCCAGACATAAAGCAATCCAATTTTCAGCAGATTCCATCGATAAAATTGACAATTGTATCATAAAATCAATTGTATATTGAACTGTTAATCCGCTCGGATCCTTGGCTATCAGCGGACTATTGCCGGCATAGCTATAAGGCGACAAATCCCTGTAAATTTCAAAGAACGGATCAGGAGATAAAAATCTACCTGTTATCGGGTCATACTGCCGCCAGCCTAACTGGAAGTAACGGCTCTCACCATCACGCTCCTGCCCTATAAACCCTAATCGTGGATTTGTTCCCGTTGTTGTAGAAAGTTCATCCCCGAAAGGTTTATAGTCGAATGAACTGATATTTATTGTATCCTCTGTTTGACCTCTATGGAAACGCACAATAGATCGGACGTTCCCGAGATAGTCAGAAATCTGAAATTCCTTTGCACTATCAGGTCGTGTTACAATTGCGCCACCAGCCGAGAGATAGCCCGTTGCATACATATAGACACGACGACCAGTAGCACCGCAAGTGTCGCTACTGGTCTGCCTCCCTTCATAAACCGCAAGCTGCTCACCAAAAGCCCCTCGCAGATAATAAGTCCAGGCGTGGGTAAAGCCGCAGCCATCGCCGAAACTGATCGTTTGAACAAGTTAAAATTAAATTAATCTAAATATTTATTTGTTCTTTAAAAAAAGGTGATGAAATGGCGCAGTATAGCCGAAAGCTGGCAAAAGGAGTTGTGTGGTATTATAAGTTTGACTGTCACAATAAAACCTATTTTAGTAAATGTATTTATGAAACAAAGGGAGCGGCTAAAAAAGCCGAAAGAGAGCACCAAAATCTATTAGACGCTCAAACAAAGCTCCCGGTCTATCAAGATATACAGTTATCAGAACTTGTCGCTAAGAGAATAGAGTATTTAACTGCCAAGAAAAGTAAGAAATACTGTACTGAAAACGATTCCTATTTGAAACGGTTGCTTCTATTCTTAGGCGATAAATTCGTTAAAGATGTTTCTAAAAGTGACATTAATAACTTATTGATTGACTATGCAAATGAGCTAAAAAACAAAAATCTGGATAATTACGCTGTCAATGCTCTATTAAGAGTCGTTAAAGCCCTGTTCAATCAAGGGATTGATATTCTGGATATGCACATTGTTAATCCTTGTCGGGGAGTAAGGTTTTATTCTGTAAAGAAGAATCTTAAATACATCCCGACCGACGCTGATATTGAAGCATTACTCAATGTTTGCGATCAAGAGGAAAGGCTATTGATATGTTTTGTCAGAGATACTGGAGCCCGTATAAACGAGGCTATCAGACTTACGTTTAATGACATTATAAAAAACGATGTTGTTCTTTATACAAGGAAGAGTTATAACTCGGATTTGGTCCCAAGAAAAGTCCCAAAACCAGAGTGTATAAAATCTTTGATAACACCAAAAGACAAAACTGAGAGGGTGTTTAGCCGTTGGTCAGAGTTGCCAAGATTTTTAGAAAAACGGTTAAAAGCGCTTAACATGCAGGTTTGGGGTTATCATAATCTTAGACATAGATACGCAAGTTTGCTATCTAAACAAGGGAAGCCACTTTTCGAGGTTTCTGTCTTACTTGGACACAGTTCAATTCTCACCACACAGCGCTATTTGCAAGTGGTTGTGTAATTTTTCAAATCGTAGCCATTTCGTAGCCAAGGGAAAAAAAATAAGGCTCCTCAAATCTTTGGGGAGCCTCTTCTATTGCGGTGAGCCACTTGTCGGACTTGAACCAACGACCTGCTGATTACAAATCATAAGCCCTAGTTTTTTATGGCTTTTTATATTTCAATAACTTATAGTATTCTCAAATATTTAAGCTTTGCACTATTTTCCATCAAATCCTCTAATTTCTCTATTTTTTACTATAATTTGTCCCCAATATGTCCCCAATTTTATAAACTGTCATAATGTTAATAGGATATTTCAATTAAGTTTGGGACAAATTCCTTTCTTTTCTAATCATTAAATAAGTGTAAAGCAGCACCAGAAACCAAATATTGCATGTTGTTCGAAAATTCGGCTAATAAAATTTGTATTAATCAATTAATTATCAGTCTGATATTGGATCTGGTAGCGATTTAAGTGCCGCCGACATTGTATTACATCAGAAGTTAATTTTTAAGGACTACGAGTTTCAAATAGAGCTGCCACTGCTGGCACTGAACTATTGCGATTATTTAGAGAATTTGAAAATTCTAAATAGACTGCTGAAAACTATGGAGTAGGACTGATTAAATAGAATAATACAATATAATTCAATTATAAATATTCCTTACTATTTTTTCAAACTCCTTGATTAGAAATTTTTTAATATTAAAATTTAATCAGAGTCAATACATTTTTTTAATTAAAACAATGAAGGTTGTTTAATGTCTTCTGATGGTTTTTCATCTTTTAATTTAATGGAGATAAATCTTGTTTTGTATTCTATAATCAAAACCTGATTACCAATTTTAATTTCCTGAACAATTCTTTTTTCAGTGGAAGGGGCTATATAAGGAAGCTCTAGATAATTCTCGGATGATTGAATTAGATTTAAATTTTGTGGTAGCTTGTATGGTTTGTTTGCTAAAATTGGATTTTCATCAAAACTTAAATTAAGAGTTTGTTGTTCATCATGAGAAATGACTTTTATCAAAGCCTCCTCGGAAGTTTCTAACAAAAAAATACCCTTCTCGAATCCTCCCTTTTTCTCTAATTTTTTATCAGCAATTGCGATAAGTTCTTCAATATTAATACCAAATATCTTACAAGTACCTCTTATAACTTCATATATGTCTGCTAATTCCTCAATGGTCTTATCCTCATCCTCTTCCCAAAAAAATTCATACGATTCCTCAATAGCTTTTCCCTTTAAAAATTTTAATAGTTCTCTAGCCTCTAATTGAAATGTTTTTGCTGTTTCACCTTTTGATTCTATGTAAATTGGGATATGGTCCCTTACAAGCTTATAAAACTTTTGTTTTTTATATGTCGGGTCAAAAGGATCGATACTTTTGACTCTTGCTCCGCATTTTTTAAGAATGTAGTATGTATGAGATAGAATGCTCCCATCTAATTCAACAGAGATGTTTTTCTCTTTACAATAGTTTCCGATGCTTTCAATAAAATGTTTCTCACGCAAAATATCGGGGTTTAATTTAATTTTTATAGAGAATTTACCTGTTATTGTGCCTGAGGAAATCTTCTCTTTGAGAAGTTCAAAATCATCAATACAAGTTACTAATCCACTAACTCCTGAAAAAATAACATCAGTAAATTTTTCGCTTGAATCAGGAATTTCTTCTGTTGTGTAAAACCAAGGAAGTAATGACGGATACCCTGTATTTACATCCACATCAACAAAATACATTACTGTAACCGACTTATCTAAAAAATTAGCGATAGCAGTTGTAAAGCTGGATATTTCTTTTATTTGTAAAGCATTTAGTGATTCTGCCCAATCCCAATCTGAACCACTTTTTTTTGAAAACCATTTCCCAGTCTCGTCAACATCTAAGTATTCAGTTTTGCATCTTATTTTTTTCTTAGTAGTTTTATTTGTCGAATTAAACTCAAAAGAATCATGGGGATGGTAGTATAATCCATCAACTATCCCCCAAGTGGAATCAATACGAACTCTCGGAAGTCTAGGTTTTGCAAATGCAAGAGCACAGGATTTAGAAATAATAAACCTATGAATCAAGAAGCAAAAATCATTAGTATTAACTCCAAGTTCTGAAAATATTTTTGAATAGAGCTGTAAAAAATCAAATGCCTCTTTTAAAGAAAAAATAGTCTCTGTTCTGGGCAAAAGAACTCCGCCATAATTATCTGATGTTGCAATATCCATTCTTATCACAATCGGATACTGCAATAATTCACTAAGGTCTGCAGTCAGATCCTCATTCCTTTTTTGCTGAATTAATTCAGTTATTACTTTAGAACCTTCAAGAGCGTAAATATCACCCTGAGGGAAACGGCAAGCCTTAAATGTTTCAACACATTCAATCTTTTTCCAATTATGGTTTATTTCCTTAAAATGATGAAGAACTTTTGGTTGAAAAGAGCAGATGAGTGGTTTTCTTTGAGACCAATTTGAGCCGGGGGCAGTTCCTTTAGTTGTATTTCCTTCAATATCTTTTTGCACTATCCAAAATCGAGCCCCATCCCAGACCCATTCATAATGAAATCTACTTTCGTTGGACTTGCTATGTGCAGCAAAAACTTTTAATTGTTGAATAAGGTCTTGTTTTGATGAGCAGTATAAACTAATAGGAGTAGTCACCGTCTTGATAGTTGAGATGTCAAACTTTACACTATCAGAAAACTCTCCCTTTTCATTTACAATTTCAAGTAACCAATCAGTTCGATTTCTACTTACTCTTCTTTCGTTTGAAAGATGTCCCAATAATTTTGGTGTAATTAATTGTTGAATTATTAATGCAAACTCGTTGCCTTTAGACACGGAAACATTTGATTTGTTTTTAGCTAATGATAATTCAATAGTAGATTTTAAATCATTCGTTTGGATTTCGTTCTCAATACTTTCGTAAAAACCTCTCTCGTCAAACCCTTCTATTTTTGCACTGGAACGAACAATTAACTTTTTGACTCCAAGTTTATCAAAAGCATTGGTAATATCTTTAGCTATTTCCACTAGAAGATTCTTAGCATTTATTTCATAATTTAAGTATTCTCTGAAGAAATCAAAAGTAATAATAGCGAAAGGCGGGGTGTCTTCTTTGACACAACCCAATAAACCCTTGCCTTTCTGTCCGACTAATTCTTTTAAGTTCTTATTTTGAATTGTTGAACTAAAATGCTCGCTAAATAGTAGGATATCATTCGTGTTCATAAACTAATTTAAGGTATTATTTTTTATGACTTAAACCACTACCAAAAACTACTTGTGCTAGTTCTGTTAATTTACCAATTGCGTTATCAGAAAAGTATCCAACAAGAAAACCAATACCAAAGCACTTGTGGATTGTTAAACTTTTTGGTGTTGCGATATTTATCATTTCAGAATTTATTAGAACAATAAAAACAAGTGCTAAAGAAGCAGATAGATGGGGTGTAAAAATTCGCCATATCTGCCTGTCAATATTCCAAGTGTTTTTTGCAATAGTATGAATTAACCATTTGGCGGAAAACAATGTTCCTCCCAATGTCCCTCCTGCCCATGCAAAGAAATAATTACTTATATTTGTTGTATCAAAGCCAAGTTTCGTTGAAAAATTTTTTAATAATATACCAATCAAAACTGAAAGTACTAAGCAACTGCAGAAAATAACTATTAAATAATTTCTCTCCCATTTAATTTCTTTTTGAGCTGCTTCGTCAACGTATCTGGACTTCCAATTTCCTTGTACCCTCCCGTCTGTAAGATCATATGGAGAGAATCCAGTAGTATCATCTGCTTGGCTCATGTTCAGGATCTCATAGTTTAACTTCTGAATAGTATTTTTTGAATCTACTTATAGTCTTGGAAACATTATCCATTTCATAAAATTTCTTCCAGTCATATTTTTCAGGCGTTTCAAGATAATAGGCAATTACTTTTCTAAAAAGTTGGCTTTGAATATTTTCGCTCTGTGTAATAACAGAATTTCCTAAGTTGTCTTTTTGGAAAAGGTATTCAAGCCCTTTTTCTAACGTGCCTATTGCGTCTTTTAAACCTGAAACTTTTCTCCATTCATAACTCAAATTAAAAAATTTCTCTACACCTTGAAGTAAGTCAAAGTTAATCGGCACTAGGTGTAAATGAGCAAAATCAACCCCACATCCAATAGTGCTATTAGGATGTGTTGCTCCGTGTTCAAACATGGTTACACAGCCAAATTCTTTTACCATCAACTCGCCAACAAAATTAGAAAGTTCAACTAATTCATTTAGAAGAGAATCATTGTTAATGCATAGTAACGATAAATATTCATGCCTTGGAACTATAAGCAGCCATCCCTCAACCAGTGAACCAAGAGATGGTATTACAATAAAGTTTTCGCTTTCAAAAAGAATTTCGTTATAAAATTCTTTCCTATGGTAATTTCTAATAACTTCTTTTTCCATATTTTTGTAAAGTTAACCTTTTTAATTTGATAATCTATTCGATTTTCTGGTTTTATTGTCTCAAAATAATTTTTCTATCCTTTTACAATGTATTTTATCTGCTAATTTAATTATAATCATTTCATTTTTTTATACTTGCCACTTACTCATTTATTTATTTATTTAATTGCATACTTTAAATAAATGATAGTGCAAATTTACAAAATTTTTCTCTTGCAAATATCAACGTTTTTTGAACTCTTTGTAGTATTAGTTATCGTTCATTTACTCATTCCTATTAATTCTAAAGTCTCCTTTATTGGTATCTTAATTCCTCTCTCTTCTATTTACCGCCATAGAAGCGAATGAAGCAAGGTTGATAATTCAATTGGAGTGTTCCAAAAACTTCTAACTGTTTATTGGCAAAAAAAATACATTTAATAGAACTGCCTTTGGACCGGACGTACAATGATCATAAGTACAAACAGAAGCAGTTTCAAACGTTATATGAAAATTACTAATTAAGCATACAAAAAATATTTGAAAAAAGCAATCTGCCGGGAGTTGGTTTCAAGTAATCGGAATTAATTTAATTGCCGCTATTGTTCTTTCTTTACCAAATCTGGCCTTTTTTGCGTATGAAGGAATGCCTTATTTTCAATACATCCTCATAGTTATAATTAGGAATTATAAACCTAAATAAAACTCTTCCATAAACCCCACAGCATCTACTTTACTTTACAAATCTTCACAGTACCACCAGAAGCCATAATGATGTATTTTAACCGAATATTCGGCAAAAAACTAATTGTGTTCAATTTATCGTCCGTTTGATTGTGGCTCTGAGAGCACAGAATCAAAAACGGACAGCAAATACCGTTTCCTACGTTGCTAACGCGGACACTTCGATAAACGTCATTTGCTGCCCGTTCCGGGACAAAAATTGAACTTAATAAATAATAAATAAACCATTCCCTCTGTCTGACTATCACTGTATAGCCGCACTGGTTGCCATATTCCGTGTTTTCATATAAAAGCCAATATATAATTTTGAGTTAGATAATAGCTTCTAACTAAGCATTGGTTGTGGCTTTCGGAGCATTGAAAGAGAATAATAAAATAAGTCCTTGACAAAGATTTAAAGATGCGAGAAAATAATAACAGAGCTACAATTGAAGCCACCAGACTACCTAAATTACAATTACTGATTATTAATCAAAGACTATTAACTAATATTCGGATAACTCCGAAGAGTTAATATCATCGGATATAATCAGTTTTTTTGTATTTAAAATTGTTTTTCTATTTGTTATGGTCAAACGCTCTGCTGTAGCCACTTTTGTTCATTAATAATTAATTTTCAAGATATATGCACACTGCCAAACAAATTTTAAATGACCTCATAACCATCAAAGCTGGTTCCATTAATAATTTCTACTCACCGCAAGCCAAAAGCTATGATGGTGCTGTACAGTGGCCGACAGTGTGCTTTAAAGACCTGGAAAAGCAAGGTTTGATCAAAAGAATTCCCTTCAATGTCAAAGTCATTAACAAGCGAAGAGAAGTCTTTTACTTTGTTACCAAGAAAGGCTCAGACTATATCGACCGGAGATGCGAGCAGCGAGATAAAGAGCCAAAGAGCTATAACAACGCTATTCACGAGAGTATGAAGTATGATATTGCCTTAGCCTTTGTCAGGTCATTTCGGGAATTTGACATTGAATTTAATTACAAAGCCGACATCAATGGCATCAGACCGGAC
>JAPLFL010000067.1 GCA_026390695.1 Candidatus Kapaibacterium sp. | reverse complement strand
GGTTAGGGGGTGTGTTTCTTTGCATTTAGCCCCCACAAAGCCACAATCCACAAAGTTCTTTTCATAATTCCCCTCTATAAAAATATAAAATAATTGATTCTGGTTAATAAATAAGACGATAAAATTGGATACATAGTGTTTTCTTTTAATAAATAACTGTTCTGCTTCATCTTTACACACCCCCCGACCCCCTCTTTTTAGAGGGGGAGTAAGAATGAAGAACGTTTTCCAGTTCCCCCTCTAAAAAGAGGGGGTTAGGGGGTGTGTTTCTTTGCATTTAGCCCCCACAAAGCCATAACCCACAAAGCTCTTTTCATGATTCACTCCTATAAAAATAAAAAATAATTGATTCTGGTTAATCTAAAGTACAGAAAGGATATTGACGACGATAACACGAGATTATTATTTATTGCTTCCCATTTCTTCAACTTATAACTAATAACTCATAACTTATAACTAATTACTAATAATTCATAACTCATAATTTATTTCAAGTATTTTAAACGAATTGAATTTTATTTTATTGTTTCTTATTTAAATATTTTTTATTTTCACTGAAATTACCTATTTTTGTATGGGTATTTTTGGAATTTTGAGGATTATATTATGAAAATATTTTATTACCTAATGGCTTTTGTACTGCTTCCACAGACTTTTTATTCCCAAAATATATTTCAGTTAGGCGTAAACCTTGTTGAGAACGGTGCTTTTGTTAATATTATTAATGATGCGACTGGCTACAGTTTAGTAAAGAGCTTTGATAATCAAGGCTGGCCGCAATCTGACTTTGAATTATTGCTGATGGACGGGCGTCCGGCTACTGAATGGACGGGAACTATTGATGATCCTGAAAAATATCGTATAAATTACAGCGGAAGATATAAAAGCAGTTTGAAAGGATGGGCAAATGTTGCCGCTAAATGGGCTACCGCAGCGATTGAGAATAAATCGTACGATAGCGCAACGAATACCACATACTTCGATGTTGTGATTGGTGGCTATCCGAATGCAAATCATGGGATGGTGTTTTTAACTTTTACCGGAACGAAGAGAACCTTGAAGGATACGGTTAATTCCGGCATTAGCAACCTTAAAGTGAACAGGCCGGGATATGATATTAACAGTAATAAGATTTTTACGGATGAGTACCTAAACCTGTGTAGGGCTGCGAATTTTGCATGTTATCGCTTTTATGGTGTGCAGAATATCTGGGATGGTGAGCCTACATATCCGAAGAAGACGACCTGGGATATTAGAAAGACTCCCGCCGATGGCTGTCAGCTATCGATGGTAAATATAAACGGAAAGAGCGATGGCTGGTGCTGGGAATATATTGTGGAATTGGCAAACATTTTGAAAAAAGATATTTGGATTAACATTCATATCTCGTGCGATTCAGTTTATGTTGATAATTTGGCTAATTTTTTGAGAACTAAGCTGAATCCGTCGATAAATATATATGTGGAGAATTCAAATGAGGTGTGGAGTCCTACGCAGACAACTCATGGGCCTTATAACAAAGCGGAAGCGGATAATTTTAAGATCACTTTTGATCAAAACTACGCCCGCAGATGTGTAGAGTTATCGAATTGGTTTGGAAATGTGTTCGGAAAGAATGAGATTAACAAAAGAATAAGGGTAATCTTAGCGTCACAGGAATCATATAACGGGCGTAGTGATAATCATTTAAACTATATTAAGAATACTTTCGGGGATCCGAAGACGTTTATATATGCGACAAGTCCGGCACTTTATTTCGGATCTACAAATGATACCTCGACAGATACAACTTTGATAAATAATGGTATGATTGATGATATAAAAGCGCAGATTAACGATAATAAAAGTGCGGAATACAGGCTAAATCATATTAATAAAGCGAAAAACTGGGGATTGATCGGCGGATGCACTTCTTATGAAGGCGGTCCGGGCATTCCCGCAGGCGGAGGAATGGCAAATCTCGGCAATCAGATTCTTGCCAACCGTACTTGGAAGATGAATGAAATCCTAAAGCTTAGTTATATTGACGGATGGAAGAACCTGGGCGGCGGATTGGCTATATATTTCACCTTGGCATCTGGTTATAACCGATATGGATGTTGGGGCATTACTGATGATTATACGAAGCCCGACAGAAATTATAAGATGCAAGCGATTCGGGAGATTATCGGACAGCCTTCGGGTGTAAATGAGGAGAAGGAATTGACGGATTTCCCTATTTATCCTAATCCTGCGCATGAATTTGTTATGATTAAGGATAATGAAATGATGATTAAGAAGGTTGTGATATATAATTGTTTCGGAGAGATTGTGGAATATGTTAATCTGAATACAAATAATTATAAATTGGATGTAACGAACTATGTTTCAGGGATATATTACGTACGAACAGGTAATAAAATCATGAGATTTGTGAAATTGTAATCGGAATAATTTGAAATTTATTAAAAAGATAAGGAAATTGAATAATTTTATTATGAATTTGAATAAAAATATCTTATATTTGTTTTAAACTTTTTTCATTATTAATTAAAGGTACATACAATGGACGCAACATCAGAATCTTTGAAACAAAATAGCAATCGAAATAAGTCATTAGTACTTATTATTCCAGGTATTGCTCTTTTAATTATAGGATTAGTTATAGGAATGTCTGATAATCCACCGGGAATTATTTGTGTTTTATTGGGATTTTTCTTGATAATGTTTTCAATATTAAGTAGTTTTGGTAAAATGAAGGAACTGAAATTAACGAAGAAATTGTTGTTTTGGGCACCGCGGGCACTTTGTATTGTAACGATATTATTTATGAGTATGTTTGCCATGGATGTTTTTGGTGAGGGCAGAGGATTTTGGGGAACGAGCTTAGCACTTTTGATGCACTTGATTCCTTCGATCTTCATGTTCATTATTTTGCTTATCTCGTGGAAAAGAGAATGGATAGGCGGGATAATTTTCAACATCTTAGCGTTATTATACATCATAATGTTCTGGGGAAGATTCCCGATTGCAACATATTTTTTAATTTCCGGGCCTTTAGCGATTACGGGAATATTGTTTTTTCTTAATTGGAAATATAAAGCAGAGTTAAATGAATAGAAAACAAGCAATTTAAAAGGGAAATCATATATATTTGTATGAAATATTTTAATAACTATTAAAAAATTTTAAAAGACTATGGCAAAAAGTACAGAACTTAAAACTCAAAAAACCGATAATGATCCGGTTGAATTTCTAAATTCACTCAGCGATGAAAAGAAAAAATCGGATAGTTACGTTTTATTTAATCTATTTAAGGACATTTCAGGCTATGAACCCAAGATGTGGGGAGCGGGAATTGTTGGTTATGGTGATTATCGCTATAAATATGCAAGTGGACGCGAAGGCGATTGGTTCCAGCTTGGTTTTTCCCCCCGAAAAGATGCCCTAACTTTATACTGCATGGCACATTTTCAATATTTTACCGAAGTTTTGTCGCGGCTTGGGAAATTTAAATTAGGAACTGGCTGCTTGTATATAAAAAAATTAGAAGATGTTGACATGACAGTATTGAAAGAACTTATAATAGCGGCACTCAAAAAAGGAAAAGAAATGGTAAAGGATGGGAAATTTTCATTATAAGAGACAAATCATGAGATATGAAGTTCACCTCAAGTACATTCTTCAGGATTTGCAAATGTAAAAATCCAAAAAGAATCCGTACTTGTTGTTTTATTGGTATCTTGAAAAAGAATAATTCCTTAATGGCTGATGACAATTATTGTTGTAATCTTACCTCTTAATTCTCTGGTTTTATGAGGATTATTTTGATTATTTTTTTCACGAGATCAATGATTTCAAAAGTAGTTATATCCAGCTTTAGTTCTGTGTTTTCACTTTGCGGGAGGTAGCCGGAGCCTAATGCCCCGGCTATAATCCAATATATAAGTAGTGTGTGCATGGTGGTTTATTTTATCGTTGGTATTTCTATTATATTAGAAGGCTGACCTAATCCTGCCCATCTACTTCTACCTGTTCTGGAATCGGTGAATTGTGTTGAATTAAGATTAGCACAACAAACAAAAGCATAAAAATTATTGTATCCAATTTTATAAGCATTATTATTATAAATGAATAATTTTAATATTTTTGTGTTTGAGTCATAAGAATATTTATCATGTTCAGAGGGAATACAAAAGCCAAGTACATAATCATATTTAAGCTCATTAACATCTGAATATTTTGAAATAAACAAAGCTATTCCATTTTTATTCAAACTATCAATTCTACATTGAATTGTAATTGAATAATTTGTATCGAGTGGATAAATATTTTTTTTCTTCCAAATTGTATCAGAAATTAAATTTGTTACATTAACATTTGAATGTGGAATCATGCTATACATCAAATAAGGACCATAAATAAAATTAATCTTTGTGGCATAATAACTACTTCCTTCAAAATAGTTATTTGTTAAAATAGATTTCCATTACCAGGATAAGGAATCCCAAATAATTCTATTGTGTCGTAATTACTTTTTGTAATCATTAAATCATAAACACCGGATTCAACATTATTTAAACTAAAACTACCTGTACTGTTTGTCAGAGAATAAATATTTGTTCCTTCAATTTGTACTTTTACGTCAGACAAATTATTTAATATTTGACCTGAAATGGTTCCTTTTTCTTTTGCAGGTTCAACGGAATTTTTGCAACTAATTATTACTAAGAGTAATACTGCTGTTAAAAGAATATTTTTCATTTGTATTTCCTTTTAAATTATTAAACATATTATAAGAACAGTTTATTTTCATAAAAGTTACTTAAAAATAACAAGTTGATAAAATTATTTTACTATCTTGTTCCCTTTGATTATTTCACAATCATCATTTTCTTTGATTTAACGATTTTTCCATTTATCTTTATTCCATAAAGATACACTCCAGTATTGTAATTACTTGAAGAAACTATGATCTGGCAAGGTTTACCAAAGCATACGACAGATTCATTTAAAATATTCAATCCACTTTCATCTGTGATAATAAGTCTTAAATTTCCTTTATACTTATTGGGTAGATAATAAATAATCTCAATTGTTTCGGAAAAAGGATTGGGATTATTTTGTTCAAGAATATTGCCGGAGCTTAGTGCCCCGGCTAGTATCCAAAATATAAGTATTGTGTGCATGGTGGTTATGGGATAGTTATCGAAACAATGTTTGAAGAGTTAAGACTAAGACCTAACCACATTGTTCGATTTGTTCTTTTATCTTTCATTCTTCCAGCTCCATCCATGTATGCAATAAAATATATTCTTTGTCCTGAATTAAATCCATTTCCCTTTAATTTACTCAATGATATATAGTTTTTGCCTCCACTAAAAAATGTAAGAAAAATATTCTTATCATTTAAATTATTGGAAATAGCAAAGGTATTGTTATCATATCTGCTTAAATTTGGATTCAATCCCATTAAAATTAATGGATCATTATCGGATATTGTGTTGTCCGAAAAATAAAAAGATGCAATAGAATCCTTTTTTACAGAATCATAAGTAAAATAAGTTGCAATATTCAAACTGCTAATATTTCGACCATTGGGATTGTACAAAAATAATTCATGCCCATCAAATATAGTATTTGGACAACAAAATAGTTTATTTGAAGTGAGATCATCATTTAGATTTATATCTTCTCCTTTAAAAAAATAACCAAAAATAGCTGTTGAATCAAAACCATTTTTAGAAATAATCAGATCGTATATTCCTTCAGGTAAATCTTTAATAATAAAAGTTCCTATTGAATCAGTAACAAATTGTTTGTTAATTTGAGGAATGAATATTGTTGCTTTTACTGGAGTAGCAAATTTATAATCTATTAACGCTGATATTACTCCTCTTAATTCTCCACTTTTAACAGTTTGATTCGGATTTTGTTTGCATGAAATAAATAATCCAATGATAATCAATAAAATTTGAATATTTTTCATTTGTATTTCCTTTAAAATTATTAAACACTATTTAAAAACAATTAATTATCAATTAAGTTACACAAGCCGTGAAAGTTGCCTATTACGGCTTATTATAAGATTACTTCACTATCATCATTTTTTTGGATTTCACAATTTTACCATTAATTCTGATTCCATATAGATAAATTCCTGTTTCATAATTATTTCCTGAAATTATAACCGATGTAGGTTTATCATAAATTATTGTTTTAGTATCCATTATTGAATTACCCTGATTGTCTGCTATTACAAACTCGATTGTTCCAGTATAATGAGAAGGAACATAATAATTAATGGTCGTTGTATTGTCGAATGGATTCGGCTGGTTCTGTTCAAGGATTGATGCCAAATTAGCTCCCACTGCTTTGATATTATTAATGTAATCGGCAAAAATTGGCTTAGTAAACAGCTTTAAAGTATCTTTAAAAACTGTTTGATTCAAATTTAATTCGCTTTGAAAAAAATATGAATGAGAAAGAACCTCATTGTATGGCTTAGAAAAACTCTTTGTTATCATAAATTATTCCAAAATTATTTTATAAAATCAGTTCAAAAAGTTAAAATATTCCTCAAAAAACTCTAAATACCGTAAAAACACTAAATGAAACGCCGTAAAGATCAAATGAAATGGCGTAAGAACCAAAAGAAACGCCGTAGAAACCTTTGGAGACGCCGTAAAAGTCTTTGGAAAGGACGTCGAAGCCGTTGGAGATCGTGTCGGAATCAAAAGAGAAGCTGTCGAAGTCTTTGGAAATGACGTAGGAATTAAATGAGACGTTCTTTTTCAGCGTTCCGGCGTTTCATTTCGTTTCAGATGGACTCCACCTCGGAGGTGGAGTCCATCTTTTTACGAGGACTTCGTTCTTTCTTTGGCTTACGAAAGTTTGGGAACTTAAATCTTTGTTTCATTTG
>JAPLFL010000004.1 GCA_026390695.1 Candidatus Kapaibacterium sp. | reverse complement strand
GATTTTAATGTTATATCTTCCCTTTACCGTGCAAAAGTTTTACTGAAAGGGATTTGTATAATCAATTGTTCCGCGAAGTAAGTTCCATTGTTCCGGTTGAGTTACATAAGTCTCATATCCGGAATTTTTAATAAAATCTATGTTGCCTGTATTATCAATTCTATAACTATGGGGATAATTACAAGTGAATATTCCAGGATAAGGTCTCTCTTGTATAGTATTGAAGTAATAAGGTGCGGGAGCACCTAAAACTGTTCCGAATCCTCCAAGCCATAAATCAGTAGCCTCCAGATAATATTTTTCCATGGGTGATCGCAAATTCTCTTGTTCTGTAACTAGTAAACCTCCGACGAGTTTATTCAAATACCGGAAACCATTGAACAATTCAGGTGCTTTAATTTCATCATGACCGTAGAAGCGGTATAAATTATACCCCTTGGAATGGAGTGAATCAAGATTTTTTTGAAGTTCATTATGATATTCAACATCATATTCTCCTTTCCAGAGTTTATCACTCGCCGGATTTCCTATCCTTATGTAATTCAACAATATATTTGAATTTCCATGATAATAAACATCGCAACCTATTGAATCTATAGTATTAGATTGACCATCAATACTTTTGAAAGGAGGGTTTGGAGAAAGCGGATCTGTGCTACATGTAAAACTAGCAGAAATAGTTATATCTGGGCTACACCCATTCAAAGTATCAGTTAAATTCGGGAGCATGGCTCTGGTGATTGTAAAAGTTGTAGAATTCGATGATTGCATTAATAAACAATTTCCTCTAGTAACAGTATGAGAACTTGAGCCATCAAAATATGTATAAGACATAGAATATGAACTTGTTGAAGGCAAAGCATCAAAATGAATGAATGGACTTGAAGTCGTTCCTGAAGTTAAATAATATGGTATTATTATTGATAAAACACGTGAAGTATCTTTAAGATTATCGATCGAATCTAAATCTTTGCGACGCAGATTTACTGTAATGATGTAATGTTCACCACTATAATCAAAATTATTTTTTCCATACTGATCTACCGTATCATTTGCAATTTTATAAAATCTGTTACTTATCCACGGTTTTGATAACACTGGATTTGTCCATGTTTTTAACGTTGTTAGTACAAGAGCATTTTTCATTGTATCCGAATTTGAAAAATTACATACCTGAAAACCAAATATCATTTTTTCACTATCATTTGTATTTGGTGAAAAGGTTCCTGCACATATTTTATTAGTTGCTTTATAGGCAAAACCTCTCGAATTATGATGTATTCCATAAGGATGTTGAAAAATATAATCCAGAAATTTACTTGTATCTGGATTTGGTATCTGTGGATTATTATAATAAACATCTGCATAACCCATATTTGAATTAAATAATAAAGCCTGTGCCATTTTAGGATGAAATCCCCATTGAGTGCCAATTTGAAAATGTTTTTGCTTATTCTGATTCGTGGAATCATTCAAATTATAAGGTTTATAACTTGTGCTCTTACCATAAATAATTTTAAAATAGAGAGGTTCTGGTCCCTTATTTTGAGAATATAATAAATATGAATTTAACATAAAAATTATTATAAAATATTGAATTGTTTTCATGGCTTACTCCCTTATTTATTTACAATAATTTTAATAGTAGAAACCTGACCTGCCGCAGTAATAGTGCATAAATAAGTTCCCGAAGTCACAGAAGAAGTACTCCATTCAAAATTCTGTATACCTTGCGATAACTGTCCGCTAAATATTAGCTCAATCAGATTAGAAGCCATATCATATATATTAATATTTAATTGTTCAGGTCTAATCAAATTAAATTGAATATTGGCTGTCCCATTTGTCGGATTTGGAAAAATTATTGGTTTGTATATTTGAACGGCGTTTTGCTGAACTGCATTTGGTTTCCATTTTGCATTAAGCAAATATATACCAGCTGATCCTCCTGCGGCTATAAATTTTGCATCAGAAGATACAGATAATGAATGAGAACCATCTGGATAATCCAAATTTAGATATTTTTTTGTTAGCCAAGAGAATGTATATGATGCAATTTTTTCCTTAGTTTGGATATTCCAAATATTTGTTGTTGCATCATGAAAAATCCAGTCACTTTCAATCAAAAATTGATTATCAGGAGAAAATGCAGTTGAATAAACAGAATTATTTGAAAAATTCCTAAATAGTCCCCAATCAGCAATATTCCAGATTTTATCGCCATCAGAGCCAAGAGCTCCGGCAAGATATTGGTTAATTCCAGAAAATCTTAAACAATTTACATCCAAATAGCTTTTTGAATATATTGTTTTTATGAATTGTAATTCTGGACAGCTATATAGATCTATTCTAACTATTGTATCTTTTGTTTGACTACTCCAATACTTGGAAATGGCTATTGTTTTTCCGTCTGGAGATACATCTAATGTAGGTACTCCATGATTTAGAGGAATAGAATTAATCTTTTTCCAAGTTTTTGTTTCAACAACAGAAAGACCTACAGCACTATCATTAGCGTTTATATCAAGTATAAGATATTTCCCATCTAAAGAAAATTTTGTTCTGAGAGCACGTCCAGTATATAAGACAGAATCCGTATTTAGATCAATAACCTTCATAAACCCGCCACCAGCACCTATTGCTATTAAATTTTCGTTAATATCTATATCTGTAACGACTGAACTGGAATAGGGTAACTTCTTAATAAAAGCTCCAGTAGCCACGTCCCAAATATTGACAACACCATCACTCCCACCAGAAGCCAAATATTTCCCATCCGGCGTAAATTTCACAGCATTAATTTGAGTAGGGTAGGTGTATTTGCACCAGACAGTGTCGGGTAAATCAGCTTTAGAAGCGGTAAGCATCACTAAAAAAAGTGAAGATATGAGTAATAAATTCTTAAACATAAAACCTCCGAAAATATATTTTCAAAACATACTATTTCCCAAACTACTAAGACACTAAAAAACCTATTTCATCTTCAAAATTAACAAGAATTAATAAAAAGGGCGATATTCTGTTTGCCCAAACTTGAGGCATTGGCATACCCTGTAAGAAGGCAATAGGAATACGCCCACAATGGGCGCGACTTCTTAACCATTCTCTTACAAAGTAAAATTGCCAATTTCCAAGTTTGAACAAGTTTAGATTACACTTAATCTATATTTATTTCATTCCCTTTTTTAAACCAAAAGTAATCCTTTATTAATTTTTCAGTTCAACAAATTACAATTAAATAAATTATCTGCAAAATATTTTCCAAAATATTCTAAAAAAACCGCAAAGTTTTTTTTCTCGACCATGGATAAAAAATGAATTTGTATGGACTTATAAGAAAACTTGGAAAGTAAAAAGAATATGCGAAGTATTGGAAATCAGCCGTAGTGGTTACTATACATGGGTTAAAGAGCGAGAAAAACGTGCACACAAGCATGAAACATGAAACATATTTGCGGTTCGCGTAAAAGAAGCTTATGAAGCCAATCACAGGCTGTATGGAACCCGTAGAATCGCGGCAGTATTAAGGGAAGATGGAATAAATATTGGTAAAAATAAAGCAGCTAAAATTATGAAAGAAAGAGGGTTAAAAGCAAAAACAAGATGCAGGTTTAGAGTTACTACAAACTCTGATCACAAGCTGAATGTAGCCCCTAATCTGCTTCAGTCAATGCCAAAGCCTGACGAACCTGATCAAGTCCATGTTGCTGATATAACGTACATCTGGACACGAGAAGGCTGGCTTTATTTGTCGATGATACTTGACCTGTG
>JAPLFL010000109.1 GCA_026390695.1 Candidatus Kapaibacterium sp. | reverse complement strand
TAGTATCTATTTCCATTTCGAAGAATTCATTAGAATCAGAACCAATGACGTTGCTTATGGCAAAGGCATTCTTAGTTGGTACAAATTAGCACTTAAACATTTACGAAATTTTCGACCTGACATCACCTTCGGTGAAATTGATGAAACTTTCTATAGTGAGTTTGTTACTTATTTAATCAAAACAAAAGATATGTCAAACAATACTGTGGGTGGTCATATTAAAGCCCTAAAAGCATTTATGAAATGGGCTTTTGATAAAAATCTTACATCAAACATCAAGTTTTTAAAATTCAAAAATTTAAGCAATGATGCTGATACCGTATGCCTGAACGAAAAAGAATTATCCTTACTTGAAAATATCGACTTGACGGTTAATCCCAAGCTAATTGATGTCAGAAATATGTTCTTAATTGAAATTTATACAGGTTTACGCGTCTCGGATTTATTGTCTCTAACAAAAGAGAATTTCGATATGGAAAACAAAATAATTAGAATCAATATTCAAAAGACCAGAGAAACCTTGCAAATACCGATACACACAAGATTAGCAGCCATTCTTGAGCAATATTCTGAACTCAAATTCCCACATTTCAGTAAGCCTTATTTCAACAAACAATTAAAAGAATTATGCAAACAAGCCGGAATCACTGAACTAACCCAAACGATAAAATACCAAGGGACACAGAGATTAATAGAAACCAAACCGAAGTATGAACTAATCAGCTCCCACACTGCTCGTAGGAGCTTCATCACACTTTTAATAAAGAAGGGAGCAAAGGCAGAGATGATTATGAAAATAACAGGACATAAGAAACTAACAACCATGCAGAAATATGTTAGAATAACCGAGAATGAAGCCTTAGAAGCTGTAAGGGATGCTTGGGATTGAATAAACACAGATTTCTAACTTATATTTTAAGAAAATATAAGTTTTTCATATTTTTGTATCTTGAAATAATGTATTATCTTAAATTTAGATATTAATTTCATAATTTAAATTTTTTTTGATAATCGAGAAACACTATGACCAATTTTACAATTCTCAATCCAATAACATGTCAAAGAGTTGCACCCAGTGTATTTGTTGAGTCTATGGTGCAAGCAATTAATATGAAGATACAATCTCTGCCAATTGCAGCACGTTTAGGTTATTTATATTTACAACTAAGAGATTTGACAGAAATTCAAATTTTATTGGTTAAGTTTTACGAAAATGAAACCTCAACTGGCGAATTTGATGAAAGAAAAATAAACAGAATACATGAGATAGATTCAGAAAGAATATTGCAGACAAAGGTTAAATACTGGGTTAAAGCTGAAATTGCTGGATTGGAATTAATATGTCCAGAAGCCACATTAATAAAATCTAAAATCTTTATTCAGGAGAATGGCGCAGTAAGCTCAGTATCCACCAGTGACTCGGATACAACGAAAGAACTTTGTTATATAGCAGATAAGACATTAATTTGGGATCATACCTTCATACAATTATTCTATCTTATGCACTTATTAAAAATACCATTACTTAATCAAAATACTTCAACAATTAAGAAATTTTTTAAAAACAATGTTCAAAAAATTGATGGCTTACCATTTAATACAAATTCAATAAGTAGTGCTATTCAAATTATAAAAGATTTTCAACTTATTTCTACAAAAAAAGTTCCCTTAAATAAAGAAACGAGAATAAAAAAGGATTCTACTCTTCAGAGACTAAGAGCATACTTTTCTCAATTCAATTATAACTAAAAATGCAAAAAATGTATAATATGTAAAATATTAATGTATTTTTAGTTAATCTACATGAATCTATACTCCTAAATAATGTTTCACAATATTTAGGAGTAAATCCACATGCCCAATCAAAAATTAATCCATACAAATCCTGAAGAACTTCAGGAGATGATCACAAACGCACTTGCAAAAGTGCAGCCACAGCAGGAATTGCAGAATCCTGCATCCCAGCCCAAAGAAGAATTCATTTCACGCGAAGAACTTGCCAAACGGCTTGGAGTCTCACCCGTGAGCCTTTGGAAGTGGAGGAAATCAGGAAAATTTTCATTTATTAAACTTGGACGCCGTGTTCTATTCGATTGGCAGCAGGTTTTAGTGGATTTGAAAAGATTTACTGTGAATACCAAGGTAGCAAGGAGGGAAAAATGAAGACATTCCCCAAACCCACAGTAGCTCAAACCCAAGAGCTACTCAGATGGATTCCCAAAAGACCATGTTACAGCGAATGGATTATAGTCATTGCTGCTATCGCAAACACCTTTGAGCCACAACTCGCCTTGAGAATTTTAACTTCTTATTTTATAGAAGAGAAAAAGGGTGAACATTGGTATCAGATAAATAACGGTCTAAAGAATATAACTTATGGATCATTGATACATTTAGCTAAAAAATATGGCTTTAGAGGCATCAATTCAGATAGTGACGGTTCAGAACTCAATTCCTACAACAAAGAATTTTGTTATGAATTTAACGATCTGATAATAGCTGAGAGGGCTTTTAATCTACGTTCACAAAATAACTTGACTAAAGCTCAATCAGATACAATAATAAAGAATCAGTTTTCAGATGCAGCGGCAGAACGTATCTACCGCTGCTGTGTCAATTATTCGGTTATAGATAAAAATATTGATCCTGTATCAAAGAAAAGCTATAAAGGTTTTAAAGAATTTACCAACAACTTTGAAAACACGGTTTTATCCGATTATAACCTTGCTTATTGCATTGGCTGCGGTTATTCGATTATTCTATCAGAAATGAAAGCAGATGAGTTTGGTAAAGTTTATCGTAAATCCGGAAATTGGTCTGGCTCTGAACTTGTTGGGATTGATATTGATGCAGGAATGACTATTACAGCAGCGTTGGAAATGGACTTCACTTGGAAATCGCTTCTGCTCTATACAACTGTTAGCCATAAGATTGAAGAAAATAGATTTCGAATTATTTTTGCTCTACCTTTCTGGACTTCTTATTCAACTTTCTACAAGAAAAATATTTCTGTCATCATGGATCATTATCCAAATTGTGATAGAGCGACAAAAGATGTTTGCCGTGCTTTCTACGGAAATACTAATTCAACAATCTATCTTTTCAGTAAAGGTCTTATTCTTAATTTTCAAAATGGAATGAAGGAGAGTGAGTATGGGTTCTGAAATTATTAAGAAACACGAAGGACTGACTGAAGCCGATTTGAAAATCAGAGTTCAGGAAAAAACATTGGATAATCCCAATTTGAAAAAGTTAAAAGCGAATCGTGCTTATCTGCAAGATAAAGTTAAAACCGAAATTAAATTTGATAATGCCATCCTCTCGTATGGAAATTTACCGATTATTTTTCCAAATACAATTAACGTAATTCAAGGGCAGTATGGTTCTCATAAATCAAGGTTCGTTGAAATGATATTAGCAGCGTTCCTCAATAGCAAACAACCCGAATCTGAGCTTTGCAATTTCCATTCTGATCCTGAAATTAGATTTCTCTGCTCGTACATTGACAGTGAAAGAAATCTAAAGGATCAATTGCCATATTCAATGCAGAAGATAAACAGCATGGCTGGTTATTGTATAAGTGATCTTCATCCTGCCTTGGATTTTACAAGTTTACTAAATGTTAAAAGAGAAGAAAGGTTTGATGCTCTTAAAGATTATATTGAGGATTTAAGAAAATTAAATACAGGTTATCAGCATTTTATTATTGTTGTTGACGTCGTAACAGATATAATTTCAAATTTCAACAATCCTGAAGAATCATTGAAACTTATTGACCACTTTAATGAGTTGATAAACGCGAACGATATTACTATAATTGCAATTATTCACGAAAATCCATCTTCTGAACAAAAAGCGAGGGGACACTTGGGGACAGAATTGATGAACAAAGCTTCAACTCAGATCAAAATCGAACTCATCAGTGATTTGGTTAAGGTATCAAATCTGAAAAGCAGAAAGACTAAGAAATTTTCTCCAATATTCTTGAAGTACGATGATACATTGAAGGAATTGGTACTGGCAAATGATGATGAAGTTAAATCAGCAAATGTACAAAAAATACATAAGGCAGGAATTGACGAAGTTATTGATTTTATCAAGCCGATACTAAGAAAGGGTTGCCAAACTCAAAATGATTTAGTTGGAAAACTCATGGCTGAATTTAATTGCTCGGATAGAACAGCAAGTGATCGGCTTAAGGAAATAGAAAAGAATAAAATCTCATTAGAAATCGAAGGTGAAATTTTTCTGCTCTATAGTTTGACAACTGACAGGATCAAGCATTATGATCTTAAAAGTGATTCAAAATGAGTTTGGAAATCGGAAAAGCACTATATATGTATATTTCCAATTTCCAAAGTGAAGGTGGTTACTTTAATGAGGTGAAGTGTACCCAAGAAATGGGACAGCAAGTTAAGAAAAATTATTGAATTCAAAATCATTTGGTGATAAATAATTATTAGATGAATGTAATCTCTTTCTGTTGTAAAATATCTCAATGTATTCAAATATACGAAGTTCTGC
>JAPLFL010000054.1 GCA_026390695.1 Candidatus Kapaibacterium sp. | reverse complement strand
GGAATAGGAAAAAATCCCCCCATCCCCCCTTTTACAAAGGGGGGTATAGGAAAATAACCCTCCATCCCCCCTTTTACAAATGGGGGTATAGGAATTAATCCTCCCATCCACCCTTCTACAAAGGGGGGTATAGGAAAAAAACCTCCCATCCCCCTTTTTACAAAGTGTGGAATAGGAAAAAATCCCCTCTTCCCCCCTTTGACAAAGGGGGGGTATAGGAAATAAAATCACCCCACCAGCAAAAGAGGGGTAGGGGAGATTTTCCAAAGCACAATAATAACATAAAAAACAGCAATAACATCATATCATAATAAATAATCAGAAATAAAATCTCTCTCATTTTACAAGAGAGGTAATAGAAATTTATTATAAGAGCCATTAATAATTACAAAATAGAGAAAAAGTAGCACGTAATACAGCGGAGGAAGCAAAAAATACAGCGCCGGATGCAAAAAATATGGCGGACGTTGCAAAAAATATGGCGGACGAAGCATAGAATATGCCGGACGATGCAAAAAATATAGCGGACGTTGCAAAAAATATGGCGGACGAAGCTTAAAATACGACGGACGATGCAAAAAATATGGCGGAAAGAGCTCGCGTAACATCTTTTATGAATATTCCGGCAATTAAATTTATAATCAATGTCATTCTTATTGAGCAACTATTATTAATATAGAATCAATACTATTATGATTTAGCAACACCAAAGCTTTGGAATGTAATAATAGCCAATACTACTATCACGTAGTGATATAATATTGATAGAACGTGATTTAGAAGAGAAACACCTTAACCCCCTTTGAGAAAGGAGGAATTTGGAATTGAAGAAAACATGTATTTGTTCACCCTTTCTCAAAAGAGGTTAGGGAGTATCATATCTATTTCAATATTCCATGATACAAATATGTAATCACTACTTTATATCGGACTGAATATATATTTACTTAGAACGTGGCGGGTGATTCTTTCGAAGGTTACTAACCTTCGGAGAGTATGATCTATCAATCAGAGACATCCAATATAAAAAAAGACATCATGCCCGGAGGTTTAGATGTCTTTTACTTGATAAATAATGGAAAGGATGGAAAGAATTTATTAATATATATCTGTTTACTACAAATATTTACTCAATAATTTATTGAATTTATCAATTTCAATTGGTTTAGATATATAATCTATACAACCGATGGCTAATATTTTACTCTTCTCTTCACTAAAAGCATAAGCAGTTTGTGCTATTATCGGTATATCGGGATTTATTTGCTTAATTAATTTGGTTGCTTCGATTCCATCCATCAATGGCATCCTAATATCCATCAATATTAAATCAATATCGGGAGTATATTTAACAACGTCTAATGCTTCCAGACCATTTTCTGCATGTATAACCGTTATTTCGGAATATCCTAAAAGTGTATTAAGATAATGGAAGCTGACCCAATCATCTTCAGCAATAAGAATTGTTCCTTTTCCACGATTTACTGTACTTACAGGATAATCGATTGATACTTTGGAAGATATTTCGGCTGATAAATAGGGTAAGGTGAAGTAAAATGTAGTACCTTTATTGATTTCGGATTCAATCCAGATGTTTCCACCCAACAATTCGACTAATCCTTTGCAAATTGCCAGCCCTAATCCAGCACCTTCATAATTTCTCCCGGAAGAAGACTCAGCTTGTGAAAATCTGTCGAATATTTTATCAAAGAATACGGGAGGTATTCCGATACCTGAGTCCTTTACATATAATTGGATAGTATCATTTATGATTTCAAAGCCGAATTCAATTGTTCCGGATTTAGTAAATTTAATAGCATTATTAATTAAATTTGTAAGAATCTGATGTAGTTATGCTTCATCGGTATATATTGTCCTAAATTTATCATCTTGATTATGATAATTCAATTTAATATTCTTAAGTTCGGCTATATTTGAGAAAAATGACAGTAAATCGGAGAAAATAGCGTTAATTATTGTCGCTTTTCTCTCAATACGTACCTGTCCGGTTTGTATTTTGGAGATATCAAGAATATTATTTACGATCTCAATAAGGCGATTTCCGCTTTGATGAATCATTGTTGTGAATTCTTTAATATCTTTCTTGCTAAGATTATCCTGATCAAGAAGACCGGAGAAACCTATGATGCCATTTAGAGATGTACGAATTTCATGGGACATATTTTGCAAGAAAGCAGTTTTCAATTTATCGCTTTCTTCGGCATGTTCTTTAGCAATTATTAATTCTTGTGCTTGTTTATCTTTCTCTGCATTGATTAATACAAGTTCTTTGTTGGCAATAATTAGTTCTGCGGATAGGATATCGTTTTCTTAAAGTCTAATAAGTTCTTTATTGGCGATGATTAACTCTAATGCACGTTTTTCTTTCTCGCTATTTTGGAAGGCGAGCTCTTTATTTGCAGTAATTAACTCAGTAGCACGTTGTTCTTTCTCAGCATGTTGGATGATAAGCTCTTTATTGGCGATGATTAACTCGACAGCACGTTTTTCTTTCTCAGCATGTTGCAGTATAAGTTCTTTATTGGCGATGATTAACTCGACAGCACGTTTCTCCTTCTCAATATTTTGAAAAATAAGCTCTTTGTTGGCGATGATTAATTCGGCGGCACGCTTTTCTTTCTCTTCATTTTGAAAAACAAGCTCTTTGTTAGCGATGATTAATTCGGCGGCACGCTTTTCTTTCTCTTCATTTTGAAATAAAAGCTCTTTGTTAGCGATGATTAATTCGGCGGCACGCTTTTCTTTCTCTTCATTTTGAAAAGCAAGCTCCTTGTTGGCAGCGATTAAATCGGCAGTAAGTTTTTCTTTCTCTTTATTTTGAAAGAAATGATTTTTGAAATTAAACATTTAGAAACTCTCCCAACTTATAAACTTTAGTACAATATAAATAAAACATTTATTTTAAATCGATTCTGGCATAAAAACGGGCATTTCCATTGAATTTTGCCCAGAATTGAGGTTCGACCAAGAGACCATTAGGAAGGCAAAAGGAAACGCCCCGCTTGGGGACGCGCTTTTACTACAGTTCTCCTATTTTCATTTGGTCGAATTTCAAAACTGAACGTTAGTAAGACAAGTCTTACATATAATTAGTTATTTAAAAATCTAAGTTTAAGTTGTGTCCAAAAATAGTTATTAAAAATTCACTACAAAATTACGAAAAAGATAAAGAGATTGCAAATATTGCTAAAGATTATGCAATAGTTCTCATTTCTTTAGTGATGATAGAATAATTAATTGGTAAAATAGAATTGAGGTTCAAAGATTCTCTGGCGTCTAATATCTCTATTCCTACAATTTTATTATCCGTTCCTATATCCAAAACAATATTTTCGCTCACTCTCTGATTGATTAATTCCTGTGAACTATCGTCAAATTTTAAATATAATAAATCAAACTTATCGTCATATTCAATTTTCATAATTAACTCCAAATTCCATAAAAACATAAACTGTGATAGTGACGAATTTATGGCCTTCAATAGTGTAGATAACTTCAATTCTTTTTTGTTGATAAAACTTATTATTCCGTACCTGATTAAAATCGAAAACTAATGATTTACTAAATCTATCTTTCTTGGCTGAAGAAGTAACTCCATTCGTTAGAACTCCAGTAATTTCGGATTCACTTGCCCCCTTTCAGCTGCCCGTTTCAATGTATGAGTTTCAATAATAATTTCCATAATCCAGCCATTTATATAATAAAAAATCATTTTTACATTCACCAGTATTCATATCAAGCTGGTCTAATTCATCAACAGAACAAAAGGGGCTGTCTCAAAAGCCTCATTTCTGTAATTCCTGCGAATGCAGGAATCCCCTAAAGTGGACTGGAAGGAGATTCCTGCATTCGCAGGAATGACATTTTTGTTAAATATGTGGCTTTTGAGACAGCCTCATAAAAAATTTTTAAAATTAAGTCAAGTCATTTTATTTCATTTTAAAATTGAAAAAAACACGATAGTAAATTACAAATATTTTAATTATTCCCAAAGAAAATATGTAACAGCAATCATTATTTTTATTCTTTCTCTCCCACTAATGTTCCATCCGGGGCGGCTTCCAAAGCTTTTTTTGTCAAATAATATTTCTGCCGATAGGAGTGTCACTTCTAAAAATTTATAAATACAGGATTTTTTAATTTTGTTAATTTGAGACAAACTTTTTTCAAAAGGATAGTATATATTGGCAAAGTTACATATACATATAAAAATACTTGCAGCTAAACTATAAATTGCTTAATTTTGTAAGGTTTTTTTGTATGAATTGGATGAATGTGATTGCTTCGGAACTAAATAGACCAATATTGATTGCAGGCCCCTGTGCAGTAGAGTCACGCGAGCAAATACGAGATATCGCTGCTGAATTGTCTGCTTATGGTGTGAAATATTTAAGGGGTGGTGTTTTTAAACCAAGGACTTCCCCCGCTTCTTTTCAGGGATTAGAAGACCAAGGCCTGCTTTACTTGCGTCAAGCAGCAGATGAATACAATATGATTCTTGTTACAGAGACTTTAGATTCCAATCAGTTAGAACGATCAATCGATCTGATTGACGTTATTCAAATTGGCAGTAAGAATATGACCTCATACAGCTTTCTGAAATTTATCGGAAAGATTGCTTCTAAAACAAAAAAACCTGTTATCCTGAAACGTGGCTTTCAATCAACATTAAGAGAATTCTTGTACGCTGCCGAATATATCAGTAATGAAGGAGCCACCGATATAACGCTCTGCTTGCGAGGAATACGTACTTTTGAACAAATTGACTCTATCACACGTTTTACACCTGATCTTACCGCAATTCTTGAACTTAGAGACATGATGGCAGGAATAAATTATCCCATAATTTTTGATCCTTCACATTCTACCGGATATGCAAAATATGTTCTGCCGGTTGCTAAAGCTGCAATGGTTTTGGGTGCGGATGGATTATTGGTTGAATGCCATAATAACCCTGAATCTGCGTTGAGTGACGGCAGACAAAGTATTTTGCCATCCGAAGTTAAATATTTAACAGACTATTTATCAAATTTCTCACAAAATGAAAACAATAAACATCTCGTGTAGAAGCGGGAATTCGATTATTGCTTTCGGAGAGTTGCCGGAGCTGATCAGAGTCTATCTGCCATCGGAACGTATTGTTGTTGTTACCGATTCAAATATTTATAAATACTATAAGCATTTATTTAAGACTATCAGTTTTGACTACATTGAAAACTCAAATGTTCCTTTTGATGAGGATACAAGCATTGGCAATAATGACAGTTCTGAGACAAATTTAATAACAGATAAAATAATTGAAATCCCCGCAGGCGAAGATTCAAAGAGTTTCGAAACAATTGAATATATTATTAATAAATTTATTGAATTTGGGGTAGATCGTTCCTATTTTATTCTTGGATTCGGAGGAGGAGTAGTCTGTGATATAACAGGTTTTGCGGCTTCAATCTTTCACCGTGGTCTCAGATTCGGCTTTATTCCTACGACTCTCCTTGCTCAAGTGGATGCTTCAATTGGTGGTAAAAACGGAATAAATTTTAATAATATTAAAAATGTTTGTGGCATCATTCGGCAACCTGAATATATTTTATCGGATTATCGTACCCTTCAGACTTTAGAGCAATCTGAATTTGAAAATGGATTGTCTGAAATAATAAAAACTGCGCTTGTCGCCGATTCGGAATTGTATGATATAATTGAGGCTTTTTCTGATATTTCAAATTTGCAGATGCTTGAACAAATTATCTTCAGAACAGCAATGGCTAAAGCCAAAATTGTCGAATCCGATGAAACAGAGACCGGTTTACGTAAAATTTTGAATTTTGGTCATACATTCGGACATGCTGTTGAATCAATTGCAAAAATATCTCATGGCCGGGCTGTGGGTATTGGAATGATTAAAGCATTGGAATTATCGGTTAAATTAAACAATCTTGACCCTGAAATATTAATCAGAGTAAAAAAATTACTAATAAAATTT
This sequence comes from Candidatus Kapaibacterium sp., assembly GCA_026390695.1. GTDB lineage: Bacteria > Bacteroidota > Ignavibacteria > Kapaibacteriales > UBA2268 > JAPLFL01. The sequence goes on along the minus strand of JAPLFL010000054.1, from coordinate 5,967 downwards.
AACCTACCTTACGAAATTGAAATTGATCAAAAGCCATTGATTGATAAAATACTTAAAGATAAAAAGAAGGAATCCGACAAAATGAATTTCATTTTACTTGATAAAATCGGCAAAGCAAGAATAAAAGAGATTTCAATTAGAGAAATTAGCAATAATCCGGAATTTTGTTAATTTATACCTTTTTTTTGTTAATATTTATTCAAACTACTAATTACAATGGAAATAAATAGCAAAAATAATTCTCCCCTGAAGGCTGTCTCAAAAGCCACATATTTAACAAAACTGTCATTCCTGCGTATGCAGGAATCCCCTAAAGTGGCACTGGAAGGAGATTCCTGCATACGCAGGAATGACATTCCATTGGAATTTTCGTGTTTTCACACACTCTCATGCGCGAAAATGACAGTGCTGGTAAATATTTACTTTTAAGATAGTCTCATTCCATCATTAATAATTAACCATTAAAAAAGATGACCTTTTGTTTAAGTTACGGCGGAAATGATTTAAATCGATTAAGAGAAATAATTAATGAATTTGATTTAGTTGAAATTCGTTTGGACTTATGCTTGTTAGCGGTTGATAAATTGATTGGGCTAATAAATTCTTGTAAGTATGATAAACAAGCTACTGCAAAAATTGCCCAAATCATTATCACAAATAAAAATAATAATATATCTGATTCCGAACTGACTGATATTATAAGTTTAATTAATTCAGGAGTTGAATATGTTGATATTGATCTTGATATGGATGAAAAAAAACAGCAAGTTTTGTTAAAAGCAGCAGAAAATAACCAAGTTAAAATTATTTTGTCTTATCATAATTATACTGAAACTCCAACTTTTAATAACTTGCTGGAGATTTTTAACAAATGCAATGCATATAATCCCGAAATAATAAAAATAGTATGCAAAGCAAATTCAAAGTCAGATTGCGATTTGATGTTATCACTTTATTCAATTTCGGATTTAAATAAAATCAAATTAATAGCATTTGCAAGTGGTGAACTCGGAAAACCAAGCAGAACCGAAGCTCTTAAGCTGGGATGTCCATTTATGTATGTTGCTGATACCAAGGGAATTGAAACTGCTGAAGGACAGATGGATTATCGAACAATGAAAGATCAAATGAAAAAAGGAAATTACTTCAACAAAAATTTCTATGCAGTTACTGGCAATCCGATTCTTCACAGTAAAAGTCCTTTATTGTTTAATAAATTATTCAAAACTGCCGGAAATGATTGCTATTATACAAGATTAGGTGCAAGCTCGGGACAGGAACTTGCAAATCTTATTAAGGAGTTGCAATTTAAAGGAATTAGTGTAACCGCACCCTTCAAATCGGAAATTATTCCTTATTTAGATGAAATTAGTAACTCTGCAAAGTTAATTAATGCAGTAAATTGTATCATTAATGATAATAACAGGTTAATAGGCCATAATACTGACTGGATTGGAATTATTAAAGCAATTGGTTCTCGTATTTGCTATACAAAATCTATAATATTTGGAGCCGGTGGTGCTGCCAGAGCCTCTATCTTTGCAATGACAGAATCAGGCTCCGAAGTTACTGTGGTTAATAGAACATTTCAAAAGGCAATTGAATTGGCAACTGAATTTAATTGTAAAGCTATAAATTTAAACGAAATAAATGAGCATATCGGAGATTATGATATTATCATTTCTACAATTAACCATGTTTATAATGATCTGGATTTCAGTAAAATACGGAAAAATACATTAATTTTAGATGCCATTTATCATAATCCACCATTAAAAGACATCATAAAAAAATTGGAAATGCAATATATATTCGGCAATAAATGGCTGATTGAACAAGGCTTAGAGGCTTATAAAATATTTATACACTCAAATCCTGTTCCAAATAATGAAACAATTGAAAAGATTGATATTGAAGGATTTTTTCCTGATTTTATTTTTACAAATACTCAAAATGTCTTTCTGATTGGTTTTTCAGGTTCCGGTAAATCTTCAATTGGAAATGAACTTGCAAAACCAATGGGATTCGATTTTTTAGATATTGATTATGAAATTGAAAAAAAAGAGCAAGTTTCTGTTAAAGAAATTTTTAAAATAAAAAGTGAAGAATATTTTAGGAAATGTGAGACCGATTTTCTTTTGAATCTTGCAACAACGGAAAAAACAATAATTTCTTGTGGAGCCGGTATAATTACAAATGAAGATAACCGAAAATTTATGAAAGACAGAGGAATAGTTATTTTTTTACATTCTCCACTTGATGTTTGCTTGCAAAGGATTAATCAGCAATCGAGACCAATATTAGAGAATTTGAGTTATTCTGAAATTTGTAGCTTATATAATAAAAGACTTCCGCTATATATTTATTTTTCTGATTTTATAATTGATTCATCAGCCGGAATAAATATTATTGTGGAGCGAATTTTAAAGGAAATCAAAAACTTAACTATTTAATATACTTCATATTTAAATGAAACAAACCATTTATAATTCAATAAAATTCATCAATAATCTACTGGCATTATGAACTTTCAACTTGGATCAAATACGAATAAGGCCATTTTCATATCTCCGGGAGAAATTCAAGGCAAAGCAACTGCCCCAGCTTCAAAAAGTATATCAATCAGGGCTATTGTTTGCGGACTTCTTGCCAGTGATGAAACAAATATAAGTAATGCTTCTGTTTGCGAGGATTCAATGAGCGCATTAAATATTATTAAATCATTTGGTGCAGAAGTTAATGTAATTAGCAATGTTACTAAAATCAAAAGATTAGATAATAGTTCATTTACCTTGGAAAAGACAAAGAGCGCACATTTGGATTGCGGAGAATCAGCATTATGTCTGCGATTATTCTCTTTTATTGCAGGATTGTTTGATACTGAAATTGTTCTCAAAGCAGAAAATACATTATTAAACAGACAAACAATTGGTTTAGAAAAAATATTTTCTGATTTGGGTGCAATTTGCAAAACGCAAAATAATTTTCCACCCTTCCAAATAAAAGGGCCAATAAAATCCGGAAAAATCTCAATTGATGGTTCCGGTGGCTCTCAATTATTGACTGGAATGCTTTTTGCATTACCATTATTGTATGGAGATTCCGAAATCATTGTTGAAAATCTGAGAAGTAAACCCTATATTGATTTAACTCTTGATATATTAAATGGCTCCGGAATCGAGATTTATAATAAAGATTATCAATACTTTTTCATCAAGGGCAAACAGAATTATAAATGCAGAACAATAAAAATTGAAGGTGATTGGAGTGGGGCTGCATTTTTATTGGCCGCTGCTGCAATTTCAGGTTCAATATCAATTGAAGGCTTGAATATTAATTCGCATCAACCTGACAAAAGAATTATTGATGTGCTGACAGAAATAGGTGCGAATGTTGATCTTACTGAGTATTGTGTAGAAGTAGAAAAAAATGAATTAAAAGCATTTTGCTTTGATGCTTCGGACTGCCCCGATCTTGTGCCGGTTTTAGCGGTACTGGCATGCTATTGTCAGGGTATTTCAAAAATTTATGGAGTTGATAGATTATTAGGCAAAGAATCCGACAGAGCCGCATCCTTGATTGAAGAATTATCAAATCTCGGAGCAGAAATCAGAAGTGAAGGAAACTATTTAATTATAAAAGGAAAGCAACTCAAAGGAGGAATTGCTAATTCACATAATGATCATAGAATAGCAATGGCTTTGGCAGTAGCGGCAACTGGATCTCTCGAAGGAATTACACTCTCAGATTACCAATGTGTTAATAAATCATATCCGCGATTTTTTGATGTGTTTGATAAAATTAGACCATTTAACGGTGATTTAAAATATATTTAAAAATTATTCGTTATGTCTGGAAATGTTATTTTTGATTTGGATTATAAATGAATAGTTTTGGACGAGTTTTTAGAATAAGTATTTATGGCGAATCCCACGGGCCATCTGTTGGTGTGATTATTGATGGCTGTCCGGCGGGGATTGCAATTTCAATCTCGGACTTCGAGCAAGATTTATTGCGCCGGAAAACAGGTATTACCGGAACATCCAGCCGAAAGGAAACAGATATCCCAACAATTCAATCAGGAGTTTTCAATTCCTGTTCAACTGGTTCTCCAATCTTAATTTCATTTAATAACCAAGATACGGATTCATCTGATTATGAAAATTATCAGAATACACCACGTCCCGGTCACGCTGATTTTACTGCTATGAAAAAATTCAATAACTTTAACGATTACCGCGGAGGTGGGCATTTTTCAGGTAGAATTACCATCGGGTTAGTAGCTGCCGGAGTAATTGCCAAGAAAATAATTTCACCAATAAGTATTGAAGTTAAATTGATCCAGGCTGAAGGCTCAGATGATATTGAAACTACTGTAAAGAATGCGAAGGGAGCAGGAGATTCGGTCGGAAGTTTGATAGAATGTCGTATAAATAATGTTCCCGTTGGATTAGGTGAACCTTTTTTTGATTCTGTAGAATCCCTTATCAGTCATTTAATATTTTCAATTCCTGCGGTAAAAGCTATTGAATTTGGAGCCGGATTTGCTACTGCAACTATGCGTGGCAGCCAGTGCAATGATTTAATTGAAAATAGCAGTGGTAAAACAAGAACAAATAATTCGGGAGGAATTAATGGCGGGATTAGCAATGGCAATGAGATAATTTTTCGGGTTGCCATAAAACCCGCATCAAGTATAAAAATACCTCAGGAAACTTATAATTTTTCAACTAAGAAAGTCGAAGAATTATTAATCAAAGGCCGCCATGATAGCTTTATCGGAGTGCGGGCTCTTCCGGTTGTGGAAGCAGCAGCAGCAATTGCCCTTGCCGATTTGTTATTGACTTATAAAAATAATTGAACCCCCTGACCCACTTTGAAAAAGGGTGGCAGGTGGGAATTTTTTCCTTCAGTCAGTTCATCAATCGGATTGGCAAAGAATAGTCAGAAAAAAAATTCTGATTAGAGGAAGATGTTCGGGTCTTTTGTAGCTCTGATTTCTACTAAGTCTCCATGCAAATTACAGCTAACTTTAGTAAATCAGTAGCTTAGACATCCTTGTCTGAGCATATTAAGCAACAAACAGACAGGGATGTCTGTTCTACCAACAAACAAGTTAGATGAGAGGTTGAAGAAATTGAATAAGGTATTCTTTTTCAAATCATTTCTTTTCCATAATTTTGCATTTTACATTCTACATTTTGCATTAAAAAACTTTCTTTGATAAATTTTGATGATTTTTACGGGTTTTACGCTTTTGTAAGAGTCTGTTACGCTTTCGTAAGGGTCTGTTACGCTTTTGTAAGAGTCTGTTACGCTTTTGTAAGGGTCTGTTACACTTTTGTAAGGGTCTGTTACACTTTTGTAAGGGTCTGTTACGCTTTTGTAAGCATACGAGAACATAACAGACCCTTACGAAACTACTTTTGAAGCATACGGGAGCATAACAGACCCTTACGAAACTACTTCTGAAGCTTCCGAGAGTATAACAGACCCTTGCGAAACTACTTTTAACGTTGAAAAAACAATTACTGACTTTTACGAGAGTGCTGCTAACAATTACAAGAGTATAACAGACCCTTACGAAAGTGCATCTAACGATTACGTTAGTTCTTTGGAATATATTTTTACGTGATTTTAATTCATTTTTGTCAATATATTAATCAATAACTTTTCCACTTTTACGTAATAGGAATATTGAGGAGCTGCAATAGGTCTTGAGTTTTCTTTGTAAACTCCGATAAATACCAAATATCATTAATTTTAGCCTTTCTTATTTCTTTTAAAAATGAAATTAAATCGTATGGTGAGAACTTATTGTTCAGATTATTTAATTTCAATAAATTCAAAATTTTATAGTACCAGTGCAAAGCTATGTAATTTATAAACATCCATGCCTCTAATGCTTGTTCATCCTGCATATAACTTCTATCGGCATCTATTACATTTTTAAGAGCATCAATCATT
>JAPLFL010000089.1 GCA_026390695.1 Candidatus Kapaibacterium sp. | reverse complement strand
ATTAAAACCTTTTTCTGTTCGTAAGGATGTAAAATATATTCCAACGGACAAGGAAATTGAAGATGTTTTATCTTTATGCACACTTAGCCAAATGAGACTGCTATTGTTCGTTAGAGACACATATTGCCGGATTAATGAGGCATTAAATCTTACCTACAATGACATCGGAAAAGATTTTGTGGTCATTTATACCAACAAGAGCAAGAATGGAGATAGAGTTCATAGAAAAGTATCACTGCCAGACTGCCTAAAGGGAATTAAAAATCCTACAGACAAGACTGAGCGTGTCTTTAAAGATTGGACTGAAACGCCAAGATTTTTGGAAAAGAAGGTTAAACAACTTGAACAAGATACTTGGTCATGGCACAATCTCCGACACAGAGGAGCGAGTTTAATGAGCAAAAAGGTAATCCCACTTTACGATATTATGCGTAAACTGGGCCACCAGCACTTGGAGACTACCCAAAAGTATCTCCAGGAGCTATCCTAAAAAATTCGTCCCCAAATCGTCCCCAAAATTAAAAAAAGCACTTATAATTTCTTGTAAGTGCTTTATTTTATTGAGTGCTCCGTAGGGGAGTCGAACCCCTGACCCTCTGATTAAGAGTCAGATGCTCTGGCCAGCTGAGCTAACGGAACACAGCAAAATTACGAATTTTTTCTTTACCCACCAAGATTTTTTTTACATTTTTTCTCCATTTTATACGTAAATTTGTACTTTTTAATATTTTACTATTATGAACAAACTTAAAATTGCTGTTATCGGGACGGGACATCTCGGGTCAATTCATGCTAAATTATGGAAAAATCAACAGAATGTGGAATTTGTTGGGATTTATGATATCGATACTGAACGAAGCATGAAAATTGCTTCTGATCTTAATTGTAGTTATTTTGAATCGTTAGATGTGGCTATCAGTGCGAGCGATGCTATTACTATTGCTGTTCCAACAAGTTTACATTTCGATATTTCTATGAAATGTATTAATGCAAATAAACATTGTTTTATTGAAAAACCAATTACTTCAACCTACGAAGAAGCATCAAAATTGATAATAACTGCCAATGAGAAAGGTGTATTGTTGTCAGTTGGTCACGTAGAGCGGTTCAATCCTGCAATAGTCGCTCTGGAACAATATTCGATAAAGCCCTTATTCATTGAATCGCACAGGCTCAGTCAGTTTAAACCACGTGCTATTGATGTTTCTGTTATTCATGCTCTGATGATCCATGATATTGATTTAGTCCTATGGTTGGTGAAATCCAAGGTTACTTCTATTGATGCTAATGGAGTTAGTGTTTTGACTGATACCACAGATATTGCAAACGTTAGGCTGAAATTTGAAAACGGTGCGGTAGCTAATTTAACAGCATCCAGAATTTCTGCAAATGCAATGCGAAAAATGAGAATATTCCAGCAGGATGCCTATTTCTCTATTGATTTTGGCAAACCGAATGTAGATGTTTTCCGATTGATTGCTGATGATGAGGAACTAAACCAAAATTCAATTCATGCGTCACAGCTTGGAATACTTGATGCAGGCATAAAGAATAAAAATATTTACTTTGAAAAACCCGAAATGCCGCAATCAAACGCTATTGCAGAAGAACAACGAGCATTTGTAGATTCAATTGTAAATAATTTAGCAGCTCCTGTTACCGCAGCAGATGCGGCAGAAGCACTTAGAATCGTAGAAATTATTTCAGATCAGATTAAATAGAAGGAATAATTTCAGGAGAGTGAAATTAATAATATTAGAATTGATTTGTAAATAAATTAACTAATTAGAATGACAAATAAGAAATCAAAAATAAATCTGAACAATAAAAAAATTCAAAGGATTAATTATATTCATTATATATTGGTCTTTCTGTTTGTTTTCTTGATTTGGGGTATATCTATAAGTTTTGATTTTTCATTTTTAGATGATGATAAAATTATATTGGACGACTATTCTTCTATCTTAGCAAGTTCAAAACTTACAGGCAGTTTTTTAAAGGATAGTTATCTCGATATTTATTATCGCCCGATTGTAAATTTATCATTTATTATAGATGCAGCCATAGCTGGGAAATTGCCTTATATTTATCATTTGACAAATGTCACAATTCATGCTTTTTCAATTTGTTGTTTGTTATATTTATTTACATTTTGGAATGTTGAAAATAAAAAAGCATTAGTTTGGACCCTTATAGCAGCATCTCATCCTCTTCTGAGCAACTCCATTGCCTGGATCCCGGGTAGAAACGATTTGATATTAGGACTAAACTTCATTCTCGGATTTATTTTTTTCTTGAAGTATGTTGATAATAGAAAACACATAAGTTTAATTATTTCTTCAGTTTTTATACTTTTTTCGTTTTTATCAAAAGAAACCGGTCTCATAATACCTCTCATATTATTAAGTTATCTGTTAATTTTTAAACAAAATGAAATGTTTAGATATTATCAGTTTTTTATTTCAACAATATTAATTTATATTATTTATGCTTTTTTGCGATCTAATTCTAATATTGATTCCGCTATAGCAGCAAATATTGGAATTACCAATATTTGCAAAAACCTATTTATCTTGCCTGAGATTATTTTAAAAACATTATTTCCATTTATTTTATCACCCTTGCCTCAATTTAATTTGTTAATTAGTACAGCCGGATTTATTCTATTTTGTGTAGTTTTATGGTTTATTTTTAAAAACCGCTACAAATCTGACTTTAAATATATGTTATTTGGCATTATTATTTTTATAATATCACTTGTTCCTGGATTAATTTCAAGTTATGAGAAATTTGGAATAGATTATTTTGAATGTCGAGCATATTTACCATTATTTGGGATATTAATTGCATGTATATCTATTGAAAAATCAGAGATAAAAATTTATCATAATAAATATATACTAATTATCGCTTTAGCAATCGGAGTGGGAGCAACTTTAAATAATATTTCAAATTATTCGAGTGCAGATTCTTTTTATAAAAAAGCTGTTGCCACAAGTCCTGAAAGTGCAATTGCTAATTTCGGATATGGTGTTTGCTTTGATAATTCAAAAGAATTAAATCAAGCAGCGAAATATTACCGCAAAGCAATAGAAATTGCACCAAATTACCAGCAAGCATATAATAATCTTGGAATTCTGCTTATGAAATCCAAACAATTAGAGGAATCTATCTCTTTATTTAAAAAAGCATTAAATATTTCTGAAAGTAGTAGGCAGTATTATAACTTAGGGCTTGCATTTAATAATAACAATCAAAAAGACAGTGCAATTATTAATTTTTATAAAGCATTAGCATTAGATTCATCAAATCCCGATATTTATATTAATCTTGGCTCATCATTATTCTTTAAAAATGATTTACCAAATGCAATGAAAGCTTATCAAAAAGCAATTGGATTAGACAGAAAAAGTGTTTTAGCATATAAAAATTTAGCAGTTCTTTATGGAAAAATTGGGGATACAGTTAATCAATTAATGAATTTCAGAGTAGCAGCAAATCTTGGGTCAGCAGAAGCTCAAAAGTGGCTTGAGAAAAGATGGTATAAGTAATTAAATTAAAGATTTTATCTCAAATATATAAAAATATCCTTCGTTTTAAATATCTTTTTGAAATAATCATGAAAATATATAATGACTGAACCCAGTATTTTTAACGATGAAAAATTAATAAAAATTGCTCGTGTACTCCATAGAAATAAACTAATAAGTAAACTAATTTGGATATTTCTTCGTTTTTAACCTGTCAGAAAAAATACATTTTTTAAAAATCAAATTTAATTGGATAAAAATATGACTCAAATACTCGGCCAAACTTGGAACTCAGTTTTAGATCTGCAAGATGACAGACAGGATTTAATAGCTCATCTTATTATTGATGAGATTGAAGTTGAGAAAATATGGGATAATAAATTTGATCAGACAAATAATAAATTATCTCAACTTGCTAATAATGTCCCAGCAAATTTAATTGCTGGTAAATCCTAAATTTTCCAAATATATAACTATATGAATATTTTTTGGGAAAATGGACTGGACATAGCTCCCGATACATTGTTTTTTTTAATAATGGATGTGAATAATATATTTTAAAATACAGTGCAAACAAAAATTAACTATAACCCACTCTTTTGGGCAAAAATATGAATTTCAATTTTTAAACCAAAAAGGGTTGAAGATATAAAAGTAAAAATCAATTTCGTGATATTGAAATATTCCATATTTAAAAACGAAAACTTGTTAAAACTTGTTAAAACTTATAACTCATAATTCATAACTCATAATTAAAAACCATGAACCGTATCAAATCAAAAATCTCAACTAAAAGTCCAACTTTTAAAGAAAATTACGAGTATTCGGAAAAAATTATCGCCGAACTCAAAGAACGTCTTGACATTGTAAAACTTGGTGGCACCGAACGCGCCCGCAAAACCCACCTTGATCGCGGAAAATTATTAGTTCGCGACAGAGTTAAAGGGCTGCTTGATAAAGATACTCCTTTTTTGGAGTTCTCACAATTCGCTGGCTACGATATGTATGACAACGAAGCACCCGCAGCTGGAGTAATAACCGGAATCGGACGTGTTCACGGCCGCGAGTGCATGATCGTCGCCAATGATGCGACCGTCAAAGGTGGTACATATTATCCAATGACCGTCAAAAAACATGTCCGTGCCCAAGAGATTGCAATGGAAAACCATCTTCCATGTATATATTTAGTGGATTCTGGAGGTGTATTTCTTCCTTATCAGGCAGATGTCTTCCCCGATCGAGATCATTTCGGAAAAATATTTTATAATCAGGCACGATTATCAGCAATGGGAGTTCCGCAAGTTGCTGTCGTCATGGGTTCATGCACTGCCGGCGGTGCTTATGTCCCTGCCATGAGTGATGAAACTGTCATGGTGCGCAATCAGGCAACTATATTCATTGGCGGCCCACCACTTGTGAAGGCTGCAACCGGAGAAATTGTCACTGATGAAGAGTTAGGCGGAGCTGACGTACATTGCAAGCTCTCAGGTGTGTCCGATCATCTTGCTCAAAGCGATGAACATGCTCTTGACATTGCAAGAAATATCGTTGAAAACTTCGGCAAAGTCAATAAATTTGAATTAGAACGAATTGAAATTGAAGAACCTTACTATGATCCAAAAGAATTGCTTGGAATCATTCCAAAATCCGTTCGTACACCTTATGACATTCGCGAAGCAATCGCTCGCATTGTCGATGGCAGCCGTTTCCAGGAGTTTAAAGAGAATTATGGGACAACTCTTGTTACCGGGTTTGCTCATATTATGGGTTATCCGGTCGGAATTATCGGCAATAACGGTGTTTTGTTTGCAGAATCCAGTCAGAAGGGTGCTCATTTTGTCGAACTCTGCACTATGCGCAAGATTCCACTGCTCTTCTTGCAGAATATTACCGGCTTTATGATTGGTAAGAAATATGAAAATGGGGGTATAGCCCGCGATGGAGCTAAATTCGTTCATGCCGTCGCAAATGCACAAGTTCCGCGCTTCACTTTAATTGTCGGCGCTTCAAATGGAGCAGGAAATTATGCAATGTGTGGACGTGGCTATAATCCGCGCGTGCTTTGGATGTGGCCGCACAGCCGTATCTCCGTCATGGGAGGCGAGCAGGCTGCTGATGTACTTGCCACTGTTAAAATTAAACAATTACAGAAAACTGGAGTTACTCTTTCAGAAGATGAAATTAAAGCAATCAGACTACCAATTCTTGAAAAATATGAGTATGAGGGCAGTCCGTATTATAGTTCAGCACGAATCTGGGATGATGGAATTATTTCACCATTAGATACAAGAAATGCATTAGCTCTTGGAATTTCAATGTCACTCAATGCACCGATTCCTGATCAGAAGAATGGTGTGATAAGAATGTAGGGTATTAAAGTAAAATATAAAATTCAAGATACAGAATGGATGAAATTTGGAATACGGCAAGTGGAAGAGACTTTGGTTCGTTCTTTGATAAATTTTGTTGATTTTTACGGCTTTTACGCTTTCGTATGCGTTAGAAATACTTTCGTAAGCATTAGCAGTACTTTTATAAACGTCAGGAATACTTCCGTATGCTTTAGCAGAACTCGTGTATTCTTTAGCAAGTGTCTCGTATGCCTTAGCAAAACTTCCGTATGCTTTAGCAGCACTTCCGTATGCTTTAGCAGCACTCTCGTATGATTACGAGAGCACTGCTAACGTTTACGAAAGTGTTGCTAACGATTACGAGAGTACTGCTAACGTTTACGAAAGTATTGCTAACGATTACGAGAACGCTGCTAACACTTACAATAGTGTTGCTAACATTTACGATACTATTGCTAATGATTGCGAGAGTACTGCTAATACTTACAATAGTGTTGCTAACATTTACGATACTATTGCTAATGATTGCGAGAGTACTGCTAATTAATATGAAAGCTGTTTTAACATTTTTATTTAGATTTTTAATTAACTTTGTTCTATAAATTTAATTGGAGATTTGATTTATGAATTCTTCTAAAAGAGATTACAACTTTTCTGACGCCGAGCTTTGTATGTTCACCAGTAATCTGGTGGGCACGATGACTCGCGACCAGACTGAATTTACCGCTCGCGGCGTTACTGCTTTGATGGTGACGGCGATGGAGACATTAGGAAACGCTTTCGAGGTGTTTCAGGGGGATGCTTATTATTATGCTGATTATATCGGCGCGACCGAAACGAAAAATACGATCACAGGAATGACATTATTTAATAATGGAGGCTGTCTTTAAAGCCACATATTTAACAAAAATGTCATTCCTGCATTCGAGCCTGTGTGAAAACCTACAAATTTAAATAACTTGTCATTCCCGCGAATGCGGGAATCCCCATCTATGGCACCTTAGGAGATTCCTGCATTCGCAGGAATGACAGCAATAAGGAGTTTTTACACAAGCCATTCGCAGGAATGACAGAAATGAGGTTTTTGAGACAGCCTCAGAAAAAGTAAAAGAGTATTTTAATTTTGAATTTTTAAATCATTGAGAACCTTTGTTGCTACCATCTCATCCAAACCAATATTTTTAGCAAATCTTGTAACAGAATCGATTGCAAAACGTTCACTTAATGAATAATCCGATTTGGCATCTATATCATTGACGAAATTCAAAGTTTGATTAAACTGTTTTGCAACATTTTCAAGAATATAAACCTGTGCCAGATTCTTGAGCTCCATTTTCCTTGTTTCAGGAATTGTGAGCCAATCTGCAAATCTGTTTAAATTCTCAATCTCATTTGAATCGAGATGTTCATCGGTGAATGCTATTGCCCAAGCAGTCATCAGCATAGTTTCACGTGTTTTAATATCACCGACGGTTTCAAGCTCTTCTTTGCTGACAGGCTTTAAAACAATTCCTTTATCAATCGAATGCAGATCAATGTCAAGAAAACCTGAAAGAAAATCTTCCTCTTCAATTGTGATTTTACCATCTGCAAAAGCAATTGAAAATAGCATGCGTGACAGTAGCTCTAAATGATGTTCATCCTCAATCGGATTGTCGTTCAGCATTGTATCAAAGCGGTTTACAATCGATGCTTGTTCACCCATGTAAGTAAAGCTTGTGTGATTATCGTCCCAGGCAAAGAGCGGGGATATTTGTTCAAAGGCATTAACAATAGTGTTTTGCAATTCAGAGTTCTTCATATCAAGAAGAAAGAAGTGCTCGTCATCGGGATCGGATTTTTCATGAACAACAATTTTTTTAGAAGGTTTGAGTTTTCTGCTCAAAGAAGCACGGATATTATAGAAAATAGAATTAGAATTTGATTTTAAAAACGCTTCATCAAATGTCTGGGTATTTTGAATGATAGTGCTCATAACAGAAAAATTTTCACCTGTTTTCGGGCATCTGAACTGGCAAATAAGATTTTGATTTTCGCGGTGGAAGCCATCGACGAGTGGTTTAATGTTTTCATAAGTTACATTCTTCATAGCAGTCCCAAAATATATGAAAGAAAAAAACAAAGTTAATACATTTTACTAATTAAACCAAGAAAAAAGGGTGAACTCCACATCCACCCTTTTCGCATTTATCATTTAAATTCCAAATCTCAATTACTTAATTTGAAATTAAATTTTAAGACCTGTCCTGTATCCTTCCATAGTGGCATTATGAGCACGACGTGGTTTCATTGCGTCTCCGATAGTATAAAGTTCACCGACGGCATATTCCAAATGTTCGGCTAATTCATTTCTTGAATGAACCGGTTCAGATAGAATCACTGTATCCACTGGAATAGTTATTTGTCCGCCTTCAGGGCTGTTAATTACAACACCGTCATCATTTATTTCAACAATTTTAGTAGCTTTGAATACCGTTACGTTACCTTGTTTTAATTTTTTCACATAACGCCAAATATATGATGGATTGACATCTCGACCGATTTTCTTCTGCGATTCAACCATTGTGATTTCATGTTCACTCTTATCTTTAAGCAAAAATTGTGCAACTGCAATACCGAGACCACGTCCACCGGCGATTAAAATACGTTTTCCAATTTCAACTTTTCCTTCGATTACATCATGAGCAAAAACAACATTATCACGATTAGCGCCCGGAATGTCGTTCTTTGTCAAATATGATCCCGATGCAAGAACAACCGTATCAGGTGCGGTCAAAGGATCTGCAAAATGTTTTTCATTCATTTCACTATTGAGAACAACTTTCACGCCGTTTTTAGTCATTTGCGTGGAGAAATAATCGATCATTCGTTGGAATTCTTCGTCGCCGAACGGACCTTGAGCAGCAACGGCAAGTTGCCCACCTAATCTTCCGGATTTTTCGTGCAAGGTGACATCGTGTCCTTTTTGAGCAGCAACCACAGCACATTGCATACCTGCCGGTCCACCACCAACGACAACAACACGTTTCTTCTTTGGAGCCTGTGTAATTTGCCAATCCGGATGAGCTTCATATCCGGTTGTAGGACGAACTAAGCAGGTAATTGGTTGATCACGGAAAAGTCGTGCTAAACAAAGGTTACAAGCCATACAAGGAATTATATCTTCCTGACGATCTTCAATAATTTTGCGAGGTAAATCCGGGTCTGCAATCATAGGTCGGCACATCTCCCAGAAATCAAGTTTCCCATCTGCTATTGCTTGTTCCGGTAATTCAGGATAGAACAATCTATAAGCCATAGCAACGGGAATTTTAAGGTTTTGCTTCATTCTTTCTGCAACATATAGCCAATTACCCATCGGGACATCGCGTGTGATAACAGAAACAGCGGCTTCCTGCCACCCAACCGTTACAGAAAGTGCGTCAATACCGGCTCTTTCTGCGATTTTTATAATTTGTAAACACTCTTCGGGTGTATTCCCACCACGATCATCCAAAAGTTCTTCACCGCAAAGACGAATCATGAGAGGAACTGCAGAACCGACTTCTTTTTTTATTCCTTCAATAATCTCGCGCATAAAGCGGGCTCTGCCTTCAACATCGCCGCCATACTGATCTGTTCTTTTATTTGTATATTTTGAATTAAAATTTGAAATCAAATATCCGACAATACCTGAAATTTCGATTGCATCATAACCGGCTTCAACAATACGTCTTGCACCATCGATATGCTCCTGTATCGTTAATTGGATTTTTTCAAGGGACATTTCAACAGGTTCACGAAAACGAGGAATTGCTTGTTTTACTGCCGATGGGCCAACGGTATAATCTAATTCCACACCGCCAACACGGCCGCAATGCATCAACTGGCACATGCTTTTAGCTCCGTGTTTACGGATTACATCAGCAATTCTTTTTAATCCCGGAATAAACTTATCATCCCAAATACCCATCATTCCGACATAACCTTTTCCTTCACCGGCAGGATCGGTAAAAGCTCCTTGAGTTGTAATCAATCCGGCTCCGCTTTTAGCTTGAGCTTCCATATAAGCAACTTCAACATCAGTAACAAAGCCGTCACGAAGATTAAAATTAGTCTCGGTTGAGCCGTATTTTACTCGGTTTTTCACTTCCATTGTCCCTATAAAAGCGGGGGAGAAGATGTGTGGATATTTTTTTTCACCTGGATACATAACACTCCTGAATATTTTGAAAATTATATTTATTGAACGGTTAATTTTACTATTGAAGGAGAAATTCTATTCATTTTAGAAATAAAATAAGTAATGATAATAAATCTCAAAGTACAGATATACAATTTACAAAAAAAAATGAAATTTTAAAAGTGAAATTTCTAAAACAATAAATTCTTTAATTTTTTTGCAATTAGTATAATATCGTTTCCTACTTGAAGGCTATCATTTGTGCGTATGCAGGAATCTCCTGATTGGTACTGGAAGGGGATTCCCGCATGCGAGCTTGTGTAAAAACTTCAATTTCTTGTCATTCCTGCATACGAGACTGTGTGAAAACTTCAATTTCTTGTCATTTGTGCGCATGCAGGAATCTCCTGATTGGTACTGGAAGGGGATTCCCGCATGTGCGGGAATGACAAGAATTCCTAATTCATTAAGGAAATGATATAATATTAAAAAATGTAACTTTTACATGATTGTGAGCATTTTTTTTAATTACCAGAGGTGGAATTATGAAAAAATATTGTTGTTATATATTATTAATAATAGTTTATTATTCACTAATATGTGATAATAATCTGATTTATGCTGATTCACTTAATCTTAATCCTTTAACGGAATTAGGAGTAATTAAATATAAAAATTTTGAAGGTGGATTATTTCCAAATGGCATGAATATCGTGCCGGATAATCATTTATTAATCGGACAAAGTGTATTGCAAAATATTCAACCCCGCGATAACAGCGGCAATCTGGACATGACAAACGGGAAAATTGTCTTTTTATCAGTCGGTATGTCGAACACAACTCAAGAGTTTTCCACTTTCAAACAATTAGCAGATACATTGAAAAATAAAAATCCGAAATTAATAATCGTTGATGGTGCCCAAGGTGGTCAGACAGCAGCAATTATTCAAAATCCGAGTGCAACTTTCTGGGAAATTATTAACCAACGTTTAAGTACTGTCAAATTAAGTCCGCAACAGGTGCAGGTAGTATGGCTTAAGGAAGCTGATATAAGTCCGCAAAATAATTTTCCAATCCATGCTCAAACCTTAACTAATGAATTAAAAAAAGTATGTCAGGTTATTAAATCAAAATATCCGAATACCATGATGTGCTTTGTTTCGAGCAGAATTTATGGAGGATATGCAAGCAGCTCTCTTAATCCTGAACCAATGGCTTATGAATCTGGATTTTCTGTAAAATGGCTCGTAGATGCGCAGATCAATCAGGATACTGCGCTAATTTGTACCGGATCAAATCCTAAAGTCCCTTGGATTAGTTGGGGACCTTACTTATGGGCAAATGGTTTGAAAGCCAGAAATGATGGTTTAACCTGGGCAGTATCCGATTTCGTTACAAGTGATGGCACACATCCTTCAACAAGTGGCAGACTAAAAGTAGCCAATTTATTAGTTGATTTTTTTACATCTAATAATTTAACAATTCCCTGGTTTCAGAAAAGTCCGACTGAAGTGGAGGATTGGTACAATTCCGAAATTAAGATATTCCCGAATCCTGCCTCTGATGCTATTTATATCAATTCATCCTATAAATATTACGAAATATATAACAGTTTTGGGCAAAAAGTTCATAGTGGAATAGCTGATAGTAAAATTGATATTACCTGTTTTGACAGGGGTGTCTATTTTATAAGAACAGGAGCAGTGGTTAGAGGTTTTATAAAAGAATGAAGAAAAAAAAAGCTTTATTTCTTTTCAAGTCCATTGAGGTAGTAGAAGGGATTTATAACTGAGTCAGGCTTACGGCGGCCTAAGAAATTTCCATATTGATAAGGCTGAACTTCACTTATTGGTGATTTATAGAGTTCAAGATGAAGCATACATAAATAACCTTGCTGAACAAGTTCTCTTATATAAAATGGTGTGTCGAAGTCCAACAGTTCAGGGTTTAGCGATTTTGCGATTGTACCGATCTGCTGCCCACCGAAAATGAAATCGCCAATTTTAACATTAATTTCTTTAAGTTCACAATACTTGTAAATAACGTTTTCTTTACTCTTAATTAGAACGCTATAAGTTGTTTCATGATAAGGGGTCTTGTTGTAACTTGTAAATTCGGTTTTATTTATTACCAAACCACTTTCAATAGCAAGTACTATTGCATCTTCGTCGCAATATAGATCAATTCCGCAATGGTAGCGATCTTCGCGATCTTCCCAGAAGCTCCCCATTTCACCGGGTTCGGGCAATTTATTTTCATAACTTTCGGGTACAGGCCAATAACGGTGCATCCTTCGTGAAGGATTCAAAGAATGTGTATCTCCCGTTGGTTCTGGTTTGTTGAATGAATTTACAAAATTCTGTAAATCTTCTTCATTATTGGCTAAATTTGTTCTCATTTTTTATTCAAATCCTTTTGAATTATATTATTGAGCAAAAACTTTGCCAGATTTGATCCAAAGGGATTATTTTCCTCTAAGCGCTCAGGATGCCACTGTACAGCAATTAATAATGGTTTTCCATTTGGATATTTCCACTCATAAGCTTCAATTATGCCATCTTCTGACCATGCAACCGGTTTTAGCTGCTCTGATAGATGATCTACAGCTTGATGATGATTTGTATTGACAGAGCCAACGGAATTCCCACAAATTTGATATAATTGGGATGATTCATCTATTTTAATTTTGTGGTAACAATTTTTATAATCCTTGCACTGGTGGACAGTATTGGAATGTTTATCACGGGGAATATCTATAATCAATGATCCTCCGTTAAAGACATTAAAAATTTGTTCACCACGGCATACAGCCATGATCGGTAGATTTTGCCTTGTTGCAGATTTAATTAAATAAAACTCTAATGTATCCCTATATGGATTGATCTCACAAATAGAAGTATCAGAGCCCTTGCCGAAGTAATAAGGATGGACATCTTCCCCGCCTGTTAGTACTAAAGCGTTTGATAAATTCAAAATAGAATCAATCTGTTGGAATGATTTTCCATAAAGATTTACGCAAATAGCTTCAGGAGCGGCTTTTTTGATCCACTTTATATAATTACTCGTGTCTGCTGTTTTTGAGAATGCAATAATTAATTTCTTCTCAGCGCTGTGGCAGCCAGATAAAGTTATATATAAACCAATTATTATAAAGAGTAACTTTTTCACTTCAGATTTAGCTTTGTTATTAAATTATTAATAAAAGAATCTCTTTTTCCAATTATAAAAACATCAAATCTACTAATAATGCATGAAATATCATTTTGTTTCAAGGATTTATGAAAGTTAATTAATTTAACAGCATCCTTATCAGTTGTAATAATATACTTTAAATTATTTTTTAAACAAATATTAATAATTCTTTTAATATCTTTTTCGCTATAGTTGTGATGGTCTTCAAAAGCTAATTCAAATCTCGTATTGAAATTATTATTTTTAAGAGATTGTAAAAAAATCTCAGAATGAGCAATTCCCGAAACTATAAGCGAAGACTTCCGTGCTATGTCTAACTGAGCTTCTGTAGCAGATTCTCCAGATTCAATAAAAATATAATTGTAATCTGAATTTTTAAAAACAACTTTTTTGTTATCATCAAAAACGATAAAATTGTTTATTTCATTTTGTAAATTTTCATTGATACAAATATAATCGGAACGTAATAATGATTCAAAAGGCTCACGTAATCTACCTTTCGGTAATAGAAACGGTCGTTCGATAGATTCTCTGTCAATTAAAACAATGTCTATATCACGTTTTAAACTACGATGCTGAAATCCATCGTCTAAGATTATCAAATCAGGGTTAAATAATTTGACAGCAGAAAGAGCAGCTAATTTTTTATCTTCGTTTGCCACAATCGGGACTTTTAATCGCGAAGCCAACATAAACATTTCGTCGCCCGCTTCTGTTGCGCCAACAAATGTGCTTACACCATCTGAAACAATGACTTCTCCCTTTTTAATTTTTTTATAGCCACGTCCGATAATTGCAGGTCTATAGCCCGCTTTGATAAATTCGTCCGCAAGCATAAGTACAAATGGAGTTTTTCCGCTTCCGCCACTTGATATGTTTCCAACGGAAATTAATGGTTTTCCACAATCTAAAATTTTATATTTTCCCGAATTGTAGCCGTGATTACGGTAATTAACAATTGAATTGAATATTTGAGAAACTAAGTTATAGATGATCATATTTTTTATAGAATTTCAGATTATCATAAAAAGAACACTTATACCTCTGATAAGTTGCATAATTTATTTCCAAATTCGATAATTTTCGCGTCAATAAGATCTCTGGAACTTGAAACAGGGATTATTTCAGGTAATGAAAATCGTATTAATACATTGGAAAATGGCAATGGCAGCTCGAATTTATCCCATGACTTCTGAAAAGTAAATTTATTTTTTATTACAATCCCGCAAAGAACAATTGGTGCTTGGCTACGCATTGCCGCAACTGCTGCACCTGCTTTAAATTTCGTTGAAGGCCCGGTAGGCCCGTCCGGTGTCATTAGAATAAAATTATTATTGGTGTTTTCAATAATCTCATTTAAAACTTCTTTCCCATTTCTTGATGAAGAGCCACGGATGAGAGAAAAGTTCCATTTTTTTAATAAATCTGATAATATCTGACCATCTTTACTGAGGCTTACAACTGCGATTGGCTGATGATCTGAGAAGATTTTCCAGCCCGGCAGCATTAATCCATGCCAAAAAACAATAATTGCAGGTTTTGATGGAAAATTGCCATCAATGCGAATCCTCCAAGTTTTGGAAACTAAGTTTAAAATCTGAATTAATATTATTTTGGATAATTTCATATTATAAAAATTTAACTATAGCATTAGCTGCATTTAGAGCTGCTCCGCTTTTGCCGAGATTTTTACGGATCTGAGAAAAATCATTTACCATGATCTGAGATAATTCCGGTTTCTTTATCAGTTTTATTAGTTCAGCAGCCATAATATTGGGTTTGGCAGCTGTTTGAATAAATTCCTGAACGACATTCTTATTTTCCAATATATTGGGTAAGGATAGATAATCTAATTTATATAGAGTTTTCCCAATATAATAAGTAAGAATCGAAGCTTTGTAATACATTAGGAATGGCATGGCTGAAAGCGCCGATTCAAGAGTTGTAGTGCCGGTTTTTACTAATCCGGCTTTTGCTTTTTTCATTAAGTCAACAGAATTTTCTGAGATTTCAAAATCATGTTTAATTTTATTCTGATAATAGTGTTTTTGTTGAGAGGGTATGGAAACAATAAATCTGAAATCTTTCAAATTCGGCTTTAGTAGATTCTTTATGTCAGTACATAATTCTATATGACGAGCGATTTCTATTTTTCGACTTCCCGGAAAAAATGCAATAATATTATCTCGATCAGCAAGTGCAGGAGCAGGCGTATTAAATTCATCGGAATCAATTAAAGGATGTCCGACAAAAGTGCAGTTTATACCCAAATCTCTGAAAAATTTTTCTTCAAATGGAAAAACTACTAATAATTCACTAACGTAATCTCTAATCTTGGAAATTCTTCCGCTTCCCCATGCCCAGAGCTGTGGAGCTATATAATATAAAACAGGAATAGATAATTTGCGAGTTTTTTCTGACAATCTTAGATTAAAACCGGGATAATCAATCGGCAAAAAAAGATCTACATGTCCGTTCTGCAATATAGATTCTGCTTTTTTAAGCAGATTTGTAAAGAAGGAATATTTTTTTGCTACTTCCCAAAATCCAACAACATTTAACTCATTAAAATCAACTATTGCTTCCAGACCTTGTTTCTGCATTTCAGGGCCACCAATGCCAATAAAATGAAGATCGCCTAAATAACTCTTAGCTAAAGTCTGCATCAATTTAGAAGCATGGCGGTCACCAGAAGGATCTCCAGCTGATATAAAAATAGTTTTCAATTAAATTTTCTGATTATTCATAACTTACAAATTTAGTTAATTTAAGTCTATTTAATAGACATATTCGAATTGGAAAGTTAAGAGCCTGTCTGGATTTGTTGGGATATAACCATAAACCTGATTTTTAGAATCAAGCGTAAATTTGAACCAGAGGTTAATTTGATGAATAGGGGAGTAGTTGAGCAGAACGAGGAATCTCTCACCATTACCATAAAGCGGTTTTAAAGCGAAAATACCTGGAATACAGCTTTCGGTCTGCCAGATTGAAGATTGATACGAATCTGTAGAATAGTATGAAATTCGGGTAATAGCTTTGAGATTTTTAAGTATATTATATTGGAACTCAGAGTAGAAGCCAAATCCCTGATCTTGATGCTGAGTATTATTTAAAATTAAATTGTAGGAAAATCTAAATTTAAGTTGAAAATTATCTTTGATCCAGCTTGATAGGTCTATTCTCCATTGATATTTTGTTTCATTATCAGAATTAGTTTCAAATATCTGATTATTGTAATAAATTCTATTAATGAAATGATAATAAAATCTTACAGCCAGACTTGTTTTGTCGTCAATACGATTAGAAATTTCTGCTAAAATATCGTTACCTTTTGAAGGAAAAGGATTTGAAAAATTGTAAGTTGAAAATATATCATAATAAAATTTTATATCAAAATTTTTATTAAACCACCTAAAACCGCTATAAAAGCCTCTTTCCGAGCCTGTGACGGAGTTTTCACCAAATCGTGCTCCATAAGGTGAACAGAACTGATCTTGTAGATTTCGATAATTCAAAGCAATATAAAAATTGTTAAAATGCTGAACTATTGCGGCAATAAGAGCGTAATTATTTTTATAATCACGAGCTAATTCAGTTTCAAAACTTGTATTTGCAAACTCGGTTTTTGCGAAGATGGAACTGAAAAAACTTGACTGTCCTTGTAAACTGTTAAAATTATCAACATGAATAATTTTATCATAATTAAGATAATATCCTGAAAATCCGAGAGAAAAATAACTATAATTTCCACTAATCACGGCTCCGATTGCCTGTTCCATAAGATTATTCTTTCTTGAAATCATTAGCGAATCCTTGAAAACAGGATATAAATAAATACTTGATACTATAGAATTGCTATCAATTATCGCAGAAAGCTTTTTTTGTGAATAGAATAGACTGGTACTTAGTTTTAGTAAATCTGATAAATGAAATTTTGAATTGAAGCAAATGCCTCTGAAGTATCTGACAGCTTGATTTGTGGTTAAACCGGATATTTTATCATCAAAATTTAATGCTGAATTAATAACATCGGAACTTTTTCTTGTGATGACAGAATTATGTAGAATCGCGCCTAATCCTTCATTTAAATGGTAATCACCGATTAATATTTTAAATTGATCATTATATTTATATTCAAAAAATGAATTTATATTATTTAAAAATGAACTTTCTCCAATATTTTTTTTGTTTATTAGTGCAAAAGAAATTCCTTGATATTTAAAATAAATTTGCTGATATAAATAATAATTCTGTATCTGATTAGTGCTGTCAGTCTGTATTTCATCAATATTTATATAATTTCTTGCTCTATATCTTACAAATAAATTATCGATTTTTGCAAGGTCTGTATAATTGTTTAAACTCTCAGTTTCTTTGGCATTTAAATTAAGTTTACCAGTTAATTCAATTAATGAACAAGTTGGATTATTTGTTTTATAATAGAAAATCTTTTTGGCACTTTCAAATGACATTCCAGGAAGTCTTGAAAGCTCAAGAAAGGTTGCTTTTTTAAAAAATACAGGGTTAAATTTGTAATATTCTTCAGGATTTTCATAATTGCTAAGATTCGACTCATAAAAATATTTTTCATTCAAATCTTCTTCAATAGCTGTGCTTTGTGATAGAGTCACTTGAAAATTGATAATAATAATAATAATAATAAATTTCATTTTACCATTGAAACGTAATGCAGACATTATTTATTGAACCTAAATTCATATCGTAACAAAAATTATAATTAAGATTAAAATCCTTGGTAAAACCAATAGAGATGCCCGTTTCAAAAGAATTAGGATTGGTTAGGTAAGCTAATCTAATATAAAAAGCTTTGTAGAGTTTATATTTACCGGCAAGGCTTAATCCGCTATACTGGCTGATTTTGATGTGCCAGTCAATATCAATTAGAAAATCATCATTTGCTTTTATTCCGAAGCCGCAAATAACAGTCTGGTTTACCAGTGAATTGCCTCCCAAATATGAACCTCGATTAATATTTCTGAGCACAAAACCTGTTGATAAATAATCATTTAAAAAAATTATCGCACCTATATCAAAACTGAAGAAGGAACAGCTCTTGAAATTTTTAACTCCCATGAGATTATAAGTTAAATTGGCTCCAGCAGATAGTTTATCAATATATTTATAGCTTAAAGATAGATTTGGGGAAAATTCAGAATACAAATTATTTACGATGCCGTTTAAATCCAGTGCAACTGTAAAATTGCTATCGATTTTTAATTTAGTGCCAAGATTAATAATATTAAGCTCTGGCAAACCGCTTGCAATAGGTTTTGCCCAGAAAGAAACAGAATTATTTGCATTTACCAATTGAGCAGGATTCTGACTATAATAATGCGATTCGAGCGAAGTCAAACCAACTGAATTTTGAATATTATTAAAATAAAAATAATCAGAAGCGGAACAATTAAAAAAGCAAATAAAAAGTAAAGTTAAAAGTTCGATTTTCACAATTTTAGCTCCTAAACAAAAATAGTGATTTTATTCAAATTTAAAATATATATTTCGTTTATTCTTCATACTTTTTTTTTATTAATGGTGGATTATGAGATATTATATTTTCTTAATAATTATTTTAACTTGTTTGAAATTAAAATCCCAGGAAATTGACGCTACAGTGCAGGTTTCGATGGATCAGGTTCAGGTGGAATCACGGAAGAATGCAGAAACTCTTGCCTCAGATTTAAAAACATATATTAATAGCCAGAAATATACAAATAATGACTGGGACGGGCCAAAAATTCCGGTTGATGTTTCTATTTATTTATCCGGCGGCCCGGACAGATATTATGCAAAGATGTTTATTGTTTCCAAGCGAACCCTAAAGGGACAGGATGCTGGAGCTTCTGCGGCTTTTCGGATTATTGAGAATAATTGGACATTTGCATATTCCCGTAATGCAAATCTTGTATTTAATTTAATGCGTTATAATGAAGTTACAACATTAATTGATTTTTACTTGGCAATAATTATCGGGCTGGACATGGATACTTACGGCGATCTTGAAGGAACGCAGATGTTTGGTCTGGCACGTCAAATTTTTCAAGTAGCAAATTCAGCTTCAGCAGTAGGATTTGAAGTAAATTCGTTACCCGGTGCAACAACAAAATTCAGTTTGATTACCGATTTAACCGATATGCACTTTGAACCGATGCGGAAATTAATTTATTCATATTATAACGATGGTCTTCAGATTTTATCAAAAGATAAGGCTCAAGGCTTAGAAAATCTTTATGCTTTTTTACTTGATTTAGCTGACTATAAAAGTGCTAAAATGACCGGCCCAAGCTATTTCTTACAAATATTTTTTGATACTAAGGCACAAGAACTCGCCACACTTTTCAATAAATATCCCAACCCCGACGTATTCAAGCAGCTCCGTTACTTAGATCCGACAAACAGTACAATTTATAATGACTCCGAAAAAGGGAAAATGGAGGGGCATTAAAAATCCCTCTTCTAAGGATAAAAGAGGGATTCGTTAAGAATTGATGCTGCTCCGCAAGATTCCTCTTAGGAGCAATACCTTTTAAATTTATTCTTTAGCTTCTAAATTCTGTGCGTCAACTACTGCTATGGCCACCATATTAAGAATATCATTTACTTCGGCTCCGCGCTGGAGTACATGCACTGATTTCTTCAATCCCATTAAAATCGGACCAATAAGGTGTGCTCCACCAATTTTGGAAAGCAGCTTGTAAGCAATATTTCCAGAATTCAGATCAGGGAAAATCAAGCAATTTGCACCATTTTTCAATGAACTAAAAGGATAAGTTTCGTTAAGAATTTCAGGTGTCACGGCAGTATCAGCCTGCATTTCACCATCAACAATCAAATTTGGATCGCGGCTCTTAATTATCTTTAATGCTTCA
This sequence comes from Candidatus Kapaibacterium sp., assembly GCA_026390695.1. Classification (GTDB taxonomy): domain Bacteria; phylum Bacteroidota; class Ignavibacteria; order Kapaibacteriales; family UBA2268; genus JAPLFL01. The sequence goes on along the minus strand of JAPLFL010000089.1, from coordinate 94,145 downwards.
ATCATTTTGGAGGGAGAATCTCCGATTGTTGAGCCAAAATTACTATAAGAAAGTAGAGCCACAGATGGTTCAACATCGAAATGACGAGCTAATTCGGCAGTTTGAAGTGCTATATCAGCAATAGTTGTTGCATCAGGATCAATATTAACTGTAGTGTCAGCAAGAAAATATGTTTGTTGCTTAGTATTTAAAATATATAATCCAGATACTTTTGCATATTGTTTATCACGTCCAATAATTTGAAGAGCTGGAGAGATAGTTTCAGGATAGTGTGACGTATAGCCGGAAATCATACAATCTGCATCTCCCAAATGTACCATCATTGCACCAAAGAAATTTCTGCGGGTAAACATAGTTTTTTCGGCTTCATTGCGAGTAATTCCTTTTCGATTACGTAAGTGCTGGAATTCATTGATATAATCTTCCATTCTTTCATAATCTTTAGGATTGATAATTGTAATACCTTCAATATCGTATCCATTTTCAGCTGCTACATTTTTTATTCTATCAACATTACCAAGCAAAATAGGTGATGCCAAACCGTCGTCAAGGCTTAATTGAGCGGCTTTTATTATATTGACCTGATCTCCTTCAGGGAACACTACTCGTTTAGGATTACGGCGTGCTTTTGCGTTAATATTGGTCATTATTTTTTCCGAACGCCCCATACGAATATTCAGGCTGAGTTTATATTCATCCCAATCTTCAATTGGTTTTCGTGCCACACCTGTTTCAATTGCAGCCTTAGCGACTGCAGGAGCAACCCAGGTTAGAACACGTGGATCAAAAGGTTTTGGAATAATATAATCTTTACCGAATGTCATTTCCTTGACGCCATAAGCACGTTTTACAGAATCCAACACTTCTTCTTTTGCTAATTTTGCCAGCGCATACGCAGCAGCTTTCTTCATTTCTTCATTAATAGCCGATGCAGCAACGTCTAAAGCGCCGCGGAAAATAAATGGAAAACCAAGAACGTTATTAACTTGATTAGGATAATCAGAACGTCCGGTAGCCATAATAATCTCAGGTCTGGCTTCTCTGGCGTCATTATAAGTAATTTCGGGATCAGGATTTGCCATTGCAAAAATAATCGGATCTGCAGCCATAGTTTTAACCATGTCCTGAGTAACACAATTGCCAATAGAAAGTCCAACGAAAACGTCGGCACCGACAAAAGCATCTGCTAATGTACGCGCATCGGTTTCGACAAGAAATTCATCTTTATAAACATTCATGCCTTCGGTTCTGCCCTTATAAAGAACTCCTTTTGTATCACACATAATGACATTTTCTTTTTTCACACCTAAGCTGATGTGAAATTTTGCACAAGCAATTCCGGAAGCACCAGCGCCATTATAAACTACTTTGATATCTTCCATTTTCTTTCCCACAAGTTCAACAGCGTTCATAAGAGCTGCACCGCTTATAATAGCAGTACCATGCTGATCATCATGGAATACCGGAATTTTTAATCTTCTTTTCAATTCTTCTTCGATATGAAAACATTCCGGCCCCTTAATATCTTCAAGATTAATTCCACCAAAGGTTGGCTCCAGAACTTCACAAACGCGGACTATCTCGTCAATACTTTTACTATTCAATTCAATATCAAAAACATCAATATCTGCAAAAACCTTGAACAAGACTCCTTTTCCTTCCATAACAGGTTTGCCGGCCTCAGGACCAATATCTCCAAGACCAAGAACAGCAGTACCATTTGAAATAACAGCAACTAAATTTCCTTTAGCAGTATATTCATAAACTTTACTAACGTCTTTATGAATTTCACGGCAAGGCTCTGCTACACCGGGTGAATAAGCTAAGGACAGGTCTCGTTGAGTAACGCATGGTTTAGTAGTAATAACTTCGATTTTCCCTTTTCTACCTCTACTATGGTATTCAAGGGCATCTTCTTTTCTGATTTTCATAAAATATTCCTATTATAATTCGATTTTCAAAAAATAACTTTACAGGATACAAAATTACTAATAAATCAAGTTAAAAAAAAGGGAATAGGACTGAACAGGGATTTAAACAGTTAGTTTCAACTTCGGAAGAAGAAATAAAAAAAGCTCTACTTAAAAACAGAGCTTTTTTTCAGTGATCCCAACGGGATTCGAACCCGTACTGCCACCGTGAAAGGGTGGTGACCTATCCGTTAGTCGATGGGACCAAACAAACAAGATTACAAAATTAAGGAATTTTCTTTAAATAAGCAAGAAAAAAATTACTAATAATTTCAATTTTTATTTTTATATGATAAATTATTGAAGCATTGATTTTTTGATTATTTAGACAAAAATCAGATCAGCAGTGATAATTTAGAAATTAATTGATAGTATTTAAGTAAATCTCTTGGTGAATGAGAAAAAATAGTTATTTTTGTATTTAGACAAAGCTAAATAACAGTTTAATCGGATAAAAATAATGACTCTTTCGGAAGCTCAAACAAAGACAAATTTGAAAATTACATATATTGAATCTGATGATGATATCAGAAGGAAATTGTTATCAATGGGAATTCACATCAATGAATTATTAATAAAAGTAAATGATAACAAATTTGGCCCTGTCTTAGTCCTAAATCCGCTTTACGGGCTTACTAAGCTTGCCCTTGACCGTGAATTAGCTGAGAAAATTCAAGTTGAATATGAAAATTAATGATAAACTAAGAACTATTGCTATTGTCGGACAACCAAATGCTGGTAAAAGCACTCTCTTTAACGTCCTATCAGATACCAAAGCATCTACATCTAATTTTGCCGGAACTACGGTTGATTTAAAGCAAACGATTATTAATATTTATAATGAAAGTTTCAGATTAATTGATCTTCCCGGCTCCTACTCTTTAAATCCAAACGATAAAGCCGAACAGGTTACACTTGATTATATAATGAATGAACAAGTAGATTTAATTATTAATCTCATTGATTCTACGCTTCTGTCGCGGAGTTTGGTGATGACCGTCGAACTAATTGAAACAGGTATTCCAATGATTGTCGGGTTAAATATGCTCGATGAATCAATGGCTCATGGAATCTTTATTAACAAACAACTTCTTGAGCAGGAGCTGAGAATACCGGTTATTCCTATTACCGCTATTTTTGGCAAAGGTGTAAAAAATTTAATTGATGAGTGTTCAAAATTGTTATCGGCTTCTAATCACAATCCTGCTAAATTCGATTATTCTGCTCATTTGGAAAATTTTGTTGTTGAAACCGAAAGTATTCTTGCAACAAAAACTTCTAATCTTAATGTATCTGATCGTTTCTTGGCTATCAAAGCCCTTGAGTATCCTGTCATATTAGGAAGTGATTTAAGAAATTTAACTTCATCCATCAATAAAATAGCATCCGAGCAGATTTTAAAGGATCATAAATTCGATATTTTTGAATCAATTTCTTATGAACGCCATCATATAGCTATAAAAATTACGGACAAAGTTCAAACCTTAAAATCAAGACATGAACGCCCATTAATCGAAAAACTTGATGATTGGCTTCTGCACCCATTCTGGGGTTATGTCTTTTTATTGCTTTATTTTATCCTTCAATTTTCTTTAATATTTATCCTCGGCGATATAATCAGTAAAATAATTGAAGTACCATTGGATTTTGTAGAGTCACTTTACACGCCACTTAAATTAAACAGTCCTTTTTTATACTATATGACAAATGGAATATATCAAGGTATTGAGGGCGCTATAGGAGTAGTTCTACCTTATCTTTTACCCTTGGTTCTTATCACTTCATTTTTTGAAGAAACAGGCTATATCTCCAGAGTTGCTTTTTTAATTGACGGATTTATGCATAAAATTGGCTTGCACGGAAAATCAGTAGTACCTTTTATTTTGGGCTTTGGATGCTCGGTTCCGGCAATTTATGCCACTCGTATAATCGAAAATAAAATTGAACGAAAAATTACTGCATCTCTTATTCCATTGATTCCATGCTCTGCTCGTATATCTGTTATCTTTGCTTTAGCAGCGGCGAGAACCGGCCCACTCTGGACTGTGTTAATCTTTTTCTATGTAATCATCATCATTGCAATTGTTGGTAAAATAATTTCAAAATTCTCAGGGAAGCCTATAGGACTTATTTTAGAAATCCCAAACTTGAAAATTCCTTCACTGAAAATACCATTTCAAAAAACTAAAACAAAACTTATGGAATTCATTCGTGTAGCGCTTCTATACTTGGTTCTTGGTAGTTTTATTATGGGAATGACAGAATATCTAAATCTAACCATATATATTAATAAATTCTTTTCTCCCTTAGTTTCTACAATCTTAGGATTACCCGAACAGTTAGGCTCAACCTTGATTTTCGGTTTTCTAAGAAAAGAGCTTGTGATAGTGATGATGACACAAGCATTAGGCATTTCATCTCTTGATGTTTTACCAATGACAAACGCACAGATACTAACATTTACGATTTTTGTCACACTATACCTTCCTTGCCTATCGACAATGTTAGTTTTAAAACGCGAGTTCGGTAGATCAGTGATTTTATTTTCCTCAACAATCAGTATCATTCTTGCATTTTTGTCAGCACTTGTTTTTAAGTTTATTTTAACTTAAATTAGTATTTATATTGGTTAAGAATAATTTTTTTATTCGATATTATTCTTAATCATTTAATTAAGTAGGAGAATTAAGGAGAATTTTATGTTATCACAGGCTGTTGAAGATTATATCAAGACCATTCACAAACTTCAGGAAAACGGCTTGGTTTCCACAACTGAACTTGCTAATGAATTAAACATTTCAGGAGCATCAGTTACAGGAATGCTAAAGCGACTTGCAACCATGGGTTTGGTCGATTATAATTCGTACAAAGGCGTTCGCTTATCGGAAAGCGGTTCAAAAATTGCGAGTGAGATTATTCGTCATCACAGGCTATTAGAGCTGTATTTGAAGGAAATGTTAGGCTATTCACTTGATAAAGTTCACGAAGAAGCTTGCCGTCTCGAACATCATATTTCAGAAGAATTTGCTGACAAAATTGATAGTTTATTAGGTAATCCGGAATTTGATCCACACGGACATCCTATACCTCCCAAAAACGGGGATATACCTAAAACACTTGAAAAGCCGCTCTCAATGCTTGAAATAGGGAAGGATTTTACTATTAAGCGTCTTGCTGATGATGATCCTGAAAAATTAGCATTTTTTGAAAAAATGGGTTTTCTACCTAATACACCTTTTCAAATCATTGACAAAGCTCCATTTAACGGACCAATCAGTTTAAAAATGGATGGTAAGGATATTATTATTGGAAATGAACTTGCAACAAGTATATTTGTTGAAGTATAATTTTAGTGTTTTTTTACTTGGAAAACAAGTCCAATTCTCGCAATAGGGCTTGTTTTTCTATTTCAAGCTGACGGATACGTCTATCAACCTTATCAATTTCATCCGGCATAGATTCTATTTCTAAACGATGTTTGCTTGCAGCTTCATCAATGAGGTCTATTGCTTTATCCGGCATAAATCTATCGGTTATATATCGAGCAGAAAGCTCTGCCGCCGCAATGATCGCAGCATCCGTTATTCTGACACCATGATGAACTTCGTACTTTTCCTTTAGTCCTCTTAGTATTGAGATAGTATCTTCGATTGAAGGTTCATCAACGAACACTTTTTGGAAACGCCGCTCTAATGCTGCATCTTTTTCAATATATTTTTGGTATTCATCCAATGTAGTAGCACCTATACATCTTAAATCACCTCGTGCTAAAGCTGGTTTAAGAATATTTGCTGCATCCATCGAACCTTGCGCCGAACCAGCTCCAATTAGAGTATGGAGTTCATCAACAAATAATATTAATTCACCTTCGGAATCGCTTACCTCTTTAATTACTGATTTAAGACGTTCCTCAAACTGGCCGCGGAAGCTCGTTCCTGCTACTAAAGCGCCTAAATCCAACATCACAATTTGTTTTGATTTTAAACTCTCAGGGACATCACCGGATACGATTCTTTGAGCAATACCCTCTGCTATAGCAGTTTTCCCAACGCCCGGATCTCCTATCAGTACAGGATTATTCTTTCGCCGACGTGATAAAACCTGAAGTACACGTTTTATTTCATCTTCCCGTCCAATCACAGGGTCTATCTTGCCGGCTAAAGCCTCATCATTAAGCATACGGCTGAAGCGTTTAAGAGCATTGTATTTATCTTCGGAATTCTGATCAACTATTCGCTGATCGCCCCTCATTTCGTGTATGACTTTGAGGATATTATCTTTGGTTACATCCTGATCGTTAAGTAGCTGTGAGAGCGGATTCTTTAATTCGCAAATTGAAATGAGAATATGTTCTAAGGAGATAAACTCATCCTTCATGGCTGAGGCTTCACGTAAAGAATTATCGAAAACCTGCTTCAGATCTTTGGAAATGAAACTATTCATTTGCAAATCATTAAGAATTTTAGGATGAGCATTCATTAGTTCATTAACTTTTATTTGCAAATACTTAACATTTGCTCCAATTTTGGTTAAAATAATATTTGTAAAGCCGGCAGATTCCTGTATCATTGCGGCAAAGAGATGTGTGGGTTCGACTGATTGATTCTTATAATTGAATGCAATTTCCTGAGCTGAATTAAATACTTCCTGAGCTTTTATAGTAAATTTATTAAAATTCATTTTATTTCTACTAAGATGATCAAATCTATTAAATCATTTTATCGACGATTGATTATGTGAAAATGTTTTATATTCAATTTTTTTATTATAAAATAGATCATCTTAACCTTATATTCTAAAATAATATAGTTATATTTGAAAGTTTAGATAATTTGAAAAACGGATAAAATAATTAATAACGGAGGAAAAATGAAAAAAGCTGTGATCATGGCTGGTGGCTTCGGAACAAGACTAAGACCTTTGACAATGAAAATTCCAAAGCCTATGGTTCCGATCATGAATCGTCCAATGATGGAGCATATTGTCCGGCTATTGAAAAGATACGGAATTAATGAAATTGTTTCTATTTTATATTTTCAACCAGAGGTAATTACCAAATATTTTGAAGACGGTGAATCATTCGGTATAAAAATGCAATATGTTATTGCACAGGCTGACTATGGTACTGCAGGAGCTGTACGTAATGCAGCCGAACACTTGGATGAAAGATTTATTATAATTTCTGGCGATGTTCTTACTGATTTTGATTTAAGTAAAGCCCTTGAATTTCATATAGAAAAGAAATCACTTGCAACAATACTCCTAACTCGTGTGCCAATGCCGCTTCAGTATGGTATTGTAATGACTGATTCGGACGGGAAGATAACTCGATTCCTTGAAAAACCATCATGGGGGCAAGTTTTCTCTGATACAATTAATACCGGAATATATATCCTTGAACCTGAAGTACTTGATATGATTCCTTATCGCGAAGACTTCGATTTCAGTAAGGATTTATTTCCATTAATGCTCTCAAAAAATATGCCTTTGTATGGGTATATAACTCAGGGCTACTGGCGGGATATAGGCAATCTTAACGAATATCAGGTAGGTCAGACAGAATCCTTGCAAGGAAAAGTTGATCTTGGTTTGATTCAATCAACGAATGATTTGAGTCTCGGATCTAACGTAAAAATTGCACCTACAGCCAAATTTTCTGGCTCAAATATAATTGGAAATAATGTTTTAATTGATGCACACGCTTTTATTTCGGATTCAATTATCGGTGATAATATTAAAATTGGCACTGGAGCCAGAATATCAGGTTCTACAATATGGAAAAACACTGAAATTGGAGATTTTGCAGAATTAACAGATTGCGTGATTTGCGAATCTTGCAAAATAGGCTCTTCTGCAACTGTATCTGAAAATGTATTTATTGCGGATAATTGCATAATAGGCAGTGCAGCTCGGCTTAATTCTAATATTAAATTATGGCCGAATAAAAAGGTCGAAAACGGGGCAATGCTCTCCAGTTCATTAGTTCAGGAAGAAAAATGGATGAGAGAATTGTTTACTGATGCAAGAATTTCAGGTCTTTCAAATGTTGAGATAAATCCAGACTTCGGTGCTAAACTCGGAGCAGCTCTTGGTATGGCTTTCGGTAAAAATATTACATTATTAGCCAGCCGTGATCCTGACACAGTATCAAGAATAATGAAACGAACAATCACTGCAGGACTTGCTTCCGTAGGGGTTAATATAAATGATCTTCAAACAACTTCAATTCCACAAACACGTCAGGAGCTGCGCTCAGGGCGATATGCTGCTGGTTTGCATGTGCGTCGTAGTCCAAGGAATAAAGACCTTACAGATATTATTATTTTTAATAAAGATGGTCGTGATATTACCCTTTCAATGGCAAAATCTATTGAAAGATACTTCTATGGCGAGGATATAAAGCGTGTAAAGCATGATGAAGTGGGGCATATAAGTTATCCCGAACGAACAAACGAAATTTATATCAAAAAGTATATTGACTCATTGGATATTGATAAAATTATTCACAATAAGATAAAAATACTTATTGATTATTCTTACGGTTTATCTTCCTCAATTCTCCCTTCTATTCTGGGTAAACTCGATGTTAATGTTTTATCATTGCATAACTTTGTTGATGACACAAGATTCTGGGAATCTGCTGAAATGCAGTCAGCCGAAAACGAAGAAATATGTAAGATAATGAAATCCCTTGGCTATAGTCTTGGCTTCAAGATGGAACCCGGTGCTGAGAAAATTTCAATTATCGACGAAAGAGGAATGTGGTTTTCATCTTCGAGGCTTCTAACAATTCTGACAAAATTATTTTTAGAAACAAATCGTGAACGAGAGCCGTATTCAATCGGTATTTCAATTGCAGCAACCGGCGAAATAGAAGAAATTGCATCAGAATACAATGTAAAAGTCATTCGGATTAAAAATTCACATTCAGCTATGATGGAAGCTACTCGTGAACATTCGGACATGCTTTTCGTCGGTGGAGTTTACGGTGGATTTATTTTTACAGATTTTCTTTTTGCAAGCGATGGAATGTACACTGTTGGAAAAATTCTTGAAATGATCTGTAAGACTGGTAAAAAATTATCTGAACTCGATTTGACACTGCCTCACAGATTCCAATGTATCAAGGATGTTTCCTGTCCCTGGGAAAATAAAGGAACTGTTATGAGGCTTGCTATGGAGCATTCACAAAATATGAAACGTGAATTAGTCGAAGGAATTAAAATATTTTTAGAACCCGATTCGGTACTTATTTTACCGGATAAAGAAAAAGGAGCTTTCTCAATTATTGGAGAAAGCAGCAGTTTAAAGCGTGCCAATGAGATTGCTGATAATTATAAAGCTTTTGTGCTGCATTGGCGTGATAATAAATAAATTTTGTTTTAAAATTAATCTCTGACATAATGAATATAACCGATTTGTTGAAAGTTGAATCAATTGTAGTGGGTCTTACAGCGAGTTCTAAGGATGATCTTTTTGAAAAAATGCTCAGACTTGCTGAAAAGAGCGGTAAAATTATTGATTTCAGCAAGGCTCAAGCAGACTTGATTGAAAGAGAAAATCTGATGACTACAGGAATAGGTAACGGAATTGCACTGCCTCATGCAAAAACATCAGGTGTAATCCGTAACACAGCGGCTTTTGCCGTACTTAAAGAGCCTTTAAGTTACATGTCGATGGATGGCAAAGATGTAAATCTTGTTTTCCTGTTCCTCGGCAATGATAGCGGAGTTGGAATACATTTACGTATTTTGTCAAAAATTTCAAGAATATTGAGCAATCCGTATTCATCAATGAAATTACTTTCTGCTAAGACTTCAGAACAAGCTTTGAATTATTTTATGGAATTTGAAAAGATTATTTAATTTTTGAGGAACAAATGATTAGCCCAAACAGTGCTTTTGAAGAAGAGCAATATTATAAATTTATTCAGGACCCTGATTCGGTAAGCCCGGAATGGCAGATTTATTTTACCAATTTATCAAAAAAAGCTCCTGATCCTACTGAATCAATGCTTGATAAACTTCCTTTTTATAAATCGTCTGTTATTTCCGACAAAACGGAGAATAAACAAAAAGAAGTTTTGAATCTGAAGCAAAATGAAATTCTTGAAATTCTGGCTCCTATACCTGCTAAAATTTCGGTTAATATGGAAGACAGCTTAGATGTTCCAACTGCGACATCTGTCAGAACAATACCTGTTAAAGTACTTGATGAAAACCGAAGAATCATTAATAAATATCTTGTGAAATTACGCCGTGATAAGGTATCTTTCACTCACGTTTTACTGTGGGCAATAGTACGTGGTTTGATGAAATATTCAAAGATGAACGATTGCTTTACTAAAGTTGACGGAAAGCCGCACAGGATTATTCGAAGTTCCATCAATGCAGGATTAGCCATTGATCTTAAGAAAAATGACGGATCGCGTTTGCTACTTGTACCAAACGTGAAAGACGCTCAGAATCTGAATTTTTCGGAATTTATTATCGCATTTGAAAATATTATTGACAAAGCTAGAAAAAATAAATTAGACCTTGCCGATCTGTCCGATACTTCTTTCACTTTGACTAATCCGGGAATGATAGGAACTTCGTTCTCAAGTCCGAGGCTAATGAAAGGTCAGGGGATTATTATTGCAACGGGTGCTATTGAGTACCCTGTAGAATTTCAGGCTGTACGTCCGGATATGCTAACTTCCTTGGCAATTTCAAAAGTTGTAACTATGACCTGTACTTATGATCACAGGATAATTCAAGGAGCTGAATCAGCCGAGTTTCTCGCTTATATCAATAAATTATTGCTTGGTGAAGAACATTTTTACGATCAGATTTTTGCAAGTTTAAAAATTCCATTTGAACCAGTACGCTGGGCTTATGATCAGTCCAGAACCGAAGGCCAGAGCTCAGATTATCACGATTATGCTGAGAAAAGTGCACACGTAATGCTTATGATTAATGCTTACCGCGTCCGTGGGCATCTTCTGGCTTCAATTAATCCCCTTGGTCAGGAATCATACTATTATCCTGAACTTGATCCGGCATATTACGGATTGACACTTTGGGATTTGGACAGGGTGTTTCACTGCGATGATTCATGGAAAAGCAACAATCTTCCTTTAAGGGATATTATAGAATTGTTACGAGATACATATTGCGGCAAACTTGGCTTTGAGTATATGCACATACGAGAACCGGAGATTAAAGAATGGTTAAAAAAATATCTTGAACTGAAGTTTACTAATATTAGTTTCAACAAGGAAGAAAAAATTCATGTTATCAATAAATTGATTGATGCCGATACTTTTGAAAATTTTCTTCATACAAAATTTGTTGGATCAAAGCGATTCTCTTTAGAAGGCTCTGAAGCGGTTATAGTGATGCTTGATAAAATCTTTGAGCTTGCCGCTGATAGTTTCATGAGTTCGATTGTGCTTGGAATGGCTCATAGAGGCAGACTTAATGTGCTCACAAATATTTTTGGCAAATCACCAGAAAAAATATTTGATGAATTTGAGGGTAAATTCGATGAAAATAGCTATCATGGCTCAGGAGATGTAAAATATCATCTCGGTGATGAAGGGAACTTCAAATCATTAAACGGAAATATTATCCCAATCAGATTGGCTTCCAATCCAAGTCATTTGGAATTGGTAAATCCTGTAATCGAGGGGATGGCTCGTGCACTCGATAGTCAAGAATCCGATACAAGTTTTTCAAAAGCATTGCCAATTTTAATCCATGGTGATGCAGCTTTTGCCGGACAGGGGATAGTGGCTGAAACCCTTAATCTATCGCAATTAGACGGCTATAAAACCGGTGGAACTATTCACATCATAATAAATAACCAGATCGGTTTTACAACTACAGCTGAAGCGAGCCGCTCATCAATTTATGCAACTGATATTGCTAAGATGATTCAGGTTCCTATAATTCATGTAAACGGCGATGATCCTGAGGCTGTGCTTACAGCAACGATTTTTGCTTATGATTATCGAAATACCTTTAATACCGATATTGTCATTGATATGCTCTCATACAGGAAATACGGCCATAATGAAGCCGATGAGCCGACATATACACAGCCTTTGCTTTATAAAAGGATAAAATCAATCTTGCCTGTTAAAAAATTATATGAATTAGAGTTGGTGAAAGAGGGAGTTATTGATGAAGATTATGTCATAAATTATCATAAAGCTCTGCTGGTGCAATTAAATAAAGCATTTTCGGATAGAAAATCGTTTTCCGTATCTAAAGAATCGAAGTTAAATAAAGGAAATGCCGATATTTTTAATGAAGTAGTAACGGCTGTCTCAAAGCCAGTTCTTGAGAAAATCACTGATGCTATTACTCGAATTCCTACTGGATTTGCTGCTAATCCAAAAGTTCTCAGCTTGTTGAAAAAACGAGCAGAAATGATAAATTCTTCGAAACCTGCAATAGATTGGGCTATGGGTGAAGCTTTAGCATTTGGTACAATTTTATTGGATTCAAAGACTATTCGTTTCTCCGGTCAGGATAGCCGCCGTGGCACTTTCAGCCAAAGACATGCAGTGATAACAAATATTGAAACTGAGGATGAAATCACTTTGTTGAACATGATTCAAGAAAAGCAGAGTAAACTTGAATTATACGACAGTCCTCTATCCGAAATGGGAGTACTTGGTTTTGAATATGGTTATTCCGTTATCAGCAAGGATTGTTTGACTCTATGGGAAGCTCAGTTTGGTGATTTTACCAATAATGCGATTACAATTATTGATCAATTTATAGCTTGTGCTGAAACAAAATGGGGGCAAAAATCAAATATTGTATTACTGCTTCCTCATAGTTTCGACGGTCAAGGCCCAGAACATTCAAGTGCCAGACCAGAAAGATATTTGCAGCTTTGTGCTGAGAACAATATGTTTGTTGCTAATCTGAGTACACCTGCACAATATTTTCATATTCTACGCCGTCAGGTTTTGATGAATGAGAAAAAACCTTTAATATTAATAACTCCAAAGTCTATGTTAAGGCACCCAATGGCAGTTTCGGGAGTTGATGAATTTGTAAACGAGAATTTTCAAACAATAATTGATGATAAAGTCGAAAATGTTCTGAACATAAAAAAAATAGTTTTGTGTACGGGAAAAATTTATTATGATATTCTGGCTGCTAAACAGGAAAATCACAGAAATGATGTTGCAATCATCAGAGTCGAACAGCTTTATCCTTTAGATTTAGACTTATTAAACAAACTCATTAACCAATATTCTAATTGCGTTGATTTGATCTGGGCGCAGGAGGAGCCACAAAATATGGGGGCATGGACTCATATTTGTATGAATTATTCTTATGAATCACAATCCGATATTGGAAATAGTTTGGCCTTGAAGCTCAGGTATATTGGCAGAAAAGCATCAGCCAGTGTGGCTACCGGGTCATACACCACGCACCTGAAGGAACAAAGTGAAATAATAAATAAGATTTACCAATGATTACTTTAACCAGAATTGACGGCACGAAATTTATTTTGAATGCTGATGAAATTGAGATTGTGGAATCTCAGCATGAAAGTTGTATCTCGACTAAATCAGGGAAAAAATATATAGTTGTGGAAACGAGCGAAGAAATTGTTCGCTTGGTAGTTCAATATAAGAGATTGTGTTATAACGAAATTATGAAATTGTCAGACTGATGGATATTGATGCAAAAATTAAACAGAAGACAACTTTTATTGCTGATAATAGTGCTAATGATTAGCAAAAATGAATACAGTTTTTCTCAGGAATATGATAGCTTGAAAAGGAGTTTTATAAGTATAGGAGCTGATAAATATATCGATAAATTTACTTTTACTTCATCTGGTAATTTAAATTTTAATACTGATTTCGGGAATTTTAATATTAATCAAAATTACCGTGGTTCAACTTTGCTCGATGCTTCCAAAAATTTTATTGATGATGAACAATTCAGTTTATTATATAAAAAGAAAATTATAGATTTATTTAATTTTGAAACTCGACAGAGATGGCTTCTGAACTCTAATTCAAGGTTAATTGGTTTGAATAAAAATGAGAAAATTGATTTTAGTTCCGGATTGCAATACGGTTCCGATGATAATTCATTTATCGAAGCTTTGGTTGGTATTCAGCGAAATAATATGATCAATTTAATCTCCGATGGCTTATATACAAGTGCAGCAGCAAACTATCAAAAAATTAACACTGATGATTTTAATTATTATTTGATTTCAAATGCGGAATACGTTAAACTCAATCTTAACAGAACCAATGCACTTGCAAATGTTTCAGCGAGATTGACCAGAGATTATGATGCCGATAATTCAATAACTTTTTTAATGGGTTATAAGTTACTTAAAACAAATTTTCTACAGAGACTTGCCGGATCAAATTCTGATTATCAGGTTGAGAACTGGTTTGAAAACCGATTTAATGGGCATTTTAATTTAAAGTTTCAATTATTTTCTTTTATTAATGATTTTACAGTTCATGGTGAGTCAAATTTTTTTGATGATTCATATTCCGCATATAATCCAAAGGATTCTAAAACTGCAGCTTATAAAAATAAAAATGAATTTGTACTTCTATTTAATTATAACTTGAAATATGAGATACAAAATTTTTTATTTCAGATTGGTTTGGATTATAATCTTTTCAGTAAATCTTATGATGTAAATAAAAAGTTTGAGATCTCGGATCTGGATTTACGAAATTTAAGGAATAATGAGAAAATGAATGATTATAATCAGAATATAACACAATTTTCTGTTAATTCGTTTTGGTTTCCAAGCATATCAGATACTTTTCAGGTGGCTTATGCAGTCAGACTAAATCAATATGCTTCTCCTTCAAAATTAATGAATGACGACAATGATGTTTTTACAGAAATCTTTAATTTGTCTGCTTCTCATCGTTTTTCATCGGTTTTTTCAATGAAAACATCAGCTTATGCTTTTTTTAACCACAATGTTTATTTAAAATCTCAGCTTAGTATAAATAATAACTGGATTAGAATATATAAGTTTGCGCCACAGGTGTTCATCAATACAGAGTATTTTAAAATGTCACCTGTCTTTGAAGTATCAGCTAATTATACAAGTTATGATTATGAGGATAGCCTCTCATCAAATAGCAGAAGTATGCGACAGATTTCTTCACGAGATTCGATTATGATTTTTTATAAAAATTCATTAAATTTGCAATTGATTTATAATGTCCGATATTATGAAACTGGTGTTTTCTACAGTAATTTATTCGAAGAAACACCTCAGCAGTCAAATACGGAGCTTCTTACAAGATGTATTATAGATTATAAAGTAAAGAATTTTGACATAGGTATCGGATGGAGGATATTTTTTATCAGGAGCAGAAAGCTAAATCAGAAAATTTCAGTTCCAGATGATCTGTTTCAGTCGGTTGGTCCTGAATTTAGTTCAAGAATTGATCTTAATAAGGTTATTATACAATTTAACGGTTGGTATGAATTTCAAAGGAATCAGCAATATTTTATTAAATCCGTACCGAATTTTTTTTTGAAAACTGAATATCGCTTATAAATAATGGATGAAAAGAATTTAAATATTAATATTTCGCTTCCAAGCAATAAAGATTCATTGCACTTAATTGAGGAGTTACTGCTGGATTTTAGAAAATCCCATTCAATGAGCGATGAAAATTTTAATAATTTAATCGTTTCCGTAACAGAAGGGATTAATAATGCCATTATACATGGAAATAAGTATTCAAACGATAAGAGTATCGGTTTTCAACTAAATTTGAATGGGAATAGAATTTCAATAATAATTATGGATCAGGGAGAAGGGTTCGATTCAGAGGAAGTTTCCGATCCAAGATTACCGGAAAATTTATTAAAAGGGAATGGACGTGGAGTTTTTATTATTAAAAATTTAATGAATGAGACTGAGTTTATCAATACCGGTAACGGTACAAAATTATTTATGACTTTAAATATTGATTAAGGCTGGTTATGATGTTTAATAGAATGGAATTTTCAGATAAATTTTTGAATTTCAGAAATGAAACTTTCAAAATATTTAATATTGTAGGTTGTTTTGGGCTGGGCAAATCATATTTGACAAATGAGTTATGTGATTCACTTAAACAAGCTAATCAGGTTGATTTATTTCTCTTTTTAAATACTTTTGAACATACCAATTCAATGACCGATTTAAGTTTCAGACTAATTTCCGGTTTGATCGATCCCGATGGTGAAAACCTTGAAACTGAGTTCGAGTGTGAATTTTATAGTAATTTATTTTATGATAAAATTAATACTTTATCTCAATCTGATCAACAGGTCTTCAACAATATTAAAAAATTCAATAAGCCTGTTTCTATTTCTGAGATTGGAATTACGCACACTCTTCAAAAGTCAATTCGTAATTATGAGTTTTCAACAAAAACCGAAGAACGTTTATTTAAACGTAATGGTGAAGTGGCTGTGGAAGCTCTATTTATTGATTTGCTAACAGTGTTTTTAAATATTAATCACTCCGAGTCATTCCCTCCAGCTATTGGCGAGGAAGAAAAGAAGAGAGTTTTCATTATACTTGATAATGCAGATAGCATATCAGGAACTTTAAACGAATGGATTTATTCAACATTCTTAACATATTTGGATAAAAAGTTTTTCGAGTATAAGTCCTATTCCTTCGAAGAAACAGGATCGAATTATTCTATAAGTGATTATTTGGATATTAGAATGGTTTTAACGAGTCGCCAGCCCATCGCTCAATTAGATGACTCAATTGTTTGTACCTGCGAGTTAAAGCCATTTTCGGAGCATGAAATCAGTGATTTTTTAAATAAATATCAAATAAAAATTGATGAGTCCTTTGAGTTTATTTGTGATTTAACAAAAGGGATACCGTATATTTTGAATTTATTATCCGAATATCTTAATATCGGAACATTAGAAACAGATTATACTTTAATTTATTATCATGCTGCTGAAAAGATTTTAAGAGATTATGATAATGATAAAAAAGACTGGATCAGGTACGCAGCTTTCCTTAATGAATTTGATGAATGGGGATTAAGATGCTTTCCCTCAATATCCGATGATTACAAAAAAGCCTTTGAAATACTGAAAAGAGATGATTTTTTAACAGATAAATTAGAGAATGGAAAAATAAAAATAAAAGATATTTTGAAGGATTATATCTGTAAATCTGTTCTTTTTAGCTCCTATACGGTGTCTGCCGAAATTCGTAAAATTGCAGATGCATATTATGGAGTAGATTATATTTTAGAAAGATTTGATAATAAACAAAAGGAAATCTTTAGAAAATTAGCATATTTTAAACAATTTGATCTTGAATATTCATTAGAACAATTTTTTGCTGATGATGCTCCTGATGCTATTGAATTAATACAAAGCAATAAAGACCTTTTTGTTGTGGAATCAGATGTTTATTCATTGAGTCCGGAATTGAACGATCTCTTTCTCAAATTAAATTCATTAATTGATCTTGATGATTATTATTCTTATCTTGAGAAATCCGAGACAATTTCCAATAACATCCCACTATTCAATCTATCAAAATTAAAAGAATTTGAGTCTTCTTTAAAGAATTTTGAAAGTTTAAAGATAGATCTTAATAATAAAATTGAACAAACTCATTCTCAAGTTGAAATTTTGAAAAATCAGATTAACATTTTCGAAACTGATTTGAAGTTTCAAACCGATCGCAAAGATACAATAATCGGTAAAAAGAGAACATCAAATTTCTTGTATTATGGATTTGCGGCTATTATTTCATTAGTTCTCTCAATTTTTTCAAAGGAAATTTTCTCTGTAATTTTTATGAATAGTGCAACAATAGGGTTGATCCGATCATTCTTTTATACAATAACTGCAATAACCGGTTTGTTGACAATCAAAGAATTAATTACTGCATTTGTTTATACCCCAAAAAAGTATGATGTGAACTTAGTTAATGAAAAAATAATGCATATTAAAGTTAATTTAAAAGATTTAAATGAAAAAATTGAATCTTATTATAATAAAGAAATCAATCTGAGAGCCAAACTTGATACTACTGAAAACTCAATCTCTATTGTTGGTGACCGGATGCAAAATCTAAAAAAAATACTGAACAAGTAAAATGTCAAAAATAAAATAACAAATCTATCATCAGATATAAATTCTGATAAATTAATATGAAAAACAATAAAAAACTAGGTAATCCAAATCCAGAAAATATTTATAAAGATATTTTTATTAAATTGCCTTTCTTTTTTATTACAGTTGATAATAATGGAATCATTAGTGCTGCCGAAGGTTTGGGATTGGAATCAATCGGTTTGCTTCCATCAGATATTCTTGGTAAAGGTTTTTTCAACATATTTCCAAATTTCTCAAACTTTACCCAAGATAATTTATTTACCGAAAGACACTTTCTCGCAAAATTTCCAAATGATTCAAGTGTTTTATATTTTGATTCCAATTTTATTAAATCCGAAAATGGATTTACAGTCTGCTTTTCAGACATTAGTGATCTGAACCTGATAAATAAAAATTTATATGATGATCGAACAAAAATAAAAGCCATATTAAATGCTTCAACTGATTTTGCAATATTTGCCACAGATTTAAATTATAGAATCACTTTGTTCAATTCTGGTGCCGAATTTTTATTAGGGTATTGTGCTGAATCAGTTATTGGAATATTAACACCCGAAATTTTCCATGTTCCACTTGAAATAATTGAATATTCTAAAGAAATACAGTTACAATATGATTATATATCAGAAGGTTACGATACTGTTACTGCGAAGGCAAAATTAGGATTCAACGATAAAAAAGAATGGACTTTCAAAACAAAAAACGGCAAATTAATAAATGTTAAACTTGTTATAACCGGCATTTATGATGAAAATCTTAATCATATCGGTTATATGGGCATTGCCGAAGATATAAGTGAAAAAAAATTGGCACAATCTCAATTAGTTGAAAGTGAAGAAAGACTCAAGTCCACTCTTTCATCAATGGATGACCTCGTTTATGTGTTAGATAAGAACGGTAACTTTTTACATTTCTTCCAGCAATCAAGTTCCGATAGTATTTACAGACCTACTGATTTATTTATCGGTATGTCTTATAAATTTGTATTCCCACCTTCATTGGCTAAGATATATGACGACGCAATTCAATCCGTCGTTGATACAGGCGATATTCAGCAATTTGATTACTCAATTAATACGCCTGAGGGTGAAATTTGGTATAGTGCCAAAGTTTCAAAAAGGCATTCTCAGGATGGTAATTATGCAGGTGTAACAATTGTTGCAAGAAACATAACCGAGAGAAAAATGCACGAAGAAGAACTTGCAAGTGCTAAGGTACAAGCCGAAATCGCAAATAAAGCAAAATCCCAGTTTCTTGCAAACATGAGTCACGAAATCAGGACTCCAATGAATGCGATTTTAGGCTTTTCTGACCTGCTCGAAGAGATTATCAGTGATGAACAGCAAAAGTACTATCTTCAGGCTATTTCATCAAGTGGTAAGATGCTCCTTCAACTAATTAACGATATATTAGATCTATCTAAAATCGAATCCGGTCATTTTTCAATAACCAAAGAACCAGTTTATTTAAAACTCATCCTTAATGAAATTAAACATATTTTCTCTGCTAAGATCGAAGAAAAAGGATTGGCACTGATTATTAAAGTAGCCGATGATGTACCTGATATTATCATGCTTGACGAACTTAGATTCAGACAAATTCTTTTGAACGTCATCGGAAACTCAGTTAAATTTACCGAGTCCGGTAAAATTGAAGTTTCTTTGAAATTATTATCCAAACCTGATTTGGCTCAGAAATGTAAAATGATGGTATCTGTTGAAGATACTGGAATCGGAATAGAAAAGAAGCAATTAAATAAAATATTCGAATCTTTCAACCAACAAGATATGACAATAATTCATAAATATGGTGGATCCGGTTTAGGGCTTTCCATTACCAAAAAATTGGTTGAAATGATGGAAGGAAATATCGTTATTTCAAGTGAATTGGGAGTTGGAACAAAGTTATTTATTATTTTTGATAATGTTGAAATTTCTGACCAATACTCTAATAAACTTAGTAAAGACGCTGCCAGAACCGATGGTATCATTTTTGCCAATCAAAAAGTATTAATTGTTGATGATGTAAAACTCAATAGAGAATTAATCAAAAGTTATTTGAAAGATAGAAATCTAATTTTTTATGAAGCGGAAAATGGTTTGGAATGCCTGAATTATGTTGAGAAAATTAAACCAGATATTATTCTCATGGATGCTGTAATGCCGGTAATGAGTGGATTAGATGCAAGCAAATATCTGAAATCTAATAGAGAATATAATGAAATTCCTATTATTGTTCTAACTGCATCGATTATTAAAGAAAGCCAAGTTGATTTTGAAGGAATTTGTGAAGGTTTTATCAGAAAGCCTTTTAACAAAGCCAGTATCCTCAATGAACTATCCAAACACTTTACTTCAACGATGCAAAATAGTGAAAGTCAATTTAAAAATCCTAATATTGATAAAATATGGACTTATAAAGAATTGGCGAACATAGGATTAGATTCGGATTTGAAAGATAAAATGAAAGTTGAATTTTTATACGAAATTGATAATTTGTTAGACTTTTGTATTATCGACAGAATTTATGAATTTGCAAATCGAATCGAAGAATTTTCTCAAATTAATAAAATTATTGAAATGGAGAAATTTGCTGTTAATTTGATTGAATCAACATATAGAATTGATTTAAGTCAAATTGAAAATAATTTAGTTCTTTTAAAAAAATATTTGATGGATGATGAATAATTTATGTTTAGCATTTATAGTCGAAATAATTTTGTATATTTGTAACTAATGTTTATTTTATTAAAATTTTTATGTCACAAAACGAAAAAAAATCACTGGTTCTTGTTGTAGATGATAATCCTGCAAATATTCAAGTTGTTGGAGAAAATTTACGAAAACAGAATGTCGAAATTTCTATTGCGACCAATTCAGCTAAGTCTCTGAAAATTGCAAAAACGGCAAAGCCAGACCTTATTATTTTGGATGTAATGATGCCGGATATGGATGGTTATGAAGTTTGCGAAAAACTGAAAGAAGACCCTGATACTAAGGATATTCCGGTTATTTTTGTAACTGCTAAGGTTAACCATTCTGATATTATCCGTGGATTTGAATTAGGTGCTGTTGACTACGTGCTGAAGCCATTTAATGCTATTGAACTTCAAGCCAGAGTTAACACACACCTTCGTATTCAAAAGTATTTAAAACAAATAAAAGAACAAAATGACGAGCTGATAAATTTAAATAATGAAAAGAATGAATTTTTAGGAATTGCAGCCCATGACCTCAAAAATCCTATTTACAATATATCTTTGATTGCAAAGATGATCCGCGATGATGAAAATATTTCTAAAGATGATTTAAAAGAATTCTCAACCGATCTTGTAATTACATCAAATATAATGCTTGACCTGATAAATAATCTATTGGATATAAATAAAATTGAACAGGGAAAGGTTAAAATCAACATCGAAGAAACCGATCTATTTTCAATTTTGGTAAAAATAATAAATAATTTTCAAGATAGAGCTGCTGTGAAAAAAGTCGAACTTCTGTTTGAAACCGAAAATGAAGTATTTGTGACAAAAACGGATAAAAATGCACTTTTACAGATATTAGATAATTTAATTTCAAATGCTATAAAATTTTCCGAACTTTCTTCCAATTGTAAAATAAAATTAATCGGCGGTAACCCTTGTAAAGTTGAAATCATAGATCAGGGGCCGGGTTTTACCGAGGATGACATGAAAAAAATATATGGAAAGTTCGCTCGTCTTTCTGCACAACCGGTTGGAAATGAGCAATCAACGGGTTTAGGACTATCTATTGTTAAAAAATATATTGATTTGATTGATGCAAAAATTTCACTCGAAAGCAAAGTTGGGTCTGGATCAAAATTTACCATTGTTTTTCCAAAAATTTAAATATTAAACAAAATGAAAAGAATTCTAATAATTGATGACGCTGATTTTATTATCGAAAGCACTTCGACATTATTACGATTTGAAGGCTATGAGGTTTTTACTGCTTCTGAAGGTTTAACCGGTGTTGAAGCAGCTTTTATGCATAAACCTGATCTTATCCTTTGTGATATTTCAATGCCCGGTATGGATGGCTATGGAGTCTTGGAACAAATCAGATCAAATCCATTAACCGAAAATACCCCTTTTATATTCCTGACAGCATTTACAGAAAAAGCAGATATGCGCCAGGGAATGGAAAAAGGAGCCGATGATTATATTATTAAACCTTATACCCTTAGTGAGCTTGTAGCCGCTATAAATGCTCAGTGGAATAAAAGCAGCAGAATAGAACGACAACTTCAGGAAAAAATTGAAGAAGTAGGTAGGAACGTAACTTATGCCTTGCCTCATGAATTCAGAACGGTGTTAAATCAGGTAGTCGGATCGGCAAAATATTTGAGAAACAGTTCTACTGAAATACAAGCTGACGAAATTGTAGAAATTGCCGATGATGTTATCTCGTCGGCATCCAGATTACTTAGAATTACCGAGAATTTCCTTGCCATTGTCAGAATACAATCATTTGAAATCAATACAGACATCCGTCGCCAGTTAAGAAGTTCCCGAACAGATGAACCATGTGCTATGATCATGGATATTGTGCCATTAATCGGTGATAAATACGGAAGAAGAGATGATATTTATATTGAGGATTATGTAGAACAAATTTACATTGAAATTGCAACCGATAGCTTTCATAAAATCATTGATGAATTAGTTGATAATGCACTTAAATTTTCTCATAAAGGCTCTAAAGTTATATTAAAAGCCTGGACTGAGAATAATAAACTTTTCTTTTTAATTCAGGATTTCGGTAGAGGTATGAGTAATACCCAAATAGGTAATGTGGGAGCATATATTCAATTCGAACGTACTATTTATGAACAACAGGGAGTTGGTCTGGGACTCGTAATAGCCAAAAGACTTGTTGAACTTCATGATGGTGATTTTGATATTCACAGCATTGAAGGCGAGGGTACAAAAATTGTATTTACTCTGTTCTGTAATCAGGTTTAATAATTTGATACATGTATTTCCCTCTCCATCCAGTGTAACGAGAATCTCATAGTTAACACCTGATTTAGATTTCCGCATCTGTGGTTGTGTCAAAACATACATTCCAAGAATTGTCATCCTTATCGAAGCGAAGGATCTATCTTATATCGTTTCCTACTTAAAGGCTGTCATTTGTGCGTTACTGGAATCTCCTGATTGGTACTGGAAGGGGATTTCCGCATGCGCGGGAACTGTCATGATTTAAAAAAAATCACAAATTAGGATGAAAATATTATTCATCAAATGAATCCCAAGTCAACGGATGAATTGATTATTTTCGGAAGAATGACAATAATTCCTAATTCATTAAGGAAATGATATTAGAGACACTTTTGGAGAGATCCTTCACAACGCTTCCTAATGACAGTATATTCTAAATGATTTCAACAATTCATTCAGGTTTAACGCCACTGATAGTCATACTTAGGATCTTAGCTCCGGTATTCTTGTATAATAAAATTTCATCTTCATTCAAATAATTTTCCATTATATCCTCAGGTATAATGATTTCCTTTTCTCGGTTAATATTAAAATTCTTGAATCCTACTTCTGCCAATAATCCGATGTAATCATCTTTTTCCATTGCTCCACCAATACATCCGGCATACATTTCTGCACTTTTTCTGATTCTATCTGGTAATTCACCTATGATAACAATATCTGAGATGCAAAAATGTGCACCAGGCCTCAATGTTCTATAAATTTCAGAAAATGCTTTTGATTTGTCCGGTACAAGATTTAGCACACAATTGCTGATTACAACATCAATCGAATCGGATTCGACTGGCATTTTCTCAATATCACCATATCTGAATTCAACATTATTATATCCTAACGATAAACAATTTTTTCTTGATTTTTCAATCATTTCATCGGTCATATCAATACCAAGAACTTTTCCGGTTGATCCAACCAATCTTCTCACAATAAATGCATCATTACCAGCTCCGGATCCGAGATCAAGAACTGTATTACCAACTTCAATACCTGCAAATTCCGTAGGTAATCCGCAACCTAAACCGAGATCAGCTTCAGCGAAATATCCCTCAATCTTTGAGTAATCATCGGAAATAATTGAATAATCTACTGTGGAGCAAGAACCTGATCCACAGCAAGAGTTTAAATTTTGTGAGATGGTTTGAGTGGCTATTAGTCCATATTTCTGCTTGACCATCTCTTTAATTTGTGAATTTGTTTCCATTTTTGGATTCCTTATATTTTATAAAACAGATTTAATAAATTGATCGAATATTGAAACGATTTCATCCCTAACTCTTCGATAGCAGCCCATAATTTCTTCTTGGGTACCGATTGAATTGTAAGGATCATCAAATGGGATATATAATGTGTATTTAACTTTACCAAAAAAAACAGGACATGTTTTGTTTGCATTATCACAAACTGTGATCACATAATCAAAACTTTCATTGAGAAAAATCTCCACGGATTTGGGAACTGAGCTACTGATGTCAATTCCGATTTCCTTCATTACTTTAATGGCTTTTGAACTTGTTCGTTCAGCCGGATTTACTCCTGCAGAATATATATCAAAATCTGATATTTTTTTAAGATATCCTTCTGCCATTTGACTACGACATGAATTACCAGTGCATAAAATTAATATTTTCATTTTTACTTAATTTGTTAAACATCATCGTAAATACCCGATGTTAAATTATTCAAAAAATTTCTTGAACAGTTTCTTGGCAATATACCATTCAGTCGGATTAAGACAGTAGCAAACTTTGGGTGGTTCTATCTCGCCGTGTATCAGACCAGAATCCTTCAATTCCTTTAAATGTTGAGAAACCGTCGATTGTGCCAATGGTAATTCGCTTACAATATCACCACAAAAACACTTTGATTGTGTAGATAAAATATTTAGTATTGCCAACCTTGCAGGATGAGACAATGCCTTAGCATATCGAGCCATTCTTATTTCATCTTCAGTATAATCTACTTTTTTATTTTCTGACATGATTGTAAAACTTATTTCAATAATAATACGAATTATTTATCGTAAAGTTACGATAAATATCTTATTGGTCAAAAAATAATTTTAATCGGACATTTTTTCGTAATTTATTTGTCTAATATGAACACTTATGAATAAATAGAATATGAAAATGAAACCGAAACATACTTTTGTAGTAAATGCAAATTTACCGCACCAAATCGAAACATTAAAAGAATTAGCATATAATTACTGGTGGTGCTGGAATTCGGATGCAAGGGAATTATTTATAAGAATAGATCGAGATTTATGGGAGGAAGTCAATCATAATCCAGTTTTATTATTAAATAAATTACCTCAGTCAAAACTATTACAATTAGCTCAGCAGGCAGATTTCACGAGCTATTTGCATTATATTCATGGTAAATTTCTGCATTATATAAATTCTCATTCTTGGTTTAAAAAATCTTACGAACACGTTAAAGGTCAGATTGCATATTTCAGCCCGGAATATGGTATCAATGAGAGTTTTCCTATTTATTCCGGTGGACTTGGCATCCTGTCAGGTGATCATCTGAAATCTGCATCAGATCTTGGCATTCCATTGGTCGGGGTCGGACTTCTATATCAGCAGGGATATTTTCGCCAACATCTTCAGCAAAATGGCTGGCAAACCGAAATGTACTTATATAATGATTTTTATTCAATGCCATTGGTTTTGATCAGGCACGAAAACGGTGAACCAATCATACTTGACGTGGATTTACCCGAGGGCAAAGCCTATTTTCAAATATGGAAATTAAATGTTGGTAGAATCAATCTGTTTTTATTGGACACAAATATTGATTTAAATTCAAGAGATGAATATAGAGATATTACAGATCAGCTTTATGGCGGAACTCGTGAAACACGTATTCAACAGGAGATTATTCTTGGAATAGGCGGAATGAGAGCCTTAAAAGTAATGGGAATTGATCCTGAAGTTATTCATATTAACGAAGGACATGCTGCCTTTGCACTTCTTGAGCGAATTAGATTTTATATGGAAAAGTATGGAACCGATTTCCATACAACAAAGCAAATTGTAAAAAATACATCGGTTTTTACAACTCATACTCCTGTTCCAGCAGGCAATGAAATGTTTAAACTTGACTTGTTTGAGAAATATTTTAATAACTATTATCAGCAGTTAGGGCTGTCTAAGAAAGATTTTATAGAATTAGGGCAAGTAGAAAGTTCAAATGTTCACGATGAGTTTTCAATGACTGTTCTTGGAATTAAACTGACAGCTTATGAAAATGGTGTGAGCAAGCTTCATGGCTCTGTTTCAAGAAAAATGTGGAAAGATATATGGAAATGTTTCCCTGAAGATGAAATTCCAATAAAGCATATAACAAATGGTGTCCATACACAAACCTGGGTTGCACGCGAATTTTCAGAACTTTATGATAGATATTTATCTCCGGTGTGGCGCACTGATACTGATAATCCTGAGATTTGGGATAAAATATCAATCATACCAAATGAAGAAATATGGCGCGAAAAACAACGTCGTCGCGTTAGATTAGTTCTGTTTATACGTGAATATTTGAAAAAAAGACAAAAAGAATTTCTTCTTCCGGAACAGGTTAGTAAAATTTCAGGATTTCTTGATCCTGATGCTCTTACAATTGGCTTTGCACGCAGATTTGCAACATATAAACGAGCTTTACTCATTTTTTCAGATATGGAACGGCTTAAGAGAATTTTATTAAATTCCGAAAAACCTGTCCAAATAATTATTGCCGGAAAAGCTCATCCACACGATGTGCAAGGTAAGGAGGTAATACAAACGATAATCCGTAGAATCCGAGAATACGGACTGGAGGGGCATGTCGTTTTCTTGGAAGATTATGATATGGTTATTTCAAGAATGATGGTAAAAGGATGTGACGTATGGCTGAATAATCCAATCAGACCTTTGGAGGCAAGCGGTACGAGTGGAATGAAAGCGGCTATTAATGGCACTCTTAATCTTAGTATTCTTGATGGTTGGTGGGACGAGGCTTTCAATGCGAAAAATGGCTTTGCAATAGGTGAAGGAGAGGAATATAATAATCAGGACCATCAGAATATAATAGAATCGAATAGTCTCTATGATCTGCTTGAACAAGTTGTAGTGCCAATGTTTTATAATCGTCTATCGCGAATCCCTCAATCTTGGGTCAATTTTATGAAAGAGAGCATTCGTACTATTGCCGGTGAATATTCAACTCATAGAATGGTAAAAAATTATGCTGAAATGTTTTATATTCCGTCATTAAAAAATTTCCAGAAACTAACATCTAATGGAGCTGATGGCTCGATTCAACTTAGATTGTGGGAGGATAAAGTAAAGCAGTTCTGGAGCAGTGTTGAAATTATTGATATTTCTATCAAGGATAATATTAACACATATTTGGGCAAACCAATCCATGTATCCACAATAGTGGCTTTAGGTCAATTGAAACCCGAAGATGTTACCGTTCAAGTTTATTATGGATCTGTTAATCCTCATAATGAAATGATTGACGTGAATTATGAAACTTTAGGACTGATTAAATCCGAAGCAAATTATCATTATTATGAAGGTTACTATAACTGCCCCGGTACCGGTGTTCAAGGATTTACAATAAGAATTTTACCCCGCCACGATATGATGGTTAATTCTGCTGACTTGTATTTATGTGCATGGGCTAATCAATAAAGAATATGACTGATACTGATCTAATGAATAATGATAAATTCGTTTTAGAGTTAATTGAAAAATCTGAAAAAGTAAAGCAAATTTTAGATGATTCAAAAAAGATAATTATTACAACCCATATTAATCCTGATGGAGATGCCATTGGATCAGCTCTGGCTCTTTATCATTTTCTTTTATCAATCGATAAAGATGTTTGGATTATTAATTATTCCGAAACACCTAAACTTTATGCTTTCTTAGAAGGTTCGGAAAATATACTGCATTTTACTTTAATGGAACACGGGAAGCTCATTGAGAGCGCCGATATAATTTTTATTCTTGATTTGAATGATTTATCTCGGCTACGGGAGATGGCTTCAATAATCGAATCTTCCCAAGCCAAAATTGTTCTAATTGATCATCATCTTGAACCCAAATCCTTTGCAGATATCGAAATCATTGATACCGATGCAAGTTCTACTGGTGAGATTATTTTTAAATTAATCAGCTCATTTCAGGGTAATAAAATATCAAAGCAGATTTCAGAATCTTTATACACAGCAATAATGACGGATAGTGGTAATTTCCGCTTTCAGCGCACAGATGCGGCGCTATTCAGAATTGCGGCTCATCTTATTGATTGTGGGGCTGATCCGGTTATGCTCTATGACAGAATTTATAATACTGTGAGCTTTGCGGCTATGGCACTTCTTGGTGAGGCAATGGCAAATGCAAAATTACTTTTTAATGATAGAGTAAATCTATTTGTAATTACCAGAGAAATGTTTTCGAGAACAGGAGCTATTGAGGCTGATGTGGAGAATTTCGCCGAAAAAACGCTGATGGTTGACGGTGTAGAAGTAGGGATTTTAATAACTCAACTTCCTGACAGAGATGAACTTCGCTGTTCACTTAGGTCAAAAGCAAATATTTCTGTTCGTGAAATAGCTTCAAAATTTTCAGGTGGTGGGCATTTCCATGCTGCCGGACTCAGAATTTACAGTGGTAATTTAGAAGAGAATATTAAAAAAATATTAACTGAAGTCGAAAAAGCAGTGATAAATTTTTAGATTAGTGACTAACCTGTTGATTTGATATTCTGAAAATTTCCCAAATTACCGGACTGTAGTAGTTTTTCATTGTTATTATCAACTAAGTAATATTTGTTTGACTATATGTTAATCTTACAAATTCACCATGTATTGAAATAATAGATGCTCGGTAAGTGGCTCTGATCCGCGATTTTCCGTAAAAGCTCTGCAATATTGAAGTTTTGGAAATAAAGGAATCCGGAATTAAATAATAATAACAGAACAACAGATAATTTTAGGTAAAGCTAATTCTTCATAAGAATTTTAAAACAGTTTGCAATTAGATATAAATTAGCTAATTTTATATAAATTACTTCTGTTTAATTAAATATAATACATTTATGCAAGTTAATATCCGACCGGTCTTATTGAAGAGCGATTTATTAAAATTTATCCGCTGCCAGTGGAACTTTTACACGAATGACCCTAACTTCGTGCCACCATTAATTTCCGACAGATTAAAGCTGTTAGATAAGAAAAAAAATCCATTTTATGCTCATTCTAAAATGCAATTATTTCTTGCTGAATCGGAATCCAAGATTGTAGGCCGGATAGCAGCAATTGTAAATGATAATCACAACAAGACACATAATGATAAAACCGGTTTTTTCGGTTTTTTTGAATCAATTGATGATTCATCAGTAGCAAGCCAGTTATTCATAACTGCTGAAGAATGGCTAAAAGCAAATGGCTGTGATAAGGTCATGGGGCCAATGAATCCATCTATTAATGATGAAATTGGGCTTCTGATCGAAGGATTTGACTCTCCACCTGTTATTCTGATGACATATAATCCCCAATATTATGGCAAGTTAATTGAGAATGCAGGATATGCAAAAGCTAAAGATTTATTTGCTTATCATTTAAAGAATGAAACTTATCTCTCTGAAAAGGCTGACAGGATGCAGACTCTGATAAGAGAACGCTATCAGATTAAAATACGCAGTATTGAT
Organism: Candidatus Kapaibacterium sp.; assembly: GCA_026390695.1. Lineage (GTDB taxonomy): Bacteria > Bacteroidota > Ignavibacteria > Kapaibacteriales > UBA2268 > JAPLFL01. The sequence goes on along the minus strand of JAPLFL010000089.1, from coordinate 64,296 downwards.
TTTAAAAATAAAAAACAGTTTAAAGAAGATGTAGCAACCCTTCGTGATATCTATAATGTAGCATGGCAGCAGAATTGGGGAGCTGTGAAAATGACTGATGAGGAATTTGATTTCTTAGCAGCGGATTTGAAACAGATTGCCGATCCAAATTTATGTATTATTGCCGAAGTAAAAGGTAAAGTCGCTGGATTTGGTCTGGCTCTGCCTGATATAAACGAATGCCTGATCCATAATAAAAAAGGTGGGCTATTAGGAGCACTATGGCAGTTGATGACTAAGCAAAAGAAAATATCTCTTGCAAGAATTATTGTTCTCGGAGTATTACCTGAATTCAGAAACATTGGATTAGATGCTATTCTATACTATGAATTCGGTACTCGTGCAGCCAAACGTGGTATTTTACGTGGTGAAGCATCTTGGATTTTAGAAGACAATTTAATGATGAACAGGGCTCTAACTGCTACGATGCACGGTGAGGTTTATAAGAAATACAGGCTTTACGATAAGACTTTATAGGAAATATTATATTGTGCTATTGTAATGGAATGCTTTAGAACCACTTTTAGTTATTTTGGAAGTGGTTCTTTTGATATTTGCCTCATTAAATGAATGTTCCAATATGAAAATGAAATTAAAATATCTTTATATAATATCTTTAATTTTTATAATTTCACAAAACTATTCTTTTTCCACTCAGACCAAAACAATAAGCTGGGTTAATGAAATTTGGGAAAGCACTCGCTGGAAGATAAGTTCCCGCGATCTTATGACCTACTCTGATAATACATTATATTCTCTTTTGCACAGCAATCTCGGAGTGAATTATAACTGGGAAGATGTTTACCGGATTTTTTATCAGAATGCTGATACCAATTCAAATAAATATGCTGAAATTTTTATTGATAATATCTGGAAACCCTCATGGAATATGATTTCAATTAAAACGGATACTTCGCTTATAACAAAAATTTCATTTTCGGATAATTCTAATGATAATCAAATTTATATCGTTAATTTTGCCAATAATAGGATTCAAAGCGAGATTTACCAACAAGAGATTGATTCAGATCTGATAAATATTCAGAGAAAAACATATAATTATATAGATTCACAGCCATTTTTACTTAAATCAATAGTGATTAGTTGTTTTAATCAGATTTTACAAAGTTGGCTGGCGGTCGATATTTTCAATTATACTTATTTTAATTCCGATAGCTTGCTACTCATTTCAATATCCGAGAACTTTAAATCACCTGATACCGCTTTTAATCATTATTACTACAATTACTTTGATTCACTGAAAAGAAGAATTGCTACCGTTTGCAATGATCAAAAAGGGATTACAAAGGATGGTTCTGACTCTGTGAACTTTTCTTATAATTCGGATAATTCAATTGCCGATTCCACTTGTTTCAAATTTTCTAATAATAAGTGGCTGAAACAATCCCGGCAATTATTTCATTATCAAAATTCAGAACTTAACGAACTTATTTCACAGCTTTGGGTGGCTAATTCTTGGCAAAATTATATGCGGTACAGATATTTTGATTCGACTCTAACAAATGTTGAAACACAGCCTCTAAGGCAGGATTCATTTAGTTTTTATCAGAATGAAATTTATTTACAATCAGAAGATAATATTAATGAAATTCAAATATACGATTATCTGGGAAATGAAATTTATTCTTTTCAAGCAATTGACCGAACTTTGTCAAATTTATGGATTAATTTAAGACAAGTTCCGGTTGGATTATATTTCCTAAAATATAGAGTAGCAGGGAAATTTGAATTTAAGCATTTTTATAAATATTAACTTTTAACAAATTGCAACTTTTTTTCAGGTGATGTGTTATTCTATAAAATGAAATTATTAAATACTTTTGAGGATAAAATGAAAAAATTAGCTTATTACTTTGTTCTTGTGATCTTCACAGCATTCTTTGTAAGCGCCTGTTGTTCTACTAAAACGATAAGCACTAAAGGCAAAGTTTGGGTTCCGGTTTATAAAACATTGGATGAAATTCGCAATGGAGTTAAGGCTCAGGGAGCTGAGGATATTAATATTTTTTGCAAAATTTATATTTATGGTCAATATTTGTTTATTACTGATAAAGGTACCGGGGTGCATATTTTCGATAATTCGAATCCTGCAAATCCGCAGCAACTTTCATTTGTGGCAATTCCGGGTAATCAGGATGTTGCAGTGAAAAATAATATTATGTATGCTGATAATTATCTTGATTTAGTTGCTTTTGATATTAGCAATCCGAGTGCACCAAAATTTGTAAAACGTTTAGAAAATGTATTCCCGAATCTTCTCGATATGAATAATAGCTATGTTGATCCTAAATTGGGTATAGTTACTAATTGGGTAGAAAAAGATACTATTTATTCTTATACTTATAATGAATGCGCCGGGTCAAGCCCTGTGTCAACTGATGGAACTTATGGTGGCTCCACGAAAGATGGAGTTAGTAGTGGCAGTGGTGGCAGAAGTACAAGTTCAAGCGGGGGAGCGACCGGTATTGGTGGATCAACCGAACGTTTCACAATTGTCGGAGCCTATCTTTATATCGTTGATAATACTAATTTACAAGTTATTGATATATCGAATACAAGTAATCCGAGAATCTGGGCTAAAGCTAATATCGGTTGGAGTATAGAAACTGTTTATCCTGTTAAAGATAAATTATTTATTGGCTCACAGACAGGCATGTTCATTTATGATATTTCAACTCCATGGAATCCAACATTTGTAGCAAATTTCTCTCATGCCCGTGCCTGCGATCCGGTTGTTGCCACAGATAAATATGCTTATATAACTACTCGCTCCAACAGCCGCTGTGCCGGAAATAATAACCAATTATCAATTGTTGATATTAGCAATATCACATCTCCTAAACTTGTGAAAGCATATCCCATGCAGAATCCTGCAGGTCTTGGATACGATAACAATACGCTGTTTGTTTGCGACGGAGAAGCAGGCCTAAAAGTTTTTGATGTAACAAATCCTTCGAGTATAAGTTTATTGAGTTGGGTATCAGAATTGAATTTCGGGGATATTATTCCACTTGGATTATCAGCAATAGTAGTTGGAGTTGATGGAGTTTACCAGTACAATTACACTGATCCGAAAAATTTAAAACAGATCAGTAAGATTGGATTTAAGACCAAATAGCCAATTTAGTTTATCAAGTTCATTAAATAGTTAGATTTATAAATAGATTGATAATAATTAACGGTAATTTATTATGAAAAAAATAGTTAAACTTTTCGCGATTTTGTTAATAATAATCTCGGTTTCCTGCAAGAAGAATCCGACCAATCCAAATACTTCAGATTGTAAAATTTATGGAAATTGGAATCTTGAATATATTCATGGTGGAATAGCAAATATTTATAGAAAAATTCCTCAAAATGAAAGCGAGGTAATAAATTTCTATCCTAATGGTGATTATATGTCTTATACTAATTCAGGTAATAATTTTACTGGTAAATTTGAAATATTAAAACAGAAGACAATTTTCGATGATTCACTGATAGATGTGATTACTTTTAATCAGCTCACTCTTCCAGCCACTCCAATGCCAAAAGTAATTATTAAATTATCCTGCGATTCACTCATTCTAAGTGATAATTACGTCGATAATTTCTATTATGTTTATTCAAGAATAATTTACAAGCCGGATTAGTATATTTGTAAAATTCATCAATTTATTATATGAAGTCTCAAATTAATAAAATCTTTATAATTTTGGCATTTAGTGCGGCGCTAACATGTTTTAACTCTTGTAAAGATAATGGAAATATTGTTAAAAGTGAACAAGATCAAGAATATTTCCCACCAAAAACTCCGCCTGAGGTTCAATTTGATGTTAATAATGACTCCATAATCGATTTTAAGACTTTTTACAAAATCCTTGCAACCTGCGATGAACCGGTATCTTTTATGGAGGGCATTTTATCAATCGTTCCGGTAAATGGAAATGAAATACTTTACAAAGCTTATGATGGGAATCTCTTTTTACAAGAAAATGATCTTATCACATCATTAGTTGAAGATCCATTAAATTGGTATGGCTATCCAGCCGATATTATGGCATTTGCCTGGACTGATTCTTTATGGAGAATTTTAGCACCAAAAAATTTAAAAGTCTATTATTTCGCATTTAAACTTCATAAAAAAGAAGAAATACAGATAGGGTGGATGCAGTTAGAATTGAATATCAATAATGGAGAAATAAAAATGATAAATTCAAAATTCACAGATAAAACTTCAATACTTATTGATTAAACCATTTTTAACCAACTTCAATCCTGCTTTCAATGGCTCTCGATAAAGTGGCTTCGTCGGTGAATTCAAGAGAAGCACCAACAGGGATTCCACGTGCAATTCGTGTGATTTTTACTTCTAATGGTTTGATAAGACGAGCTAAATATTGAATCGTTACTTCACCCTCGACTGAAGGATTAATTGCTAAAATTACTTCTTTAACCTCAGTCAGTCTTGATATTAGTTCTCTAATTTTTATATCTTCAATACCAATACCTTCGAGAGGATTTAAAATGCCATGTAGAACGTGGTAAGAGCCACGAAATTCATTTGTCTTCTCGATAGCCAGTACATCATTGGGTTCTTCGACAACGCAGATTATCGACGTGTCACGGCGCTGAGAAGAGCAAATAGGGCAAGGATCGGTTTCGGTATAATTAAAGCAGACGGAGCAATATTTGATATTCATTTTCAGTCCTTGAAATGCGGACGAAAATTTATCTAATTGTTCAGGTTGCTGCCTGAGTAAATGGTAAGTTATGCGCTGGGCTGTCTTTCTGCCGATTGTCGGAAGGGAGGCGAAAAGATCGACCATTTTTTCGATTGATTCTGAAGTATAAACCATAGTTAGTTTGTAAAGTTCATAAAGTTTGTAAAGATGAAGCGGTGAGATGAGGAGTGAAATTAAATAATCTGGCAAAATAAAAATATTATAAGAGATTATAAATCTCGTCCTCAGGATTACCCCATTCAATAAAAGATTTTTCGGATACTTCTAAACTTGCTGATATATCTTTATCGCTTTTTATCATCAGCTCTTCAAATAAATTAATGAGAACTTCATCGGATTGTGATTTGAAAAGATTATATATTTCTTTGTCAGGAAAAGTGAGATTTGAATTTAGCATTTATTAACTCCATAAATTTATTTCTAATATTAAAACGATTACAAAGTAAAATTAATGTAATTAGCATATTTATTTTATCAAACTCATCTTCAAAATCTGCACCAGGCCTTCAGCTCTGCATTGAACTTGTATTTATAGATTTTTAAAAAATTCAGATTTATCCATTTCTAAATGAGAACAGACATCATTTGTAATTGAATTGAGAGTTCCTATTTTTATTGGATTATGATTGGGAATAGTGATGTGATGTTCGCCATTTGTTTTAGTAGATAGCCTTATGTGGCTTCCAGTCTGCCTTGTAGCTGAATAGCCATATTTTGAAAGGTATTGAATAAGTTCATTTCCCGATATGTCTCGTGGTATTCTCATGCAAAAGCAAAGATTTCATCTTTAACATAATGAAGATGGATTAATTTTGGCATTTCATCCGGTTCAAAATGGCAGAGTACTGCATCTTTGATATTTGCTTTTAATTCAGATTCCGAATCAGCTTCGGTTAAAATACTATAATCAAGGGCTTTGGCGGTATAGCCACCTTCGAGCGCTTCCTCTACTAAAAAAATTATTTCATTCATAAGTATATCCAATATTGTTTCGATAATCACGAATAATTATCATATTTATTTTATCACGCTCATCTTCAAAATCTGCACCCGGCCATCGGCTTCTATTTTGCAGAAATAGCTGCCGGATGATAAATTTTTTGGAACATATTTAATTTTATGAATACCTGCAAGCTCAAAATCCTCTTTCAGCCTATCTTTCTCAACTCCAAAAACATCGAAAATACTTATTTTAACAAAAGATAAATTTTGAAGATAATAAGAGATTTCAGTTTTTTCTGAAAAAGGATTGGGATAGTTGGATGATTTTAATATAGGTTTTTCAATTACAACTTCCAGAGGCTTTAAGTCACAATGATAGCGGAAGATTTCATTGGTTGTACTAATAGCATAAGCCCAGTTTGGAGCTGGCATTTGTAAGCTATAAAGAATATATGAATAATTATTAGTATCTATTTCATTAATGTAGTGTCTATCCCATGTTTTACCTCCATTGGACGTCATTAAAGTAACATAAGGACCAGCACATGCTATCCCATAATTTTTATCATACATAATTAAATGTCCAGGACCAATAGTAAAATTATTTAAATTCGTATCTCTTTGAATACTCCAATCTTTACCACCGTTTGTTGTATATAAAATTAACTGGCTATCATACCCCTTTGAATCGTTAATTATCCTTCCGCCATATACCCAACCATAATTTTCATCAATGAAGTTTAAACCCAAATAAAATAAATCAGGCTTTATTTTAGGATAAAGTATATTATCTAATCTAAGAGTATCCCAATTCATCCAATTATCTGTTGCTTTCACATAAGCAAAAAAAACATTAATACCAGTGAATATTCTTACTGCATACATTGTAGTATCGTTGATTATTTGGTAGTCATTAAAATATCCTTTTTTATACTCATCTGGTATATTTCTTTCTTTCCAAGTATCTCCTCCATTATGGGTTTCATAAAAAGTGATTAACGGTTTGCTATAAAATCCTGCTCTCATAACCCCGTATTTATCATTAAGCATTTTTACTTTATAAAGTCCTAAATCTTTACTTAAAATTGTTTTTTTCCATGATTTCCCTTGGTCAGTACTTCTTATTATTGTCCCTGTATCTCCAACAGCTATAAATAATTTAGAACTTGGATAAGCTATATCACGTATCTGACAAATATTGTAATAATTATTAGGACTTTTATAATAGGAGGAATCTCCGTAAACAACATCCCAGTTTTTTCCTCCATCAGTTGTAAGGCGAAAATTATATGCCCAATTTTGTCCACCATAATCACAAAGAATAATACAATTCAAAGAATCTGCACATTGTATAATATCAAAGTGATTACCTAATGGTTCTTGTTGCTTATAAATTGACTTCCAATTAGTGTCAACTTGCTGAGAAAAAGTAGAATTTAAAGCGAGTAAGATAAGCAAACTGCTTAAAACAATACAACGAATAATATAATTTCTCATAAATTTCCTGCTTTTCTTAAATCTTTTGATCTTTGTTCAAGATTTTTATTTTTCGGGAGTTCCCAGTAGGGGAATAAAGATTTTTTTTGCCAATCGGTTAAGTACATAATCTTGATAGTTTTTTTTGGAATCCACCCCGTCTCAAGGCTTAGCCTTTCGCCACCCCTCAAGAAGGGAATTTTTTGGATATTTTTTTTGCATTTAAAATTTGTAATTTTTAAGAATCCACCCCGTCTCAAGACTTCGTCTTTCGCCACCCCTCAAGAGGGGAATTTAATCGTTACATATTAAAATTCATGCCCGGAATATTGGGGAGCATTCCGGTAAGTTTGCTCATTTCTTCGTTTGAGCGCTCTGCTGCTTGCTTGTAGGCTTTATTCACTGCTGCAACTACTAAATCCTCCAACATTTCAATATCATTCATTTCAACTACATCTTTGGAAATTTTTATTTTAAGAAGTTCATTGGCACAGGTCATTTCGACGCTTACCATTCCAGCTCCCGCATCTGCACGGACAACAATATGTGCTAATTCGGATTTTGTTTTTTCTAAATCAGCTTGTAGTTGTTTGGCTTGGGAGAGCATATTTTGCATATCAAATTTCATTTTAAACACCTAATTAAATAAAAAAGAATACTAAATTAAGAAATTCTTGTTTAATTTGAAAATTTTTTTATAAATTTGTATTATGGAGTAAATTTGACAATAATTTTTAGGAGTTTTTATGGGTATATTTTCAAGAATTTCGGACATCTTATCAGCCAATATCAATGATCTATTAGACAGAGCCGAAGATCCCGAAAAAATGATTAAGCAAATGGTTATTGAAATGGAAGAATCGGTTAATAAAACCACTCTTGCTGTTTCATCGTCGATTGCAGAAGAAAGAAATTTACAAAAAAGATTGGACAAAGCCCGCAATGAGGCTCACGATTGGGAACAGAAAGCAATTCTTGCCCTCAATTCCGGTCGTGAAGACTTAGCTCGCCAGGCTTTAGAAAAGAAAAACGTTCTAACAAGGAATGTTAACGACCTCGAGCCACTTTATGTACAAGCCAAACAAGCTGCCGATAACAGCCGAGTAAAACTTGATCAGCTCAAAGCAAAGTTAGATGAAGTCCACATGCGAGAAAGTACTCTCATTGCACGTGCTCAAACCGCTAAAGCTTCAAAACAAATCTCACAAATGTTAAGTGGTGCAGGGTCGGATGCTTTTGGAAAATTCGATAAATTTGAATCCAAAGTCATGAAGCTTGAATCAGAAGCTGAAGCATTCGATCAATTAGCCGGAAATAATAGTAGTTTAGAAGACGAATTTAAAAAATTACAATCAGGTTCTGCTGTTGATGATGATTTACTAAAACTTAAAGCCAAAATGGGTTTATTGCCCCAATAAAGAAAGGAAAAAAATATGGATGAGAATACAATTCCGGTTGAAAAAAGTAAAACACTACTTGATACAACCGTCGATGACGTAAAAACATTATTAAACGAACATTTTCCGAATCATATTTCTTTTGGTTATGGCTCGTTTACAATTTCGCGCGGTTCATCGCAGATTATGATTATTGTGCGTCCCTTCACACTGGACGAGACTTGTATTGAATTATTTGCGCATGTCGTTACCGGTGCAACGATAAATGAAGAGTTGCTCAAATTCCTCATGCGTAAAAATGCAGAACTTCATTTTGGAGCTTTCGGTTTACTTTTTGATGGAACAATAACCTTCTCACATAGCATTCTCGGCTCGAATCTCGATCCGAATGAATTAGTGATTACTTTAAACTCTGTTGCCGTTATTTCCGATTATTACGACGATATTATTGTCGATATGGCAGGTGGTAAGCGTGCCCTTGACATGGTTTATGACGATGCTATTTAATAGTTCGTCAAGTAAGAAAAAGAGGCTTTCTCATAAGTTTCGTTTCTGTCATTAATGCCAGTGCAGGAATCCCCTAAAGTGGTACTGGAAGGGGATTCCCGCATGCGCGGGAATGATATTTCGGACAAATATTGTTCTTTTGAGACAGCCTTTTATTTTGATGATTTCTATATTCTAATCATTACGAAATATAATCTTTTTCTTTCAAAATAGATTTTTAATCGGTAAAAGATCATTCTAATCCCTGAATAGTATATTTTTTTAATGCAAATTATCTTTCAATGCCGGAAAACTATCTTCCGTCGATGGAAAATTGTCTTCCGTCGATGGAAAATTATCTTCCGTCGATGGCAAACTATCTTCCGTCGATGGAAAATTGTCTTCCGTCGATGGCAAACTATCTTCCGTCGATGGCAAACTATCTTCCGTCGATGGCAAACTATCTTCCGTCGATGGAAAATTGTCTTCCGTCGATGGCAAACCATCTTCCATCGATGGAAATTTATCTTTCAAGGTATGGAATCTATCTAAATTAGATTTTTAAGAACTTTTTTATAATAAATAAATATGAAACTAAACATTATTTCTCCTTTTAAACGATTCAGATTGCTGAAAAAACATTTCATGACTTTTCTGCCTTATATTACTGTCAGAAAAATATTTAATCTTTTACTTAATGAATTTGAACTTAAAACAAATAGAAGTAAAATAAAGAGTTATCCGCCGTTTATTAAGATAGATCCGTCGCCGGTTTGTAATCTCCGATGCACAGATTGCAAGCAAAACAGCCTCGAATTTAAAAAGCGATTTAATGATTCCATGAATTTAACTATGGAAAATCTAAAAAAAGTAATAGAACCTTTGTATAAAAATCTTTTGGGAGTAAGTTTTTGTGTAAATGGTGAGCCTTTTTCAAACAAAGAGCTAACAAAATTAATTGCTTACCTGCATTCCAAGAAGATTTCGGTTAATTTTCCGACAAATTTTTCTTTCCGTTTCACAGATGAAGAAATTGATGATATTGTAAAATCAGGATTGGATAAAATTTATGTTTCGTTGGATGGTGCAAGCGAGGAATCTTATCTGAAATATAGAGTTGGAGGGAATTTTAGTCAGATTATTGATAATGTAAATAGGCTGAACGAGGCAAAACAAAAGCTAAACAGCAAAACACCTATTGTTGTCTGGAAATTTGTTGTTTTTGAACACAATAAAGATGAAGTTGAAGAAGTTAAACGAAAATATAAGGATTATGGCTTTGATTCTTGCCGTTTTGATTACGACTTTCATGGAGAGGCTGCTAATCAGAAGAATATTTTGTTTAAAACCGAAATGATCAGTAAAAAGAAGAATTGCTATTGGGTATGGAATACGTTGGCTGTGCTATGGGACGGAAGAGTATATCCATGTTGTAACTGGTATTTTGATGAAGATATATTTAAACTTGGCAATGCTTTTGAAAAGAATATAAAAGAAATTTGGTTTGGCGAGGTTTATAGGAAATTACGCTCTGGTTTTAATAAATCCGATTATGGAAGAAGCATACCGGATTTTTGTAAGGAATGTATAGGGATGAAATGAATTTAAATATATTTTATTAAATTTGTGATATTTAAACTTATATTCTCATTTTAGCGTCTATAACCAGAATTAATTAAAAATTTTGAAGGAATAAATTGAAAAAAATAGCTGTAATTTTTGGAACTCGTCCCGATACTATTAAATTAGCGACTGTTATTAGCGAATTAAAAAAAGAGAATGATTGCTTTGAAGTTCTGACAATTGCTTCAGCTCAACATCGGCAAATGCTTGATCAGGTGCTTGAAGTTTTTGAGTTAAAGCCTGATAACGATCTAAATATAATGAAACCAAACCAAACTCTTGCTTCAATCACCAAAGATACAATTCAGGAACTTGATGATATATTTGTTAAAGAAAAGCCGGATATGGTTGTTGTGCAAGGAGATACTACAACGACATTTTTAGGAGCATTAGCTGCTTTTTATCGTCAGATACCGGTCGGGCACGTGGAAGCCGGTCTAAGGACTTATGATAAACTCAATCCATTCCCCGAAGAAGTTAATCGTATGCTTACAAGCTGCATTACAAAACTTCACTTTGCACCCACGGCTACTGCAAAAAAAGCACTCATCAAAGAAAATAATAAAAAAGGAGATATATTTGTAACGGGGAATACGGTGATTGATGCTCTGGAAGTTGCAGTACGTGAGAATTTTGTATTTTCTGTCGATAAAGTAAATGATATTGTCGCCCAAAATAAAAGAATCGCTCTTGTCACTATGCACCGCCGCGAAAACTGGGGGGAGCCAATGAAAAATGCAGCAAAAGCGATAAAATCATTAGCAGTTCAATATCCCGATATAAATTTTATTTTTCCTGTCCATTTGAATCCGGTAGTGCGTAATGCCGTAAATCCTATTTTAAGTAAACTCACGAATGTTTTCTTAATTGAACCGCTTGATTACCTTGATTTTGTTAACCTTATGTCACGTTGTTTTTTAATATTTACAGATTCTGGCGGAGTGCAGGAGGAAGGCCCGCATTTTGGTATTCCGATTTTAGTATTCCGAAAAGTTACAGAACGTCCGGAAGCAGTAAAATGCGGAACTGTGAAACTTGTCGGATTGAATAAATCAAAAATTGTTAAAACTGCAAAGAATCTGATTGATAATGAAGAAGAATACAGGAAAATGGCATCAGCGGTAAATCCTTATGGAGATGGTCTTGCATCAAAGAGAATAGTAACGATTATCAAGAATTATTTTGGGATGGGTGAAGAACTGATAGAAGAGTTTAAGTTGTAAACTTCACCTACAGTCAGGAATTTTTCCTGACTGGGAATGAAGACCGTCAGTTAGAACAACTGACGGGAGGAAAAAATAATGCACAAACAAATAATTACTAATTAACATACATTTATGCCAATTATCCTCACCGAATCCCGTTCCTTCCAGGAGATTAATTTCTCTGATGGAAGCACCCAACGCAGCGATTACGAAAATTGTAAGTTCGAGAATTGCTCTTTTGTCAAGGCGAATTTGACCGATATTAGTTTTATGGATTGTGTATTTAGTTCTTGTGATTTCAGTCTGGCAAAAATCGGAAACACTGCTTTTCGGGAAGTTAAATTCAAAGCCTGTAAATTAGTGGGACTACATTTTGAGGAAACGAGTAAATTCGGACTTTCTGCCGAATTTGATAATTGTGTTCTAAATCTATCGTCTTTTTACAAATTGAGTTTGAAGAACTGTAAATTCTCAGATTCCAGCTTGCAGGAAGTTGATTTTACTGATGCAGATTTGAGTAAATTATCATTGAATAAATGTAATTTAGCCGGTTGTGTCTTTAATAATACAAATTTGGAACGAGCTGATTTTCGTACTGCTTACAATTTTACAATAAATCCTATGAAAAATAGAATTTATAAAGCTAAATTTTCATCTATAAACGTAACTGGACTGCTTGATAGCTTTAATATCTTGATTGAGTAATTGTAGGGCTGATTAAGGAAATAATAAAACAAGTTCAAAATATCTGTAACTTTTATTCGTCTTGAGAATTCCTATTCTATCATTGATTATTAAATTCTATTCATATATTCGGAGCCTTCGATGAAATTTTATTACAAACTTTATATTTCATTTTCTTTAGCTTTATTTTTAAGTGCTGGGGCAGCTAATATAGTTTTTTCTCAACCTGCTAACTGGACAAACATTGGACCCGGTGCAGGTGGGGCTTTTTATAATCCGCAAATAAGTCCTTTTAATCCCAACGAAATTTTCTTTCCATCCGATATGTCCGATCTATTTCATACAACTGATCTGGGTAATACATTTAAAATTATAAACTTCCAGTATATCACTTCAGGTGGATCAAGTTTGGTTCAATTTACAAGCGATCCTAAAATTTTATACACTATTGATAATAATGAATTCGGAATGTTTCCCAAGAAAAGCCCTGATGCCGGTGTCACATGGAGCAAATTAAACTCTGATCCTACCTCAGGAGGCTCTTATCAGCTTTTTGCAAGCGATTTGGTAAGCAATAAAGTAATTATAACAGATTATTCTAATGTCTATTATACAAATGACGGAGGAAATAATTTTTCTAAGATATTTGCAGGAAATTCAGGAACCTGGGGTTCATACATTGCTGGAATATTTTGGGATACAAATGATACATATATCGTTCAACCTGACGGATTATTAATCTCAAAAAACGGTGGTGCTTTTGTTTCTGAAAAACCAAGCGGATTAGGTGCCGGTGAATACATTATTTCTGCATGTGCAGGAAAAGTTGGTGGCGTTCTCAGGATTTATGCTGTAACTTTAAATGAATGCTGGCCCGGAATAACCGGTGCCGATCATCCTGCATATAAGGCAGTCTATACTTTAGACTATGGTGCTTCTTCTTGGATTAAAAAAACCAATGGTTTACTCACAACTGCTCATCCGTTTTTTGCAGCTATGGGTAAGGAGAATATTGATGTTGCATATTTAGCAGGTGCAGAAACCTCAAATTCAAGTCCAGCAGTATTTAAAACTATAGACGGTGGTAATACATGGGTAAATACTTTCATTTCAAAAGGCAATCTAAATATCAAAACAGGATGGAGCGGCGAAGGCGGAGATAGAAACTGGTCTTATGGCGAGTATGCTCTTGGTTTTACTGTTAGCCGAACCAATCCGGATTATCAAGTTATTACTGATCTCGGATTTGCTCACGTTACAAGTGACGGAGGAAAAATCTGGAATCAAATATATGTTAATAAAGCCGACGAAAACAAAGAAAATACTCAGATTCCAAAAGGTAAAGCGTATCATTCTATCGGATTAGAGAATACATCCTGCTGGCAATTGTGCTGGTCTGATAATAATAATGTGTTTGGTTGCTATACCGATATTCAGGGTGCTCGATCCACCAATGGAGGTGATTCATGGTCATTCGATTATACAGGTCATAGCGACAATACAATGTACTATTGCATGAAACATTCCATGAATCTGAATTTATATGCCGCAACATCTTCTGTCCATGACCTCTATGAAAGCACTTATCTTGCAGACTCCAAGATTGACGGCGGAAGAGGAAAAGTTCTTACATCAACCAATAATGGAAAGACATGGACAATTGTTAAAGATTTCGCACATCCAGTTATTTGGTTGGCAACTGATCCAAAAAATGCCAATACAATGTATGCAAGTGTCGTTCATAGTAGCTTAGGTGGCATATTCCGTTGCGATAATATCACAGGAGGAGGTACTTGGACTCAATGTGCGGTGCCAACCCGTACGCAAGGCCATCCTTATAACGTCGTTGTGTTAAACGACGGCACTGTGCTATGTACTTATTCTGGTAGAAGAGATACAAAGGGCGCATTTATATCAAGTTCCGGTATATTTATGAGCACTGATAAAGGAGCAAGCTGGACTGATAAATCCGATCCAAACATGCAATACTGGACAAAAGATATTATCATTGATCCAAACGATCAAACTCAGAATACATGGTATGTTGGTGTATTCAGTGGCTGGGGAGGAGCCGCAAATAATAAAGGCGGTCTTTATAAAACAATTAATCGCGGATCTTCATGGACGAAAATTTTAGATAAAGCGCGTGTTGAATCTTGTACAATAAACGGGAATGAAATGTATGTTTCCACAGAATATGAAGGTTTGTGGTACAGCAAGGATGCAAATTCTCCAATTCCATCATTTTCATTAGTACAAAGCTATCCGTTTAAGCATCCTATGAGAATATATGTCCAAGGTGCTAATTCTGATGTTTATGTAACGAGTTTTGGATATGGCATTGTTAAAGGAACTAAACAAGGCCCTGCTCTGCCAACGAAAGCTATTCAAATATCTCCACCGGATAAAGCAATTGATGTTGATCTTAAACCACAATTTTCATGGAATGATCTCGGATCAGGTGTCGATTACTTTTTGTCTATATATAAAGGCTCAACAAATACCCTCTTTAATTCATATCTTTGTTTCAATACAACATTTAGCGGGCAACAATTGGAATCAAATACTAAATATTTCTGGACAATTCAAGGGGATAATTCTTCTGGAAAGGGTCCTGTTTCCGATACTTTATCATTTACCACAAAAGATAATTCCAAAGATGTAAATGATAACTACGTAACGGCTGTAAGCATATTTCCTAATCCTGCATCCGATTATCTTAATATAAAATCCAAAGAAGATTTCTCTCTAAGTATATTTGATGAGTTTGCAGAAAAAATAATGGAGATTTCAAATCAAACAAAAATAGATATAAGTCATCTTTCTAAGGGTATATATTTCTGTAAGTTGAGAAAAATGAATCAAACTGAAAATATAAGACTGATTATTTTGAAATAATCGTTGATTCGATTGAATTACTAACCGAATCTTTAATCTAACTTGTTTTAAGGTAGAACAGACATCCCTGTCTGTTTGTTGTTAAACCCAGATTAAACATTAGAAAGTTCGTGTTAATCTGAATATTAGTAGGGGCACGGCTTGCCGTGCCCTCTTTATGTAAGATATATATTTGTAGATGCGGGTTCTGAACCCGCCTCTACGGCTATTATCAATTGAATATATTTTTCTATTGAATTATTTATGTTAAATATGCTCAGACACGGATGTCTAAGCTACTGACTTGCATAAGTTAGCTGTAATTTGAATGTAAATTTTTACATGAAGACTTAGTATTTCAATATCTTATATTTCTGAAATTTATTTAGAATTACAGAATCTGCATTGCTAATATCGGATTGAGGTATATACATTAATGAATCAACCAAATTTTTATTTATTAATGACTGGATTATTTCATTTTTAATAAACAGAGCAAAGCCTTTAAAAATATAAAGGCTGTAATTAAGGTATAGTCTTTCGGAATTTTTAATTCCGCTTAAACTTGTCCATCCTTCATGGATTTCTATGATATCTGGTTTCTCAATATCAAAAATATATTTATCAAAATCCTTATATCCGTTTTTTGCAATAAATTTATTACATAAACCTGCAATATCTATGATTCTAAGGTTATTGCCGAAAAGCATAATTCCTCCCATATCGGGTCCGGCATAAGTAATTTTCTGTTTGGCTGATAATTTTTGAATTTGTTCAATTCCTTCGTTAATTTCTTTGACCTTCATTACGGAAATTGCTTGTTTAGTTTGTACGGAATATATATTGTATGAAACAAAAATAATAAAAATTAAACCTAAAATAATTCTATTTTTAGTGATTTTTAAAAAATTAGAACCAAGGCTTGAGTAAATAAAAATTATAATAAATGGAATTACCGGATAAAACATTCTATCTGGAGGTCCAAAATTATTGCCGATTATTAAGTTAAATATTATTCCGCATATAATTAAAAGCGTTGAAGTATCGAAGAATTTTAAATTTATTGCGAATCTTTTTTCTTTAATTATCAAATAAATAGACAAAATAATAAATGGAGAGTATGTTTTTAATATTGATAAAAATGGATTGAGATGATTCGATAAAAAGGGTTCAGTTTTGAATATCGGGCTTGATTTGGCAATTATAGGATTTGTTAATAATTCCCCAAATATATAATATCTTAAAGCAATAGTGAACAACCAAAATATTAACCATAGATAATAATATTTTATTCTAAAGACTTTTAAACCAAACTTTTTGGCATCCATAATCAAAAAAGGGATTAGAAACCAAATTCCTTCAAATCTTATCAGGATTAATCCTATTCCAGATATTATAAAAAATATATTGTCCTTTAAATTTTTGTTTTCTTTGTTGTAAATATAAAATATTGAAAGGACAAAAGTCAGATACAATGGTGTTTCCATTGCGTTTAGTGATTCAAAAATAAATGATCGCGAAAAGAGAAATATTAGCAGTGAAAAGAAGATGAAGTAACTTGTATGCTTTTGATCAAATTCATTATCTGAGATATTTTGTTTACTTTTTATTAATATCAGTATTTTATAAAAGAGAAAGAGATTAATTAAGTTAATGAATAATGTTAGAATTTTAGCAAGCATGAAAACTTGAAACGAATTTAATTTTAACGTAAAAAAAATTGAATTTAAAAGCATCCATAAGGTTGAAGAATATCCTTCCACTGTTTCAGAAAATTCACTTGGTGCAAAAAGTCCGAATTTGGCTAAATTTTTAGAAAATCCTAATGTGATCGCACAATCATCCCATGCATATTGAAAATTAATTATTATCAATAAAATGAACAATAAGAAAGCAAAGAAAAATATTATTTTTTGATTTTTATCCAAAATATGCTGTCCTTTATGAAATAAAAATTATATAAAAAATAATTAGTGAACTTCTGCAGGATCACGTAAGACTGAACCTGCATTTGTGTAAATATTATCAGGATTATTGTCAAGAAAACCATAAGAACGTTTGATAGCTACATCCCGATCAAAAACATTTTTTATCGTGCTTGCCTTTTTACTCACTACAAATTGCTCAAAAATGGATGACGCAAATGCGATAATAGTTGAATCAAATTTATAATGATGATGTGGGGCAGTTACATGCTTTCTCCATAAATTAAAAAATATCTCTTTTATCAAATTCCACTTATAAGTCCATCCGGATTGATATACAGGGACAGGAATATCAGTACCGTTTAATAAATATTTATGATATGGTGTTTGTTTAGCAAGCTTTTTTAAAATATTCAAGCGGGAATAGAAGGTAAAACCGGAAATATCGCCATAAAGCTCCCAGTTATTGTTATCACTATGGGCAATGTCAAGGAGCTTAAGAAAGTTATCTATATGATTTTTATCTGTTGGAAATACACGAGCACCACAGTGTGCAGCAATTAGCCTTACACCTGCTTTTAATATTAATTTAAGGTCTTCGTGCATATTCAGTTCGGGTTTTAATGTTCCTTGTTCAAAGCAATATTCAGGGCCGGTATGAAGAATCAGTGGCAATTTTAAAGTAAGATTATGTGAAAAAATTTCATCGGTTTCTGCCATTTGAAAATCCTTATAAGTTGCATTTCCAGCAAGAATTTTCCAATAAAGAGGTGGAAAGCTACTGAGATCCAAATTAAATTCTGATGGGATTATTTTAACAGCAACAACATTTTTATTATTAATAATGTGAGTCATTTCTGCAAGGAAATCTTCACGCAATGGATGTATCGAGGCAGCCATAAAAAATCTTTTATCAGTTCTGCCATCACATTTCAAGCGGCAGTTCAAATAATCAACTTTATCAGAAAGAAATTTATTGCTGATTAGTAAATCAGCATGTTTCCAATCAATAGTATATTGTCCATCTTTATCTTTTTTAAAAGGTGCATCCATGGCTAAAAGCACAATAGAATCAATCTCTTTTGATTGAACGAGTCTTTTATAAACATATTCAAGATAGGCATCGGTTGTAACCTTGCCTTCATCATTTACACTTGCAGAATCGGAGGCTAAGTCTCTTTCCATCATATAATATTCAGCCATGATGAAAAATGATCTGAATTTCGGCTCATTAAAATAAAGATTAATATTTTTTTTAAAATCATCTCTGTTTTTTTCATCATCTGCTTGCAATCCATGTCCGCCAACATGTACGTGCATATCAAATCTCATTTTAGTAAACTCTTTTGGGGCGTAATTTGTTTTCTCAGTATTCATAATAACCTTAAAATATTTAGAAATTTTTTTTCAACATTAATCTTCGAATTCCATTTAGGTTCTTATATGGGTTAAAACCGTTACAAGTAAAATCTACATAATTTATTTCTATAATTGAATCAAATCCAAGTTTATTTAAAATAGTAAATGAATTTTCAACTGTACAATCGGCAATTACAAATTTATAATTTTTTTCCGATATAATAATTGAGTTTTCTTTTATAATGAAATTAATTAAAGCTTTTGCGATACCTTGCCCTTGATAATGAGGCAAAACAGCAGCCTGACTTATTCTCATGCACTTTGATTTATCAAAATCAATTATATTATCAAGCTCATTTTCAAGAAGATTAACGAATTCAAGCTCAGGTTCTATCATTTTATATATATCTTTATTCGGTGGCAATCCAAGAACTAAAGGTTCTTCATAATCTTCCCAAATTGCATATCCTGTGATCACTTTATCATTTTTTGCTATAAATATTTGTTGCTGATAAATTCCTTTATCAATAATGTATTCAGCATATCTTCTATAATGTTCATCAGGAATATTGAGTGCCATGCTTGTAGGTTCGGTTTTAGCAAACACACTCATCATAATTCCTAAAATCTCTTTTGAATCATCAGAATTTGCAATAGAAATATTCATTGATTAAATTTGTTAAAATAAGAAAAAAATTAATCTTACAAATTTACAAAATTTAAAATAAAAAAAGGGATGTCAATCAACATCCGCTTTTCTGTCATTCCTGCGTATGAGACTGTGTGAAAACTTCAATTTCTTGTCATTCCTGCGTATGCAGGAATCTCCATCTATGGCACTTAGGAGATTCCTGCATTCGCAGGAATGACAGCAATAAAGAGTTTTCACACAGTCTCGAATGCAGGAATCTCCTGATTGGTACTGGAAGGGGATTCCCACATGCGCGGGATTGACAATAATTCTTAATTCATTAGGAAATGATATTAATATATTAAGTCTCATAATAAATTACATTTTTGTCAGACGAGGACGTCTGACCTACTGTGCACTAAACCAAGGTCCTCGTCTGTTAAGTTGTAAATACTTATTAGATATTATATAACATAAAACTTTAATGATAATCAGTATTTTCCATAATCTCCATCAAGATTTATAATATCGTCCGGATTTTGGTAATAATTACTTTGAGGAGGCAGTGAACGTGAATCACGGCTTCTATTTGAATTTTGTAGTAATCTATGATGAGGACTATATGTAAGTTCCTGATTATTCATATTTATTGATTCATATGATAATTTGAACTGCTGAATCAATTTAAGCAGATTATTCGATTGCCCTGATAATTCTTCAGCAGCCGAAGCACTTTCTTCTGCACTGGCAGTATTTGTTTGAGTAACTTTGTCAATTTGAGATAAACCCTCATTGATCTGAAAAATAGCTTGAGCTTGTTCATTTGATAAAGCAGCAATCTCACCAACAATATCGGCGGCTTTGATTGCACCGCGCTGAATCTCATTTAAAGCATCACCGGTACGGGCAGCAAGATTAGAGCCATTTTCAACGTTTTTAATACTATTTTCAATAAGTTCAGCCGTTTCTTTGGCAGCAGAGGCACTCCGAGCTGCGAGGTTACGAACTTCTTCGGCAACAACGGCAAATCCTTTGCCGTGCCGACCTGCACGAGCTGCTTCAACTGCGGCATTCAGGGCTAATAAATTAGTTTGGAATGCAATTTCATCAATAACTTTAATAATTTTTGAAATATTACGGCTTGATGCATTCATTTCTGACATTGCGGTATTTAGCTGATTCATTTCCTTATTACCTTTTTCGGCAGATAATTTTGCTTCGTTGGTTAAATTCTTAGCAATTGTTGCATTCTCAGCATTATGTTTTGTTTGTGATCCTATTTCGGCCATAGAACTGGTGATTTCCTCAAGAGAAGCAGCCGATTCAGTCGCACCCTGTGAAAGTGATGATGCAGCATCGGAAACCTGAAGCGAACCTCGATTAACTTCATCAATAGTTATACTCACCTGACTTAATATTTCGTTCATTGATTCAATAGATCCATTTACCGCATTTTTCAAAGCTAAAGAATCTCCTTTATAATCACCGGTAATTTTTTTGGTTAAATCGCCATCAGCCATTGCTTGCATAACTTCGATCGTATTTTTAAGTGGAAGCATAGTGATAGTTGTATTAAGAGCGTTTTTAATGGTAGCATGATCTCCTTTATAATCTCCACGAACCGAAACATTGAAATTACCTTCAGCCATTTGTTTAAGTACATCTGATGCTTCATTTATTGGCAAGAGAATCAAATCAAGCATATTATTTATTTTAGTAGCAACCTCCTCTAAATTACCTTCAAGATTACTAATATCTAATCTGGCTTTCAAGTCTCCTTCCATATTTGCATGAATTAATTCAGTCATCTTTTCTTCAAAGTTAACTTCATTTGTGTAATTTGCCCATTGGACTGTATATCCTAACCGTTTTTTATTTTGGTCAAAAAGCGGTGAGATAATCAATTTAAATTTATGAGCAGCCAATTGGATAATTGCAGTATGTGGATTATATAGATTAGAAAGTAGATTTCTATTATGCGACGGATTCTTATGAAATTGATCAATATTAGATCCGATTAAATTTGAAACAATAAACGATGGATATTTAACTTTAATGTCACTCTCATATTTAGATAATAAATTCTGAACCGGTTTATTCATATAAGTGATAACAGCATTTTCATCGGCGACCATGAGATTGCTACCGGAATCCATAATTTTAGCTATTGAATCAAGGGCATTGTTAATTCCAGAAATGATACTGTGATATTCACCTTGATGACAACTTGCATCAGCCCTTGTATTGAGCTTTCCTTCATTGGCATCTTTGGCGAGAAGAGAAGCATCACTTAAAAGTAAAGAAATAGCATCTATACATTGATTGATATTATTCTTTATTTCATTAAAATCGCCTTTAAAAATATTTGTCTTCTCATCAACTATTACTATGTTTTTAGGAATATCTCCTTTAGAAATTCTATCAACATATTCGGCAGCTACATTGAGTGGACTAATAACCGCATCCAGAGTACGATTTATTCCATCTAAAATATTTTTAAATTCTCCTTTATTTTTTGTGGCATCAGCCCGCACATCAAGTTTCCCAGCAACAGCTGCATCACATAATTGATTGGTATCGGCGACTAAACTTTTTATAGTATCAACCATACTTTTCATTTTAACAATTAGGCTATAGTCCTTCTTTTTGGAGATGTCGATATTCATTGAAAGATCACCTGCAGCCACTTTATTAGTAATTTCCAAAACATATAGAGGATCACCACCAAGCTGATTATTGAGATTTTGGCTAATTATCAATCCTATTACAATAGCGAGAATAAAACCAAAACACATGACGATAATTGAAATAAAGGTTGCCTGATTTGCATTAGCCGCATTGCTTTCTGAAGTTTCTTTGGCAAGTAGTAATTTAAATGCTTGCATTGAATCCATATCAGTTTGAAATTTTTCAGTAATATTCTGAATTTCGCCATAAAGCAATGATTTTGCATCACTAATATTTTTAGCCATTAGTAAATTGATTTCTTTATTAACTAATTCATGGAATATTCGATTATCATCCATAAGATTTCTATATAATTTCCTGGCTTCTTCTTTAAGTAGAGTTTTATTATATTCCGTAGCAGATGAATCAAATTCATTACTTATCTGGAGAAATCTTTTTTGAAATTTATTCATTTCATCAGGACTTTCAGCCATAAATATTTTAAATACATTTATCCTCATTCTTTGCATTCCTTCTGCCATAGTAATCAACTGACCCATAGGAACAGTAATTCTTTCATACAGAATAGTGTCTGCATCATTAATTTTCCGTATTTCTAAATTGCCATAAAAACCAACTAAGATGGTAATTATAGCTACTATTACAAAACTTGTTAATAGTTTTGTCCTGATTTTTAAATTCTTAAACATTCTAAGCTCCATATATTAAATAATTTTTAATTTCATTTTTATTATATTTTTTACCACTTAAAACCCTTGCTAAAGCGGCATTGTACATACTCTTTCATATTTCTAAAGTTTAATATTTGCATTTAATATCACATTAAATTCCTCTTCAGGCAAAATATTAGAAATATCAAGAATAATAATCACAGTATCAGCAACTTTACCAAAACCTTTAATGTAGCGGTTTTTCGTTTGTTTACCTGCAATAGGTGGCGGATCAATTTGATTTGCCGGTATATCCAAAACTTCGGAAACTTCATCAACAATCAGACCTATTGTAGCTTCATTAAGATTAATGATTAAAACACTTGTTCTGTCATTATAACTTTTTTCAATATAACCGAATTTCAATCGCACATCAATAACAGGAATTACATTAGCGCGTAAATTGATTATTCCTTTCAAATAAGTTGGCATATAGGGAATATGAGAAATTTTTTGAATTCCGATAATCTCGCTTACATAACGTATTTCGATGGCATAATCTTCTGCTCCGATTTTAAAAGTTATATATTTATCAAGTTGAGAATCAACTTCAGAGTCAAAATCATCATCATCATAATCCGGATTATCATTATAAAGTGCCATTTTTATCTTAATTATTTAATAATAAATCAATCAAAATTTAAATTTATAAAACAAACATGTATAAAATACAAAATAATAATTATTCTAAAAAGGTCATTAAACCCAATTCGGTTCACGTTTTTCAAGAAATGCATTCATTCCTTCCTGACCTTCAGTGCTCAACCTTAGGTCAGCTATTAGTTTTGCTGTATAGTTCTGAAGTTCAGGGAAACGAAGTTGAGTACAGTTAAAAATTAATTCCTTCACACTTTTCAGAGCATTCGGTCCATTTTTTATTATCGTTTTACAAAGTTCATCAACTTTGGAATCCAATTCTGATTCAGAAAGACAATAATTTAGTAATCCTATCCTTAGCGCTTTAGCAGCACTTATTCGTTCACCGGTAATAAACAATTCCCTTGAATGCGATTCTCCTATACGGCTCATAACAAAAGGAGAAATGGCAGCAGGAACAAGTCCTAATCTAACTTCACTTAAACCGAATTTTGCAGTTTCATTTGCAACAAGAATGTCGCAAACTGACATCAGACCAACTCCACCACCGATAGCAGAGCCGTTTATTTTCGCTATTACCGGTTTTGTGTGGTTAAAAATCAAATACATCAACTTGGCTAACTTGAGTGACTCTTCATAATTCTGTTCGTATGAATAATGCACGACTGATTTCATCCAGTTTAAATCTGCTCCAGCACAAAAAGATTTACCGTTCCCGGTAAGTACAATAACCCGAACATCGCTTTGATGCAGTAAACTTTCAAAGGCATCATATAAATCATAAATCAGAATATTGTTCAGAGCATTATGAACATCCGGTCGATTAAGCCGAATAGTAGCCACTTTATTCTGAATGTCAAGTTCAATAGTTTGGTAGTTCATTTGATTTAAAATAGTAATGAATAAAATAATCTGTCAAAAAAAATTATGTTAATAAACTCGCAATAAATGCAGTTAAAATATTCGTGAGGGCGCCAATAAACATGGCTTTGAGTCCTAATTGAGCCAGAGTAGAACGTTTTTCTGGAACAAGTGATCCTATTCCACCGATTTGTATTGCAATTGAGCTGAAATTAGAAAATCCACAAAGTGCATAACTGGCAAGTACAGCAGTTCTCTGGCTTATTGCACCGGATTTTATTAATTGTGAAGCATCAAGATATGCTATGAATTCGTTAATACCGATTTTTGTTCCGACTAATGTTGAAAAATAATAAGCATCATTTCCTGTGAGCCCCAGAAGCCATGCAAAAGGATATATAGCATAACCTAATATCTCTTTTAAATTATTCGGAAAATAAATAAATCCGACAGAAGCAAACCATTTGTGAAGCTCACCGAGCCCACCGTCAACCACGGCTATCAATGCCAAAAAAGCAAGTAACATTGCAATAATATTTATTGACAACTTCATTCCTTCGCTTGCTCCATGTGACACAGCCTCCAAAGCGTTTTTAGATTGTGGAGTATCAATATTTTTCAAACTTGAAATCGGCAAAGAGTCCGATGTCGGTGGTATTAATATTTTGGACAACATTAAACTACCCGGAGCAGAGATCAAGCTTGAAATTATCAGTATAGAAGCTGGAATTCCCATTTGGATATAAGCTGCCATAACGCCACCAGCAATTGTGGCAAATCCACCGACCATTATTGTATTGATTTCGGATTTACTACATTTATTAAGATAATGCCTTATCAAAAGGGGTGATTCGGTCTGACCAAGCATAAATATGTGTCCGGAAGCAGCCAATGTTTCTGCACCGGATGTCCCCATCGTTTTGGCCATAACCCAAGCCACAGCATAGACGACCTTCTGCATAATCCTGTAGTGATAAAGCACAGCTACAAAAGAGGAAACAAAAATGACCGTAGAAGTTACAATAATCGCAAATTGAAACCCAAATACACTTTGTCCATCACTGGAGCCGAGATTTCCAAATAAAAAAGCAGATCCCTTTTTGCTGAAATTTAGAAACTCTGTCATCCGCTCTCCGAGCCAATGGAAGAACCAAACACCTGCCGGTACGTTCAAAACAAATATCGCAACACTGAATTGCCAGATTAATCCCCAAAATACAATCCGCCATGGAAATTTCTTACGGTCTTCGGAAAACAGCCATACAAGCGTAAAAATTAAAATTATACCTGATAGGGTCATTAGTTTTTGAATTATCATAAGTATTCATTTCTGAATTTATAAAAACTTCAAATATATCAATTTGTTTTTTAAAATAACTTTTAAATATTTGAAACCAATCTATTATTTAAGTGTTATTACTCATGTAGATAATAATTATGAATAATAAATTTTCATCATATAGCGACGAGCAATTAGTTAGTTTTATATCTCATAAGGGAAGCGAGACTGAACCCGCCTTTAATGAAATATACATACGTTATTCTCCATTGGTTCATGCTTATTGCGTGAGAATTTCGGATAACCGCGATAAAGCTGAAGATATTTTTCAAGAAACATTTATCAGATTTTTCAACAATGTCAGAACAGAAGAGAACACAAATATTTCGGGGTATCTAATAAAAATTGCAAGGAATTTATGTCTTAATGAAAAAAGAAACCTTAAATCTAATATACCGGCTGAAGAATTAGAATCATTGCTGTTTGAGACAAATGATTACGAAACAATTGAGATGTTGGAACTAATCAAAATGGCTTTGGAACTAATAGAATTCGATTATCGCGAGGCTTTTGTATTGAAGGAATATGATAGGATGACTTATGAGGAAATTTCAGAAATATGTGGAATCACTGTGGCAAATGTAAAGTCAAGAGTTTTTCGTGCTAAACAGAAAATTAAAGATATACTTGCTCCTTATATTAAAGAATATGTTAAATAAAATAAATTTTTCAGAGTATAATAATGGATAAATTTAATAAAATCGATGAACTCTTAGATGGAAAGCTCGATGTCTCTTATGAAGATGAGCTTTTTTCCAAGCTTTTTACTGATGAAGAGTATAAATTAGAGTTCAAACGTCAGATAGCAATAAAATCCGCTGTCAGAGCAGATATGAGAGCTTATTTACCTAATCCGGAGACCACTTTTGGATTATATTCAAAACTTGGTTTAAATACTACAGGATTGTTTCAAAACTTAGGAGCTAACCAAATTACTAAGGCTCATGGCTTTTATGCAAATATAATTAAATATTCGCAGGGACTTAAAGGTGCTTTCATTGCAACACTTGCGACTGCATTGATTATGTTCTTCCTTTTAAAACCCAATCTGTCTGATTCTTTAAATAATTCAAATAAACTATCGAATAAAAATTCACAGGAAAACACTTCAAACCTGAACGTAAACTCCGTTGCTTCTCAAAATTTAAATAATTTTGTTCCCAAAGCCGATAAACAGCAAGTGAAGATCATTTATCGAACAGTTTATGTTGAGAAAAAATCTACGGCTAATATCTCTGAAAACAGAACTGAAAACAACGCAATAGAACCTGTGCAATTAATCACTGAAACTTCTCAAGCAATTGAAAAAAATACATTTTCCAAAGAGCCTTTTAATATTAAAAAAGCAGATATTCTTATAAATAATAATCAACTACCTACAAAGAATCAGCAAATTGAAAAGTTCGCATCTAATTTGCCTGATCAGAGAATTGAAACTAAAAATATCAGAATATATGGTTTATCTTTGGAATTATTTGGATCTCAATATTTTTATACTCAAAAAGTAAATGTTGCTCCTAAAATTATCCTACCATTAAATAACTGGGGACTATTAGTTTCATATAATTTTTATGATAACTTTTCAATTGGTGCAGATATTCGTTCTGAAACCTTCTATCAGAAATATATAGGAACAGAAGGTTTTGCTACCTATATGTACGAGCAGCAGCCAAGTTTCTATACTTATAGTTTAAATCTAAAATATGATCTTAAAGAATATATTGGATTTAATAATTTATCTCCTAATATTCAAGCATCTGCCGGAGCCAACACAGCCGGATTCGTCGGACGAGCCAAGCTCGGAGTAACTTATACTCCATATCCACCATTGAGTTTTTTAATAGGCTTGGATTACAGTTATTTTGATTATTTCCATTCCATGTCCAGATTCTCAACAATTAAGTATGGTTCTTATTTTGGTGTTTCTTATAATTATTAATTTCCACGGAAAAATGATGAAAAAGTATTTAAAAATATATCTTTCACTTCTTCAAATACTGACAATAGTATGTTTGTATTCCTGCAAAGATTCTCTGGGTTTGGATGTGGCAGTGAAAACCAAATTGAATGATGATAAATCACATATTATCTGGCAATTGCCTGATTCCATAAAATCGGACTTAACTCAAACCGGTTCAATTCGTCAGAATTTCAATCCTTACTCTATTGATTATCATCCTTCAATATCGGCATCTTGTATCTTCGGTACAGAATCGGGACAATTAAAGCTTGGGATCAATATGAATGGAAATCCGGATACTATTCGATATAATTCAACAATGGTTTATATAAGCTCATTTATCCTTAATATTGATTATATTCCATTTAATATTATTCCCAATTCCAATTCTAATTCAAAAGATATAGTAAGCAGTTATAATCTGGATTCGGTAAATTCAAACGGTTTTGCACAATTAACAGTCAATTCTCTGACTGCGGGTAAATCTTCTCAAAATACTATTTATTGTGATTCATCCAATCCACTCTATTTTCAGATTGTTACTCATGATACATTAAATATCAGAGAATTAAAAATTAACTTTTATTGGAAAATATTTTCATCAAATTTTCAATTACCAACAAATCTCAGTTCGTTTAACGGTGCAATTGTTCTATATTTCAAAAAAAGTTAATTACTTCGATTATAAGTCAGGTTAGGTTGATAAAATTCAGTGTAAATTTTCTTAATTTTGTATAATAATTTTATCAAGATACAAGAAATTTCATGAAAACTAAAATTGAACCTTTTAAAATCAAGTCCATTGAACACATCCCAATAACAACTCCCGAACAAAGAGAAAAATATTTAGACCAAGCATTTTTAAATCCTTTCTATCTCAGATCAGAAGCCATTACAATTGATATGCTCACCGACAGTGGCACTACAGCCATGAGCTCAAATCAGTGGAGTGCTATAATGGATGGAGATGAATCTTATGCCGGATCGCGAAGTTATTATAAATTCGAGGATGAAGTCAGAAATATTACCGGATTCAAACATATCATCCCAACGCATCAGGGGCGGGCTGCGGAGAGAATATTATTCTCAATTATGGGTGGAAAAGGAAAAGTCTTTCCAAATAATACTCACTTTGATACAACCCGCGGAAATATTGAATATGCACTGTCAGAGGCAATCGATCTTCCAACAAAAATAGGAAAAAATCCCGAAATCATTGCTGATTTTAAGGGCAATATGGATATAGAAGCGCTTGAAGAGCTGATTAATCGTGTCGGTGCTCGAAATATACCAGTCTGTTATATTACTGTGACAAACAATAGTGGCGGCGGACAACCCGTTTCAATGCAAAATATTCGTGAAACAAGCGAATTGGTAAAAAAGTATGGTATTCCTTTATTCTTAGATTGCTGCCGGTTCGCAGAGAATGCTTACTTTATAAAAATGCGGGAGTCGGGATATGAAAATAAATCAATACTCGAAATTTCCCGTGAAATGTTCTCTTATGCCGATGGATGCACAATGAGTGCAAAAAAAGACGGATTAAGCAATACGGGTGGTTTTTTATGTATGAACAATGATAAACTTGCAGAAGCGGCAAAAACACTGTTAATTGTTACTGAAGGATTTATCACCTATGGAGGTTTAGCTCGCCGTGACCTTGAAGCTCTGGCAGTTGGATTCCGTGAAGTTATGGACGAAAATTATCTTAAATACAGAATTCATCAAATCGCATTTTTCGGTGAATTGCTAACCAATGCAGGTGTACCTTATTTGATGCCGACGGGTGGTCATGCAGTTTATTTGGATGCAAAACGATTTGCACCTCATATAAAGCCAAAAGAATTTCCCGGACAGTCCATTTCATGTGAAATTTACAAGGTTGGTGGGGTACGGAGTGTTGAAATTGGATCGGTGATGTTTGGTAAAAATGATGAAAAAGGTGAACATATAGCACCAGCCATGGAATTAGTCCGTTTTGCCGTACCAAGGCGAGTTTATACCAAATCACACATTGAATATACAGCAGAAGCAATTATAGAAGTTTATGAAAAACGCGAACAGCTCAAGGGAATGAAGATAACATGGCAACCTGATTTTCTACGTCATTTTACATCTAAATTCGAATATGTTTGAGCTTGATTGATATCATTTGATTTCAATCTAAGTATAAAAAATTCGAAAATGTCATCCTGAATGAAGTGAAGGATCTCTCCAGTAGCCATTATCAGAGAGATCCTTCGTTTCACTCGGAATGATACGAGATGAGTTCTATAAGTCAGATATAAAAACTTACAGAAGACAAAAAAACTTCACTTATCATTTTTTTATATGATAATTTAAAGATTAAATTTATAAGAAAGATAAGACCAATAAACCTTTTCAATGGAATATATATTATTTGCAGCAAGGAGGTAATTCTTCGATAAGCACTTTAGCTGGTAAAACCGGACTAATGTACGGAATACCGAGAGCTAATCCTCTTAATATCATTAAAATCGCAACTAAAGCAATTCCATAAGGGATGGCTTTGCTTAAGCCAAGTCTTATTGATGGTTTAATAATGTTCTTTATCATATAAACCGAAAGCATGGCTGGGAGTGTGCCTAAGCCAAAAGCAAACATAAAAAGCATGCCTTCGCTAATGTTTGTAAGTGAAAAGGAACTCGTTAAAGCTACATATACTAAGCCACATGGTAATAGGCCATTGAGCAGCCCTAAAACAAAAAGATCACCAAATTTTGTCGATTTATAAAAATAGTTAAAAGCAAATTTGAATTTTAGCGATACTGCTTTGATAAAATTTATCTCAAGGAGCTTGCCATGTACTCTTTTTGGAATAAAAAAAACTATAACCAACATAGAGATTCCAAGAATCAAAGAAATTTTCTGTTGAAAATCAGACATCCCAAAAGCTTCACCTACAACTCCTAAAACTGCTCCTAATGTTACATAAGTTAATATCCTACCAAAATTATAGAGTAATCCGTCCAAAAGTTTACCTATGAATTTTGTATGATGAAACGGCAGTGCCAATGCGATTGGACCGCACATTCCCATACAATGAATAGTACTAAATAATCCAAGTGTAAAACCAGCTAATATTTCAGCAAACATATTATAAAAAAATGTTTAAAAAATTATAAATTAAATTCCAATACAATCGGGCAATGATCAGATCCATGAGCTTCAGGATGAATGCTTGCGCTTGTTAGTGACTTTAATAAGTTTTCAGTAACAAAATGATAGTCAATCCGCCAGCCAATATTTTTGCCACGTGAATTGGATCGATTACTCCACCAAGTATAATTATTCCCTTCAGAGCAAAACTCACGAAAAGAGTCATGATAACCTTGCTGGATAATATAATCAAGTTTTTCACGTTCAATAGTAAGAAATCCTGAAACATCCTTATTCTCCTTAGGGTGCGCCAGATCTAATTCTTTATGGGCAGTGTTATAATCACCTGAAACGATGATTTTTCTCCCTTTATCACGCTGCTCATTAATAACAGAAAAAATCCAGTCATAAAAACGTAATTTATAGTCTAATCTTTCGTGATCGGTATAACCTTTAGGAAAATATATATTATAGTGAATAAAATCACCGTAATCGGCTTCCAGAACCCTTCCTTCGCAGTCAAATTCTTCATTTCCGAATTTTGTTCGTACATTTAAAGGTTCGTTTTTTGAAAATGTTGCAACGCCGCTGTATCCCTTTTTCCTCTCACATGAATGATAAAAAGCATGGTAAGATGGGGGACAGCGCAAATCTTCGTTAATTTGATCGAAATCTGCTTTTGTTTCCTGAACACAAATCAGATCAGGATTTTCATTTTCTATATAAGCAAAAAGTTTATTTTCGTGAACGATTTTATCAAGTCGTTTACTTGGATTCTGACCTGTTATAGCTCGGATTCCGTTTATATTCCAGGAGACAATTTTCATATTTTCTAAGGTATATTTTAATGGTTTTTGTTATCTTTGTTATCTCTTTTATAAATATTTATCAACAAAGTTTATATATCATCCAAATTAGTAAAAAAATATTGATTAAGATAAGGCGAAAGGTTTTATGAATAAAAATAAGTGTTCAAATAGAGGATGGATCATATTATCATCATTGATCATAGCATTAGCAGCTATTAATTTAGTATCGGCAGAATCAAAATTATTGACTCCTGAAATTCTGTTAAATTTGAAAAGAATCTCAGATCACCAAATTTCACCAGATGGAAAATGGGTTCTGTTCAACATGGGAGTACCTTCAATAACTGATAACAAGACTTCCAAGCATAATTATTTTGTTTCCGTCAATGGTGGAGAAATAAAAGAAATCGGAAAAGGTGAGAAAGGAGCTGACTTTAGTGCTCGTTGGTCTCCTGATGGAAAAAAAATTGCATTTCTATCAACGCGAAATGGCGCTCCCCAAATATTTACAATGGATTTTCCTGATGGCACACCCATTCAAAGAACGTCAGTAGAAGCCGGAGTTGATAACA
This sequence comes from Candidatus Kapaibacterium sp., assembly GCA_026390695.1. Lineage (GTDB taxonomy): Bacteria > Bacteroidota > Ignavibacteria > Kapaibacteriales > UBA2268 > JAPLFL01. The sequence goes on along the minus strand of JAPLFL010000089.1, from coordinate 32,251 downwards.
TCTCATGGTCACCTGACGGACAATATTTTTCTTACACAGCCGAGGTAAAACTTCTTCAGACGGCTGCTGACAAATATCCTGCACTTCCGAAGGTAAATGTTAAAATGTACGAGTCAATTCCCGTCCGTCACTGGGACGATTGGGAAGATGAGACCTATTCACATTTATTCATAATGCCATCAAACGGTGGAACGGTATTGGATTTGATGCCTAATGAAAAATGGGACTGTCCGTTAAAGCCATTCGGTGGAGCAGAAGAGATTGGCTGGTCGCCGGATTCCAAAGAAATTGCCTATTCCTCCAGAAAAGTTGAAAAATATGCTGAAAGTACAAATTCAGATGTATATACTTATAATCTTGCATCTAAAGAAACAAAAAATATTACTCCTAAGATGCCCGGCTATGATAAAGACCCAAGTTATTCTCCAGACGGCAACTGGATTGCTTTTACGAGTATGGAACGTGCTGGATTTGAATCCGACAAAAACAGATTAATGCTTTATAACAGAAAATCAGGAGAAATATCGGAACTGACGAAAACCCTTGATCAGTGGGAAGAACAGTATGTTTGGTCACCCGATAGTAAATTTATTTATATGGTAGCTGGCGATTCTGCAATTGTTCCGATTTATAAATTTGATATTCAAACTGGTGGCTGGAAAGTGATTTATTCTGGCATGTTTAACTGCGATGGTGGCTTGTCTATAAGCAATGATGGTAAATCACTGATATTTGAGCGTCGGTCGATGCTTCAGCCATTTGAAATTTATTCTTTGAATCTTACAAATTACGAAGCCAAACAAATCACAAATGTCAATGGATCAGCTTTAGAGAGCATTTTAAAGCCGGAGATAAAACAAAGGATAGTAACAAGCAACGATGGAGCTAAAGTACACTGTTGGGTCTTGTATCCTCCAAATTTTGATTCTAAGAAGAAATATCCTTTGATTACATATTGTCAGGGTGGTCCTCAATCTACAATTAATCAATTTTTTAGTTATCGCTGGAATCTTATGCTCATGGCTTCGCAAGGATATATTGTTGTAGCTCCGAACAGACGTGGGATGCCAGGCTTCGGACAAAAGTGGAATGATGCAATAAGCCTTGACTGGGGCGGAAAACCCATGCAGGATATTATGAGCGCAACCGATGATATGTTAAAAGAATCATATATTGATCCAAAAGGACTTTCTGCAGTAGGAGCCAGTGCTGGAGGTTATGCGGTTTTTTGGCTTGCAGGTAATCATAATAGAAAATATAGCGCATTTATATCCCATTGTGGTGTATTTAATTGTGAAAGTATGTATGGTGAAACAGAAGAGCTTTGGTTCACGAATTGGGAGTATGGTGGCCCTTACTGGGATAAAAAGAATGATGATTTCTATGCCAAATCATCCCCGATTCACTTTGCTCAGAACTGGACTACTCCGATCATGATCAGCACTGGAGGCAAGGATTTCAGAATTCCTTACACACAGAGTTTACAAGCGTTCACAGTTGCTCAGGTAAAAAATATTCCATCAAAATTAATTTTTTTCCCGGAAGAATCGCACTGGATTTTAAAGCCACAGGAGCAAATCTTATGGCATAAAGAATTTTATGAATTTTTAGATAAATATACGAAACATTAAAATAAATGGAAAAAATCGGACTCTTCCCTTTGGGTATAGTCATGTTCCCGGAAGCTGTGATACCGCTTCACATCTACGAGGAACGATATAAGTTATTAATAAAGAATTGCTGGGAGCAGAAGAAGCCGTTTGGCATTTCTTTGATTGATTCATCAAAAATTTACAATATTGGCTGTGTTTGTGAGGTTATTGATATTTTCAAAATTTCTGAAGACGGAAAGATGGATATTATCGTTAAAGGGCTATGGCGCTATCAACTCAATAGCTTTACCGATGGTGAACAGCCCTATTATATTGGTAATGTAACTCAGCTTAATGATATTGAAGAAAAAACAGATGAGGCATTGTTGATCGAGTGCCTGACCAAGTTTAATGAAATTGTTGATAATTTGCATGATGTCAGAATTGAAGCGATTGACATAATGAAACTAAAATCTAACATTCCTTCATACATTATCGCTTCCAAAGCCGGTCTTTCAGTTAATCAGAAACAGGAAATTCTTGAAAAACGCAATGAAAACGAAAGATTGAACTTGATTTTAATTCACTTGAAAAGAGTTTTACCGATGGTTAAAGAAGCAGAAATAATTTCTAAAATTATACGGAATGATGGGTATTATTTCCCCGGAATGAAAGATTAGCTCTAATTAATCAAAGAATGACCATGAAACTGACATCCTGAAATTACTATTCATCTCAGTATAAAACGGAATGTAATAATACTTAGAATTTAAGATATTCATCCATGTCAATCTTAGATAAGCATCTCCGAGTTTTAAAGACACAAAAAGATTTAAACCATCTGTAGCTGCGGAATTTGAAGATTGATTAGGAATCATTTGTCTTGTAATCGAAATAAATTGATTTCCTTGCTGACTTGATAAGGCAGAGAGCTCCAAACCAATATTCATTATACTTTCACTTGCTAAGAACGTTAAAAATGCCTTAACTCCACCATAAAATAGTGGAATTCGCTTATCATCTGTTCCATTTGTCAAACTGTTCTGAAATTGCCCCCATGGCTCAATAGAGTAGGATTCAAGAGTAAATACATTAAATAAATTATATTTTAAATTATGACGATATTCCACATTAAAGCCAACTCCCAAAATGTTTCTCGAATCTCCGTTATAAGTTCTGATACCAAAAATATTATTTGATGACATAGGCGTGGAATCAGACAGAATCGGATTCTGAACGTTTCTGTCAAAAAATCTCAAAGAAGTGTTTAATTCATCAAAATTATACTCAAATTCAAAAAAGGCTAATTGATTTCTTTCTTTTGACAATGCAATTCCTTCAACAAGGGATGGGATTTTCTCTGAAATTGATAGATCAGCAAGGATGTGGGCTTTGTTTGAGAAATTATATTTGATTGATCCTCCCAATGAATTGGCCACTTTTGAATAAAGTAAATTCATTCTATAACCACCTGTGATTTCAAACTGTGGGATAAAATCTAACTGACCGTAACCCCAAACTGAAGAAGAAATCCCTTTCCATGCAGAATAGAAGGGCGATCCACCGATTTTTATATAATTGATTTCTCCACCGGTTCTTATGATAATGGCTCTGAAAGCAGAAAATTCATATTTGCCGGAAATGCCTGTATAAGAATTAAAATTTTTAATTCTACCCAATGCACTGGTATCATTAAGGAGTTTAAGATCGTAATAGCGCCACCACTCAATGTTTGAAAAATAGGTATTCATTGAAAAAGCCTGTGAAGTATCCGATGTTATATATGAACAAAGCTGCATAGTTGCATCATAACGAAAAACACGCTCATTCATATTCTCTGATAATACAGAACTATTGAGATTAGTCATAGAGGAAGTATAGGTGCTTGTTCCACCCGAAAGTCCGTTAATATTATTGAAGTAATTTTGAGTAAATGAAATATTTGTGAGGTTAGATGGATTCCATCTAATAATTGAGCGAAAATTCCAAGAATCAAGACCTGAATTATCAAAATAGCCATGGTCAGACTGGCGACGGAAGCCAAGAGTCAAGTTCCAATTTTTTAAAAAATTCTGGCTAAAGATGCCGTCAGAGCCAAAGTAACCAAATCCACCATCACAATAAAAAAGATGAGTATAAGGATTTTTTGTATTGTAACGAATTTCTTGAAAATTAATAAGCGCTCCTGATGCTGCATCTCCAAGAATAACCGCATCTGAACCAACCATAATTTCAGCTGATTCAACAAAATCCGGAGAAAATAGTTCGGGATTAAAACTGCCGAATTCAAAATCAGTGAGTGTTCGTCCGTTAAATCGGAAATTATTATCCCGTGAACTTCCACCTAAAACTGACATATTGTTAAACAAACCATACATGCCCAATGAGAGAGGATAATAGCGATGCTGCGCTTTAAAAATATCTGAAAATGAATAAGCATTCAAGTAATTATTATCATCCTTTTTAATCTTCTGATAAAAATGATGAGGAAGCAAAAACATTGATCCATACTTCATTATTGGCAATGATGGCGGAATTGTATCAATCGGTTCGATTTTTTTAGTCGAATCATTTTTCAAAGTATCATTTGTTGCCAATTTATTAGATACTATTTTAGTATTAAGACTATCAATCTTTTTAATGGAAATTGAGTCGGGAACAGCACTGAAAGCTGAAATGATGAATATAAAAAGGAAAGCAGTAGTTGAAAATAATATTTTTTTAATGCTCATTTGTTTTACCATTCATTTGTCATTTACCTTTGAAATTAATTTCAACTCTTCTGTTTGTTTGGCGGTTTTCTTCGGTATCATTAGCCCTAATCGGGATATTAGAGCCATGACCGATTGTTTTGATCCTTTTTTCAGAAATATTATTTTTCAATAAAAACTGTTTAACCGAATTTGCACGTTTTGTTGATAAAGAAAGATTATAGCTATTTGTACCTATACTATCGGTATGACCTTTAATAATAATTTTTAGTTTAGAATTTTCATTCAGAATTTTAGCTAAACGATTTAATTCAGGATAGGACTCAGGTTTCAGGCTGTAATCATTGAAATCAAAAAAAAGATTATTTATCCTAATGCTTCGATTATCAGAACCAGACTCCCTAATAGAAGTTAAAACAATATTCCTCTTGTATTCTTTTTTTGTGATATTACTTTTCAAATCAATATTTGAGGAATTGGGATAATATTTTTCTTTTTCTGCATAGTAGCCATAGTTGCGACCAGGTGTTAATGAAATGAAATATTCACCTGTATTTGGATCGGTTCTTAAAGTTCCGATATTTTTTCCGGTCTCAAGGTCTTCCCATTTGATGAGGGCTTCGAGAGCTTTGCCTTTTCTATCAGTAACTTTTCCTTTTAAAATAATAGTCGTTTGTGGTTTATTTTCTTTTTTAACTGAAGTTGTATAAATATCCCAACCACCATTACCTTCCGATCTATTGCGGGCAGCAAAGAAAGCACTATCCCCATTTGCCGATACAATATAGCCCCAGTCGCTACTACTTGTATTTAATTCCTTGCCAAGATTCACAGGCTCACTCCACTCAGTCCAAGAATCATCACGTAATCTAACGGATTTGAACATATCCGTGCGACCTAAACTCGAGTGGCCGTCAGAGCTGAAATATAATGTTTTGCCATCTGGGTGAAGGTAAGGAGATCGTTCTGCATAAGGAGTATTAATGGTTTTTCCAAGATTGATAGGATCAGACCAGCCGGAATCGGTTTTTAAACACACGTAGAAGTCAATATTCCCCTCCTGATCGCCATGAAAGAGCTCTCCATAAGGATGATAATCTCCGACACCGCCTGGGCGGTCAGATGCAAAAATAATTGCCTTCCCATCAGGTGACTCGCCTGCACCTTCATCCAAATATTTAGAATTAATCGGATAGGGGAGGTGTTTAAGGGCATTCCATCCTGTTTTATTTTTTTGTAAATAGTAAATATCAAACTTACCAAGGGTTCCTTCGAAATCACCCGATAAATACAGTGCTGTTCCGTCTGCACTCACATTATCAACAGTCTCGTTTCTTTTTGAATTAATCCCATTACCAAGATTCACAGCTTTTTGCCAAGCACTATCCTTATATTCAGAAAACCAAATATCGTGTCCACCATAACCACCGCGACGATTGCTTGCTGTAAAGAATAAAAGCATTCCCCCCGGAACTGGCGTTGGATCCCACTCATCAAGCTGAGTATTAATTGCTTTACCCATATTATTCAGGCTTATAGCCTCTTCTGGTGCAGAAAGACATGAAATTATACCTGAAAATCTTTTTTTCATATCCGGGAATAATGGCATGAAATATTTGAAGACAATCAATGCAGAATCCCAGTCTTTTCGGTTTATATAATCTTCGGCAAGGCGCTGTACTCCTACATAGGCTTTCTCAGCAGGAGCAGTCTGATTTATGAATTTCTCATATAACGGCTTCTGTTCCAGAGTTGGTGCAACCGCGATTAACAATTCCTCCATCCTTTGAATTTCGTATTCAAAATCAACCTTATGGTTAGGGAAAAGTGGTTGAAAATATAGATATGTTTCTCTTGCAACAATGTAACTATTTACAGAATAATGGCGGGATGCTATGTGGGACACCACTTTCAAAGCACTGTCAGAAGGAGCATATTTTCTGATATATTCATCCCATAATTTAAATGTTTCGGGATTTAATGGTTTCCTTAAATCTACAAGTGTCTGTGACAAAGCAATTGTACAGGTTGTTATTACAAAAAATATGAATTTAATTACTGTTGATCTCATTCTTTAGATATTATTATTAACGATTTTTGTATTTTGAATAAATGTAAAATACTCAATTTATAAAATGCTTAAAACGTTTGTAACTAACTACTTATTTTTAATATTTATTTTCTTTATTAATTGTAACGTGGCTTTGAAAGCTACAGATCACTGGCTAAATAAAGAAATTCTAAAGGAAAATACTGGTTTAGTCAGAATGGACGCGGTTCTCTCCAATATATGTTACATACGATTTAATGAATGGCAATCTGAAATTGAAATCCAAAAGGCACTTGTTGCGTATAATGCACATATTGTTAAGAGGCTACTGCTGCCCAATGAAGCATATTCAAATCAACCGGCAATTAATTCAATTGACAATCGCGACAAAGAACTTTTAAAAATTAGAATAGATGCTGAAAGCAAGCTGTTAAGAACATATATTGTTGATTTCGATGGATCGTCAACACCGGAACAATTTTGCAATAATATTAAAAAGAATTGTGCGCTGGTCGAAGTAGCAGAGCCTTATTATTTGCAAAAATTAACTGGAGAATTCATTCCAAATGATCCAATGATTGATCTACAGCCAATGTTTAAAACTATTCACGCTTTTGAAGCATGGAATATTTTTCAAGGTGATTCAAGTGTAACAATTGGTATTTGCGATAGCGGAATTCTGCAATCACAGGAGGATTTGAGGGATAATATCCAGTTAAATAAAAAAGAACTTCCGGATAATGAGATTGATGATGATGGTGACGGATTTATTGATAATTACAGTGGATACAATTTTGCCTGGCATGATGATACCACTAAACCGGGAAATACCTATTGCAACATATCTCATGGTACTGCAGTTGCTGGTTTGGCTGCTGCTACTACGAATAATAAAATCGGTGTAGCAGGTGTTGGGTTCAAATGTCATTTTTTCCCATTGAAGGTTATGTTGAATTACGGTACTTATATAATTTATGGCTATGAAGCGATTATGTATTGTGCCAGACATGGTTTTCAGGTTATTAACTGTAGCTGGGGCGGTGGAGAATACTCATGTGTAAATGAAACGATAATAGATTATGCTTTTTCATTGGGTTCTTCGGTCGTTGCTGCTGCAGGTAATCATGGAACAACAATGCCATTTTACCCGGCAGCATACAGATATGTTTTAGCTGCTGGTGTGACAAATATTAAAGATGAAGTTGTCGATATGTCTGCTCGTGGTCATTTTGTTGATATAATGACACCGGGTCAGGATTCATATACAACTTCGGATCGTGACCCTTATGGCGGTTTTTGCTGTACATCTGGTGCATCTCCGATAGCTTCAGGAGCAGTAGCTTTAGTTCGTGCACAGCACCCTGAGCTGAATTCGATAGAAGCTAATGAAATTGTTCGACTATCTAATGATAATATTGATACTGTCAATCCAAAATTGAAAGATCTTATTCCGGGCAGACTGAATCTATATAAATGCGTCACAAATAATAAAAATAATCTTCTTGCCCAAATACCGATTTCGATTGATCCTATTTCTCAAGATAATAAAATTATTCAAAGACCCACTCTTGGTGATACTTTCGCACTATCTTTAATTTTTAGAACTGTATTTAACCCTAAAACAAATGTTAAAATTAAAATATCAACTATTAATGATTCATCAAATTGCATCCAAATAATTGACTCAGTGCTTTCAGTCAATTACTCAGGCAATTTAACAGTAGATAATTTCAGAGGCTTTAGATTAACAAAAGTTAAAGAAAACAAATATCCTGTTCTTCTAAAATTTCAAATTAGCGCTCCTGATGGTAGTTCTGATAAAATTCTTTTCCCACTCCTTCCTACACCTGATTTTACTAAATTTGAGAATTCAAAACTGGCTTTTACTGCCATTGATAATGGAAGATTAGGATATTCTGATCCGCCGAATGATAATCTTGGTTCCGGATTTTATTTAAAAGAATATTGCAATCTGTTGAATGAGGGAGGACTTATTGCCACTGTCGATGATGGCAGAGTTGTTCATTGTGTAAGGAATGCTTCATATAATTATAATAATGATTTTCTACCAATAAAGAATTTTGATGGAAAAGATATAAATATAGGTACATTTTCTGATTCAAATGCAAATCAATGGAATAGAATAGGACTGGAATTTCAGGAATCTGTATTGATAGATAAAGATAGTGCTTTTGTTGCTGTTGAACTTCAGGCAAAAAATATAAGCAATACAAAATTAAGTAAATTATCACTCGGTTATTTTTTAGACTGGGATATTGGACTCAATGCGGATTCTAATAGAATTACACTTTTTGATGAAGGTATTCCTGAAACCAAAAACCGATATAATTCAATTGCGGCTCTGGTTAGTAGAAAAGGAAATTATCCGCTTATCGGATGCTTAGTTACGAGCAAAGAGTATCCTTTGCAGCCTCAATTGGCTGGAATATTGGCTTCTGATACATATTCTGATAATGGATTTGATTCTTCCAAAAAGTTTTTATATTTGAATTCCGGCAGTAAATTTATCAGTAATGCTGAAACAGATATGACAATGTTGCTGGGAATGCGGTTTCCCAGAGATATTATGCCAATGGAAGAATTGAAATTTAAAATTTGTCTATGCTCGTCATACTCAGTGGAAAGTATTAAAAAAATGCTTAAAAACTGCGTGGATTCTACTTTTGTTACAGTTTCTGATAATATTAAGAAAGATTCTGTGCTTATTTTTCCAAATCCGGCAAATAGCTTTGTTAATATTTTTACTGGTAATGAAACTCCGCTTTCAGTCAGCCTGATAGATCTTTTTGGTGAAGAAATAGAACTTCAATCAATCAGCAGTCAAAATGAATCAATTAAATATAATTTGTCAAATATCCCTAGCTCTGTTTATGTGCTGTTAATCAAGTATCAGACTAACTTAAAGACTAAGATGATTGTTATTAACAGATGATTATATAATATTATAAATTAAAATTGAATGAAAATTACAGTTATTACCCCTTCTTACAATCAGGGACATTTTATCGAAGAAACTATCCTTAGTGTAATAAATCAAAGTTATAAAAATATAGAGTATATTGTTTGTGACGGCGGATCTACGGATAATACTTTAGAAATATTAAAAAAATATGAGGATAAATTACATTGGATTTCAGAAAAAGATTCAGGGCAATCCGATGCAATTAATAAAGGAATTAGAATGTCCACCGGAGATATTATTTGCTATATTAATTCTGATGATTATTTCTTAGAAGGCGCATTTGAAGCTGTCATTGAAGCCTTTAACAATTATCGGAAATGTAATTGGGTAACTGGTGATTGCATTATTGTTAATGAGAAAAGTATTATTATTCAACAATTAGTGAGCACTTACAAACGCATACTGAGGCTGTTTCCAAGTAAACGTATGCTTTCATTAGCAAATTTTATTATTCAACCAAGTACTTTTCTCAAACGATCAGTCATCGAAGAGTTTGGTCTGATTGATCAATCCCTCCACTTAACAATGGATTATGATTATTGGATGAAAATTATTCAAAAATATCAACCTTGCATTATTAAAAAACCACTATCTGCATTTCGCATCCATGGCAACTCTAAAGGTGGAGCTCAATACAAGAAACAATTTGATGAAGAGTTGATGGTAATGAAAAGATATGATAAAAGCCAAGTTCGTTACTTTTTTCATTATTTGCATAATATGATGATTGTACTCATATATAAAATTATAAAATAATTGTGATCATTATTAAATTTACTTTTACACACAAAAATCGTAAATTGCATGTTTGATTTTTAGAAAAATTTGAAATTGGAGAATTAAATGCCTCATATAGTAATCGACGGAACAAGAATTGAGACTAGTCCTGATAAAACTATTATTCAAGCAGCGACTGAAAACGGAATCAATATTTCACATTTTTGCTGGCATCCCGAACTTTCAGTTTCAGGAAACTGCCGTATGTGCCTTGTTGAAATCGGGCTTCCAAAGCGACTTGCAGACGGATCATTCGATAAGGATAGTGATGGGAAACCAGTTATAGGATTTTTCCCAAAACTTCAGATTGCCTGTTCCACACAGGTTTCAGAAGGAATGCATATTAACACTAAGACAGATAAAGTTATTAAAGCTCAGGAATCTGTTATGGAATTCCTATTGATTAATCATCCGCTTGATTGCCCTATTTGTGATGAAGCCGGTCAGTGCAAGCTTCAAGAGTATGAATATCGTCATTCTAACGGCCAGAGCAGATTTGAAGAAGAAAAAAATCATAAAGAGAAAAGAGTCAAGTGGAGTAATGAGATATTTTATGACGGTGAACGTTGCATTTCTTGCTCCAGATGTATCCGATTCGCACGTGAAGTGGCTAAACAAGATGTTCTTGCGTTTGTCAATCGTGGTGATAAAGTTACGATAAAAGTTTCCGAAGGCAAGGAATTTAATAATGATTATTCTATGAATGTGATTGATATTTGTCCCGTTGGAGCTTTAACAAGCGGTGATTTCAGGTTCTCATCACGTGTTTGGGATATGAGCTTCAATGATTCTATTTGCCCAGGTTGCGCACGTGGATGCAATATTAAAATTGGATCTCGCGCAAATAAAGTTTTACGCGTTGAACCAAGAAATAACATGTTTGTTAATAAATACTGGATGTGCGATTACGGCAGGCTAAGTTGGTATGAGAATATTAATGAATGCAGAATAAATGAACCGCAGATCAGAGTAAATGGCAGTTATGAAGATTGTAGCTGGGATCAGGCAGTTGATGCGGCATACCAGGGATTGAAAAAATATCAGCCTAATGAAATTATGTTTATCGGTTCGGCTTATAGTTCTAATGAGGATAATTTTTTACTAAAGAAATTCGCAAAGAAGATAATCAAAACGAATAATATTGATTTTCAAAAGTATTCAAAGGATGGTTTTGAAGATAATAAACTCAAGGTTAATGACACAACTCCTAATACAAACGGATTAACTGAAATTGGAGTTGCTCCTGATCAAAATGGATATAAAATAAATGATATTGCAAAGAAAATTGCAGTAGGTCAGCTTAAAGCAGTATATATACTTGATGATTCATTAGGACAATTTCCCGAATTATTGGAATCTTTTGCTAAAGCCGAGTTTATTATTGTTCATGCTTCAAACAAATCAAAACTAACCGAAATTGCTAATGTAGTTTTTGCTACTTCTACATTTGCAGAATGTGAAGGTACTTTTGTGAATTTTGAAAAGCGTGTACAGCATTTCAAACCTGCATTAATTAGCAATGAAAATATTTCTACAATGGGTGCCAAGATGGATCGTCTCGAAAAATTCGGCTCTCATAATGACCGATGGTCACTCAGAAATATACACAACAGCCGCCAAAGCTGGAGAATAATAATGCAATTAGCCAATAAATTCGGAGCTGCATGGACTTATAAATCATCTTCCAATGTTTTTGATGAAATCACTGATCAAATCCAATCATTGAGCGGAATGAGTTATAAATTATTGGATGAATATCAAGGCTTAGTGCTGGGCAAAGCAGGATCACCCGATAAAAAAGTTATTGCATATCAATCATATACAATGAAACCTAATTGAGTTTGTAAAGTTCATAAAGTTTGTAAAGTTGTGGAGTTAATTAAAAATAAAATATATGTTAAGTATTAAGAAAAGGAGTAGCGTAGTTTTGGAATTAACATTTATCCAAAATTCGTAATTCAAAATTCGTAATTCGTAATTTAAAAGAGGGAATATGAACGAAATAATTTTTGTTACTGTTAGTGCTTTGATAAAATCTATTGCAGTCGTTTTATGCATTGTTTTATTATCTGCTGCTGTTTCTGTTTATATTGAAAGAAAGGTATCTGCGTTTATTCAAAACAGAATCGGCCCTAACAGAGTTGGACCATTCGGAACCTTGCAACCGATAGTTGATGTTATCAAATTATTATTCAAAGAAGATGTGGTTCCAGCAGGCGCTGATTATCAGTTTCATCGCTTGGGGCCTGTTCTTTCGCTTGGAGTTGCTATTGTTGTCTATGCAGTGATACCGTTTTCAAGCCCGTTTATGATGAATATAGCAGGCGTTGATAGATTGATTCAATTTGGAATTGCTCCGAATATTAACATCGGAATTTTATATATTCTTGCAATGACTTCGGTAGGAGTTTATGGAATTACCCTTGCCGGTTGGTCATCGAACAGCAAATATTCGCTTCTTGGCGGTCTTCGTTCATCTGCCCAGATGATTTCTTATGAATTATCTATGGGATTGGCTATTGTTGGAATATTAATGATTACCGGTTCTTTTTCTATGAATGACATTGTGATGCATCAACAGGGATGGAAGATTAATCTTTTGTTACAACCTTTGGGATTTATTATTTTCTTAGTATCGGCATTTGCTGAAACAAACCGTGCTCCATTTGATCTGCCTGAAGCCGAACCTGAACTTGTAGGTGGTTATAATACAGAATATACCGGAATGAAGTTCGGGATGTTCTTTTTAGCAGAATATTCAAACATGGCTGTTTCATCAGCAATGATTTGTACACTATATTTCGGTGGCTGGATGCTTCCTTTTTCACCTTCTTTGATAGGATTGCATGAGAATACTTTGGCTTTGTCACTTGTACAATTTGCTTGGTTACTTTTAAAGGTAATTTTCTGCATCTTTTTCTTTGTTTGGGTACGTTGGTCAATTCCAAGATTTCGTTATGACCAATTAATGCGTCTCGGATGGAAAGTTTTATTGCCGTTAGCAATATTTAATGTTGTTGCAACTGCAATAGTTATGTATATTATTAAATAATGAAACTATATGAATACAAATAAAAACACCGAAGCTCAGCGTTTAACTTTTGCTGAGAAATTATATCTACCTGAATTAGCTAAGGGAATGAGCATCACTTTTCGTGAAATGTTTAAACCCAAATTTACACGCCAATATCCTGAACAGCGCTGGGATCCAACTGGTTCTTACCGTGGGCGGCCCGTTTTAGTGCTCGAAGAAGGCAAGGAGCGTTGCGTAGCTTGTGGTTTATGCTCACTTGTTTGCCCTGCTATGGCTATTGAAGTTCAAGCGGCAGAAACCGAAAATGAAAAAGAACGCTATCCGGAAAAATTTGAAATTAATATGCTTCGTTGTATCTATTGTGGTTTCTGTGAGGAAGTCTGTCCGGAAGAAGCAATAGTTATGAGCAAAGATTATGAACTGCTTTTTTCGAGTCAGAAGGATGCTATTTATGGTAAAGACAGGCTTTTGGTTCCTGTTGAACAACTTCAGGATAGATTGGACTTTTTAAAAGAATATAAATAAACAAATACAATTTCAGTTATGAGTATTAAATGATTTATTTATACTCATAACTGGTTAAATAAATTTATCAAAATCAGAACTAATAGAATTTAACACCAATAGAATTTTTTTTTATCTTTAAGGAGTTGATTTATGTTATTATTTTATCGTTTCAAATCACCTTTTATGCTGTTAATTCTCGGATTTTCAGCTCTTTTTCTTCACAATTGTTGCAATAACGGAGATGCCGCTCAAATGGAAAACAATGCTAAGGAATTTATTAAGTCTTATACCGCTACTTATGAACCTCTTTCAACCGCTTTAAATAAAGCTTACTTCGATGCTTCTATTAATAGCTCACCTGAATTGTGGGATAAAGTCACCGCACTACAAATTAACTTCAATAATTTCCTGTCGAACAAAGAAAATTTCAAAAAAATTAAGGATTTCAAAGAATCTGCATTAATTAAAGACTCCTTAGTGGCTCGTCAACTTACAGTTATGTTCAATGAATGTACGGCTAACCAAGTTGATACTGCTAAATTAAACAAATTATCCAAAATGACATCCGATTTAGAAATGAAATACTCCAATTTCAGAGCTACTGTCGGCTCGAAAACATTTTCTGACAACGATGTAGAAGAAACTCTGAAGAAATCTACAGATAATAAAGAGCTACAAGATGTTTGGACAGCTCATAAATTAATTGGTCCGCTCGTTGCCGATGATATTAAAAACATTATCCGACTTCGTAACGAAATTGCTAAGGAATTGGGATATACTAATTTCCATACTATGAGCCTGAAATTATCAGAACAGGAACCCGCACAAATAGAAAAGCTCTTCGACGAATTAGATAATCTCACCAGAGATGCTTTTGCCAGCGAAAAAGCTAAAATGGACAAGATTTTAGCTGCTCGTTTAAGCATTAAACCTGAAGAATTAATGCCTTGGGATTATCAAAACAGATATTTTCAAGAAGCTCCAAAAGTTTATAACTTAGATTTGGACGTTTATTTCCAAAAAATAGACATTGTAAAGACTACTGAAGAGTTTTATAAAGGTCTTGGAATGCCCATAGAAGATTTAGTCGCAGGTTCCGACCTATTTGAACGTCCTAAAAAGAATCAACATGCCTATTGCATCAATATTGACAGAAAGAAAGATATTCGGGTGCTCTGTAATCTCAAATCTACAGCCGGTTGGATGGAAACTATGCTCCATGAATTTGGGCATGCGCTCTATGAAAAGCATTATAACGAAAATTTACCCTATATTTTACGAACTCCAGCTCATATTTTTACTACCGAAGCTGTTGCTATGATGTTTGAACGATTCCCTACTAATCCCAAATGGTTACATGACGTAATCGGAATATCAAATGAAGACGCCACAAAGATTGCTGAAGACACTAAAAATATAACTAAACTAAAGAAATTAGTATTTAGTCGCTGGGCACAGGTTATGTACCGCTTTGAAAAGGCAATGTACGCCGATCCGGAACAAGATTTAAACAAATTATGGTGGGATATAGTCGAGAAATATCAAATGATAAAGCGTCCGGCTGGTCGGAACATGCCAGATTGGGCAACTAAGATTCATATAGCAACTTCTCCGTGCTATTATCATAATTATTTGTTAGGAGATTTACTTGCTTCACAATATTTTATTACTATTGAACAAAAAGTACTTAAATCTAACACAGAAGCACTCAGTTTTAAGGATAAAAAAGAAGTAGGGAAGTTCTTTATAGATAATATTTTTGCTCCCGGTAATACTCTGATATGGAATAAAATGATAGAGAAGGCAACCGGAGAACCATTATCGGCAAAATTTTATGCAAAACAGTTTGTGAATTGATGATTTAATTAAATTTCTATAATATTAAAGGGATTTTTGCCTGTGCAAAGATCCCTTTTTTTTGTGGATAATTCTATTTTATTATGTTTGAAGGGGATTCCTGCATTCGCAGGAATGACAGAAATAAAAGAAGTGTCATTCCTGCGAATGCAGGAATCTCCTAAAGAATAACCTGAGAAAATATATTATACGTTTTTATTAATTATATTATAATCGAAGGGGATTCCTGCATTCGCAGGAATGACAGGTTCATAATCGAAGGGGATTCCTGCATTCGCAGGAATGACAGGTTCATAATCGAAGGGGATTCCTGCATTCGCAGGAATGACAGGTTCATCATCGAAGGGGATTCCTGCATTCGCAAGAATGAGAAATATTACAAATTAATGAATTTATATTTAATCAAAATCAAAATATTTATCAGCTAAGTTATAATAATTGCTCCCAAAGCGAATTTCTAATCAATTTAAAGGAATTTATTATACTCTTGAAAGAGTTTATTATACTCTTGAAAGAGTTTATTATACTCTTGAAAGAGTTTATTATACTCTTGAAAGAGTTTATTATACTCTTGAAAGAGTTTATTATACTCTTGAAGGAGTTTATTATGCTCTTGAAGCAATTTTTTATGCTCTGAAAGGAATTTATTATGCTCTTGAAGCAATTTATTATGCTCTTAAATGAATTTATTATGCTCTTAAATGAATTTTTACTCAATATAATGATTTATATTTACTAAATATGATCTAATAACGTATAGATTTTTGAATATTATTAGCAATATTATTCTAAAATAGAATAGATATACAATTAGATATAATATAAACTAATTATAAATTATAAATAGTTAATTATAAATGGAAAATAATGAGACTAAAATATATAGAAAATGATTATGGAATTGGATTCTTCACTTCATTCAGAATAACTGGAGCATAATATCAATGTTTAATATATTAGAATACTTATAATATTCACTTATCATAAGTTTCGGCTTTGCCTGATCGGCTGACAAACATTTCTGCTATTGCTGCTATTAATGTTAATATTAGTAAAAATTGCCATAATTCTGTTCCGGTGCGTGCCCGATTTATTGATTTTGATATGGATTGTGCGTCCTCTATGTATTCTATGTTTAAACCTTTGTCTGATCTTAGTTTAAATCGTTCTATCAGTTCTGATTTACTCATAAATATTAGTTTTGATTCGCTGTTTGGTATATTAACTGATATTGTTGTTACTGCTTTTCCTGCTGAATTAACTACAATGTAAACTCCTGGTTTTATAAATGGTTCAAATGGTATTATCGCTCCGCTTGGCATCTTTATTGCTTGTTTATATGATTCAATACCGTCTGGTTCTATTATTTTAAAGTTGCCACCGGCAGCAAAAACTCGTGGTAATTTGAGTGTAAATGGTTGATTTACTTCTGCTACGAATCCAAGATTATCTTTTGCTGATAAAATTATTATTGCTCTGTATATTAATGTTGGAAATATTCCTGTTAATGGTAATGAACTCCATGTAAGTGTTGGTGGAACGGCGCAATATAGTATTTTTCCATCTCCATAAGTTAGTTCGGTTAAGAAAGCTCCGCCAGGAATGTCTATTAAGTGTTGCCCCGAACTTGTTGGCATAGCTCGAATTATCTTTGGACTTTCTGCTATTTCTTTTTTTTCTGTTGATCCACGGAAAACTCCTTCAAAAATTCTGTTTACTTTGTCTAATTCGCTGAAAGATGCTGGTGATTTGTCTGAAAAATATAGATTTTTGATGTCATCTAATCCTAAATCTTTCATTGCCAGTATAAAAACTTCTGCATTTGTAGTTTCATCGGCAAAAATTAATGCTGATCCGCCTGTTTTTATATATTGTGCGATCTTTGTAAAGTCTGCTTTTGTGTATGGCCCGGTAGCAAGGATGACTAATTCATAATTATTTAAGTTAGATGTTGAAATATTTGCGGGCGGAGCAAGATCAACGTTGCAATATGAATCGGAAATCTTATATCTAATTGCTGCAATTAGATAATCTAATTTAGATTCTTGTCCGAATACGAGTACTTTTGGTTTTTCAGGTATTATAAATCCAAAATATCTATGATTATCTAATTCAAGAGCATCATTTTCGAGATCAATTTCTGCTTTATAAACTCCTGCACTTGTTGGAATTGCTGTAACAGGAAATGATCGGCTGTTAGAAGCAGGAATATCGATTGCACGTTGAGCTACTCTGTTTTTATTGAATAGTAAAGTTGAGACAATACCTTTTGAATCTTTGTTAGAACTATTAGAAACGTGGAAATTAATGTCTATGGGTTTGTTAGTTTCAAAAATCTGAGTGACTAATTCTATTGAATCTAATGAATTATTATGTATATCGGAGTTAGATTTATTTCCAACGGGCAAGATATATAGTGAAATTCCTTTTGTTAGGATTTTAAGTGAATCTTTGAATTGGGAATCGAAGTTATTTCGTTGGCAATCGCTGATTATATATATTTCTTTGTTTAAATTATTAGATTTATTCATTAAATTAGTTGCTAAAAGGAGTGCATGTTCAAGATTAGCGCGTCCGGCGGATATTTTAATTTGGGACAATTCTTCTTTTAGGAGTGTAAAATTGCGTGTCATTTCATATTTATTGGTAATATCGAGCCCAGAAGCAGGAATAATTGCTGCTTCGTCGGCTTCTTTGAGGCTTGCCAGTATTGCATGAACATTATTTTTAGCTTGATTGAATCTATTTCCATAAGCATCGGACACATCCATGCTTAAAGAGTTGTCAAGAATGATTGCGGTGCTTGTTTTAGCATAAGAAACGAATCCAGGGATTGTTCCTTTGATTGCAGGACGTGCAAAAGCGAGTACAGTAAATAAAATAATTAGTGTACGGAGTATCAGAAGGATGATTTGTTTGATTTTCAGGCGTCTTATTTTAGTTTTTTGTAATTCTTTTAGGAAAGAAAGTGTTGAAAATTCAATTGTCTTGAGTTTTCTTAGGTTTAAAAGGTGTAAAATAAGTGGAATAGAGGCGGCAAATAGTCCGAAAAGGAAGACAGGATTTAGAAATTGCATTTAATATTTAGCTTTAATTTAGTGTTGAACAATTATATTCTGATAAAATGTATCAGAATTTGTGTTAATTATAATATAATAGAGCCCAGAAGGGAGATTAATAGTGTTAAAATTAGCAGAAGCGAGCCAAAGAGTGAGATTATTAGAGTTTTGACGATCAGAAATTGATATTTGAGCATCGGAAATTCGCTGACCTAATTGATTAACGAGGTAAGCAGTAACTGCAAGTGTCTTATCATCGGCAGAAGCGTATAGAAATTGGACGCCGGTTTGATTATCAGCAGGATTGGGAGCCGCATTATTAGGATGAAAGTATTTATCTCGCAGAGGAATTGTCGTAGATTTAAGTAAAACTGAGATAGTACAGTTTGCATCACCTATTTTTATAAGGGGAAGTCCCACAGCTTTAAGTGGAAGGAAGTGCGGCCAACATTCATCGCTTAAAACAAGAGTATCACGTTCCAAAGATAGATTAGCAGGTGTGTAACATAGCGTTAAAAGAGAGGAATCCCCAGCTGGAATGAATATAGGGAATTGATTTTGTGGCACAGCAAAGGCGAGATTGTGTATAAGCCAAGCGTCATCGATAATAAAATTATGAGAAGAGAGGTTAATTATCTTTAAAATTTTGCAATTAGTAGCCGGAGGAGCCACAGAATCGAGATCAAATTCCTTTTGAGCACTTACAAGAGACAAAGCCACCCGATTAGTGTCATAACGCATAGTAGCAGCGATTGTATCAGAAACTCCATGGCAGCCAAAAGTATCTACAACTTCGACAAAGAATTCTCCGGACTTATAAGCAACATAAAAACTATCGGTACTTACCGGAGAAAGCGATCCTTTGCGGTACCATTTCATGCTTGGGAAGCGTTTGTCAGTGTAAAGAATGAGAGAATCATCGACACAGAAGTTGCGAAAGCCCATTTCTTTTATTTTAGGGACAGGCAGAGGATGAATATTGATGTCAATAGAGAAAGAATTTTGACAAGATAGTGAATCAATTACAGTCAGAGAGTAAGAACCGGACTTAGATACACGAATATTTTTTGTTTTTTCACCAGTTGACCATAAATAATTAGGGAAAATTTCATTACAAGTAAGAGTAACAGTATCACCGGTACAAATAAAGTTGCCCGGAAAAGCAGAAATAGTTGCCTTCGGACGGGAAAAGTTTACTACAACAGCCGCAGCAGAAGCAAGATCACAATCATTATTCCAAACATTGACTGAAAAAGTGCCTGAGTTTGTAATTTGAATCTTTTGACTTGTTTCTCCGTTTGACCAAAGATAATTTTTATAAAATTCTGTGGTTTCTAAGAGCACAGTATCGCCAATGCAGGCTTTAATAGCAGGCCCGGGATTAATTACCGGATAAAGAGTGTCAATCTTTTTATATTTATATAGAGCATTATTTCCGCAAACATAGCCAGTAGTATCATTGATAAACCAAAAATCATCAAGATCGGTATTCGGAGCAATTCCACAGTTTTGAATTATCCAGTTTCTTCCGCCATTACTCGTATAAAACACAGCATTCCGAAGTCCGCAGCCCCAGCCTTTATTAGAATCAAGCAGGAAACCACCGTACATTGGCCTGTTTGTACTAAAATCTCTCCAAGTTATTCCATTATCATTTGATGTACGTAAGCCGCCACCGCGATCTTCGGTATCACAGCCGACAGAATACGGAACCATAAAAGTTTTGCCGCTAATCCAGAGATCCTCCTGCCAGTCGAAGTTTCCTGACTTAGAATATAGAGACCAGTTAGCACCGAAATCATCGGTTGACCAGATCAAACCATTACTGGTTGCAAAGCCATGACCGTTCGGATAGAGCACTAAATCGGAGAATGCAGAATTCGGTGCTACTACCGTTGACATTGCCCAGCTCATGCCACCGTCACTTGTGTTGTAACTTGTAAGCGGGCCTCCATCATTGCAGCCACCTCCGATAACACAACCAACATTGGGATTAATAAAATAATTTCCCCATAAAAGACCAGTACTGCCAAATGGAGTAACATCAACCCAAGAAACACCACCGTTAGTAGTTTTAAAAATGTATCCGCCACCGGACGTATAGCCAATGTTCTTATTTAGAAAACAAATACCTTCCAGATGTATAGCACCGCCAACCCAAGAGCCAGCCCAAGTTTTACCAGCATCGGTAGTTCTTATCACTTTTCCATCCGAACCGCATATCCAACCATAATTAGGGTCGGTATTCAAAAACCAGATTTCAAACCAATAAGTTTGTTTATATGAATTAGGAATTGTTTTAATTTCTTCCCACTGAGAAATCATATTTATCCTTGCAAGTAGGATCAGAGCCACTATAGAAAAAATATGCTTCATTATCATCAATAAAAATTTATAAAAAATATTTCAACAAAATAATAGACGATTAAGATGATATAATTTGTAAAGAATTTGAATAAAAGTTTGTTTTCAGTGATAAAAAATTGAACAATGACATTAAAACCTGCTTTCGGAATACCTGTCCTATAATAAACTGATTTAACTAATATTTACAAATTATGAATAAAAAGAATATATTTGACCATTCAGTAATTCATTGATAAATATGTTAGTTGAAATATGCAAGTAAAAAATTTTAAAATTGAAAAATATAGTTCTTGACATTTTAGCTTTTAAATCCCATTTTTACTTTTGATAAAATGATGAAGCAAAAAAAACATTTTTAAAATATGCTGAATTTGATAATTAGGAATATATAAATTCCTTTTAGATTTCAAAATTTGTAGGATAATTAGAATAGGAAACAATGACGGAAAGAGCAAAAATCACAGGTTCGATATATTCTAACGACTTCTTTGAAAAGAAGCAAGAATTAGGGTTGGCTGAACTTAAAAGTTTAAGTTCAAAGAATGAACCTCAATATTTTTGGGAAAAGTGTTTGGTGATAATTAAGGATAATGTCTCCCAGTCTGTATTTAGAACATGGTTTGAACCGATAAAAGCCATCCGCTTAGAAGGCAAAGAACTTGTGATAACCGTCCCAAGCCAGTTCTTCTTTGAATGGATAGAAGAACATTATTATGACTTATTAAAAGCAAGTTTGCATAAAGTGCTTGGAGCTGATTCAAGGCTTCTTTACGAAGTAATGGTCGATAGCAGCGATTCTAAGCAAAAGAAAAAATCCATAAAAATACCTGCTTTTCGTTATGCTCCGAGTACACAACAGCCAGTACTGCCATTTTCACAGGCAGATACATCAAAAAACGAATTTCAAACTTTTTTACATCCTCGCTTTACTCTTGAGAATTTCATTGTAGGAGATAGTAACCAATTGGCTCATTCTGCAGCTAATGCAGTTGCATCCAAACCGGGCGGAACAAAATTCAATCCACTGTTTATATATGGTGGCTCCGGTATGGGCAAAACACACCTTGCCCAAGCAATTGGTAATCATATAATCAGAAAAAATCCCAAAGTTCGTGTTCTTTATACAGTCAGTGAGCGCTTTACAATGGAATTTGTAGATGCGCTGAAGAATCAGAAAATGAATGATTTTATCAATTTCTATCGTGGAATTGATGTTCTGATAATTGAAGATATTCAGTTTTTTGCAGGAAAAGAAAAGACTCAGGATAACTTCTTTCACACATTCAATGCTCTTCTTCAGGCAGGTAAACAAATAATTCTTACAAGTGATAAACCACCTCGTGAATTAAAAGATGTAAATGAAAGACTGATTTCCCGCTTCCAGTGGGGGCTTACCGTTGACATCCAAGCACCGGATCTGGAACTTAGAATGGCAATACTAAAGCGCAAATGCGATGATGAAGGAATTGAAATACCTGATGAAATTGTAGAATATTTAGCACGCAATGTTACCAATAATATACGTGAATTAGAGGGCGCTTTCATAAGTTTACTCGCTAAAGTGACTTTAGATCAGAGGGAAATGAGTCTTGATCTTGCCAAAGAGTCTTTATATGGATTAGGACTTTGTGAGCAAAGGAAAATTACATTAGAAGATATTATGAAATTAGTGACTGATTTTTATGATATACCCGTAGAACAGGTTCTTTCCAAATCAAGGAAACATGAAATTGTATTGGCAAGGCAAATGTCTATGTATTTGTCAAAATATTTCACTACTCATTCATTGAAAGTTATTGGTGAATTCTTTGGAAATCGCGACCACTCTACCGTTCTACATGCTTACACAGCAATCGAAAACTATTTATCAACTGATAAAAAAGTTAAACTTACATTTGAAAACTTTATGAATGAACTTAAAAAGAGAATCTGATACCCTTTTTTTTTAATAGGAAAAATAATTAAATTGCAAACGGGCGGGATTAACTCGCCCTTTTTTATATAATTAACTCTGCAACTGAATTTTGAGCGATTGATACCGCTAAAGCTATGAAACGAATATTTCTTTTGATATATAAAATAATTACATTCTTGATTTCATTATCTCTTATTTGGGTTTTCATTTTGAAATATTCTCCTCTGCCAATCACTCCTGTTATGATAATTAATATTTTTGCAGATATTTTTGATACTGGACTAATTGGAATTAACAGGGAATGGGTGAACTATTCGGAGATTTCACCGAATTTTTTCAGAGCATTAATGTCGGCAGAGGATGGTAGATTTATGCGTCATAATGGCTTTGATTGGGATGCTATCCGAAATGCTCAACGTTATAATGAAGCTCACAAAGGTAAGAAGAAGCGCGGTGCTTCTACTATTTCGATGCAAACTTCAAAAAATGTTTTTTTATGGCATAGCCGAAATTATGTAAGAAAAGCATTTGAAGTTTATTTTACGGTTTTGATCGAAGATGTTTGGGGAAAAAAGCGAATTCTTGAAATGTATGCAAATGCTGTCGAATTTGGTGATGGTCTTTACGGTGTGGAAGCGGCTTCGCAAAGATATTTCGGGAAATCCGCATCTTCCATTGACAGACGGGAAGCAGCATTATTGGTGGCTGTACTTCCGAATCCTCATCGCTGGACACCGGATAAACCTACTGATTATATTATGAAAAGAGTGGCTTTCATTGAGGGACGGATGGGCGGATTGGGTACTCCGAAAGAGTGAGATTAATTCAAAATGTAAAATGAAGAATGCAAAATTTTAAATGTTCACTTTTTTATAATAACCGATTTGAATTTGAAAAATATATATTCAGGTAATAAATGAAAGATACTCAAACTCCATTGATGCGTCAGTATCATCAAATAAAATCAAAATATCCTGAAACAGTGCTTCTGTTCAGAATGGGTGATTTCTTTGAGACATTTTTCGATGACGCTTTGATTTGCTCTAAGGTTTGCGGAATAATTCTTACTAAACGCAATAACGGTTCAGCCGGAGATATGCCGCTTGCAGGTTTCCCTCATCATCAGCTTGAAAATTATCTTCCTAAACTTGTTCGTGGGGGTTACAGGGTTGCTGTTTGTGAACAATTGGAAGACCCAAAATTAGCTCGTGGTATAGTCAGACGGGATGTGATTGAAGTAGTGACACCCGGTGTTGCAATGTATGATAAATTACTTGATACAAAGAAAAATAATTATGTCTGCGCATTGGTGTTCCATTCCAACAAAGTCAAAGAAGAGCTTTTGGGTTTATCTTTTGCAGATATTTCAACTGGTGAATACCAGATTTGTGAAACAGAAATTTCAAAAGCAGCCGATATACTCGAATCTTTAGCACCATCCGAAATAATCATTTCAAAAGCTCAGAAGGAATTAATGAATGATATTATCAAAGAATTATCATTTAAACCTGCTGTAACCAAGCTCGAGGACTGGATATTTGAGGAAAATTTCGGTCGTGAGAATTTAATTCGACACTTTAAAACAAAAGGATTGAAAGGATTTGGTATTGAATATTTCACAGCTGGAATAATTGCTGCCGGAGCTGTATTACACTATATTAGCGAAACTCAGTCCACATATCTTGCTCATCTTAATAAAATCAGAATTTATGACCCTTCGGATTACATGCAGCTTGATTATGCCACCAGACGTAATCTTGAGATTACTTTTTCAAATAATGATTCTGGGCGAGATGGATCACTTATATCAATTCTTGATAAAACACTTACTGCTGCAGGAAGCCGTATGTTCAAAAAGTGGCTTGTTAGGCCGCTTAGAAATATTAGATCGATCAGAAACAGATTATTAGCTGTTCGTGCATTATATAATAATGATAATGAAAGACAAAGATTGCAAGTTATTATGGGCGATATATCCGATTTGGAACGTATAATCTCCAAGGTATGCACTGGTAGGGCAAATCCACGTGATATAGTCGCTCTTAAAAATAGTTTGGCATTAATACCGGAAATAAAATCATTGCTGATTCTTATGTCCTGCACGCAGCTTAATGCAATTGCAGATAAATTAGATGATCTAAAAGAAATTGTTCAGTTAATTACAAATGCAATTATTGATGAGCCATCAATTACTTTTGGCTCTGCGAATATATTTCGTCAAAATTACTCTGCTGAACTTGATTCTTATATTGATGCTAAATTTTCGGCTAAAAACTGGCTGGACTCATATCAGGAATTGCAGCGCCGTTCGAGCGGTATTTCTAATCTGCGTGTTGGTTTTACGTCTGTTTTCGGATACTATATCGAAATTTCCCGTGCAAATAGCGTGAAAGCACCTGAAAATTTTCAGCGTAAGCAAACATTAGCTAATGCTGAAAGATACACAACACCGGAATTAAAAGAATTTGAAGAAAAAATTTTAGCTGCGGAAGAAAAGATTAGTTCACTTGAATCAGAGCTGTTCGGGCTGTTGAGATCAAAAATTGCAGAATTCACTTCTCAGGTTCAGGAAAATGCACAGCTTCTTGCAACTTTGGATTGCCTTCAGAGCTTCGCACAAGTTTCAATTGATTATCAATATACAGAACCGAAAATCGATGAATCTGAATCATTAGATATAATAGATGGTCGCCATCCGGTTGTGGAGCGACTTTTGGGGCAAGGTGAATCATATACATCAAATTCAATACATCTTGATTTAACTGATGAACAAATACATATAATAACCGGACCTAACATGGCTGGAAAGTCATGCTACCTTAGACAAACAGCTCTGATCGTTCTTTTAGGGCAGATAGGATGTTTTGTGCCCGCATATTCAGCTAAATTCGGAATGATTGATAGAATATTTACTCGGGTTGGTGCTCAAGATAATATCAGTGCGGGTGAGAGCACCTTTTTAATTGAAATGCAGGAGCTTGCTAACATTATTAATAATGCAACTCAAAAAAGTCTGATTCTCTTAGATGAATTAGGCAGAGGCACTGCTACTTTCGACGGGATTTCTATTGCCTGGGCAATAAGTGAATATATTCATAATGTAATTAGAGCGAAAACTATATTTGCTACACATTATCACGAATTGAATGAATTAGCGCTACGTTATGAAAGAATAAAAAATTACAGGGTTGAAGTAATTGAAACAGGTGAGACAATAATATTTTCTCATAAAGTCGCTGCCGGTGGTAGTGATCATTCATTTGGTATTCATGTAGCACAGCTTGCAGGATTACCAGTTGATGTTATCGATAGAGCCAATGAGATTATGCACTCACTTGAATCTGGAACTGACACAAGCACTACGCCAAAAGCTGATACAAGTGCAATCAAGGTAATTAAATCAAAAGGGCTACCAGAGCAGCTTGCAATTTTTGAAATAAGGGATGATGAGCTTAGAGATAAACTCAGAGAAGTTGATGTAAATAATATAACGCCGGTTCAAGCGTTACAAATCCTTTCCGATTTACATAAAGAAACATTTAGGGCTAAAAAGAAATGAAATTAAGTGTAGAAGAGCTTAAAAAGAAGTATAAATTTAGAGATAGAGTAGTCAGGGTTATATCTGTGGACGGTAAATTCCGTTGTTCGCTAATAGTAAATTCAACTGCCACCAAAACTGCACAAGCCAAGCATGAATTATCTATCGTTCCGGCATTTTTTCAAAGTAGAGCTATGTCTGCAGCATCACTATTGGCTTCTTTTCTTAAAGGAGAAGAGCGAATAATTTTGGAGACCAATTCTAATGGTGTTATCTCGAAAGTTTATGCTGAAGCATCTCAAAATGGTGAAATACGCAGTTATGTTGATTACGATCATAAAAGAATTGAAACTGAGATAAATCGACTTGAAGATGCTCTTGGATTAGGACTACTAAATGTATCGAGAATATTATTTAATAATACCGAACCCATATCTGGAGTGGTTCCGCTTCAGAGGGGAGATATTGCTACCGATTTAGCCTATTACTTTATTCAATCCGAACAAATTCCTACTTCTGTCATTCTCGATGTTGACTTTGACGATGATGGCACGGTAAAGTCATCAGGAGGATTGCTTGTTCAAGCTATGCCCGGAGCCACCGATAGTGATTTGCAGAAAATAGTTGACTCTATGACAGAAATGGAGAAACTTAGTCAATATAT
This sequence comes from Candidatus Kapaibacterium sp., assembly GCA_026390695.1. GTDB lineage: Bacteria > Bacteroidota > Ignavibacteria > Kapaibacteriales > UBA2268 > JAPLFL01. Next base: position 5,197 of record JAPLFL010000089.1, on the reverse strand, counting down.
TGAGCGGGAAATGTTAGTTCCTGAAATAATGAAAGAAGTATTACCTTTTGAATTTAATATTCTAAGTTCTGTACCTGTGGATTTCTTCTGTCGCTGTTCCAAAGAACAGTTTGTAACAAGAATCATGACACTGGGACTGGATGAGGTAAAATCAATGAAAGTTGAGGGTCACAACGAAGCAGTTTGTCGTTATTGTAATAATAAATATTATCTGACCGATAAGGACTTTGAAGGTATGATTCAGGATTTAAGGGCAAAGAGGAATTGAATAATTCAAAAGAAAACATTTTAAATCGATTATACAGCCTGCACAGATTTGGTATAAAGCCTGGTCTGGAGAGAACAACGGCATTATTGAATTTGTTGGATAATCCGCAAAATAATTTCAAATCCATACACGTTGCCGGAACAAACGGTAAAGGATCAGTCTGCTCAATAGTAGCTTCTATCCTAACTGAAGCAGGATATAAAGTTGGACTTTACACATCTCCGCATATAATTAAGTTTAATGAAAGAGTTAGAATAAATGGCAAGAAAATTTCCGATGAAGATTTAATCCAGATTTCCGAAGATTTGCTAAGATTGAACAGAAGCCTTAATTGCACTTTTTTTGAAATTACAACGGCTCTTGCTTTTAAATATTTCTCGGAAAATAAAGTTGATTTTGCATTAATTGAAGCAGGATTAGGAGGGAGATTCGATTCAACAAATGTGATTAGTCCGATTCTTTCGATTATTACAAAAATTGATAAAGATCATCAGCAATATCTTGGTAATACATTAAAGAAAATAGCCTTTGAGAAAGCAGGAATAATAAAACATTCCATACCTGCCTTGGTTGCTGAATCCCGGATTTCGTTAAAAAGAATTTTTCAAAATATTGCTGATCAAAATCAAAGTCAATTATTTTTTGTGAAAGAAGTTTCAAAAGGGAGAATAGCTAAAATACATGATGATCTTTCAATGACTGCTTCAGTTGTTACCAGAAATAATAGATATAAAGATTTGAACGTTCCTCTTTCTGGTTATCATCAATTATTAAACCTGCAAACTGCGCTTTCAGCTATGGAAATTTTGATTCCACATAGTAAGATTGGAGTTGAATTAATTCAAAAATCATTAACTAATTTAACCAAAAACAGTGGCTTGTCTTCTCGGATAGAGCTTTTACGAAAAAATCCACCGATTATTATGGATGTTTCACATAATCCAGCCGGTTTGACGGCACTTGTCGATACAATACTTAAATCTGAATATAAAAGTTTGAGGTGGAATATAATATTCGGAGCCATGGCAGATAAGAATATTGATAAAATGTTATTGCCTCTAAAATTAATAGTTAACAAGTTAATCTTATGTAAGCCAAAAATCGAAAGAGCTGCATCTATTTCTGAACTCGAGGCAATTGCATTAAACATGAAATTTAACCCAATTGTTAAAATTTCTGATATTGAAACAGCCATTAAATTTAGTATGGGTCTCGATGAACCACTTATTGTCGTAGGATCCTTTTATCTAATAGAAGAAGCAAAACTATCTTTACATTCTTTACAAACTTATTCGTAATTTTGTATTTTATAAACTGAGGCAATAAATGAAAACACCAGAAACACATCAAATTAAAAAAGCTCTCATCTCGGTTTCCGATAAAAATGGTATTGTTGAATTCGCATCTAAGCTCTCAGAGCTGGGTATTGATATTTATTCAACCGGAGGAACCGCTACTCTTTTGAAAAAATCAGGTATCAATGTTTTGAATGTCAGTGATCTTATTTCTTTTCCTGAAATACTTGATGGCCGCGTAAAAACACTGCATCCAATCATTCATGCCGGTCTCTTGGCTGACCTTGGGAAACATGAACATCTTGAACAACTCACAAAACACGGGATTTCGTCCATTGATCTTCTAATTGTTAATCTTTATCCTTTCGAGGAGACCTTATCAAAAGTGGGTGTGGAACACGATGAACTAATAGAAAATATTGATATAGGCGGCCCGACCATGTTGCGATCTGCTGCAAAGAATTATAAATGGACTGCTCCAGTGGTTAATCCCGCAAGATACGATGAAATATTAAAAATGTTGATTGAGAATAATCTCTGCATTGGAACTGATTATCGCTGTAATCTTGCTGGAGATGTTTTTAGCCACACTGCTTACTATGATTCACTGATCAGTGGATATTTTAATAAAACTAATGAAATTGGAATTCCGGATAAATTCGCTGTTCCAATGAAAGTTTACCAAGGTTTGAGATATGGCGAAAATCCGCATCAGTTAGCATCATTCTATGGTAACTTCGAGAAAATTTATCAAAAGCTTCATGGTAAAGAACTTTCATATAATAATATCCTTGATATTGACGGTGCATCCAAATTATGTTCGGAATTTTCTGATCCTGCTTTTATTATTATAAAACATACAAATCCCTGTGGAGTTGGTGTGGGGGAGAATCTTATAGATGCTTACAACAAAGCTCTTTCAACAGACAATGTATCCGCTTTTGGTGGCATTTTTGCAGTGAATAGGATCATGGATTTAGATACTGCAAAAGTGATCCATGGAATTTTTTCCGAAGTTATTATCGCTCCTGATTACACAGATGAAGCCCTCGAACTTCTATCTAAGAAAAAGGACAGACGCTTGATAAGAATTAATTATGAAAACCTTAAAATAGAAAATAATTATGATTTCCGTGCTGTTGCAGGTGGAGTACTTTTTCAGCAATCTGATAAATTACTTGTGGATAAAGATAATCTAAAAGTCGTAACTAAAAGGCAACCTACTGAAGAAGAATACAAAGCCCTGATGTTTGCCTGGACAATTGCTAAACATGTTAAATCAAACACTATTGTCTATGCTAATAAAGACAGAACTCTCGGTATTGGAGCCGGTCAAATGTCGCGGGTTGATTCATCGAGAATTGCTATCGAAAAAGCTAAAATGATGGGACTTGATCTCAAAGGTTCTGCAATGGCTTCTGACGCATTTTTCCCTTTTGCAGATGGACTTCTTATGGCTGTTGAGGCAGGTGCGACTGCAGTTATTCAACCGGGAGGATCAGTTCGTGATAATGAAGTTATTCAAGTTGCCGACGAAAATGGTATTGCAATGGTATTTACAGGAATGAGACACTTTAAACATTAATAATTATATAATAAGATTGGCATTAAATGGCGTTTACTTTTTTCTTTCGTGATGTTCATACACTTCAACATGCTGTAAATTTTTTATTACCTGACATTCAGGGGTTAAGACAGATCAGAATTTGGGATGCCGGATGTGCAATGGGTCAGGAACCATATACTTTTGCAATTCTATTAGCAGAAAAAATGGGATTTTTCGCTTATAAGAATGTGATGATTGATGCTACTGATATTGACGAATCGGATACTTTCGGAAAAATTATTACTAATGGTAAATATCCCGAAGGAGATTTATCGCGTATCCCAATTGAGTATTTTCAGAAATATTTCCATAAAGCTGAAGATGAAGATGGAATTATGGAAATTGATAGCCAGATTAAAAATAGAGTGGTCTTTAAAAAACATGATCTTTTGGAACTTCAACCTTTCCGTGATGATTATAATTTAATTATTTGTAAAAACGTCCTCTTGCATTTTCAACCGGAAGATAGAATTAAGGTAATCAATATGTATCATTCTGTTTTAGCCAAAGGCGGGCTATTTGTTACTGAACAAACTCAGCCAATGCCAGATGAAAATAAACATCAATTTGAAAAAATTGTATCGGATGCTAATTTATATCGAAAGATCAGTTAATAAACACATTAATTTTAAAAAATGATCAAAACCATATAAGCCATTAATTTTATCAACTTAATAACTTTCAATTGAGAACTTTTATCACAGATGCGTGTAACTAAATTAACAAAACATCCAACCTTATATTCTTGCAATGTTTATCTGGTTCGCGGAAATTGGAATACCTTAGAGGATAAAAATACATTAATTGATGTCGGAACCGATGGTGAGCATATTATAAATGAAATTGAGACTATTTCTACAGGAGTAGGCAAAAAAAGGATAGAGCAAATATTAATTACGCATGAACATTTTGATCATGCCGGGGGATTATCGATTCTAAAGAAGAAATATAATCCTATTATTTATAGCTTTACAAAAATACCCTGCACAGATATTTTACTTAATGATGGTTTACATTTAAAAATAGGTGATAAAGATGCGTTAGTAATCCATACACCAGGGCATTCCAATGATTCCGTCTGTTTCTATGTTAAAGAAGAAAAAGCGCTATTCTCGGGTGATACGCCCATAAATATAAAATCCGCCGGTGGCACTTATACAAAAGATTTTGTTGAAGTGATGAAAAGATTTTGTAAAATGGAAATTGAGTTTATTTATGCTGGACATGAAGATCCTGTTGAAAAAAATGCCAAAGATATGCTTGAATTTACATTAAAGAATATTTTAAAGAGCCAGATAATATAAGTTCTATTTTAAAAGTTTCCTATTGTTGGATGTTTTATCCAACGATAAAAGCACAGGAACACATCGGATGGAACATTCGACGGAAGGAAAAAAACTGGAACTATCACAAAGCCAATAACTATTATTAAATAATCAATATTTTCCTTTCGAAGCTCCGCTGGCTTCGTAAGAAATGATTTAAAAGTTATTTGAAAATATAAATTATCTTTAAAAAAGAATCATTGATTCTCTCAAAATAAAATAGTTATTTATGAGAATCATGTTCTCACAAAAAAATACATTCTAATTTCAAAATGAAATGCTGAAACATTCAAAAAGAATATTTCACGAGGGTTCCACGGAGTTTCACGAGCTTTCCACGGAGTTTCACGAGCTTTCTACGGAGTTTCACGAGCTTTCTACGGAGTTTCACGAGCTTTCTACGGAGTTTCACGAGCTTTCTACGGAGTTTCACGAGCGTTCTACGGAGTTTCACGAGCGTTCTACGGAGTTTCACGAGCTTCCTACGGAGTTTCACGAGTTATTTATATATGATTTTATGCTTTCTTCTTTATATTTTTATATTATTAATTGTTTTTATTATATTTTATTGGAGTTTATTATGGTTACAAAGAAGTTTTCCAAGTCTTATGACGAAGCTCTTGCACAGGCTTATCTGTTTCAGAGCGAATTAATCGTTGATCAAACTGCTTTTACGGCTGCTTTGCCTTCGTTTGCGCCGCCT